>PGZC01000038.1:7046-28457 GCA_002839995.1 Gammaproteobacteria bacterium HGW-Gammaproteobacteria-4 | reverse complement strand
CAAATATCAATACCAAACGCCCGGATTCGAACAGTGGCTTCTGCGTTGTTCGATGCCAACAGCCCTGCAGTAACGATTACGGCACCAATTGTTGACATGATCGCTTTATTTCTCATTGCGCAACTCCTTATGTATTCGTGGTGACGACAGTGGTAGGCAATCAGGAAACAGCGCGCTGGTACCGGATGCAAGCAAAACCATCCGCCACGCTGTCTCGTTATCACCAGTGCCACCACCGGGCAAAACCTCTCAGCGCAGCGAAGGCTATCGTTCAGAAACGGTTGCCTTTGGCAGTCGCACGGCACAGCGCACTGCCGAACGCAGCACGCTACTCGCCCACACCCAGCCGCTGCCAATGCACCCAGCCGGCCCAATGGAACGGGTGGCGGAAGGCGCGGCTGGCGCGCAGGGCGCGGCGGGCTTCGGCCAAGGATTGCGCCGGGTCGGGGTGGTCGCCGCCGGCCGTCAGGGCACGGTAGAACGCCGGCACCCATACCACGCTGGCGGTGTCGGAAACCGGCCATTGCGCGGCGATGGTGTTGCGCGCCCCGGCGCGGCTGACGGCTGCGGCGAAATCCAGCGCCGCGTTGGCCGCCGCACCGTCGCTTTGTGCCAGTTGGCAGACGTTGAGCACCACCAGATCGGCGCCGACGCCGTGCGCGTACAGATCCGCCCAACCCAGGAATTGCGCCTCGCTGCCGCCGTCTTGTGGATCGAGCCACAGACCCGATGCCAGCAGACGATCGGTTTGGCTTCTGCCATGCGCGGACACGTGCAGCCAGGCGCCCGAGGCGGACAGTTGCAACAAGGCCTGTTCACGGCTGGTGGCGGCCATGGTCTGCACCTGACGATCGGGCGAATCGCGTTGAATCAAGGCCGGCTCGAAAGCTGCCGCGCCGAGCACGGGCAGGCCATTCACCGCGCCATCGTCCTGCGCTGCCAGCAATACCGTAATGCCTGCGGGCGCGGCTTGGTGTGGCACGGGCTCGGTGACAAGGTTTAGCAACACCGTATCGCTGGTTTCCGCCAACGGCGCCGCCGCTGGTTGCCAGTACAACACCGGCCACGGGATGGCGGCGACCAGACGGCCACCGATCACCTGCAAGCGTTGCGGCGGCGCCTGCCCACCCAAGCCGCTGAACACCAGCTCCGACAACGCGCGCGCATGCGCGTCAATCAGTGTCACGCTGCTGTCTGGCCGTGCCAGCACGTCTCGCAGTGGCGCCAGTTGCTGGCGCAAGGCATGCGCATCGAGGCGGTCCAGACGCGGCGCGGCATCGGCATTGATCCACAGCCGCAGCAGGCGCTGGCGGCCGCGCAGCAAGGCCAACAGTGGCTGGCCGGGCCGGGCGATGGCGCGCAATGCCGCCGGGGTCAACTCGCGTTCGGCCATTGCCGTGTCGCGGCCATCGTCGGCGCGGGCGAGGCGGTCGAGCAGAACGAAATGGATGGTGTTGGTGGCGGGTTTACCGGCCTCCTCAGCGGCGGCATCGCCCAGCAGCAGTGCGGAAAGGGCCGCGTCCAGCGCGGCGCTGGGTGCGCTGGCACGCGAGCCACGGGCGGGCGCAGCGTCGGGGTCGAGCAGCCAGGGCGTGAGCCGTGGCAGCCATTGCGCGCTGCCGGTGTTGCCGGCATCGAGATCCTGCGCCAGCAGATCGATTGCCGTCTGCCGCAACGGAGCGATGGCCGCGCGCAGCGTGTGCGCGAGCACGGCGTTACCGGTGCGCCGCGACAGCGCCAGCAACGCGTGCGCATGGGCGCGTAAAAGGGCGTGCGCTTGGTCGCGTCGGCCCGCACGCCAATCGGCCTCGGCCAGCAAGCGCGTGCGCTCAAGCTGTTCGCTCAAGGTCAGATTCGTACGCATGCTGCGGAGCAGGCTCGTCGTACGCTCGAACTGCCCGGCGTGCAGGGCGAGTTCGGCGCCAATCAGCCGGCGCGCGTTGCCATCGGCACCGTTGTGTAACGCGGCGATGGGGGTGCCGGCCAGCACCTTGTGGGCGTCATCGACCCGCCCGGCCTGCAACAGCAAGCGGGCCTTGAGCAACTGCGCACTGGCCACTTCCTCGGGCATGCCCAGTTCTTGAAACGCGGCCAGCGATAGCTCGATGCGCGCCAGGCCGACATCGGTGTCGCTGTCGCTCAGTTCAATTCGCGCCAACAGCAGTTGCGCCGCAGCCACCCGTGCCGGCGCGTGACGGGCATCGAGCAGCGACAACGCACGTTCGGCCGCCGCCCTGGCATCGCCCGGCGCGTGCAATTCATTGAGCAGGGCCGCCAGACGCAGCAGGACATTGGCTTGCCAACGCGGCTCGGCGGCGGCGGCGAAGCGATCCTGTGCTTGTTGCAGGCGATGCAGCGCCTGCGCGATATCGCCGCGATCACGCGCCAGCCCAGCGAGTTCAAACTGCGCGCGACCCTGCACGGTCAGCGCCTGCGCGCCCTGCGCCAAGGCCAGGCTGTCGAGCAACAGCTTGCGTGCTCCATCGGCGTTGCCGCGCGCCATCTCGACCGCCGCGAAGTCGATACCGACCGAAGCCAGCTCCAGGGTTTCGTTCAGAGCATCGAGCCTTGCGCTGGTCCACGCATAACAGGCCGTGGCAGCATCGAGCTGGTGCAGATAATGCAGCGCCAGGCAACGGGCGTTTTCCAGCCGCACGCCAAAATAGTGGCTGCCATCCGGTGCATCCGCTGCGGCGCGGGTGAGGCCGAGCACGCGCGCGTACTGCGCACTGCGATTGAGGTCCTCGGCTACGCCCACCCGCGCGGCGCTGGCGCGCTCGCCGTCGCCGATCGCCTGCCACGCCAACGCGGCGCGCTCGAACGCGGCACTGGCGTCGGCGGCACGGCCGGCCAGCAGCAAGCTTTGTGCGGCCAGATGTTCGGCCAATGCCCGGCTGCGCGAATCAAAAGCGTCATCCTTGACGGCAGCCAGCAAGGCATCGGGAAAATCATCGCGCAGGCTGCCGACCCCGCCGGTGAAACGGGCAGCGAGTGCGCTGGCACGTTCGAACCAGCGCCACAGTCGCTCGCCGGTTTGCGGGTCGCAATGCCAATGCCATTCGAGCGCGCCGGCGCCCCCGCCGGGGCGCAGGCGACCGACGTCGATCGCCATCGGGTGTTGCACCTGCAACAGCGTCGCGCCATAACGCGGCGGTGTTTGCACGGCGCGCTGCGGCGCGTCGCTGTGCAGGGTGAGATCCTGGCCCGCCTCGCGCAACTCCAGCAGCGCACCGGCAGGAATGCTCGCTGGCAGCACGAGATGCAGGGTGTCCGATGCACTCGGCAAGGGCACCCGTTGCGCCGACGCGGCGACGCAATCCGGCGGCATGGACAAAGCCACTTGCGTTGCCGGCGCATTGAACGACGCCGCCAAACCGAGCACAAACAGCCATTGCCGTGCGTTGAATTGGATCGCGGCGATACGCCGCGCCATCAGCCCGGCCGGCAAGGCATCGTCAGCATCATCGCGCAACCGGTGTGGCGCGGCTGGCAAGGTGGCGAGGGGTTGCAACATCCGCGCATGGCCGCGTCAGCGCTCGACCGGCTCATGGCCGCCGCCGGTGTCGGTTTGCTGCCCTGGCCCCTCGCTTCCCGTCGTGGGCGCAGTGCGGCTTGCCGCCGCGCCGGGCAGGGGCGATGCCGACGCGCGCCCACGCAGGCAGCTCGCATCGGTATCGGGGTTCATGCACAAGGTGTTCGGCCCCGGCAGGTGCGCGGCAAGGCAGGTGGTATCGCTCTTGTCGAACACCTCGACCAGATAGGATTTGTAGCCGTTCACATCTTGCAGATAGACGTAAAAATCGTGCGAACCGAGCGCGTGATCGTTGGCAGTAACGTGACTGCTCTTGAGCCAGACCGTTTCGCGCGCGCCATGCGGGTTGCGGATGGCGGTGAGCCGACCCTTGATCTTGCCAAGGCTGGTATTCTCGATCTTGAACGCCAGGCCAGTGCCGGCTTTGGCGATCCGCAAGCGGCTGCCATTGCCATTGGCATCGATGATCGCAACCGGCCGGCAGATGGCGCCCTGAGCCACCACATGCTGCGAAGTCAGGATCACCGGGCAGCGGGTAACCCAGAACTCGCTATCGGGCTTGAGCGCCTGGATGCGGGTCGCCGTGGCGCCACCGCTGGCGGCCGGCTCGCTGCGCAACAATTTGCGCGGCGCGCTGACCTGCGCGGCGTCCATGCGGACGAATGGCGTGCCGGCATCGTAAAAACAACGTGGCGTCGGCTGCTCCAGCGGATCGGATAGCTGCGCGAGTTTTTGCGGTAGCGCTTGCGCCTGTGGCCCGCGCACCTGACCGACCGCGATTTGCGCGGTAGTTGCCAACAGCAACGCGGTTGCCAGCGTGCATAGCGATGATGTCTTGCCCATGTCGTGCCCCTCAGTGATCAGCGGGTATATCCAGCGTGCGCGAGGTGATCTCGCCGCCACGGCGGTATTCGATGCGCGGAGCCGGCTGGTCGCCCAGACCCGCACGCGGCAACAGGAAACTGGCAAAGCCATCGGGCGACACCTTCAGCGCCAGCGGTGCCTGGCCGGCCACATGCAGGGCGACCTGTTCGGCATCCGGCGGCAGCCCCACTTCCACCAACACATGGCTGCTTGCCGCTGCGCCGGGGTAGACGAGCGGCGGGCTGTCCACGCCGCGCATGGTGTCGAACACCACCCGCTGCGGACTGGCGATGATCTGTGCCCGCTGCCCACCAGCACCGATCGAGAGCGGCCCGGCCAGCATCAAGCCCAACCCGCAGGCCGCGACCACGCTGGCCGCCCAGGCCATGGCTGGCCAGCGCGGTTTTTTGCTTGCGCCACCACCGAAGCCTGACCGCCATGGCGATGCATCGCCACGCACTGGCGCCGCGGCCGCCAACGCCAGTCCGGCGCGCAGATCGTTGTCGGCCTCGAGCGCAGCAATCAGATGCGGTTTATCAAGCAGGTATATCTCGAACCACTCCGTTTCCGGTGCGGACAGCTTGCGATCCAGATAGCGTTGCAGCCAGGCACGCTCCAGCCAGTTGGAGAGGGAATTGTTGTTGGGAACGTGACTCACAGATGACTCCTCAAATGCTGCCAGGCGCCCCTGCCTATCGTGCCAAGTGTCGCGGCAGGGCGGTTTATCCCACTACCCGTTGGCGATATCGCGCTCGATCAGCAATTCCTTCATCCGCGTGCGGGCACGATGCAGCACACGATGGAAGTGATCGGGCTCGATGGCCAGGGCAGCACACACCGTGTCGCGATCCTCCTCCTTGAGGTAATAGCGCCGCAGTACCTCGCGGTCGCGATCCACGCTGAGTTCGGCCAGCACGCGGTGTACGCTGCTGCGCAACTGCTCGCGGCGGGCGTGGGAGTCGGGTTGATCGGGATCGGGCAAATCGTCGGGAGACTGCGGATTGCCGTCGTTCTCGCCGCGTCGGCCGCGCTTGCGATACTCGGCGGTGACCACGAACACCACAGTGCTGCGCACGTAGGCCGGCAACGTGGCGGCATCGCGCAATGCGTTGTCGCGCAAGTGCGTGATGAGTGTGTGCAGCACGTCCTGAACCAGATCATCGACGATCGGGTCGGCCGGGCGGGCGTGGCGGCGCACCAAGGCGCGCACGCCGGCCTGGAAAGCCAACACGAACTCGGTTTCGGCAGACGCGTCGCCGGCAGCGATACGCGCGACCAAGGCAACATGATCGGTGTAGCCCTGACCAACGGCTTGTGCGTTTGTCTGCATGCTTCCCCCTGCGGCGCGCCGACCTGGCGAAAACGACCGATCTGCTGGCGATGATAACCGCCATTGGCTACGAATCGGGGCTTGCTTGGAGTGCAAACGCCGACTCGACCCGTACCGCGTTTGCCCGGAGCAGCATCCGCAGGTGGTTTCAGCCGCGAATTGCCACCCCCGCCAACCACTGCCGCAGCGGTGCAATACGCCCGACCAGCCCCAGCGCCGGGCCGCGCACCAGCGTTGGCAATAACGCGTCATTGGAAAACACGCGATTGATCGCCTCGAAGCTGTGCGCGGCGAGCGTGTTTTCGCTGCGGCGCTGACGCTGGTATTGCGCCAGGCGGTGCGCCGCACCGATGTCGCGCGCACCGGCGCGGGCCAGCAGCGCGCGCAGCGCCGCCACATCGCGCAGCCCGAGATTCACGCCCTGCCCGGCCAATGGATGGACCGCATGGGCGGCATCACCAGCCAGAACCACGCGGCCGGCCACGTAGTCGCGCGCCAACTGCCGGCGCAGAGGGAAGGTGGCGCGCTGCGACACTGCCTGCACCTCGCCGAGGCGGGCATCGAAGCCGCGCGTGAGCTCACGACAAAATTCGGCCGCATCGAGCGCGGCGAGGCGTTGCGCTTCGGCATCGGGCAGCGTCCACACGATCGAGCTGACATGGCCCGGCGCCGAACCGGGCAGCGCGTCGTGCCGACACGGCAGAAACGCCAGCGGGCCGCTCGGCAAAAAGCGTTGCCATGCCGTGTCCTGATGCCCCGACTCGGTGCGCACGTACGCGACCAGCGCACGCTGCTGGTAGTCGTGCGCGTCGCAGGCGATTGCGAGTTGCTCGCGGACCCGCGAGGCGGCGCCGTCGGCAGCCACTACCAGCGCCGCCGCCAACTGCGCGCCGCTGCTCAAGGTGAGTGCGACCCGCGCCTCGTCATTGCGCAATTCGGCCAGTCGATCCGGGCAGTAGCGCCGCACCGTCGGTTCACGGCCGAGCGCTTGCCACAGGCGATCCACCAGCAGCGCGTTTTCCACGATCCAGCCAAGACAGTCGCGGCCCAGTTCATCGGCGACGAATGCCAACTCACCGCCGGCAGCGGCATCCCACACCCGCATCTGGCGATATGCCTGTGCGCGCGCGGCCAGCACCTCGGGCCACACGCCAAGCGATTGCAGCAAGGCGGCGTTGTCCGGCGCGAATGCAAACACGCGCAGGTCTGCCACATCCGGCTGCCACGGCGCCGGCTCATGCGCTTCGACCAGCGCCACCCGGCGGCCATCGCGGGCCAGCGCCAGTGCAGCGCTGGCGCCGACCACACCGGCGCCGATCACGATCACATCGAACATCTCGGCGCGGCTCATGCCGGCCGCGCCAATGCCGGCACCCAGCCGCGGTAGCCCATCGCGCCACTGACAAGCGGCGCCTTGAGCCCGGGCAGGTGCTCCAGTGCCAGAAAACCGAGCGAGCGCAGCAAGTGCATCGAGAAACCGGGGTTGGCGGTGATCCGCGCCAGGCCATCGCTGAATGCCAAGGTCCGTTCGCGATCCTCGCTGCGCAGCGCCGCGTAGCGCGCCAGGCGTTGCGGCTCGCCCGGATCGCCACCATCGGCCAGCAGTTCGGCCAGGCACAGCGCATCGCGCAGCCCGAGGTTGAAACCCTGCGCACCGACCGGATGGATGGTTTGCGCGGCATTGCCGATCAGCAGCGCACGCGGCGCCACCAGTTGCTTCGCCAGCACCCGCCGGATCGGATAGGCAACGCGCTTGCCGACACGGGTAAAGCGCCCCGCGCGACCTCCGAAACGCTGCTGCAGCAAGGCCAGATACTCGGCGTCCGGCAACGCTGCTACCGCGTCGGCCTGATCGGTGGCCACACCCATCACGCTGCCGTACAAACCATCCGGACGCGGCAGCAACGCCAGCGGCCCGCTGTCGGTAAAACGCTCGAACGCCTGGCCATCGACCGCCCGGTTCGAACCGACCGCCGACACCAACAGGGTTTGCCGGTAGTCGATCGTTTCGCTACCGATGCCCAGCGCCGAACGCACGAAACTCTGGCTGCCGTCGGCACCGACCAGCAGCCGCGCACGGATCGTGCGCTCGTCGCCGTCGCTGTGCAGACTTACCCGCCAGTGATCCGCGCCGCAGTCCAGCGTCCGCACCTGCGCCGGGCAATAGCGGGTCAACCCCGGCAACGCGTTCACTGCGCTTTCCAGCGCCTGGCCCAAATCGCGCGCCACCACCACGCCGCCAAAATACGCACGCCCGTAGTCGTTCGCGTTCAGGCGCACCGCACCGAAATCACCGGCGCGCGTGACATGGATGCGCTGCACCGGCGCCGGCGGCTGGCGCAGGTGCCCAAGCACCGCCAATGCCGTCAACGCATTGAGGCTTGCATCGGCCAGCACCAGATTGCGCTCATCGAAGCTCGGCCGAGGCTGCGCACCATCGTCGGCTGCCACCGCCTCGACCAGCGCCACATCGAAGCCGCTGCCATCGAGCGCGCAGGCGAGGCCGGCACCCACCAGGCCGCCGCCGATGATCACGATGTCGTGTTGCATAGTGTCGTGCTGCATTGTTGCGTGTCCCGCTGCGCCACCTTGCGGTATGCTAACCGGCGATGACAGTAATTCACCATGGATTGCGTTGAAGATGACCGAAACCAGAGCAACAACTCCGAATGCCCGCCCGCTGCAACTGGGCACGATGGTGCTCGCCGGCATGATTTTGCTGGTCGCGCTCAGTCGCCTGCTGCCGCATCCGCCGAACTTTTCGCCGGTGCAGGCGATGGCGCTGTTCGCTGGCGCCTGGTTCGCGCAGCGGCAGCTTGCGCTGCTGGTGCCGCTGCTGGCGATGCTGGTGTCGGATGTGCTGCTCGGGGTGATCCACGGCGGTATCTATTTCGATTATTTCGTCAGCGCCGGTTTCTGGCTGGTGTATCTGGCCATGGCCGCGTGCGCGGCGCTCGGCTTCGCACTGCGTGGCCGGGTCAGTGCGCCGCGGGTGCTGGGGTACGCGCTCGGCAGTTCGCTGCTGTTTTTCGCGATCACCAATTTCGGTGCGTGGCTGGCCGACATCGCCAGCGCCACACCGGTTTATGCGCCGACCCTGAGCGGATTGGCGGCGGCCTACATCGCCGGCATTCCGTTCCTGCAGAACACACTCGCTGGCGCCCTGTTCTTCAGCGCTCTGCTGTTTGGTGGATTTGCATTGCTGCGCCGTCGCTTGCCGGCACTTCACGCGCAAACCGCCTGAACGGGCGTTGTGGGCAACCGCCTTTCAAAGATCTACACCCGCACCGGCGACGACGGCAGTACCGGCCTGGGCGATGGTTCGCGGGTGGACAAGGATTCGCCGCGGGTTGCCGCATACGGCACCGTCGATGAGCTCAATTCGCTGATCGGTGTGGTTTTGGCGTGCACATTGCCCGAAGCGGTGCGCGCGCTGCTGGTCGGTGTGCAACATCAGCTGTTCGATCTCGGCGGCGAGCTGTGCATTCCCGGCCACGCCGCCATCCACGATGCCGACGTCGCCCATCTCGAACAACGACTCGATGCGTTCAACGCCGATTTGCCGCCGCTCAAGGATTTCATCCTGCCCGGCGGCGGCATGGCGGCGGCGCAATGCCATGTTGCACGCAGCGTGTGCCGTCGTGCCGAGCGCCTGCTGGTGAGTCTGGCACGGCTGGAACCGGTGCGACCGGAAGCGATCCGCTTTCTCAACCGACTTTCCGATCTGCTGTTCGTGATCGCACGGGTGCTGGCACGCGACAGCGGCGAGGGCGAAGTGCTGTGGCGGCATGAGCGGCGGCCGGGTCGATGAGCCGGAGGGAAAAATGGCAAGAAAAATGGGCTCAGAGTCAATTTTCGATGGGAATCCGCAGCGAAAATCGTTCTGTACCGACGGAATTTGACTCTGACCCCATTTTTCTTCCCGACCCCGTTTTTCCTGTTTTTCCTTGACCCCGTGCTGCGCATTTTCAGCCACCCCGCCTGCCTCGCCCACGATCCGGGCCCTGGCCACCCTGAATGCCCGGAGCGATTGATCGCGGTCGCCGAAGCACTGCGTGCCGGCCTGCCGGAACTGACCTGGCATGAGGCCCCGCAAGCCCTGCGCAGCCAGCTCGCACGCGTACACGATGCCGAGCTGATCGCGCTGGTGCTCGATCAGCCCACATCCGGTTTGCGCCGGCTCGATGCCGACACCGTGATGAGCGCGCAGTCGGCCGATGCCGCGCTGCGTGCCTGCGGCGCCGCGGTCGCTGCGCTCGATGCGATCATGGCCGGCCGCATCGAGCGCGCGTTTTGCGCGGTACGACCGCCGGGCCACCATGCAAACGCCCGCATCGCGATGGGTTTTTGCCTGTTCAACGCCGTTGCGGTCGCCGCCGCGCATGCGCTGGAAACGCACGGACTGAGCCGGGTTGCGATAGTCGATTTCGACGTTCACCACGGCAACGGCACTCAGGACATCTTCGCTTCGGAGGAGCGCGTGATGTATCTGTCCTCGCATCAGGCCACCGCGTATCCGGGCACCGGCCATGTCTACGAACGCGGGGTCGGCAACCTGGTCAACGCGCCACTGCCGGCGGGCTGTGACGGCGCGCTGTTCCGCCGCACCTGGCGCGAGCGTCTGCTGCCTGCCCTGGCCCAGTTTCGGCCGCAGTTGCTGTTGCTGTCGGCCGGCTTCGACGGCCATCGTCTGGACCCGCTGGCCGACCTGAATCTGGAAGCTGACGATTTCGCCTGGCTCACCGGCGAACTGGTTGCGATTGCCCGGCGCAGCGGCCAAGGGCGGATCGTGTCGTCGCTGGAAGGCGGATACAGCCTGACCGCCTTGCGCGAGTGCGCGGTGGCGCATGTGGGGGCGCTGGCGCAGGCGCCGTAGTCAGCTATAAAACCTCTCAATCACGAAGTCCCTCGTCCCAGCAAGAGCAAGAACGGATAGTCCGCAAAGAACGCGAAGGGCGCAAAAAAACGAATCAAGACGTGGGCTTTTCTTTGCGAGCTTTGCGTCCTTCGCGGATCCACTTGCTTCTCCCGAGTCCATAGGATGGGTAGAGGCGTCACGCTGGCTACTTGAAATCCAGCGCCGCCGAGTTCACGCAGTAGCGCAGTCCGGTTGGCGCCGGGCCATCGGGAAACACATGACCGAGATGGGCATCGCACTGCGCGCAACGCACTTCGATCCGCTCCATGCCGTGCGTCATGTCGCGATGCCGGGTTATCGCCTGCGCCGATAATGGTGCACTGAAACTGGGCCAGCCGCTGCCCGAGTCGTACTTGCTGGTGGACGCAAACAGCGGCTGAGCGCAGCACGCACAGTGATATACGCCATCGCCGTGATGATCCCAGTAGCGGCCGCTGAACGCCGGCTCGGTGGCCGAGCATCGACATATCGCGTATTGCTCGGGCGACAGCGTTTGCCGCCAGCGCTGATCTTCGGAATCCGGGTGGTTCGTCATCGCTGACTCCATGTTTTTGTCGGCGGTGCCCAATCGCTATCCCGCTTAGGGCACAATTGGGCCTGTTGGGGGCTGCACGATCAAGAGTATCCGCAAAATCGCCCACGATTCGATTGCGACCGTGCCACCGTGTCGGCACGATCACGCGACAATCCGACGCGCTGCGGGTCGCTGCCGGTCGTCAATTGCCCCGCTTGAATGACAGTCACCCCTTTCGGAGTTGTGCGTGCGTATCGCCCTGCTTGCCACCAGCCTTACCCTCGCTCTTGCCGCGCCTGGCGCTGCCAGCGCCTTGACTGCCACCGACTGGGTGCAATGCGTGCCCGCCGAGGTGATACCGGCGTTCCCCGATGCCTCGCCGCCGCTGGCCGCGGGCGATGAAAGCACGATCGTTGGCGCGGAACGCGCGCAATACCTCGACCGCAACCTGACCGTGTTCGAAGGCGACGTTACCCTCAACCGCGGCGATCAATGGCTGGGCACACCGCGTCTGGTCTACGATCAGGCGAAAGACACTTACGTCGCCGACGGCGAAGTCCGCTTCCAGGACCCCTCGATCCGGTTCCGCGCCGGGCACATGGAAGGGGAACCGGGCAACGAGCTGACCCGGCTCGACGATGTCACCTTCCAGATCATCGATCTGGAGGGCAACGGCCATGCCAGAAAAGTGGTGATGCGCGGACAAAAAGGCACGATGCGCGATGCGCTCTACTCCTCGTGCCCGCCCGAACATCGACAATGGTCGTTCCGTGGCAACACCATCCGCATCAATCGCGAGACCGGCGTCGGCACCGTCACCAACGGCGCGCTGTACCTGGGCAAGGTGCCGGTGTTCTACCTGCCGTGGGCAACGTTTCCGATCGACGAGCGCCGCCGCTCCGGCTTCCTCGCGCCGACGCTCGCGGTTTCCGGCGCCAATGGGCTCGACGTGATGGTGCCGTATTACCTCAACCTGGCACCCAATTACGACGCCACCCTGTCGGCACGCTATCTCGGCGATCGCGGCGTGATGTATGGCGGCGAGTTCCGTTACCTGACCGAACACAGCAGCGGCATCTTCGATGGCACCTGGCTGCCCGATGACGATCGCCTGGGTCGCGATCGCGGGCTGGTTTCGCTCGAACACCTGACCCGACTCAGCCAATACTGGCAAGTGCGTGCCGACCTCAACAATGTCAGCGACGACCGTTATTTCGAGGACTTCGGCAGCTCGCTGATCGCATCGTCGAACCGTCTGCTGGCCAGCAACGCGGGCTTGTACGGCCGCGGAAAATACTGGAACGCATCGCTCAGCGCCGAAATATGGGATCTGAACGATCCGGTGCTCGACAGCAGCTTCGAACCCTTTCGCAAATTGCCGCGCGTGCAGTTCAGCTGGGAACAACCGATCCTGGGAAACTGGATGGTGGGCGGTCTGAAAGCGGAAGCGGTCGCCTTCGATCACCAGGTCAAGGCCGACGCGCGCCGCGTCGATCTGCGGCCATACCTGCAACTGCCGTTTGAGGGCGCCTCGTGGTACGTGCGCCCCGAACTCGCCTACCGCCTCACCGCCTATTCGCTCGACGACAGCCTCAAGGTCAACGGCGACAAGACGCCGATACGCTCGCTGCCCATCGCCAGCATCGATGCCGGCATGTTTTTCGAGCGGCCGCTGAACATGGGCGGTACCGATCTGATTCATACCATCGAGCCACGCCTGTTTTACCTGCGCGTACCGGGCAACGATCAGACCGACCTGCCCATACTCGATACCCAGGAGCTGACCTTCGGCTATGGTCAGTTGTTTCGCACCAATCGCTTCACCGGCGCCGACCGGCAATCGGAAGCGAACCAGTTGACGTTCGCCGTCACATCCCGCCTGATGCAAACCCATAGTGGCCGCGAGCTGATCACCGCGACGGTAGGCCAGTCGTTCCTGTTTTCGCCATCGCGCACGGTGCTGCCGGGGCAAGTTGCCGCCGAACGCGATCTCTCGCCACTGGTCATTGAACTGGGCGTCAATCTGAGCGATCGCTGGACCTTCACGTCCGCCCAGCACATCGATGTCGATCAAGGCTTCACCGAGCTGTCGGCATTTCGCCTGCAGTACCGGTTCCTGGAAACCGGCCTGGCCAACCTCAGCTACCGCTTCCGCGCCAACGAACTGGAACAGCTCGATGGCTCGGTGCTGTACCCGGTCTCGCCGTCGTGGCGGCTCGTTGGCCGCTGGAACTACTCGCTGCGCGACAATTCCACGCTGGAAGCACTCGGCGGCTTCGAATGGCAAAGCTGCTGCATGGCCGTACGTCTGATGGGCCGCCACTTCGTGCGTACCCGCGAAGGCAATTCCAGCAACGAAATCTTGCTGGAGCTTGAATTGCGGGGTCTTGGCGCCTTCGGCCGACGCACCGGATCGCTGTTGGAGCGCGCCATTCTCGGCTATGATCGTTAGCAGCCTTCGTGCGCATGCCGTCGCGACCTGTCGTCCACACCCTGAACCAGCCTGCGCCACCACCGTTTGGTGCTACGGAGTTTGAATTCGATGCGTATTGCACTCGCCTGCATCCTGCTATCCGCGCTGACGTCGATCAGCCTTGACGTTCGAGCACAGGCACTGCCGCTCGAACCGTTGGAAGGAATCATCGCCGTCGTCGATGAAGAGGTCATCCTCACCAGCGAGTTGCAACGTGCGACCAGCAACTTCCTGGCGCAATTCGCCGGCAGCCAGCAGCAATTACCGCCACGCAACGTGCTGGAGCGGCAGATTCTCGATCGCCTGGTGCTCTCGCGCCTGCAGATCGAACGTGCGAACGCCATGGGCATCCGGATCAGCGATGCCGAGCTGGACCAGGCGGTGCAGTCGGTGGCGGCGAACAACCGCATCACGATCGATCAGTTGCGTGGCCAACTGGCGACTGAAGGCATCAATTTCGATCAGTTTCGCCGCGATCTGCGCAACGAGATCCTGATCCAGCGTCTGCGCCAACGCATCGTGCAGGGCCGCGTCGCCGTCAGCGACACCGAAATCGAACTGGCGTTGGCAGCGCAAGGCAACAACCGGGAGTTGCATCTGGCGCATATCATGGTCGCCCTGCCCGACGCGGCGACGCCCGAACAGGTAGAAATCGCCAAATCCAAGATCGAAGGGGTCAAGGCGCTGATCGACAAAGGCGAGATGGACTTCACCGCGGCCGCGATCCGCTACTCCGACGCGCCCAATGCGCTCCAGGGCGGCGATCTGGAATGGCGCGGACAAAACGAGATTCCGAACCTGTTCGCCAGCGTGGTCTCGGCGATGCAGCCGGGCGATATCAGCGACCCGATCCGCGGGCCAGCCGGCTTTCAACTGCTCCATCTGATCGAAACCCGCGACGCCGGCCGCCAGAAGATCACCGAATACCAGTCGCGGCACCTGATGATCCGGCAATCCGAAGTGGTGTCCTTCAGTCAGGCCAGGGCCAAGCTGGATACCTTGCGCGCGCGCGCGCTCAAGGGCGAGTCGTTCGAGGATCTGGCGCGTGAGTTCTCCGAGGACACCGCCACCCGCGACGCCGGCGGCTTGATGGACTGGTACGACAAGGACGCCTGGGGTGCCGGTGTCGCCGCCCAGATCGTCGCACTCAAGGACGGCGAGATATCGCCGCCGTTCCAGAGCGATGTCGGCTGGCACATGATCCAGCGTATCGGCGAGCGCGAAACGGATGTCACCGATACGCTGCGCCGCAATCAGGTGCGTGAGGTGATCGCCAGGCGCAAGGGCGAGGAAGAATACGAGCGGTTTTTGCGCCAGTTGCGCTCCGAAGCGTTCGTGGACATGCGCCTCGGCAGTTCCTGAGAGAGCCCCTTGCAACCAATGCAAGCGCCCCGCCTGGCCCTGGTCACCGGCGAACCGGCCGGTATCGGGCCGGAGTTGTGCGTGCGGCTGATCCAGCGCCCGCTCGACGCCAACGTCGTCGCCTACGCCGACCCGGATACGCTGCGCGCCGCGGCTCGCGCGCTCGACCTGCCCTTGCGCATTGTCGATCCCGAGGCGGCATCCGCGCCCGGCGTGTTGCCGGTGCATGCGATCGCGCAGGTGCGTCCGACCCGGTTCGGCTTTGCGGATACCGCCAATGCGGCGTCCGTATTTGCCGCGCTGAAGGCCGCTGCCGAGGCCTGCATCGGCGGCGAGCGCGATGGTTTGGTCACCGGCCCGATTCACAAGGCAACACTGAACGATGCCGGCATCGCCTACACCGGCACCACCGAACTGCTGGCGCAATGGGCCGGCTGCGATGTGGTCATGATGTTAGCCCGCACTTCCCACACCGCTCCTGCTGCGGCCGCCGATACGCTCGCTCTGGCGCGCACTGCTCTTTCAGACGGGCTCACCGCAGGGGAAGCTACGCCATCGCCCGTCTTCAGTCCGCTGCGCACGCCAGACCGGCGTCTCGATGCCCTCGCTACGGAGTGGCGTGAGAAATGCGGGCTTGCCCACCCCGACCTGCGGGTGGCGCTGGTCACCACGCATTTGCCGCTGCGTGCGGTGCCCGATGCCATCACGGCGGCGCGTCTGACGCGGGTGATCGAGGTATTGCACCACGATCTGGTGCGCCGCTTTGCCATCGCCGCACCGCGCATCGCGGTGCTCGGCCTCAACCCGCACGCCGGTGAAGCAGGCCACCTTGGGCGCGAGGAAATCGACGTCATCATCCCGGTACTCTCTCGCCTGCGCGAGCAGGGCATGGATCTGATCGGCCCGCTGCCCGCCGACACGGCGTTTTTGCCGCAGCACCTGGCGCAATGCGACGTCGTGCTGGCGATGTATCACGACCAGGGCCTGCCGGTGCTGAAACACGCCGGCATCGATCAGGGCATCAATATCACACTGGGCCTGCCCTACCCGCGCGTTGCGGTCGATCACGGCACCGCGCTGGACCTGGCCGGACGCGGCGTGGCCGACGCGTCGAGCCTGTGCGCGGCATTCGCACAGTGCAGCATACTTGCCCGTGGCGTGTCGCGATGAGCGGGTTCGACGCACAAGCGAAGAAGCGCTTCGGTCAGCATTTTCTGGTCGATCACAGCGTCATCGAGCGGATCGTCATGGCGCTGGCACCGCTACCCGGCGACCGCCTTGTCGAGATCGGCCCCGGCCGCGGCGCGTTGACCCTGCCGTTGCTGCGTCGCCACGGCAGCCTGTGCGCGATCGAGTTCGACCGCGACCTGATCGCGCCGTTGCGCGCTGCCGCGCAACCCGTAGGCACACTGGAAATCATCAGCGCCGACGTATTGCGCGTGGACTTCACTGCGCTGGCCGACGGCGGCACGATCCGCCTGGTCGGCAATCTGCCGTACAACATTTCCTCGCCGATCCTGTTTCACGCGCTCGATCATGCCGCGGCGATCCAGGACATGCACTTCATGCTGCAAAAAGAGGTGGTCGAGCGCATGGCCGCCGCGCCGGGCAGCAAAGTCTATGGCCGGCTTTCAGTGATGCTGCAAGCCTTGTGCGAGGTGGTGCCGTTGTTTGAAATCGGGCCGGAAGCGTTCCGACCGCCGCCGAAAGTGGATTCGGCCGTGGTGCGCCTGCGGCCGAAACCGGCGGACCAGATCGGCATCGACGATCGCGCGTTGTTCGCGCGCGTGGTGCACGACGCGTTCGGACAACGCCGCAAAACCCTGCGCAACGCCTTGGCCAATGTGTGCGACGGCGCGGCCCTGCTGCGCGCCGGCATCCGCCCCGATCTGCGCGCCGAGCAACTGCCGGTCGCGTCGTTCATCGCACTGAGCAACAGCCTGTACCGCGAAGCGACGGCATGATGGTTTGCTCGGATCGCCCACAGGGTGGGCTCCTGCAAAAAACCGGTTGCGCTCACCTGTAGGAGCCCACCCTGTGGGCGACTGCTGTCGCGAAGCGATCGACCCTCGTGCCGCATTGCGCGATAACGCGACACGATTGCTGCGTCCAGGTGCCGGCAATGCGGGTTGCTTACGGCAACATCGGTTGCAACAGCGGCCACACGTTGTCGAGCACGCGCGGCTGCGCGGCGGCAGTGGGGTGCAGGCCATCGTCCTGCATCAAGCCTGGCTCCAGCGCCACCCCGTCGAGCAAGAACGGCAACAGCGCCACTGCGTGGCGTCGTGCCAGATCGACATACACGGCACGAAACCGGTCGCGATAGGCGCGTCCGTAATTGGCTGGCAACTCGGTGCCGATCAACAGCACTTTCGCGCCGGCTTCACGGCTCATGCGGATCATGGCATCCAGGTTTGCAGCGAGCTCGGACGGCGCCAGCCCACGCAGCCCGTCGTTGCCACCCAACTCGATCACCACGATCGCGGGCTGATGTCGCGCAATCAAATCGGGAAGACGCGCCACGGCACCGGCCGAGGTTTCGCCGCTGATACTGGCGTTAATGACCTCTGGCGCTGGCACATCGCGCGTATTCAGGCGATCCTGAAGCAAGGCCACCCAGCCTTCGTGTTGCGGGATGTTATGCGCGGCACTGAGGCTGTCGCCCACCACCAGCACCGGCCCGGAGGCGATCGCCGACAGGCTGGACAGGCTCAATACCAGCAGGAGGAATAACCGCAGGTACCGTGCCACCTCGCCGGACCGCGTTCGCGCAGCAGGCATTCGTACGGATCTGCGGCTTGTCATGGAACAGTCAACGGTCATCAGCGCTTCCAGTCTCGGCAAATCGGTGCTTGGCCCCGATGGGGAAATCAGGATACTCGACGCCGTTGAAATGACGGTGAATGCCGGCGAATCCATCGCCATCGTCGGCGCTTCGGGCTCGGGGAAAACCACCCTGCTCGGCCTGCTCGCCGGGCTCGATCTGCCCAGCCGCGGCGAGATTCACGTTGCTGGCGAACATCTGAACGCCCTTGACGAGGAAGCCCGCGCCGCACTGCGCGCACGCGAGGTCGGTTTCGTATTCCAGAGCTTTCATCTGCTGCCGGCACTGACCGCCGAGGAAAACGTCGCACTGCCGCTGGAACTGGCCGGACGCAATGAGCCGGGCCGGGCGCGCGAAGTGCTCGAATCGGTCGGTCTTGGCGCCCGCTGCCACCACTATCCGCGCCAGTTGTCCGGTGGCGAGCAACAACGCGTCGCCCTCGCCCGTGCATTCGTGACCCGGCCGCGCATCCTGTTCGCCGATGAGCCGACCGGCAACCTCGACCAGACCACCGGCGCCCAGATCAGCGCGCTGCTGTTCAAGCTCAATCACGAATACGGCACCACCCTGGTGCTGGTTACCCATGACATGGCGCTGGCCCGCCGCTGCGCCCGCGTGTATCGACTCGATGGCGGGCGTCTGGTCGAGCACACGGTATGAATGTTTTGAGTTATGCCAGCCGCGCCTTGCGCCGCGAGCTGCGTGGCGGCGATCTGCTGACCCTGGCCGCGGCGCTGGTGCTGGCGGTTGCGGTGATGACCGCCGTCGGCACCCTGGTCAACCGCGTCACCGCCGCAGTCAGTGCCAACGCGGCGCAGATCATCGGCGGCGATTTCGGCTTCGCCTCGCGGCAACCGATCGATCCCGCCATCGCCGCCACAGCCCAAGCGCAGCAGCTCGCGGTGGCGCGCATGATCACGTTTCCCTCGGTGGTGTTTCATGGCGATGCCAGCCAGTTGGCCGACATCAAGGCGGTGGATGCCGCTTACCCGCTACGCGGCGAGCTGAGCACCACTACCGACATCGCCGGGCTGGCTGCGCAGGCGACACCAGCGCCGCCACCGGGCGAAGCCTACGCCGACGCGCGCTTGCTCGATGCGTTGGGCATTGCCCCCGGCGCGCGGATCGAATTCGGCAACGGCAGCGTGCTGGTCAGTCGCCGGCTGCACGCCGAACCCGACAGCAGCGGCGATCTGTTCCAGTTGGCGCCGCGTCTGCTGGTCAATCTTGCCGATGTGCACGATGCCGGCCTGCTCGGGCCGGGCAGTCGCGCCCAGCACCGTTTGATGGTCGCCGGCAACCCAGCGCAGATCGCCCGTTTTCGCGACAGCGTAAGCGAACAGGGGCTTGGCAAAGGACTGCGCCCGATCAGCGTGCAAAGCACGCAGCAGGCAGTGCGCACCGCGTTCGAGCGCGCGCAGCGTTTCCTGGCGTTGGCTGCCTTGCTGGCGGTGTTGCTGGCCGGCGTGGCCACCGCGCTGGCCGCGAATCGCTTTGCCCTGCAACGGGTCGATACGGTGGCGATCCTGCGTTGTCTCGGCGCCTCGCAACCGCGCATCCTGGCGGCGTTGTGCCTGCAACTGCTGCTGTTGGCGATCCCGGCCTGCGTGCTCGGTGTCGGTCTTGGCCTGCTCGCGCAAGCCGGTCTGGTGGAAGCGCTGGGCAGCCTGATTCCGGGCCGGCTGCCGCTTCCGCAGGCACAACCGGCATTGGCCGGCGTTGCCATCGGCATCGTGCTGCTGCTCGGCTTCGGTCTGCCGCCGCTGCTGCGCCTGCGCGGCGTGCCGCCGATGCGCGTGCTCAATCGCAGTTTCGCCGCCTTGCCGCCGATCTCGGCGCTGGTCTACGTTGCCGGCCTGGCCGCTGCGGTGCTGCTGGTGCTGTTGGCGACCCAGGATGTTGAACTCAGCGCCATCGTGCTCGGCGGCCTCGGCGCGCTGGCCGTGGCAGCGGTGCTGATCGGCCTGCTGCTGTTGCGCGTGCTGCGCCTGCTGCAACCGCGCCTGCGCGGACCGTGGCGGTTGGGGCTGGCGGCATTGGCACGCCGCCGCGCGCTGAGCGTGGCGCAACTGGTCGGCTTGGCTTTGTCGCTGTGCGCGCTGCTGCTGCTTGCCGCGATCGGCCCGGAGTTGCTGGCGCAATGGCGCGCGAACATGCCGCGCGACACGCCGAATTATTTCCTGCTCAACGTGCAGGAAACGCAGCGCGACGCCGTGCTCGCCACGCTGCACGAGCTCGGCGTTGCCGACCCGACGCTGGAACCGTTCGCCACCGGCCGGCTGGTTGCGATCAACGGTCAGGCTCCCGCACGCCGCGACGGCTGGCGCGACGAGGATCGCAACGCGGATGATCGCGCAAGTAACGGGGGGCGCGCACGCGACGACGCGGATCGGCCGTTGAACATGAGCTGGCGTCGCGATTTTCCTCCCGCCAACACCCTGGTCAGCGGTCAGTATTGGGCTGCGGACAGCAACGCCGCCGAAGTGTCGATCGAGGATGGCTGGGCACAACGCTTCGGTCTGGCGCTCGGCGATCGCATCACCCTGCGCATCGGCGAGCGCGAGCTGGAAGTCACGGTCAGCAACATCCGCGCTGCGGACTGGGATTCGTTCCGGGTCAACTTTTTCGTTCTGCTCAATGCCGGTGCCATGGCCGATGCACCGCACAGCCTGATTTCCAGCTTTTACCTACCGCCCGGCCAAAGCGCGGCATTGGCGCAAATCAGCCGCCGATTCCCCAACATCTCGATGCTCGACGTCGATGCCGTTCTCGAGCGCGTGCGCGAGGTGATCGACCGCGTCAGCCAGGCAGTGCAACTGGTGCTCGGTTTCAGTCTCGCTGCCGGCGTGCTGGTGTTGCTGGCGGCGTTGCAGGCCACCGCCAGCGAACGCCGGTTCGAAAGCGCGGTGCTACGTACCCTCGGCGCCGGCCGCAAGCAATTGCGCGCGGCGGTACTGATCGAGTTTGCCGCGCTCGGTTCGATGGCGGCAGCGATGGCGATCGTCGCCGCCGCGATCACCGGCAGCGTGCTGGCCGAGCGCAGTTTCGGCATGCGCCTGGCGCTGCCATGGGGCACCTTGCTTGCCGGCGGCGGCTTCGGCGTGTTGCTGGCGATGAGCGCCGGCTGGCTGGGCACGCGCCGGATCCTGACCACGCCGCCGGGCAATGCCCTGCGGGCCGGTTAGGGCTGTGAAGCCGGGACTCGGGATGGCAAGCTTGCGAGGCTTGCGTAGGTCGGATCTAGCGCCCTGGGCGCGGATCCGACGGGTACTTGCGACGCTGGTGCAAGCGTCCGGCATTACCTTTGTCGGCTCCACCGCTACGCGGCTTGAGCCGACCTACGACTCGGGACTCGGGATTCAGCTGCTTCGCAGCAGCGGCCGCTGCGCGGCCTATGCCTTCGCTACGTTCGGTCGGGACATCGGTCGCTCACAGGGTGAGCTCCTACAAACAAGCGGTAGCGCTCACCTGTAGGAGCCCACCCTGTGGGCGACAGTACTTGCGACGCTGGTGCAAGCGTCCGGCATTACCTTTGTCGGCTCCACCGCTACGCCGCACAAGGATGTGCAAGTGCCGCGCGTGCATGGATGCACA
>PGZC01000038.1:0-7012 GCA_002839995.1 Gammaproteobacteria bacterium HGW-Gammaproteobacteria-4 | reverse complement strand
CTCCACCGCTACGCCGCACAAGGATGTGCAAGTGCCGCGCGTGCATGGATGCACAGGAGCGGCCGCGGCTTGAGCCGACCTACGACTCGGGACTCGGGAAAAGCGTAAAGCGCCAGTCCGCAAAGAACGCAGAAGACGCAAATAACAACATTTGTGTGGGCGACAGTCGGATTACACCGCGCCCTACCCATCTACAGGCTCTGCTTCACGTTTTCCTTTGCGCACTTGGCGTTTTTTGCGGACTCCTGCCTTTTCCATATGCAGGACCCAGGGCGACAAGCTCGCCAGGTGTTGCTTTGCGCTTTCGCTGCCGATTTTTCGAGTCCCCAGCCCCGGCCTTTTGGCTTTCCCGAGCCCCGAGTCCCGAGCCCCGCTTGTGTGTCCGCACCGCACATGGGACATTCACCCATCCGCCGAATACAGCGCGAACGCCATGCCCGCACAACAGAATCTGGACCTGCCCGATGCCGCCCTCGCCGACTACCTGCAAGCGCAGGTTCCGGGCTTCCGCGGCCCGCTGCGCGCGACCAAGTTCAAGGGCGGGCAATCCAATCCGACCTATCGCATCGAGGCCGCCAGCGGCCTGTATGTGCTGCGCCGCAAACCGCCCGGCGTCCTGCTTGCCTCGGCACATGCAGTGGATCGCGAGTTCCGGGTCTTGCAGGCCCTGCATGGCAGCGCCGTACCGGTCGCGCAACCGCTGCACCTGTGCAACGACGAATCGGTGATCGGATCGATGTTCTACCTGATGGCGCACGTCGATGGCCGGGTAATCTGGGATCCGGCGCTGCCCGACATCGCCATCGCGCAGCGCGATGCGTATTACCGCGAGGTGCTGCGCGTCCTCGCTGCCATTCACGACGTCGATGTCGATGCCGTCGGACTGTCCGATTTCGGCAGGCCGGGCAATTATTTCGCCCGCCAGATCGCGCGCTGGAGCGAGCAATACCGTGCCGCGCAGACCGACGCGCTTGCCGATATGGAAACGCTGATTGCGCAGTTGCCGCGCGCGGCTTTACCCGACGATGACCGCGCTGCACTGGTGCATGGCGATTTCCGCATCGACAACCTGATCTGGCACCCGAGCGAGCCGCGCGTACTCGCTGTCGTCGATTGGGAGTTGTCCACGCTGGGCCACCCGCTGGCCGATCTCGGCTATTTCTGCATGGCGCTGCGGTTGCCACGCAACCCGGTGATCCCCGGCCTTGCCGGTATGGATCGCGCGGCCCTGGGCATTCCCGACGAAGCCGCGTTGCTGGCGCACTATGCGCAGCACCGCGGGCAGCAGGAAATCGCGAACTGGGCCGCAGTGCTCGCGTTCAGCTTCTTCCGCCTCGCCGCCATTGCCCAGGGCGTGGCCAAACGCGCACGACAGGGCAATGCGTCGAGCGCCCAGGCCGAGCAGACCGGGCAGATGGTGGCATTGCTGGCGAAATTGGGGGTGAGTGCGCTGGCGGCCTGAACCGTGTGACATTCAGCCGCGCGGGTGATGCGCCTGATGCAGGCGCTTGAGCCCTTCGCGCGCAACCAGGGTGTAGATCTGCGTGGTGGACAGGCTGGCGTGTCCGAGCAGCATTTGTAGCGCGCGCAGGTCGGCGCCGTGGTTGAGCAGGTGGGTGGCAAAGCTGTGGCGAAGACCATGCGGGGTAACCCGCGCCGGGTCGATCCCGGCGCGCGCAGCAAGCCGTTTTACGGTCATCCAGAAATGCTGCCGGCTCAACGCCTGCCCACGGCTGCCAAGAAACAGGGCCTCTGGATTGCGCCGCCCGGCAAGCACCGGCCTGGCCTCGCGCAGATAACGTTCCAGCCAGTGCTGCGCTTCATCGCCAACCGGGACCAGACGTTCCTTGTCGCCCTTGCCGCGCACCCGCAACACGCCCTGGCGCAGATTCACGCTCAGCGCCGGCAAATCCACCAGCTCGCTGACCCGCAACCCGGTGGCGTACATCAATTCGATCATCGCGCGCACACTCAAACCCGCGGGACTGTCGTCGTCGGCCGCCGCGAGCAGGGCTTCGACTTCGCTTTCCGACAAGGCCTTGGGCAGCGAGCGGCCGATCGTCGGCGGCGCCAGATCGACACTCGGGTCGGTGCTGATCTCGCCACGGCGCAGCAGTTGCGCATAAAACGCGCGCACCGCCGACAACAATCGCGCGTTGCTGCGCGCGCTGTAGCCGGCCACCGTGCGTTGCGCGAGATAGGCGAACAGGCACTGGCGATCAATCCGGCTCAACCGCGTCGCGTGCAGATCGGGCCAGCGCGCCAGCCCTTCGAGATCGCGCCGATACGCCGCCAGCGTGTGTCGCGACACGCCCGACTCGGCCCACAGCCGTTCCAGGAAGGTCTCGATCAGCGCAAGGTTTTCCGGCGATGCCGGCGGCAACGCCCTTGCTGCGAGCCGGCGCGTGGTAACCGATGCACTGGTCATCGGATCGATTGGTACCCGCCGTGGTGAATGATGTCGTCGCGCATGGGATTTTCGACCGTTGCCAGCCGTCAGCTTAGTCCGAAAGTATCCTTGCCGCCCATCAAACCGTATGCTGACCGCCATGAACCGAACCCCGGCGAGCCCGGCCAACATGGGCTGGCGCCTTGTCGCCATGATCTACGACCTGTTGCCACTGCTGGCGCTGTGGTTCCTGACCAGCGGCCTGCTGTTGCTGGCGCGCGGCGGCACGCCGGTGACACCCGGCAGCGCCACCGCCATCGCCGAATTCGCGTTGCTGTGGCTCGTTACCGGCGCCTACGCCACCGTGTCCTGGCGTCGCGGCGGCCAGACCATCGGCATGCGGCCGTGGCGATTACGGGTGGTTGATGCCCACGGCCGCGATCCATCGTGGCGCGCCGTGCTGCTGCGCTATGTGCTGGCCGGGCTGTCGCTCGCCGCGTTCGGCCTCGGCTTTGTCTGGGCGCTGTTCGACCCGCAACGTCGCACCTGGCACGACCTTGCCGCCGGTACGCTGATGGTGCGACTGGCGCGAAGCGACAAGCGCTAACGCCGGCGCGCAATCAGCCAGGCGCCGAGCAGCAGCAGGCTCGGCGGCACCACGCGCGCCAACGCCATATCGACGTTATAGGCGTTTGCGACGTTCACCGCGAAGCGATCGAGCATGAAATAGCCCAGACCGAATACGATGCCGGCGAATACCCGCTTGCCGGCGCCGCCCGAGCGCAATTGCCCGAATGCGAACGGCAGTGCGGCAAGACACAGAGCCAGCACATTCAGCGGATAAAACACGCGCGCCCAGAACGCCTCTTCGAATGGCCTCGAGTTCAGGCCGTTGCGGCGCATGTACTTGATGCTGTTGAGCATCTCGGTGGCCGGCAGATAACGCGGCCGCGCCACACTGGCCGCAAGCGAACTGCCATCGAGATCGGACGCCCAGCGTTCGCGCTGATGCAGTTCGGCAACCGCGGCATTCTTGCTGAACCGGGTGCGACGCACGTCGAGCAAGGTCCACATCCCGCCTTCGTAAATCGCGGTGTGCGCTTTGGCCAGCGACAGCAGGCGCCCCTCGGGCGAAAACTCGAACAGACGCACGTCCCCCAGTTCCACCTGCGTAATCGCGCCGACGTCGCGCAGGGTGCCTTGCTTGGCGTTGATGAACACGTCGCCCTCGCGCGCCCAGATCCCGGTCCATTGCGCTGCGATCAGGTTGCGCGACGTTGCCCGCGTACTCAACGCTCTGGCTTCGCGCTCGGCACCGGGGGCCAGCGTTTCGGCATTGATCGCCATCACCACCGTCAACATCGCCAGCACTACCATCGCCGAACCGCCGATACGCTGCCGCGACAGGCCCGCAGCGCGCAACGCGGTGAGTTCCGAGCTGGCTGCCATGGCGCCAAGACCCATCAACGAACCGATCACCGCTGCATAGGGAAACAGGTCATATAACCGCCGTGGCACCGTGAGTATCAACACCAGCAGCGCGGTGCCGGCACCGTAATCGCCCTGGCCGACGTTGCCCAGCTCGTCCATCAGCGCAAATACCAGGTCGATGGCGAGGATCACCACCCACACGGCAGCGACCGCGCGCAACACGGCACCGCCCACCAGGCGATCGTGCAAACGCCACGGCATCAGCGACGACGCCTCGGCTTGCGGCCAAGACTGCCATCGCGCGCCAGCAGCATCGCTGCGACGAACGCGGCCGGCGCATGCAACCACCACAGACCGAGCGGCGCGGCGGTTTGCCCGTTACCCAGCCACGATTGGCCGAGAATCAGCAGGTTCATGTACAGCAGGTAGCCGAGCAACGCGAGCAGCACCAAACCGTAACGCGGCGCCCTGGGCGAACTGCGCGCCAGTGGGATCGCCAGCACTGCCAGTACCGCGGCGAGCAGCGGCGGCCCCAGCCGCCAGTGCAACTCGGCCCAGGCAAACGGCCCCGGCATCGCCAGCAGCGCCGCGGTGGGCAGCAGTGCCTCGGGACGCCGGCCATCGTTGGCGCCGCGCGGCGGCACCCGGATATCGTTGCGCTCAAAGCGCATCAGACGAAAATCCAGGGCATCGGGCGAACCCTCGACGCGAAACCCGTCGAGCAAGCGCAGGTAGCGCTCTTCCAGTCCGTCGAAAAACAACTCACCGCTGCTGGCAGTGATCACGTCCAGCCGGTCCTCGTTTTCACGATGCAGAAACAGACGCTGAAAATGGCTGCCGTCGGCACTCATGTCGGTGACGTACAACACACCCTGCGCGCCGGGCAGTTCGACGAAACGTCCCGGCTCCAAACCTGCCACCAGCAACGAGCGATTGGCGGACTCGACCATCGCACGCGAGGTGCGCAGCGCCGTCGGCACCGCCCACATCGAGCACAATCCGATCACCAGCACCACCGGCAGTGCGATCGTCGCCACCGGTCGCAACAACTGGCGCGGGCCGAAACCGACGGCATTGAGCACCGCCATTTCCGAATCGCGGTACAAGCGCGAAATGGCCAGCATCAAACCGATAAACAGCGACAATGGCAGCAATACCGGCTGATAGTGGACGATGCGCAAGCCCAATTGCGACAGCAGCAGCGCCGCCGGCGTGCGCCCACGGGCGATTTCGGCCAGCAAATCGGCGGCGATCCCGCCCAGCCCGACCAGCGTCAGCACCACGGTCGCGGCGGCGAAGGCTCGGGCAAATTCGCGGATGAGGTAACGCTCGATTCGTGGCATGCGCCCGCTTGCTTTAGACTTGTGGATTCCATGCCGGCCCGATGGGCAGCCCGATCGCGCGATTCGGGCAGCCAGGCGCCCCGGTCGTCCTCCGGATTGTACGGAATCTCTTGTACGGAAACTTCTGCTTATGGCTCTGCATTTCGATATCGCCGCTGCCGTCGACGGCCAGCACCTGCCCACTTGTAGCGACGCCAGCACAGTACCAGACGTGATTATCGCCGGTCTGTACGCTGACGGCAGCCTGACGCCGGAATCCGCGCAGTTGGACAGCCAGTGCCAAGGTCGCATCACGGCGCTGGTGAAGCGGGGCGATCTCAGCGGCAAAACCGGGCGCCACACCCTGCTGCACGATCTACCGGGCCTCGGCGTCACCCGCGTGCTGATGGTGGGACTGGGTGAAAGCGGCAAGTTCGCGCCATCGGTATACCTCAAGGCGGTTGCGGAATCGGTCAAGGCGCTGGCGCGCGGCCCGGCCCGACACGCGCTGTTTACGCTGAGCGCACTTGCCGTGCCTGGGCGCGATGGCAATTGGGCGATACAGCAGGCGGTAGTGGCAGCGGATGCCGCAGCCTATCGCTACAGCGCCACCCGCAAAACGGAGAGCGAAGGTGGTCTTGAACGGCTCAGCCTGCTCGGCGCTGCCGCATTGGGCCATCAGGTCGCCCATGGCGCGGCGATTGCCTCGGGCGTGGAGTTCGCGCGCGAGCTGGGCAACCTGCCGCCCAATATCTGCAACCCGGAATACCTCGCGCAACAGGCGCGGCAACTGGCCGAACAGCATGCGCAAGTGAGCTGTGAAGTGCTCGGCGTGGCGGAAATGGACGCCCTCGGCATGGGCGCGCTGCTGGCGGTGGCACGCGGTTCGGCCAACGCGCCGCGTCTGATCGTGTTGCGCTGGCAGGGCGCTGGCGACGCCAAACCCTACGCACTGGTCGGCAAGGGCATCACCTTCGATTCGGGCGGCATCAATCTCAAGGTGCAGGGCGGTATCGAGGAAATGAAATTCGACATGTGCGGTGCCGCCACCGTGCTCGGCGCTTTCGTTGCCGCCGTCAACCTGTCGCTTCCGATCAATCTGGTGTGTGTGGTGGCCGCGGTCGAGAACATGGCCGACGGCAATGCCTATCGGCCCAGCGACGTGCTGACCACGATGAGCGGCAAGACCGTGGAAGTGCTCAACACCGATGCCGAGGGGCGCCTGATCCTGTGCGACGCGCTGACTTATGCGCGCCAGTTCGAACCACAGGCGATGATCGATGTCGCCACCCTCACCGGCGCCTGTGTGGTCGCACTGGGCAAGCACGCCAGCGGTCTGATGAGTCGCGACGATGACCTGGCCGGCGAACTGTTGCAGGCCGGCGAACAGGTCCACGACCGCGCCTGGCGTTTGCCGATCTGGGACGACTACCAGCCCGCGCTCGATTCCACCTTCGCCGACGTCGCCAATATCGGCGGCAAATGGGCCGGCGCGATCACCGCAGGCTGCTTCCTGTCGCGCTTCACCGAAGGCCAGCGCTGGGCGCATCTGGACATCGCCGGCAGCGCCTGGGATGAAGGCCGCAAGGGCATGGCCACCGGCCGCCCGGTCGGCCTGCTGACGCAGTGGTTGATCGATCGGTGTTGACTCGATAGAGCCGGGACTGGGGACTGGGGACTGGGGACTGGGGACTGGGGACTGGGGACTGGGGACTGGGGACTCGGAAAAGCTAAAGCAAACAGCCGAAGCAAAAGCACAAAGCGAAAGCTCGCAAGCTTGCCGTCCCGAGCCCCGAGTCGTAGGTCGGCTCAAGCCGCGTAGCGGTGGAGCCGACAAAGGGAATGCCGGGCGCTTGCACCAGCGTCGCAA
>PGZC01000037.1 GCA_002839995.1 Gammaproteobacteria bacterium HGW-Gammaproteobacteria-4 | reverse complement strand
CCAGATCGGTACCGGCTTCACGCACGCCGCTGCCGTTGACATCGATGTAGACGAAGCCCGACACGCTGGGTCGGCGCAATTCCGGGAAGTTGTAGTTGGTCCCGGCAACGTTGCCGCCAACCGAGATAGCGCTGTACTGTGAATCGCCGCCGGCATTGATGCTGGCACTGTAGCTGCCGCCCAGGGTCGGCGCACTGGCGCCGGCAATGGGTGGATCGATCGGGCCATTGGCGAAGCCCGCGGGCTGGGTCTGGGTCAGGGTGTAGCCGGTGACGTCCGAAGGCGCCAGATTGCTGATGGTGTACACGCCCGATGCATTGCTGGTGGCGGTGCGGTTGACCGCATTGCCGTACCGATCGGTACCGGTGATGCGCACGGTCACGCCGTTGATGCGCGGCTCGGTGGCCGCTGCTTGCGGCGTGCCGCCGTTGGCGCCGGCGCGATCGCGATCCTGGAACACGATGCCGGTCAACGACGAGCGCGTGACTGCCAGCACCGCCGTGGCGTTGTTGTTGCCCGGGTTTGGATCGACCTGCTCGGTACTCACCACCGCGTTGTTGGTGACGCTGCCGCCCGCCGGGAAGGTGGTCCAGCGCACCGGCACGATGATCCGCACCTTGCCACCTGGCGATACGTCGCCGACGTTGCAGGTCAAGGTGACCCCAGTCAGCGCACAGTTGCCGCTGCCATCGGGCGTGCTGCCGGCCAGGGCCGGGCCGGACTTTTGCCAGGTCGCGGTGCCGCTGAGCACGGTGCCGGCCGGCAGGGTATCGACGATCACGGTGCCGGTGCCGTTGAGCTGCGAGCCCGCCGAGCGGTCGAGCGAGAGACTGGCGCCGGGGCCGTTGTTGATCGCGTCGAGCACCCACCAGTGCGGCTCGAACAGGGTGACGCTGGCTACCGGTGCCGGCGCGGCGACGTTCGGATCGCTATCGGGCAGGGCGTTGGTGGCGATCTTGCTCAGCGCCAGATCGGCGCGCGCGCGGATCGACGTGTTCTCACCGTCGCTGTCGTTCGCGGGATTGACGTCAGTCTCGTTCGCGACTGCTGTCGCGGTATCGACCAGCGTGTCGCCACCCGCGGCAGGTTGCGATTCGTATTGCACGCGGATGAACAACTCGGTGGTCTGTCCGGCCGCGACGATGCCGTCGATGTTCGGGCTGAATCCTGCGCCTGGCATCATGCAGTCGAGGGTGAGGGTGGCCGGCCCGACGACCGGATTGCTGCCGGCGTTGATGCTGCACGCTAATGGCGCGAACGGGCCGCTGCTGCTGACGCTGTCGCCGATGAAGCGCACCGTACGCCCGGCGGGCGGGGCGATGACATCGCTGACGTGCAGACCGGTCGCCACCGATGGGCCGTTGTTGGTTACGCGCAGGCGATAGGTGATGGCGTTCTGGGTGAAGTCGACCGGATCGAAGCCGACCGGATCGACCAGATCGGTCTTGTTGGTGATCAGATCGACCTGGCCCGCCTCGAACGGCAGCATCGCCGATTTCTGGTCGTCGGCGGCGCTGGCATCGGAGTTGAACTCGAAGCTGCCAAGGGCATCGTTGCCGCTGGCGCCGCCGCTGATGCTGAAGGTGCCGAGATTGTCGAACTGACGTGCCGCGCCGCCGCTGGCGAAGTTCGGGCGGATCGTCACCAGCATTGCCTCTACCTGCTGGTTGTCCAGATTCGATGCCGGGCAACTGATGCCAATCGTGCCGGGCACACCGTTGCCGGCATTGCTGTACGACGTGCCGCCGGCAGTCACCGCGGTCGTGATGCCCGCTCCGGGCGTCACCACGCATGCGACCGATCCCGGCGTACGGGTGGCCGCGACCAGTACAAAGCCGTTGTCGTTGGCCGGGATGGTGAAGGTGTCTTCGAACACCACGCCGGGGACTGTTGACGGGCCGTCGTTGCGGTATTCAATGCGGTACTGGGTATCGACACCGGCGCGGCCGGGTGTACCCGACAGGATCGTCTTCGAGGTGGTCTGCACATTGGCGACCCGATCGATCTGGACGAAATCCTGGGCCAGGTTGTTGCCGGTGTTGGCTTCGCCCACCGCGTCCGGCGAGGTGCCGTCCACATGCACATCGGCGCTGTTGCAGAAGGCATTGCTGACAGGTGCGCCATTGCAGGTCACATTGCTGGCGCTGGAGTCGTTGAGCGGTCGCGCGACCGTGATGGTGATGGTGCGGGTATCGCCAGGTGCGAGCTGGAAGCCGGCGTTCGAGGTGCAGCGCACCGTCGCGGCCGGGGTACAGGTGAAATCGGCAGGAGCGACGACCGTCGGCACCGGCGTACGGCCGGCGATGAAACCCGGAATCGCGTCATCGACGACGATGCCGCCGATCGCATCGGTGCCGGCGTTGCCGACCACGAGCGTGTAGGTGACGCTGTTCTCGGCGGTGGTGACCACCTTGTCGCCGCCGAACGGCGTGCTGGTGGCCTTGCTGATCGTCAGGTCGCCGCTTTCGTTGGTCGCGCGCGCCGAGGCGCCGGTACAGTCGTTGCCCGGCGTCGGGTCGATATTGGTGCCATCGCTGGTGTCGGGCTCGCCGCTGCCACCGCTGCCGCCGGTACAGGCGGTGTTGGTCAGCGTGCCGGCGGCGATCGCGCGGGTGGTCAGGAACAGGCGGTTGCCGCCATTGAGCGTCTGGTTGACGTTCACTGGATACGGGCCGTTGAAGGTACAGGTAACGCTCTGGGTCGGCGGCGTACCGATGGCCGCGCAAGTCCAGGGGCCGGACGCGGAAACGAACTCCTCGCCGGCGGCGAGGGTGTCGGTGACTTGCAGGTTGGCACTGACCGCCAGCGGGCCGTTGTTGCGGACCACGATCTCCGACACCATCTGGCTCGCCGCGCCCGCGCCGACCGGCACGATCGCCGGGCTCTTGCCCTTGCTCTGCAACGACAGATCCGCGCCGCGCGGCAACACGGTGAAATTGACCGTGCCGGTGTTGTTTCCGGGCACCGGCTCGTCGGTGTCGGCGCTGATCGTGGCGGTATTGGTGGCGCCGCCCGACGCAAGCGCCGGGATCTGTGCGACGAACTGGATATTGTCGCTGGCACCAACCGGGAAGCTGGCGCGGGTACAGGTCAGGCTGGCATCGCCCGGATTGCCGGGGCAGACCCAGTTCGGGCTCGACAGCACCGAAACCAGGGTGAGGCCGGCGGGCAGGGTGTCGAGCAGCACCGCGTTGACGGCGGTGCTGGGGCCGAGATTGCGTGGCGACAGGGTGAAGGTCACGGTGTCGCCCGCCACCGCTGGCGACGGGGAGACCGACTTGGTTACCGCCAGATCGGCACCGGGAATGACCGCCGTGTCGACACTGGCGGTGTTGTTGCCAGGCACCGGATCGGGCGTCGCGCCGGCACCGGTGGTATCCACGGTTGCCGCGTTGGTGATGGTGCCGGAGCCGGCGTTGACCTTGGCGCGGAAGGTGAATTGCGCGCTGCTGCCATTGGTCAGCGCGCTGGCGCGGGTGGCGGTCAGGGTAGAGCCGCTGGCGCTGAAGGACCAGCCGGCGCCGCTGGCGCTGCCGGCGACAAAGCTGGTTGCTGCCGGCAGGTTATCGACCACGCGCACGCCGGTCGAATCGCTGGGGCCGAGGTTGTCGACCGTGACCGTGTAGGTGACCTCGGCGCCGCCGACCACCGGATCCGGCGAATCGCTTTTGCTGATCGCCAGATTGGCGCCGCTGGTGATGGTGGTGATCTGTTCGGCGGCGTTGTTGGCCGAATCGGTGTCGCTCGCGAAAAATGCGTCGCCAGGAGCCAATGGCAGGAGTGTTGCTGGCGGTGCACCGGTGCCGATCGCGGCGCGCAGAGTGACCACGCCGGGCGCCGTGGTAACGAACTGCAACTGGAATGCCAGCGCCGCGCCGTTGGCCGGCGGCAACGTCCCTTCAAGGTTGCCGTGCACGCATTCGATGCGCGCGCCGGCCGCGCTGCAAAAACCGGGCAGGTTGACCGGCGCGGTGCCCGCGGGCACGTCGTAGATGCTGCGCACGTCGTTCGCCGTATCGGCGGCGCTGTTGAGCAGTTCGACTTCATAAATGATCGTGCCGCCGGCCGGTAGCGGGTCGGTGAGGTCGTCGCGCAGGAAGCTGTACTGCAAATCGAACGCCGATACCGGCGCGGACAGCAAGGATCCGCACACAAGCGCGGCGCCAACGGCGCGAGCGCGCCGAACGATTGTGGTCAACATGTTGTCCCCTGTTCCCGCTATCGCGCCGGACGGAATATCCGATCAGCGCGCTGGATCGTGTTGCGCCGGTGTCGCGGCCGTCTTCGCGTCTGGGCGCGACGAGGTCGGTATGGCGCAGCGACGGCATTTTCGCACATCGTTGGTGAAATTTGCTACGTGCGTCACACTGTTGTCATGGGCATTTCGCATAAGCCAAATGGGTAAAACGCCATTTTCGACGCCAATCGGCCAACCCAATGCATTGCACGGTGGATCAGGGGTACTGCGCACATCGCCATCGTTCCGCGCGTCGCGCCCCGGGCGAAAATTGACCACGGGCCACCGACAACCTAAACTTTACCGTCCACGCCGGCTTGCACGCGTGTCGCCGCGGTTCGTGGCGCAGATTTCCCGCCGGAATAGCTCAGTTGGTAGAGCGGCGCATTCGTAATGCGTAGGTCGTAGGTTCGATTCCTATTTCCGGCACCACATTCGACGGTAAACCAGTGGGTTACAAAAGGCCGGGATGGCAGCAGCCCGGCCTTTTTCACGTCTGTCGAAAGCAAGCCATCGCCCGGTCTGGTTGTGCGGGGCGCATGCGTTGCCGATTCGACGGGTAAGATGGACGCGTCGTGCCATCGCACGTGTTGCGGCGGTCAGGTGGCCGTGAGCAATGCCGCCCCGCGAACCGACAGGCGCGTGGACTCTTGCCGCTCTGTTGCGCGTCGGTGGTGAATGCGTGAGTCGAGTCGGCGGCAAACAAGGGATGACGCGATGGCACGGATCGATGACAACAACGGCGGCAAGCTCGGCTTCGAAGCCGATCTGTTCAAGACCGCCGACAAGCTGCGCGGCAACATGGAGCCCAGCGACTACAAGCACGTCGCCCTGGGGCTGATTTTTCTCAAGTACATTTCCGACGCGTTCGAGGCGCGTCATGCCGAACTGCTCGCCGAAAGCGCCGAGGCGGCCGAGGACAAAGACGAATACCTCGCCGACAACATTTTCTGGGTGCCCAAGGAGGGCCGCTGGTCGCATTTGAAGGCCTCGGCCCGCCGCCCCGAGATCGGCCAGTTCATCGACGACGCCATGCGCGCGATCGAGAAGGACAACGAATCGCTCAAGGGTGTGCTGCCCAAGGACTACGCCCGCCCGGCGCTGAACAAGCTGATGCTGGGTGAGCTGATCGACCTTATTGGGTCGATCGAGTTGACTCAATCGACCCAACCCTCACCCCGGCCCTCTCCCAGAGGGAGAGGGAGTAAAAGCACCCAGTCCAAGGAAAGTGAGGAGACCATAACGGAACTCCCCTCTCCCATTGGGAGAGGGGTCGGGGGTGAGGGGAACATCGGTCGAGCACGCTCGACCGATGTTCTGGGCCGCGTCTACGAATATTTCCTCAGCCAGTTCGCCGGTGCCGAAGGCAAGCGCGGCGGCGAGTTCTACACCCCGCGCTCGGTGGTGCAGGTACTGGTGCAGATGCTCGAACCCTACCAGGGCCGCGTCTACGACCCCTGCTGCGGCAGCGGCGGCATGTTCGTGCAATCCGAGAAATTCGTGCTGGAACACGGCGGCCGCCTCGGCGACATCGCCATCTACGGCCAGGAAAGCAACTACACCACCTGGCGCCTGGCCAAGATGAACCTCGCCGTGCGCGGCATCGACTCCGATATCCGCTGGAACAACGAAGGCAGCTTCCACAAGGACGAACTGCGCGACCTGCGCTTCGACCACATCCTCGCCAACCCGCCCTTCAACATTTCCGACTGGGGCGGCGACCGCCTGCGCGAAGACCCGCGCTGGCAGTTCGGCGTGCCGCCGGTGGGCAACGCCAACTACGCCTGGCTGCAACACATCCACTGGCACCTGGCCCCGTTCGGCACCGCCGGCGTGGTGCTGGCCAATGGCTCCATGAGCTCCAACCAGAGCGGCGAAGGCGAGATCCGCCGCGCCATGGTCGAAGCCGACGCCGTGGACTGCATGGTCGCCCTGCCCGGCCAGTTGTTCTACTCCACCCAGATCCCCGCCTGCCTGTGGTTCCTCGCCCGCGACAAATCCAACGGCAGGCGCGGCAAGGAAACCCTGCGCGACCGCCGCGGCGAAGTGCTGTTCATCGACGCCCGCAACATGGGCACCTTGGTGGATCGGACCCGGCGCGAACTGACCGACGCCGACATCCTGAAGATCGCTGATACCTACCATGCCTGGCGCGCGCATGAACCCCTCTCCCCCTGGGCTGAATCGCCACGCTTGCAAGCCGCAGGCTTGCGTGGCGATGAAGGCCCGAGCGCTGCGCGCGAGGGCGGGGGTGTGGGCAGGGGTGAGGGTCCGGACTCGCCGCAGCCCTACAAGGACATCCCCGGATTCTGCAAATCCGCCACGCTGGAAGACATCCGAAAGCACGGCCATGTGCTCACCCCCGGCCGCTATGTCGGCGCCGAGGCGGCCGAGGACGACTTTGAGCCCTTCGCCGACAAGATGCAGCGCTTGAGCAGCCAGTGGCGCGAGCAGCAGCAAGAAGCGGCGCGGCTGGATGCGGCGATCGAGGCCAACCTGAGGGAGCTTGGGTATGGGAACTGATCTGACGATGCCTGTGGGCTACGGCGACTTTCTCGATGAAATCAAGCGCCAGATACGTCAACGGCAGTATCAGGCGCTGCGCGCGGCCAACACGGAGCTACTCGCCTTGTACTGGTGGTTGGGCGAGACCATCAGCCGCCGTCAGACGGAACAGGGTTGGGGCAAAGCGGTCGTGGAAAACCTGGCGCGCGATCTGCAGGTCGAATTCCCCGGACGCAACGGCTTCTCGGCGCAAAACCTGTGGTTGATGCGGCAGTTTTACCGTGAATACCGCGACAAGCCAAAACTCCAACCGCTGGTTGGAGAAATCAGTTGGGCCAAGAACCTGCTGATCATGGCCCGCTGCAAGGATGACCTGGAACGCGAGTTCTACCTGCGCGCCACCGCCCGCTTCGGCTGGACCAAGAACGTGCTGCAACACCAGCTCGACAACCACAGCTATCGCCAGTATCTGGCCGGGCAGACCAACTTCGACGCCGCCGTACCTGAAAGCATCCGCGCACAAGCCTTGCTGGCGGTGAAGGATCACTACACCTTCGACTTCCTGGGTCTTGCCGACGAGCATTCCGAGCGCGAACTGGAACAGGCGCTGGTCCGTCACTTGCGCGGATTCCTCACCGAAATGGGCGAAGCCTTCACCTTCGTCGGCAACCAATACCGGCTGGAGGTGGACGGCAAGGACTACTTCATCGACCTGCTGCTGTTCCACCGCCGCCTGCGCTGCCTGGTCGCCATCGAACTGAAGATCGGCGCGTTCAAACCCGAGCACAAGGGGCAGATCGAGTTCTATCTCGACCAACTCGACCAACAGCATCGTTTCGAGGGTGAAAATCCACCCATCGGCATCGTCATCTGCCGCGACAAGACCCGCACCGTGGTCGAATACGCGCTGCGCAACATGAACCGCCCGCTCGGCATCGCCACCTACACGGTCACCCCCCTGCTCCCGGCCGACTACCAGCACGACCTGCCGAGCCCCGAACAGATCGCCGCACGCCTGCAAACCTGGACCAGCGAGCAAGGAGAAGGCGAATGAGCGAACAACCCTTCGGCAAGCGTCTGAAACTGGATGCGACGATCGAAGCCAACCTGAGGGAGCTTGGGTATGGAGGCTAAGGTTGATTTCATTCCTTTGCGCAATCTGAGCATGCGCATAACCAAGGGAACAACGCCAACGCGCGGAGAAGGGTTTGTATCTCGCGGCATTAACTACGTAAAGTCGGAAGCGATAACACCGAATGGGACAATTGATACATCAAAGTTCGCACAGATTGATGAGGCTACCCACAAGGCGCTGGCAAGATCACAGCTGTCTGTCGGCAACGTTCTCTTCTCAATGGCCGGTGTTTATTTGGGAAAAACTGCAGTTGTAAAGCCGGAGCACCTGCCAGCAAACACTAATCAGGCAGTAGGCATTATTGCCATTGACGAAGCCAAGGCCGATCCGCGCTTTATTCACTACTCGATTCAAGCGCCGTCTTGCCGCTCGTGGATTATGAATTCGGCCGCTCAATCTGCGCAGCCGAATTTCAACCTCAAGGAGATTGGTGATCTGCCGATCCCACACTTCGAGCTTGAAGAACAACGCGCCATCGCCCACGCTCTCGGCACGCTGGACGACAAAATCGAACTCAACCGCCACCGCAACCAGACCCTGGAGGCCATGGCCCGCGCCCTGTTCAAGGACTGGTTCATCGACTTCGGCCCCGTCCGCGCCAAAATGGAAGGCCAACAACCCTACCTCCCCGCCGACCTCTGGCAGCTCTTCCCCGACCGCCTCGACGACGAGGGCAAGCCGGAGGGGTGGGAGATGCAGCCGCTCGATGAAATCGCTGACTTTCTCAATGGCCTTGCCCTGCAGAAATTCCCGGCGACCGATCCTGACGACAGCCTCCCGGTGATCAAGATCGCCGAGCTTCGTAACGGCGTCAGCGCCAAGAGCGATCGCGCATCGCGTGAGGTGCCGACCAAGTACATCGTCAATGATGGCGATTTCCTGTTCTCGTGGTCCGGCAGCCTGCTGGCAAAGTTCTGGACCGAGGGTGAAGGGGCGCTCAACCAGCACCTGTTCAAGGTCACCTCAGAGCACTATCCCATGTGGTTTGTCGCCCATTGGGTTCATCACCACCTAGAGGAATTCCAAGCCATCGCGGCCTCAAAGGCCACGACCATGGGCCATATCCAGCGAGGTCACCTCAAGGCGGCGGTGACGCTTTGCCCACCAGACGATGTCATGGAAAGACTAGGCGTCGTGATGGCGCCCCTTGTCGAGCAAGCGATACACAATGAACTCGAATCCCGACACCTCGCCCAACTCCGCGATACCCTGCTGCCCAAACTGATCTCCGGCGAGCTGCGCATTGCCGATGCCGATAAATTCATGGAGAGTGTCACTTTATGAAAAGCATTCGCAGGAAAGTTGACCTCTACATTCTGTCGTTGGGATTGCTGTTTGTTTTCTTCCTGATTATTGCAACGGTGCTTCCAGACTCATCGTTTGTTTGTTCGGACGTTTCATCATGGAAGCATCTGGCATTAAGCAACACACTGCCCATCGCTTCGATCTTTGCCTTGCTATATTGCCTGTTTGCCTACATGCGCTTTGATTTTGATCTCAAGGGCGCAACCGATATTCCATTTGAAATAACCAAAATAGAAGACATAAATTACGAGCATCTGACTTTCCTTGCAACCTATGTCGTTCCCTTGATCAGCTTTGATTTTGGCAGCGGTCGGCAAATGCTTGTGCTTGGCCTTCTTTTGGTTGTAATGGGGATCATTTATATAAAAACGGATCTGTTTTACGCGAATCCGTCATTGGCACTTCTGGGGTTTCACATCTACAGAGCCAATGGTTCCTTCAAAAATGGGCAGCGAGAAGGCATTGTCCTGATTTGTCGGGGAAGGCTAAGCGAGAAGCAAAAAGTCGCTTATATCAAGCTGGATGACCGAATCTTTTTTGTCCGAGGGGGCCGGGGATGACCGCAGAAGAACTCAAGGCCGCCATAGCTGAAATCCAAGCAGATTACGATAACATTGGTGTGGCGGTATATGCCCTACTGAAAGACGCCGAGACATCCCAGCCAGTTAAACTGGATATCGAACATGAAGCCTTGGAAGGTCTCAAATCGCTATTCATGGAAAGTCTGCGTGAAACCATTTCTGACAACGAAGAGATCGCCGTACTCAACCTATCTTCGTCAGATGAACGGCTCGATGCCATTTATGTCTACGACCTTGAAGTGCCAGCAGAACTTGCGGCGCTGGAAACAGTAATTACGCAGGACGACCTTCCCTTGCTTGACCTGAACGATCAAAGCCTTTCCTCAATAAAGGCATTGCTCATTGAGATTGGAAACAACATTGGACAGATCGTACTTTACAAGGCCATGGCTCCTGTCAATATTTTCGGAAGGACTAGCTTCTTTTTGAAGAAGTCAGCAAGTCGCTTCGAACAGCTTAATGACGAGTTTCTTCGTGTCAGCGCAGGCTTTCAGATGCTCAGAATAAACGGCACCTTATTGGTGATTGATCTTGGTGCGCTGGAGAGAAGTTTTGGCTTTCATGACGTCATCAAGCGGGAGGCTGCTGTTGGGCTTGCTGCCATTGAGAGCGCTAAGCTGGTTTCAAACCCTGAGGTACTGCACGAGCTTATCGATGATGTCAAATATGCGAGGAGGCTAACCAAAGTCGCCAAATCTTCGCCCGTACTGAAAGCTGGCGTCTCCAGTGCAAACATCATTCAGTTCTGCCAGACATTTCCAAACCTTGTGGGAAAAATCAGATTCAACGAGGCGCAAGACAGGATTTTGTTGGATACCAAGGTTTCCAAGGATTTGTTTATCAAACTCTTGATGGATGATTTTCTGACGTCAGAGCTGACACGCTTTCACTACACAAGCGTGGCAAAAGATAGTGTGGATGACGTGGCTCCAATGGAGGAACAATGACCCGCATCCCCGTCAACCCCGAGCTGCTGACCTGGGCGCGTAAGCGCGCCGGGCTGGATGCGCTCGCGTTGGCGGGGCAACGGCGTTCAGGAGAACCAACATCCAAGGAAGGAACCCATGAATAACATCGTGATTTTCGAGTCCGGCGACCAGCCGGTGCAGGTGCGGCTGGAGGGCGAAACGGTCTGGCTGAGCCTTCAGCAGTTGGCCGAGTTGTTCGAGCGTGACAAGTCGGTAATCTCACGCCACCTGAAAAATATCTTTGATACCAGGGAGTTGGAGCGGAGCGCAGTTGTTGCAAAAAATGCAACAACTGCCGCCGATGGCAAAACCTATCAGGTTGAGTATTACAACCTAGACGCCATCATCTCCGTCGGCTACCGGGTCAACTCGACCCGCGCCACCCGCTTCCGCCAATGGGCCACCGGCGTACTGCGCCAGCATCTGGTCGAGGGCTACACCCTCAACCAGCAACGCCTGCGCGAGCGCGGCATCGAATTCGAACAGGCGCTGGACTTGCTCTCGCGCACGCTGGCCAACCAGCAACTGGTCAGCGCCGAAGGCGAAGCGGTGCTGGGCGTGATTGCCGACTACGCCCGCAGCTGGAGCCTGCTGCAGGGTTACGACGAGCAGAGCCTGACCGGGCAGACCGGCAAGCAGCAGGGCATGCACGCGCTGGAACTGGATACTGTGCTTGTCGCCATTGCCCGGCTCAAGGCCGAGCTGATCGTCAAGGGTGAGGCCACCGAGCTGTTCGGCCAGTTGCGCGGTAACGGGCTGGCATCCGCCATCGCCACCATTGAGCAGGGCTTTGGCGGCGAGCTGTTTTACCCCAACGTAGCCAGCCGGGCGGCGCATCTGCTGTATTTCGTCATCAAGAACCACCCACTGGCCGATGGCAACAAGCGCACCGGCTCTTTCCTGTTTCTGTGGTATTTGCGCCTGAACCAGCACTTGCTGGCACGGCCGGTGGAGCGGCTGATCAACGACAATACCTTGGTAGCGCTGGCGCTCTTGGTGGCCGAAAGCAAGCCCGATCAGAAAGAACTGATGGTGAAGCTGGTGGAGCACTTTGTGTTATTGCCGGGAGCGTCCACGGAATGAGCAAGCCCTACCACCCCCCCTTCCATCTGACCCATCGCATGACCGAGGCGATGACTGGCATCGCCGAGCTGCTGGGTGCGTGGAAGGCGGTGAACACGGATGACCTGCGGCCGGCGCTGAGGCGCGGCAACCGAATCCGCAGTATCCAGGCGTCGCTGGCGGTGGAACAGAACACCCTGACGCTGGAGCAGGTCACGGCGGTGCTGGACGGCAAGCTGGTGCTGGGCTCGCCACGCGAGATCCAGGAAGTGCGCAACGCCTTTGCCGCCTATGAATCCATGGGCCAGTGGCAACTCGATCGTGTCGAGGATCTGTTGGCCGCCCATGGCGTGATGATGGCCGCGCTGGTGGACGATGCCGGGCAGTGGCGACGCGGCGGCGTGGGGGTGATGGCGGGCGATAAGGTCATCCATGTTGCACCGCCGGCCAGCCAGGTGCCGCGTCTGATGCAGGACCTATTGCACTGGCTGGCAAGTACCAACGCGCATCCGCTGATTGCCTCGGCGGCGTTCCACTACGAGTTCGAGTTCATCCATCCCTTCAGCGACGGCAACGGGCGCATGGGGCGGCTGTGGCAAAGCCTGATCCTGAGCCGCTGGCAGCCTGTGCTGGCCTACCTGCCGGTGGAAACAGTGATCAAGCGCCGGCAGCAGGCCTACTACGATGAGTTGGCTGTCGCCGATGCGCAGTCCGACTGCTCAGGCTTTATCGAGTTCATTCTGACCGCGATCGAGGAAAGCCTGCGCGAGGCTATTCGCATGGGGCAGAGCCCGGAAACGCCGGTGAAAACGCCGGTGAAAACGCCGGGGAAAACACCAGAACGCATCCTGGCCTTGCTTGCCACAACCCCAACCCTGTCCATCCCCGAGTTGGCCCAGCACATCGGTAAGTCGGAGAGCGCTGTCGAACGTGCGATTCGCAAGCTGCGTGAGGCCGGTCGTTTGGAGCGTGTCGGTCCTGCCAAGGGCGGGCATTGGCAGGTTGTGGCCCCGGACGCACCCAAGGAGCCCCGTTGATGGCCTTTCTCTCGGAAGCCGAACTGGAAGCCGCGCTGCTGGCGCAGTTGGCCGCGCTGGGCTACGCCTGCGCCTCGGACGAGCTCATCGGCCCCGACGGCAGGCAGCCGGAGCGGGACGCCTACGACGAGGTGGTGTTGAAAGGCCGCCTCACCGCCGCCGTGGCGCGGCTGAACCCGGCGCTGCCGCCCGAGGCGCAGGCCGACGCCGTTCGCCGCCTGACGCAGTCGGAACTGCCCAACCTGCTGGAGGAGAACCGCCGCATCCATCGGCTGCTGACCGAAGGCGCGGATGTGGAGTACTACGATGCCGAAGGGGTACTCACGGCGGGCAAGCTGACGCTGATCGACTTCGAACACCCCGCCAACAACGACTGGCTGGCGGTGCAGCAGTTCACGGTGATAGCAGGCCAGGCCAAGCGTCGGCCGGACGTAGTGGTGTTCGTCAACGGCCTGCCGCTGGCAGTGATCGAACTCAAAGCCCCCGGCGGCGAGAACGCGACGCTTGCCGGCGCCTTCAATCAACTCCAAACCTACAAGCAGCAGATTCCGGCCTTGTTCCACAGCAACGCGCTGCTGGTGACCTCCGATGGCCTGTCGGCGCGGGTCGGCTCGCTGTCGGCGGATCAGGAGCGCTTCATGCCCTGGCGCACCATCGACGGCATGCGCATCGAGCCCAAGGGCGTGCCCGAACTGGCGACGCTGATCGCCGGGGTGTTCAAGCCGGCGCGCTTTCTTGATCTGCTACGCCATTTCACGGTATTCGGTGAAACCGGTGGCGGGCTGGTCAAGATCATTGCTGGCTACCACCAGTTCCATGCGGTGAAGAAGGCGGTGATCTCGACACTGCGCGCGTCTTTCTCCCCTCTCCCCCCGGGAGAGGGGTCGGGGGTGAGGGACGATCCCTCCATCTACGGGCTGCCGAGCGTCGAGAGCCAGCCGCCCGGAGATCGCAAAGCCGGGGTGATCTGGCACACCCAAGGCTCCGGCAAAAGCCTGCTGATGGCCTTCTACGCGGGCCTGCTGGTATTCGACCCGCGCATGGCCAATCCCACGCTGGTGGTGCTGACTGACCGCAATGATCTGGACGACCAGCTGTTTGCGACCTTCGCGCAGTGCCGCGACCTGCTCCGGCAGACGCCGGTGCAGGCGCAGGACCGCGAGCATCTGCGCAGCCTGCTGAATCGCGCCTCGGGTGGGGTGATTTTTACGACGATTCAGAAATTCACGCCGGCTGCCCTCACCCCCGACCCCTCTCCCGGAGGGAGAGGGGAGCAAGGCACGTTGACCGATCGTTCCAACGTCGTGGTCATCGCCGACGAGGCGCACCGCAGCCAGTACGGCTTCAAGGCCAAGGTGGCCAGCAAGACCGGCGAGATCGCCTACGGCTTTGCCAAGTACCTGCGCGATGCGCTGCCCAATGCCTCCTTCATCGGCTTCACCGGTACGCCGATCGAGGCCACCGACGTGAACACCCCGGCGGTGTTTGGCCACTACATCGATATCTACGACATCAGCCGCGCCGTGGAAGACGGCGCCACGGTGCCGATCTACTACGAATCGCGGCTGGCGCGCATCGAGCTGGACGAGGAGGAGAAACCGCGCATCGATGCCGAGATCGAGGCGCTACTGGAGGATGAGGACGAGCCCAACGCCGAGCGCACCAGGCAGAAGTGGAGCACGGTCGAAGCGCTGGTCGGCAGCGACAAGCGACTCGCGCTGGTGGCCGCCGACCTGGTGCAGCACTTCGATGATCGCGTGGCCGCGCTGCAGGGCAAGGCGATGGTGGTGTGCATGAGCCGGCGCATCTGTGTGGCGCTCTACGACGAGATCATCAAGCTACGCTCCGACTGGCACAGCAACGATGACAACACAGGCCAAATCAAGATCGTGATGACCGGCGCGGCATCCGACCCGGTGGAGTGGCAGCAGCACATCGGCAACAAGGCGCGGCGTGATCTGTTGGCCAAGCGTGCCCGTGATCCGCAGGACCCGCTGCAGTTGGTGATCGTGCGCGACATGTGGCTGACCGGCTTCGATGCGCCCAGCATGCACACCATGTACATCGACAAGCCGATGCGCGGCCACGGCCTGATGCAGGCCATTGCCCGCGTCAACCGCGTGTTCCGCGACAAGCCGGCGGGCCTGATCGTGGACTACATCGGTATCGCCCAGAACCTGAAATCGGCGCTCGCGCAGTACTCCAAGCCCGACCAGGACAAGACCGGCATCGATGAGGCCGAAGCCGTGGCGGTGCTGCTGGAGAAGTACGAGATCGTGCGCGACATGTTCTACGGCTTCGACTACCGCACGGGCCTGGGCGGCACACCCGGCGAACGGCTGGCGATGATGGCCGGCGCCATCGAATGGATACTCGACAAGCAGCAGCAGTGGGCGGCGGCAGAAAAGACGCCAGAGGCCAAGAAGCAGGCGCAACGGCGCTTTTCCGATGGCGTGCTGAGCCTGTCGAAGGCCTTCGCACTGGCGGCAAGTTCTGACGAAGCGCGCGGTATCCGTGAGGAAGTCGGCTTCTTCCAGGCCATCCGTGCCGCGCTGGTCAAGACGGCGGGCGGCTCAGGGACTACCCGGCAGGATCGCGAGCTGGCCATCCAGCAGATCGTCAGCCGCGCCGTGGTGTCCACCGAGATTGTCGACATCCTCGCCGCGGCCGGTATCCAGACGCCGGACCTCTCCATCCTCTCCGACGAATTCCTGCTCGAAGTGCAGCAGATGGACAAGAAGAATCTCGCGCTGGAAACGCTGCGCAAGTTGCTCAACGACAGCATCCGCTCGCGCACCCGCACCAATGTGGTCGAGACCCGCGCCTTCACCGAACGGCTGGAAGACGCCATCGCCCGCTACCACGCCAACGCCATCACCACCGCCGAGGTGCTGCAGGAGCTGATCAAGCTCGCCCAGGACATCCGCGCTGCACGCAATCGCGGCGAGGAACAGGGCCTGTCCGACGAGGAGATCGCCTTCTACGACGCGCTGGCGGAAAACGAATCCGCGGTGCAGGTCATGGGCGATGCCAGTTTGCGGGTGATTGCCCACGAACTGCTGGTCAGCCTGCGCGAGAACGTCGCCGTCGATTGGGCCCACCGTGAATCGGCCCGGGCCCGGCTGCGTGTACTCGTCAAGCGCATCCTGCGCAAGTACGGCTACCCGCCCGACCTGCAGGACGCGGCGGTGCAAACGGTGCTGCAGCAGGCCGAGGTGCTGTCATCAGCATGGAACCTTCGGTAACGGATGGTCTGAACGAGCCCGAACCATCGCGACTTCGGCATACCCGCTTCGCGCCTCGGCTAGCGGCGCTGGGAACTTGTGCCCGCCGGGATTGCTCTGAACTGTTCGGCCCGCGCAACGTGCGCGGTGTCTTCATCGATCTTGGGGAGCATCTTATGGGTACGTGCTACAACTCGGCGGTCATTGCGGCGCCGGCAGACAAGGTTTGGGCGGCGATACGCGATTTTCATGATTTTTCCTGGGCCAAGGGTGTGGTGACCCATGCCGAGAAAGTGGGCGCGGCTGCGGGCACCGAAGTGGGTGCCGTGCGCGTGATCAATGGCGCGTTCCGCGAAACCCTGCGCAGCTTCGATGAGCAGGGGCGGCAGTTCAGCTACAGCATCGACGACGGCCCCGGGCCGCTGGCGACCGCCAACGTGCAGCGTTACCTGGGTACGGTGCGGGTGTTGCCGGTCACGCTGTCCGATCAGACCCTCGTCGAATGGGTGTCGGAATACGAGTCGGTCGATGATGGCGCCATCGGCGGGGTATGCAATCCGGTCTACCGCGCCTTGCTTGGCGCGTTGCAGGCGCATTTCGCCGGCGCCTGATTGCGGGCGGTCGCGCGCGGCGTTGCAGCTTGCCGCGTCGCATTCGCGTTGCGAACAGCGATTCGCACGCTTTTTCTTGGCGTGGGTGCCCGGCAACGGCACTATGTACGATTCATCGACCGAGTGTTGCCCCATGGCCAAAGCCAAGACTGCCTACGTATGCGCCGACTGCGGCGGTAGCCACAGCAAATGGCAAGGCCAATGCGCCGAATGCGGTGCCTGGAACACATTGAGCGAGGTGGCGCTGGCGCCGGCCAGCGCGGCACGCGGTGGCGCGCGCCATGCCGGCTGGGCCGGCGATGGTGGGCCGCGGGTGATTGCGCTCAGCGAGGTGCAGGGCGGCGACGAAAAGCGCACCAGCACCGGCATCGGTGAACTCGACCGCGTACTCGGCGGTGGCCTGGTCGAAGGCTCGGTGGTGCTGGTCGGTGGCGATCCGGGCATCGGCAAATCGACGCTGCTGTTGCAGGCGATGGCGGCAATGGGCGAGCGACTGCCCAGCCTGTATGTCACCGGCGAGGAAAGCCTGGCGCAGGTGGCCGGTCGCGCCCAGCGTCTGGGGCTGTCGGTGCTCGGCATCAAGGCGCTGGCGGAAACCGCCGTGGAACGGATTCTGGAGCACGCGGCGAAGGTGCGGCCGGCGCTGATCGTCGCTGATTCGATCCAGACCCTGTGGTCGGAAATGTTGACTGCGGCGCCAGGATCGGTGAGCCAGGTGCGCGAGTCGGCGGCGCGGCTGGTGCGTTATGCCAAGGAAACCGGTACCAGCGTGTTTCTGGTCGGGCATGTGACCAAGGAAGGCGGCATCGCCGGCCCGCGCGTGCTTGAGCACATGGTCGATGCGGTGCTGTATTTCGAAGGCGAGTCGGGCAGCCGGTTTCGCATCCTGCGCGCGTTCAAGAACCGCTTCGGTGCGATCAACGAGCTGGGCGTGTTTGCGATGTCCGACAAGGGCCTCAAGGAAGTGCCCAACCCGAGCGCGATTTTTCTGTCCGGCAGCCGCGAGCCGCAGCCGGGCAGTGCGGTGATGGTGACCCGCGAGGGCACCCGCCCGCTACTGGTGGAAGTGCAGGCGCTGGTCGACAAGTCGCCTCTGGCCAATCCGCGCCGGGTGGCGCTGGGCCTGGAGCAGAATCGCCTGGCGATGCTGCTGGCGGTGTTGCATCGGCACGGTGGGGTCGGCGTATTCGATCAGGACGTGTTCGTGAATGTGGTCGGCGGCATCCGGGTGCAGGAAACCGCCGCCGATCTGCCGGTGCTGCTGGCCGTGTTATCGAGCCTGCGCGACCGGCCGCTGGCGGAGAAAACCGTGGCCTTCGGTGAGGTCGGCCTGTCCGGCGAAATCCGCCCGGTGCCCAATGGCGAAGAACGGCTCAAGGAGGCGGCGACGCATGGCTTCAAGCGCGCCATCGTGCCCAGCGCCAACGCGCCCAAGCGCAACCCGTACAAGGATATGGAAGTGATTGCGGTGGACCGGCTGGCGCAGGCGCTGGCGGCAGCCTGAGCGCTCAATCCTCGCGAACGGATGGATTCGGCGGCCACACCCGCACCTGCGCGATGACATTGTCGCCCAGGCGTTCGACCCGCATCCGGAAACCCTCGATCTCGAACTCGGCGCCGGGCTCGGGCAAGGCCTCGTTGTGGCTTACCAGCAGGCCGCTGAGCGTGCGTGCATCGTCGGTCGGCAAGCCCCAGTCGAGGCGGCGGTTCAGGCTGTGCACGGCAATCCTGCCGTCGATCAGCAGGGTGCCGTCCGGCTCGTGGTGGATGTGGCGGCTGTCCTGGCTCGGGGTGGTAGTGAATTCGCCGACAATCTCTTCCAGGATATCGGCCATGGTGACCATGCCGATCACCTCGCCATATTCGTCCACCACCATCGCAAAACGGCGTTTCATCCGCTGAAATTCGAGCAGCTGTTGCGGCAGCGGTACGCCCTCCGGGATGAAATAGACCTTGCGTGCGCGCGCCTCCACCAACGCGGGCGTGATCTGCCCGGCCGGCACATCCATCAACGTGCGCAAATGCAGGATGCCCGCGACCTGGTCGATGCTGCCGTGATACACCGGCGCCCGGCTGAACGGGAACCTGGCCAGATTGTCGCGCAGTGTTTGCGGGTCGTCGTCGAGATCGATGCCGATGATCTCGCCGCGCGGCACCATGATGTCCTCGACGTAGGCTTCTTGCAGCGCCAGGATGTTGAGCAGCATGCGCCGGTGCTGATCGGGAATCAGCCCGCCGCCTTCAAGCAACACCGTGCGCAGTTCGTCTTGCGACATCGCCGTGTCCGGCGTCTTGCCGCTGCGATGGCCGAACAGGCGCAACACGCCATTGGCCAGCACATTCACCACCCACACGAAGGGGTAGGTCATGCGCAGCAACGGGTAGAGCACATAGGACGCCGGCAGGGCGACGCGCTCGGGGTGGAACGCGGCCAGTGTCTTGGGTGCCACTTCGGCAAAAATGAGCACGGTAACGGTGAGTGTGGCCGTGCCGATCAACAGACCGGCTTCGCCCGCGATCCGTACGAAGGCCAGCGTGGTCAGCGCCGAAGCCAGGATGTTGACGAAATTGTTGCCGAGCAGGATCAGGCCGATCAGGCGGTCGGGCTGTTCCAGCAGCTTTCGTGCAAGCCGAGCGCCGCGGCTGCCCTCGCGCGCCAGATGCAGCAGACGGTAGCGGTTGATCGACATCAGGGCCGTTTCCGAGCCCGAAAAAAATGCCGAAAGCACCAGCAAGCCCGCCAACGTGGCAAACAAGGTGGTCAGGGGTATGTCGTTCACCGCACGATCATCCGCGCATCAGGACCAGTTCAAGCACCAGTTTGCTGCCAAAGAACGCCAGCAACAACAGCAGCATGGCGCCCAAGGTGAGGCGCACGGCGCGGCGACCGCGCCAACCGCGCAAATGCCGGCCCAGCAGCAGGATGCCGAACATCGCCCACGACAGGATGCTGAGCACGGTCTTGTGCACCAGATGCTGCGCGAACAGGTTTTCGACGAACAATACCCCGGTGATCAAGGTGAGGGTGAGCAGCGCGAAGCCGACGGTAATGGTGCGAAACAGCAGGGTTTCCAGCTGCGTCAGTGGCGGCAGCGCGCGCAGCAGGCGGGTGAATTGACGCGCCCGCAACGCCCGCTCCTGCATCCACAACATGATCGCGAGTAGAGCTGCCAGTGCCAGTGTGGCGTAGGCGAGCAGGGCCAACCACGCGTGCAGACCGATCCGCCAGTCGAGTGCGGCGATGCCGGTGCTGCGCGCTCCGGTGCCGGCCAAGGCCAGCGCCGTCAGCGCCGCCAGCGGGAACACCACCACGCCGAGCGCATCCAGGCGCTGACGCCGCCCGAATGTGCCGGTCAGTCCGGCCATGCCCAGCGCGACCAATGACAACGCGGCAAAGAAATGCAGGTCGGCACCGCCCGCGCGCCACCACAGCTGCGCGTGCAGCGCGCCATGCAGCAGCACGCCGAGCAGGCCGAGGCGAAGGGCGTTGCTGTTGTCGGCATCGGGGTTGAACACGTTGCGAGCCAGCGCTCGGGTCGCGATCAGGTAGGCAAGGGCAGCAGCGAGAGCGGTCAACATGGTTCAAGTTTGGCACAGCCGATGCGCTACGGCATCAGTGTTATGGCGATAAAGCGCGTCGGCGCTATACTTTGCGGCCCTCTCCACGGTTCTCGCGCCATGTTCGAGTCGCTCTCGCAACGCCTGTCCGGCACCCTGCAACGCCTGCGTGGCCGTGGCCGCCTCAGCGAGGAGAACATTCGCGAAAGCCTGCGCGAGGTGCGGGTAGCGCTGCTGGAAGCCGACGTCGCGTTGCCGGTGGTGCAGGCGCTGATCGAGCGGATCAAGGTGCGCGCGGTGGGGCAGGAAGTGCTGCGCAGTCTCACGCCCGGTCAGGCGTTGATCAAGGTCGTACGCGACGAGCTGGCCGCGGTGATGGGTGCGCAATCTGCCGACCTGAACCTCAATGTGCCGGCTCCAGCGGTGATTCTGATGGCTGGCCTGCAGGGTGCGGGCAAAACCACCACCGTAGGCAAGCTGGCCAGGCACCTCAAGGAGCGGCGCAAGAAGAAGGTGATGGTGGTATCGGCCGATGTCTATCGTCCGGCGGCGATCGAGCAGCTCAAGACCCTCGCGGCCCAGGTCGATGTGCTGTTTTTCCCGTCCAGCATCGATCAGTCGCCGGAAGCGATCGTGCGCGCTGCGATTGCCGATGCGCGCAAGCTGTTCGTTGACGTGCTGCTGGTCGATACCGCCGGCCGGCTCGCCATCGATGAGCAGATGATGGCCGAGATCAAGGCGCTGCACGCCGCGGTAAACCCGGTCGAGACCTTGTTCGTGGTTGACGCCATGACCGGCCAGGACGCCGCTGCCACCGCCAAGGCGTTCGCCGAAGCGTTGCCGTTGACCGGCGTGGTGCTGACCAAAACCGATGGCGACGCCCGTGGCGGCGCCGCGCTGTCGGTGCGTTACGTTACTGGCCGCCCGATCAAGTTCATCGGCACCGGCGAAAAATCCGATGGCCTGGACGTGTTTCACCCGGATCGTGTCGCCAGCCGCATTCTCGACATGGGCGACGTGCTGTCGCTGGTCGAGCAGGTGGAGCAGCAGGTCGATCAGGACAAGGCCACCAGGTTCGCCGAAAAGCTGGCCAAGGGCAAAAAATTCGACCTCAACGACATGCGCGACCAGTTGCAGCAGATGCAGAGCATGGGCGGAATCGGTGCGCTGATGGAAAAGCTGCCCGGCATGGGTCAGGTTTCCGAGCAGGTCAAGGGCAAGGTCAGCGGCAAGGAAGTGCCACGCCTGATTGCCATCATTGGCTCGATGACCGGCAAGGAACGCCGCCATCCGGCGCTGCTGAACGGCTCGCGCCGTGCCCGCATCGCGCGCGGCTCGGGCACCACGCCCGCCGACGTCAACCGCCTGCTCAAACAGTATCAGCAGATGGAAAAGATGATGAGCAAGCTGTCCAAGGGCGGCATGAAAGGCTTGATGCGCGGCATGCAGGGCATGATGGGCGGCCGCGGCCCGGGCGGGTTCCCGATGTCGTAGCCCGGGTAGAGCCGCGCAGCGGCGAAACCCGGGACGGCGTGGCGGTTGGGCGTTATGGCGCGGCGGCTGGCGAGCTCATCATGTCAACCCAAAGCAGAAATGTCCCCTTTTGAGCAATTCAGAAATGTCCCCTTGCTGAGGGCGATGGCCTATGCAGCGGCGGCGCGTTCAGCGTTGCT
>PGZC01000093.1 GCA_002839995.1 Gammaproteobacteria bacterium HGW-Gammaproteobacteria-4 | reverse complement strand
GACCGATAGCCTGATTGCCGCTTGGATGCCTTTTGTCACGGCGGCCGTGCTCGCACTGGGCAGCATGGCCGCATCCGCTGCCGCGGTGGATTCGCAGCCGAGCAGCTATCGCGAGCTTGCGGTCGAGGTGATCGGCAATGGCCGGCCGCTGGTCATGATTCCGGGCCTGAACAGTGCCGCCGATACCTGGCGCGAAACCTGCGCGGCCCTGCAACCCGAAGTGCAATGCCACCTGCTGCAATTGCCGGGTTTTGCCGGACAACCGGCCGCACAACCCGCCATCGAGGGCGATGCCTTTCTCGACGCCATGCGCGATCGCATCCTTGCCTACGTGCAGGAGCGCGCGTTGCGCTCGCCGGTGGTGATCGGGCATAGCCTTGGCGGTTTGTTGGCACTGAAGATGGCGCTGAAATCACCGCGGGTATTTTCGCGGCTGATCATCGTCGATTCGCTGCCCTTCTTCCCGGCGGCGCAGAACCCCGCCGCGAGCGTGGCATCGGTGACGCCGATGGCCGAAGGCATGCGCCAAGGCATGCTGGCTGCCGACGACGAGAGCTTCTTCCGAAATGCCCAGGCGGCATTGGCGGGCATGAGCCGCTCGCCCGAGCGCGTCGCGACCCTGGGTGAATGGGGCCGCAGCAGCGATCGCGCCACCACCACCCAGGCCTTGTATGAGCTGATGACCACCGACCTGCGTGCGGATATCAAAGCCATCCACACGCCGACGCTGGTGCTGGGCGCGTGGGCGGCTTATGCGCAGTACGGCGCGACCCGCGAATCGACGGAGTCGATATTCCGCAGCCAGTATGCAGCGCTCGACGGGGTTCGCATCGCGATGAGCGAGAGCGGCTACCATTTCCTGATGTGGGACGACCCGCAGTGGCTGCAATCGCAGGTGCACGCCATTCTGCAAGCGGATACGGTAGCCGGGGAATAAACGTGATGCGCGCACTGCCGAGTGAGCACTACAACATGCAAAGCGGCGCGCGCATGATCCCGCAAACACCGGCGCGGCGGTTCTGGCTGCTCAATACGTTGGTGTGGACGCTGTATTTCGCACTCAATACGATCCTGTTCACGACATTCGCCGGCTGGTCGTCTGGCGTGTTGCTGATCAGCATCGTGTTGAGCGCAGGCATGTGTCTGCTCAGCGGCGCACTGCGCGCACAGGCGCTGCGCCGCGACTGGTTCGCGCTTGGGCCCTGGGCGCTGCTGTTGCGGCTGTTGCTGGCAGTGATGCTCGGTGCAGCACTGGTGCAGGTGCTGATCCAGATTGCGATCAGGCTGACCCTGCACTGGCACTGGGTCAGCCTGCCGGCGGGCGGCAACTTCCAGCCCGTGGCGATCTTCGGTTACTGGATCAACACGGCCATCGTGCTGGCGCTGTGGACGGCGGCATGGGTGGGCATTCACGCGCTCCGCCGCTACCGCTATGGCGAGGTCGCCCGGCTCAAGGCTGAAGCGGCGCGCAATGCACTGGAGCTCGACGCCCTGCGCGCACGCCTCAATCCGCACTTCGTGTTCAATGCGCTGAACAATCTGCGCGCGCTGATCAACGAAGATACCGAACGCGCCCGCGAGCTGGTGACGCGCTTGTCCAACACCTTGCGCCATGCACTGGAGCATCACCAGAACGAACGGGTGACACTGGCCGACGAGTTGGCGGTGGTGCGCGACTACCTGGCGGTGGAACAGGTGCATTACGAACAGCGACTGCGGCTGCGCGAAGACATCGACGCAGTCGCGCTCGCGGCAACGCTGCCACCGATGCTGCTGCAATTGCTGGTGGAAAACGCGATCAAGCACGGCATCGCGCGCACCCCGGACGGTGGCGAACTGGTCATCAGCGCCACGCTGAATGCCGCGCGATTGCAACTGGTCGTGCGCAATCCGGGTCTGTTGCCAGCGCACGGTAAGCCGGAGACCACTCGCACCGGCGTGGGCCTTGCGTACCTGCGCAACGCGCTGGCGCGCTGGCCCGGAACCGCGACGTTCGAACTGCGGCAGGTCGGCAACGACGTGCTCGCTACTCTGGAGATTCCCCAATGACGGCACCGATGCGCGCACTGATTGTCGATGACGCGCGGCTTGCCCGCCAGGAGCTTCGCACCCTGCTGAGCGCGATCGCAGATGTAGAACTGGTTGGCGAAGCCGACGACGTTGCCAGCGCACGCGCCGCCATCGCAACGCTCCAGCCGGACGTGCTGTTGCTCGATATCCAGTTGCCATCGGGCACCGGCTTTGATGTGCTCGATGCACTCGAAGCGACACCCTGCGTGGTGTTCACCACAGCCTACGACCAGTACGCGGTACGCGCGTTCGAGGCCAATGCACTCGACTATCTGGTCAAGCCGGTGGAGCCCTCGCGCCTCGCCCAGGCCCTGCAGCGCGTGCGTGAGCGGCTTGATGACACGCGCATCACTGCGCAAACCACGCGCACACTGCTTGGCCCTGATGAGCGGGTTTTTCTGCGTGACGGCGAGCGCTGCTGGTTCGTCACACTTGCCGAGATCATCCGCATCGTGGTGGATGGCAATTACTCACGGGTCTGGTTTCGCAATGAGCACGCCCTGTTGCCGCGCAGCCTGGCCGCGCTCGAAAGTCGGCTAGACCCGACGCAGTTCTTCCGCGCCAATCGCAATACCCTGGTCAACCTGCGCCAGGTGCGCTCAATCGAACAATCGATCAGTGACGGCTATCTGCTTACGCTCAAGGATGGCAGCACCGTTGAGGTTTCGCGGCGGCAGGCGCGCGAGCTGCGCGAACGCCTGGCGCTGTGATCAATCGCGGCGCTACAAGCCGCTCGCCGCCTGCGCCACGGCATGGAACAGGGCGCGGCCCTTGTTCATGGTTTCGTCCCACTCCTTGGCGGGGTCGGAGTCGTACACGATGCCGGCGCCGGCCTGCACATGCAGGCGGCCATCCTGGATGACGGCGGTGCGGATGGCGATGGCGGTGTCTGCGTCGCC
>PGZC01000036.1 GCA_002839995.1 Gammaproteobacteria bacterium HGW-Gammaproteobacteria-4 | reverse complement strand
GTCTGGTTGGAGAACGAGTTGGACATCACGAACGCCGGGTGGCCGTGCGCGCAGCCGAGGTTGACCAGGCGGCCTTCGGCGAGGATGTAGATGCTGCGGCCGCTGGGGAAGGTGTAGCGGTCCACCTGCGGCTTGATGTTTTCCTTCGCCACGTCCTTGGCGGCGTTCAACCGGTCCATCTGGATTTCGTTGTCGAAGTGGCCGATGTTGCACACCAGCGCATTGTTCTTCATGCCCTGCATGTGCTCGAAGGTGATCACGTCGCGGTTGCCGGTGGTGGTGACGAAGATGTCGGCTTCGTGCAGCACATCCTCGATGGTCTTGACCTCGAAGCCTTCCATCGCCGCCTGCAGCGCGTTGATCGGGTCGATCTCGGTGACGATCACGCGCGCGCCGAAGCTCTTGAGCGAGTGCGAGCAGCCCTTGCCGACGTCGCCGTAACCGCAGACCACAGCCACCTTGCCGGCGATCATCAGATCGGTGGCGCGCTTGATGCCGTCGGCCAGCGATTCGCGGCAGCCGTAGAGGTTGTCGAACTTGCTCTTGGTCACCGAATCGTTGACGTTGATCGCCGGCACCAGCAACTTGCCGGCTTCCATCATCTGGTACAGGCGATGCACGCCGGTGGTGGTTTCCTCGGACACGCCGCGCCAGCCCTTCGCCACCGTCTTCCAGAAACCGGGGCGCTCGTCGCGGGTGCGCTTGAGCAGGTTCTTGATCACCTGTTCTTCATGGTTGGCGCCGGGCTGGTCCACCCAGTCGTCGCCGTTTTCCATGTCCAGGCCCTTGTGGATCAGCAGGGTGGCATCGCCGCCGTCGTCCACGATCAGCTCCGGGCCGGTCATCCCCTCGTGGGTGAGCATGTCCAGGGTGCAGTCCCAGTATTCCTCCAGCGTTTCGCCCTTCCACGCAAACACCGGGATGCCGCTGGCGGCGATGGCCGCTGCGGCGTCGTCCTGGGTCGAGAAGATGTTGCACGAGGCCCAGCGCACCTTGGCGCCGAGCGCGCTCAGGGTTTCGATCAGCACCGCCGTTTCCTTGGTCATGTGCAGCGAGCCCGACAGGCGCACACCCTTGAGCGGCTGCAACGGCGCATACTTGGCGCGGATCTGCATCAGGCCGGGCATTTCTTCCTCGGCCATGCGGATGCGCTTGCGGCCGGTGGCGGCCAGCGCGATATCGCGGATCTTGTAGTCGTGTGCGGCTTGCGGTTTGGCAACGGCATTCATCGGTGGTATCTCCGGATGGTTGGGGAAGGTTGCGCGATGCGCTTGCTTCCTGGCTTCTCCGGGCGCCGTTGAACGTGTTGATATGCCGAGCCTGGCCTGTGTGACAGGTCGCAGCGCCCCTCGGCAGCCGGTGATTATAACGCGGGACTGCAAGGGTGCGTGAACGCCTGGCGCCAGCCGTGGTCACAGTTCGGTCCGCCCCCAACGAAAGGATGACCGATGCCCGAGCTGACGACAGAGAATACCCGCCCGCGCGTGGTCATCGTCGGCGCCGGTTTCGCGGGCTTGTCGGCTGCCATCGCCCTGCGCAAGGCACCCGTCGATATCACCCTGATCGACCGGCGCAATTTCCATCTGTTCCAGCCGTTGCTGTACCAGGTGGCCACCGCCGGCCTCACGCCATCGGACATCGCCTGGCCGGTGCGCTCGATCCTGCGTGCGCAGCGCAACGCGCGGGTGGTGCTGGGCACGGTCACCGGCGTGAACACCGACGCGCGCGAAGTCACCCTGCACGACGACAGTTGCCACCGTTACGACTGGCTGGTGCTGGCCACCGGTGCCAGCCACAACTATTTCGGCAACGAGGCATGGGCGCCGGTAGCGCCGGGCCTGAAGCGGGTCGATGACGCCACCGACATCCGTCGCCGCATTCTGGTCGCGTTCGAGCACGCCGAGCTGTGCGACGACCCGTTCGAACGCGCGCGGCTGATGACCTTCGTGATCGTCGGCGGCGGCCCGACCGGAGTGGAGCTGTCCGGCGCCATTGCCGAGCTGGCAAAAGTGGCGCTGGCACGCGATTTCCGCCGCATCGATCCGCGCCAGGCCCGCATCATCCTGCTCGAAGGCGGCCCGCGGGTGTTGGCGGCTTTTCCCGAATCCCTGTCGGCTTACGCACAACGCGCGCTGGAAAAACTCGGCGTCGAGGTCAACACCTCCGCCCGCGTCACCCGCTGCGACAACGAGGGCGTGATCGTCAACGATGAACGCCTGCCGGCCGGCAACGTGATCTGGGCGGCGGGCGTGGCCGCCTCGCAGGCCGCGCAATGGGTCGGTGCCGCCAGCGATCGCGTCGGTCGCGCGCAGGTGGAAGCGGATCTGAGCATGCCGGGCAAACCGGAAATCTTCATCATCGGCGACACCGCCGCCATGACCAGCGCCGACGGCAGCCCGGTGCCCGGCATCGCCCCCGCCGCCAAACAGGCCGGGCGTTACGTGGCACAAGCGATCGCCGCCGCAGTGCAGGGCAAGCCACGGCCAGCGGCGTTTCGCTACCGGCATTACGGCAACCTGGCCACCATCGGTCGCCACGAGGCGGTCATCGATTTTGGTCGCTTCACGCTCAGCGGCTGGCTGGCGTGGTGGGTGTGGGGCATCGCCCACGTCTATTTTCTGATCGGCATGCGCCACCGGTTTCTGGTCGCCGCGCAATGGATGTTCAGCTACCTCACCTTCGGCCGCGGCGCGCGGCTGATCGCCGGCACCGAAGGCGATGTGCGGATCCGGCCGAAGGATGTTGCGCCGCCGGGTTGAGTAATGGCGTCGAAGCGCTGTGTTCAACACGCAAGCGGTTTGTGGCACTGCGGGCCGTCACAGCAGATCCAGATGGTCGCGTAACGCGGCTACCGTGGTTGCCAAGCCCATCTTCAGGTAGGTATCCATCAATTCATCCACCGATTTCGGAGGGAGTTTCAGCGAGGCGCGCTGATCACGCACCGCCCTGCAGACAGCAGCGGGGCTGAGGTCGAAGGCATGCTCGATGAACTCGTCTGGATGTTGCGCGGTGATGCCGAATTGCCGCAACGCGCTCTCCGGAAAGTCGCGGGTGTTGTAGGTGACGATGGCGCCGGCCTGGCAACGTATCGCGGCGGCGAGCACATGACGATCATTGAGGTCGGGAAGTACGAGCCCTGCTTCCAGTGCTTCCCAGTCAGTTACCAGACAGTCCGGAACTGCCGAGTCCATTTGCGCGCGAGTCCCCAGTCGAGATCAGCAATCGACAAGTCAGGACGTCGTTTCAATAACGCTGCGACCCACTCATCGTGGATACGTGTGGTCCAGCGCGCACGATACAGACCGGACAGCGCCAGATGCATGAGCAGGTCGCGCAGCGGTGCAGGGTAAAGGACACAGGCATCGTAGACCGCTACAAAGCCACTCATCCGTCAATAACCCATGCCCAGTTTTTGCGCTTGCTCGGCCAACGCGTCGAGCGCCGCCTTGCCCTGGGTCAGGCGATGTTCGCGAAAGGCAACCACGTCTTTGAAGTAGATTCGGCGGTGCGTGCCGGCCTTGTGATGCATCAGTTCGCCCCTCTCGATCAACGCCACGACGTGCGGACGCGACACACCCAGAAAATCTGCGGCTTGCTGGGTAGTGAGTTCGGCATGTATCGGCACGATACTGATCGCGTTGCCCTCAGCCATATTGGCCAGAATATCCACCAGCATGCGCAGGGCTGCGACCGGAACTTCGATCTCGTCGTTGCCATCGACCACACGCAAGCGCGCGCTCGCGCCTTGGCCGATACATGCAGCCAGCGTACGGCTGCTCACGCGGGCAAGCGCCGCTTCCTGATCGGTAGGCAGTACGGGAGGGCGTTGATTGCGGAGGGCTGACATGGCGCGAGTTATCGGTAGACCGGCTTCAAATACTAGACGAAGCCGATCATATTCGCAATAAACGAAACGCGAGCAACGTCCGATCCGATTCGCCTATCGCCCATTGCGTGGTTATGAGAATGTGCGCTCGGACGCCGATGCCCGAGCGGTGCGTGACGGCGTCACGTCCCGCGCCAAGCGCCTGTCCCATAGCGATTGCCCACACCACCGGAATCGTTACAATCGCAACCAATCGCGTCCACATCCAGCGCCGTCACGTCGAACACAGGGCAAATCATGAGCACGCTTGAGTATCAATCGGGGTTTGGCAACGAGTTCGCCAGCGCGGCGTTGGCGGGGGCGTTGCCCGCTGGGCAGAATTCGCCGCAGCGTTGCCCGTACGGCTTGTACGCCGAGCAGTTGTCGGGCACGGCGTTTACCGTGCCGCGCGCCAGCAACCGGCGCAGTTGGCTGTACCGGATCCGCCCGGCGGCGGTACATGGGCCGTTTTCGCTGATCGAGGCCAGCGCGTTTCACAATCGCTTCGACGAGCAGGCCGCGCCGCCGGATCAACTGCGCTGGAATCCGCTCGACCTCCCGACCCGGCCGCGTGATTTCATCGATGGTTTGTTTACCATGGCCGGCGCCGGTGGCCCGGCGCTGCAGGCGGGCGTGGCAATCCATCTGTATGCCGCCAATGCCGACATGGACGGGCGCTACTTCTACGATGCCGATGGATCGTGCCGCAGCAGGGGCGGTTGCGGATCGCTACCGAACTCGGCGTGCTGGAGGTGGAGCCGCAGGAAATCGCGCTGATTCCGCGCGGAATCCGGTTCGGCGTCAGCCTGCCCGACGGTGTGGCGCGCGGCTATGTCTGCGAGAACTTCGGCGCCGCACTGCGGCTGCCGGACCTTGGCCCGATCGGTGCCAATGGCCTGGCCAACGCCCGCGATTTTCTGGCACCGGTAGCGGCATACGAGCAGCGCGACGGCGCGTTCGAATTGCTTGCCAAGTTTCAGGGGCGGTTGTGGCGGGCCGATATCGGCCACTCGCCGCTCGATGTGGTCGCCTGGCAGGGCAACTACACCCCGTGCAAATACGATCTGCGCCGCTTCAACACCATCGGCTCGATCAGCTTCGATCATCCCGACCCGAGCATCTTTCTGGTGCTCAGCGCGCCCACCGATACGCCCGGCGTCGGCAATCTGGACTTCGCGATTTTTCCGCCGCGCTGGCTGGTGGCGCAGCACACGTTCCGGCCACCGTGGTTCCACCGCAATATCGCCAGCGAGTTCATGGGGCTGATCCACGGCGCCTACGATGCCAAGGCTGATGGCTTCGTGCCCGGCGGCAGTTCGCTGCACAACTGCATGAGCGGCCACGGCCCGGATGCCGCCACGTTCGACAAGGCGAGCGCCGCCGATTTGAGCAAGCCCGATGTGATCGTCGATACCATGGCCTTCATGTTCGAAACCCGATTGGTGCTGTGTCCCACGCGGCAGGCGCTGGAATCGCGCAGCCGCCAATCCGATTACCAGCAATGCTGGCAGGGGTTGGGCGCGCACTTCGATCTGGCCAGGCGCTGATCCGCTCCCGCGCATGGCCATCGTCGCGGATGGACAGCCGTTCGCGAGCGCTCAATCGCGTTCGGCCGCCTCGTGCTTCAGGCTCGCGCGCAGCAGCAGGTAACCGACAACACCGGAAAGCAGCGACCCCACCAGGATGCCGAGGCGTTCGTCGAACAAGGCTTCGAAATTGGCGCCATCGAAAGCCAGGCCGCCGATGAACAGGCTCATGGTAAAGCCGATGCCGCACAGCATCGACAGGCCGTACAGCGACAACCACGAAACGCCGCCGGGCAGCGAGCCGATGCCGAGCCGGATCGCCAGCCAGCAGAAGCCGAATACGCCGATTTGCTTGCCGAGGGTAAGCCCGAGCGCGATACCCAGCGGAACCGGGTGCATTACCTGCTCCATGCCGACGCCGGCCAGCGCCACGCCGGCATTGCAGAATGCGAACACCGGCAGCACCATGAACGCGACGGTGGCGTGCAGATCCGACTCCAGACTTTTGAGCGGCGATGGCGCATCGGCGCGGCGCGTGCGGATCGGGATGAACATCGCCAGAATCACACCGCTCAGGGTGGCGTGCACGCCGGATTTGAGCAGGGCCACCCACATCACCGCGCCGATGGTCAGATAGACGCTGCGTGCTTCGACTCCGCGCCAGTTGAGTACGGAAAGAACGCCGACGCAGGCGGCGGCGACCGTCAGTGCCGTAAACGAGAGTTGATCGGTATAAAACATCGCGATGATCGCGATCGCGCCGATGTCGTCGAAGATCGCGATCGAGGTCAGCAGCACCTTCAGCCCGAGCGGCACGCGCGAACCCAGCAGCGACAACACACCCAGCGCGAAGGCGATGTCGGTCGCGGTCGGTATCGCCCAGCCGCGGATCGCCAACGGGTTGCCGTGGTTGATGGCGAGGTAGATCAGCGCCGGCACCGCCATGCCGCCCACGGCGGCAAACGCCGGCAACAGCGCCGTGCGCAGATCGGAGAGTTCGCCCTCGACCAGTTCGCGCTTCAGTTCCAGACCGACCAGCAGAAAGAACACCGCCATCAGTCCGTCGTTGACCCACAGCAGCAGCGGCTTGGCGATCTGCAGGGCGCCGACGCGAACCTCCACCGGCGTGCTCAGCAGCAGGTCGTAGAACGGCGCCAACGGCGAGTTGGCTGCGATCAACGCAAGCAGCGCGGTACCCATCAACACGATGCCGGCCGCTGATTCGGTGCGGAAGAAATCGGTCAGCAGCGGGATGACCGGTGTGTTCAGCAGGTGGTTGTCGTGATTGTTCACAGTGCCTACCGGTTCAGAACGTGCTGGCATTGAGCCACATGTGTACTGCGATGCTGGCACCGTAGCCCAGCGCGATCGCGGGCGTCCAGCGCAAGTGACCGAAGAACGTGTAGTTGCCCTTGGCCTGTCCCATCAGCGCCACGCCCGCGGCGGAGCCGATGCTGAGCAGGCTGCCACCGACGCCCGCAGTGAGCGTGACCAGCAACCACTGCCCCTCGGACATTTCCGGCGTCATTTGCAACACCGCCACCATGATCGGGATATTGTCGATCACCGCCGATGCGACCCCGACCGCGATATTGGCAGCGGTCGGACCCCAGCCGATGTAGATCATGTGCGAAGCGTGTGCGAGGTAACCGAGAAAGCCCAGTCCACCGACACAGAAGATCACGCCGAAGAAGAACAGCAAGGTGTCCCACTCGGCGCGCGCCACGTTGTCGAAAATATCGAAGCCCTGCACGTCGCCGGCCTCGGTTTCCGAGTCGGACGAGCCGGTGCGCTTGAGGTAATAGCCGAAGAACTTGAGCAGGGCCAGGCCCGTCATCATGCCGAGGAACGGCGGCAGGTGCAGGAAGTTGTGGAAGCTCACCGCCAGCAGCAGCATCAGCACGAACAGCGCGATGATGCGTCTGGCACCGCGTTTCATCGGCACCGGCTCGCGGCTGCCCTGCGGCATCTCGTTGGGCACTGCGAAATGCATCAGCGCCGCGGGGATCAGGAAATTGACCACCGATGGCACGAACAAGGCGAAGAACTGACCGAACGCCAGATGCCCTTTTTGCCAGACCATCAACGTGGTGATGTCGCCGAACGGGCTGAATGCGCCACCGGCATTGGCGGCCACCACGATGTTGATGCAGGCGATGCCGATGAATTTCCTGTTGCTGCCGCCAAGCGCCAGCACCACCGCGGCCAGCACCAGCGCCGTGGTCAGGTTGTCGATCACCGGCGACAGGAAAAAGGCGAGGATACCGGTGACCCAGAACAATTTTCGATAGCCCAGATTCTTGCCGATCAGCCAGGCGCGCAGCGCCATGAAGATGTTGCGCTCGGTCATCGCGTTGACGAAAGTCATTGCCGCAAGCAGGAACAGCAACAATTCGGCGTACTCGACCAGGCTCTCGCGCACGGCTTCTTCTACCGCATGGTTCATGCCGTGTTGCGCGTAAACCCAGGCGATCATGGCCCAGATCACACCCGCTGCCAGCATTACCGGCTTGGACTTGCGCAGGTGGGTGAACTCCTCCACCAGTACCACCGCATAGGCAAGCGCAAAGGTGGCGATACTTGCGTAACCCACCCAGTGCCGGGTCAGGTCAAGCATTGCGGTCGTTTCAGGGGTCATGGTGCCGGTATCTCGTCAAAAGGGAGGGGCATGCGCACGGCGCGCAGTTGCATTGCGCGATGGGCTGCGATTCTAACAGGCGTCGATGACGGGGAAGTTTTGTCGCGGCCTTATCGGCCAATGCCGGGGTGGGGCGCTTCGCGCACAGGGTGGGCTGTGCGCGGTCAGTCGCTGCGCGACAGCGCAAGCTGCGCTTGCCATGCCTTCGCTGCGCCACGGTCGCCCACAGGGTGGGCTCCTACAGGTGAGCGCAACCGCTTTTTTGTAGGAGCCCACCCTGTGGGCGACCGTGGCGCTATGCTGGGCCGATGTCGCCGCCGATGATCTCGCCGCAACAACGCTTTTTGCTGATTGGCGCCACCGGCGCCGTCGGCCGGTACGTGCATGCGCGACTGACCGCGCGTGGCGACGAAACGATCGCGCTGAGCCGGCACTCGCGCGAACCGGCGTTGCCATCGGCGCAGTGGTATCGACACGACATTTATCGGGATGATCCCGACACCGTGCCAACGGCATCGGTGGTGATCGGTGCCGGGCCACTGGACGGTCTGGCCCTGTGGGCGGCGCGCGCGACATGGCGCGCGGGCACCCGGCTGGTTGCCTTGTCCTCGCTCAGCGCCGAAACCAAGGCCGAATCGGCGAATGCCGATGAACGCGCGCTGGCGCAGCGTTTGCGCGATTGCGAAGCGACGCTTTTTGCATTGGGCAAGGCGCGCGGCTGGTCGGTCACGCTCATTCGCGCCAGCCTGATCTACGATTCGCATCCGGCGCCGTTGAGCCTGGATCGATTGCTGGCATTGGCCGACCGCCTGCACTGTCTGCCATTGCCGCGCGATGCGATCGGCATGCGTCAGCCGGTGCATGCCGACGATCTGGCGCAGGCGTTGCTGGCCTGTGCGGCCAACGACACCACGGCCGGCGCGCTGTTGCGTCTGGCTGGCGGCGAGGCCGTAACCTTTACCGATATGGTTGCGCGCTTCCTTGCGGCGCGTGGTTCGGTCGCTCGCGTCGTGCGTGTTCCGGGTGCGTCGGCGCGCGTGCTGCACGCCGTGCTGCCGCTGTTTGGTGCGCGTGGCCGCAGTCTCGCCGCGCAGTTGGCGCGCAGCCGCAACAGTCTGGTCATCGACAACACCGACTGGTCGCGGATTGGGCTGCTGCCGCGCGCATTCATGCGGCCGGATTCGGCTCGGGCTGACTGAACTGACCGGTACAGTAGCGTGTTGCACTGCACAACACAGCCGCGCCAAAAATCCGTACGCTACAGCATTGCCGATGTAGCAATTGCGTTAATCGCGTTTGATCGACAGCCCGCAGCATCACTCCTTGGGGGGATCCAAAATGACAGTCCGCATTCTGATTGCCTTGTCGCTGACGGCGTTGCTCGCCGCGTGTGGCGGCGGTTCCAACGATAGCGCGCGCGCGGTCCCCGCGCCGCCCGCCACCAATCCGGGTGGCCCGCCGGTGACCAGCGTGCTCACCGCGCGCTTCGACCCAGCCAACGCGGTCATCCCGACGCCGAACAACCTGCTGTTGCAGGGCACGACGGATCTCACCCTCAACATTCCGGTCGCCAATCCGAACAACTTCGGCGACCCCACGGTCGCGCTGAACGCGCTCGATGGCTGGAGCACGGTCGCGCCCTGGTCGAGCTCATTCTCGGCCGCGCCGGCGCCAGCTTCGGTGACGCCGGGTGGTTCGGTGCGCATGTTCCAGGTCACGCTAAGCGGCCCGGGTGGCGCGGTGATCGGCATCGTCCGCGAGTTGCAGGGCGGCGTCGATTTCGTCACCGCATTTGCCAGCAGCGATGCTACCGGCCGCACGCTGGCCGTCGTGCCGCTCAAGCCGCTGGCGCAGATCAGCTCGTACATGGTGGTACTGACCAACGGCATCGCCGATGCCGCCGGCAATGCAGCCACACCTGACCAGACCTACTTTCTGGCCAAGAAGACTTCGCCGCTGGTGGTCAATGGGGTGAGCACCGAGCCGCTGCTGAGCAATGCGCAGGCCACCGCGCTGGAGCCGCTGCGTCAACTGGTCAACTTCCAGGAAGCAGCCGCTGAAGGCGCCGGTATCCCGCGCGCCAACATCGTGCTGTCGTGGGTGGCCACCACCCAGAGCATCACCCCGGTGCTGCAGACCGTGCGGGCAATCACCCAGCCCGGCACCGTGGTACTGGCGCCAACCGGCTTGAACATCCAGCAGGCGATTCCGAGCCTGCCGCCGATTGCCGACATCGTGGTCGGTTTCATCGAATTGCCGTATTACCTCGAGGCGCCATCCACGCAGAACCCGACCGCGCCGCTGACGACGTTCTGGAAGGGCGCTGCCTGTGGCACGGTGCCGGCTTGCGGCGGTGCATTGGGCCCGAACAACCCATCGACCTTCCTGACCTTCCTCAACACCCGCCCGGTCGCCACCGGTTCGGTGCGCGTGCCGGTGCTGATGACGGTGCCCAACGCCGCCTCGGGCCGGGTCAAGCCGGCTGGTGGCTGGCCGCTGGTGATCTTCCAGCACGGCATCACCCGTAACCGCAGCGATGGCCTGGCGATTTCGGCAACGCTCGCCTCGCAAGGCTTCGCCATGGTCTCGATCGACCAGCCGTTGCATGGCATTACCCCGGCCGACACCGCCTTGGCGCCGTTCCGGGTCAACAACACGCCGTTCTTCGCCGCCGGAGTGCGCGAGCGCACCTTCGATGTCGATTTCGTCAACAACGCCACCGGCGCGCCGGGGGCCGACGGCAACCCGGATGCTTCCGGTACGCACTCGATCAACCTGTCATCGTTGCTGACCTCGCGCGACAATACCCGCCAGGCGATTGCCGATCTGTTCGTGCTGCGCGCCAGCGTGCCGAACATGAGCATCGACGGCGATGCAACCGGCGATTTCGACAACGGCAACGTGTCGTTCGTCGGCCAGTCGCTGGGCAGCATCGTCGGCACCGGCTTCGTCGCGTTCGAGCCCACCGTCAATGTCGCCGTGTTGTCGGTTCCCGGTGGTGGCATTGCGCAACTGCTCAATGGTTCGCCGACCTTTGGCCCGAGAATTCGTGCCGGCCTGGCAGCCAGCGGCGTCAACGCCGGAACCCCGGACTTCGATCGGTTCATGGGTGCGGCGCAGCAGGTGGTCGATTCCGCCGACCCGGTCAACCTGGCCGGATTTGCTGCTGCCAAGCGCATCCTGCTGCATGAGGTGGTCGGTGGTGGCGCCTTGACCGGTGGCGGTACCTCGCTGCCCGATCAGGTGATCCCGAACGCGGTTGCCGGCGCGCCGCTGTCCGGCACCGAGCCGCTGATCCGCGCGTTCGGCCTTGCCGGCATCACCGGCACCACGGCCAACGCAGGTGGCGTGCGCGGCGCGGTGCGCTTCATCCAGGGCAATCACGGCTCGATCCTGCAGCCGGGCGCAGCTACCGCAGAGGCGCTGGCGGCAACGGTTGAAATGCAGGGCCAGATGGCGAGCTTCCTGGTCAGCGGCGGCACCGCCGTTCAGGTTGCCAATCCCACCGTGATTCGCACGCAGTAAGCCCTGACCCGAGGACTACACATGAATACGCAAAACACCATTTCCCGCGGGCTTCGTGCCCGCAGCCCACTGGCCGCCGCCGTTGCACTGGCGCTGGTCGCGGCGGCGCCAGCCAAGGCGTTCGAGTTCGGCACCGAGGGTGGCCTGACCGGCAGCCTCGACACCTCGCTGAGCTACGGCATATCGCTGCGCACCGAAGACCCCAGCACGCGTCTGGTCGGCAAGGCGGCGTTCAATCCTGCCTTGTTCGCGCAGGTCGGCGCGTTGACTGCACAGGGCCGTTTTCTCGAAGCGCAGGCGTTGCAGGTCAACGCGCCCGGTGGCTTCTCGGTCAACGGCGACGACGGTAACCGCAACTATGGCGATGCCGGCGATATCTTCGCCAACACCGCCAAGGTCACCAGTGAATTGAGCCTGAAGTACGGCGATTGGGGCGCGTTCGTGCGCGGCACCTACTTCTACGATTTTGAAAACGCCAACAAGAATGTGCTCAGTTCGCGCGCGCAGAACAAGGTCGGTGAGGATGCGCGTCTGCTCGACGCCTTCATCTACAAGGACTTCACCTTCGGCGAAACCGGCACCGGCAACATCCGTCTCGGCCGGCAGGTGGTGAGCTGGGGCGAGAGCACCTTCATCCAGGGCGGCATCAACGTCATCAACCCGGTCGATGTGTCGCGCCTGCGCGTGGCCGGCGCCGAGTTGAAGGAAGCGTTCCTGCCGATCGACATGGTCTTCACCTCGTTCAGCTTCAACGAGAATCTGTCGCTCGAAGCCCTGTACATGTTCGAGTTCGAGAACATCGAAATCGATCCGCCGGGCACGTTCTTCTCGACCAACGATTTCGCCGGCGAAGACGGCAGTTTCGCCATGCTCGGGTTCGGCACCGTACCGCAGCCGGTCAACAATCCCGATCTGTTCAATGATGTCTGCCGCAGCGGCCCGGCCGGCTTTTCCCGCAGCGATACCGGCCTGAGCCCGCAACTGGTCGGTGCCGGCTGTGGCGCCGCATTCGGTCGTGCCGAAAACCGCAACGCCAAGGACAGCGGGCAGTGGGGCGTGGCGTTGAAGTATTACTCGCCGGAACTGGGCGACACCGAGTTCGGCCTTTACTACCTGCGTTATCACAGCCGCCTGCCGATCATCTCCGGCACCGCCGTCACCAGTTCGCTGACCAGCTCCGGCACGGTCGTCATCGAGTACCCGGAAGACATCGACCTGTTCGGCTTCAGCTGGAACACCACCATCCTCGACGGCTGGGCGTTCCAGGGTGAGTTGAGCTACCGCGACAATCTGCCGATCCAGATCGACGACGTCGAAGTGCTGTTTGCCGGCCTGTCGCCGCTCAATGCCCTGATCCCGCAACCGGGCCTGAAGTTCGTCAGCCAGTTGGGCGAATTTGCGCCGGGCGAGTTCATCAGCGGCATGGAGCGTCATGAGGTGTCGCAGTTGCAGGCGACGTTCACCAAGCTCTATCAGTCGATCCTCGGTGCCGAGCAGACCGCTGTGGCGGTCGAAGTCGGCTTCACCAACTTCTGGGATCTGCCGGCGAGCCGCATCCTGCGTTTCAACGGCGATGGCACCAACACCGGCGGCGGCCCCGACATTTCGACCGGCGCCTTGCGCAATCCCTTCACCCAGACCAACGGTTTCCCGAACGCGTTCTCGTGGGGCTATCGTGCGATCGCGCGCAGCACCTATGAAAGCTTCATGGGCTCGGCGTTCACCTTTGCCCCGCGCATTGCGTTCAACCACGATGTCAACGGCACCACGCCGGGGCCGGGCGGCAACTTCGTCGAAGGTCGCAAGTCGCTGACGCTGGGTACCGAGTTCATCTATCTCAACACGTGGTCGTTCGAGACCAGCTACACCGCGTTCTTCGGTGCGGGCGATCGCAACCTGATCCGCGACCGCGACTTCGTCTCATTCAGCGTCAGGTACTCGTTCTAACCGGGCGCATAGGGAGGGCCCTGTAATGAATCCAATCAAGAAATCCGTCGTGGCAGCCTGCATCGTTGGCTGCGTGTCCCTCTATGCCGGCAGCGTCCTGGCAGCGGTGAGCCCGGAGCAGGCCGCGCGTCTGGGCAAGGATCTGACGCCGACCGGTGCCGAGCAAGCGGCCAATGCCGCCGGCACGATCCCGGCATGGACCGGTGGCATCACCGCGCCGCCGGCCGGCTACAAGGCGGGGATGGCGCATCCGGACCCGTTCGCCGGCGACAAGATCGAGTTCACGATCACGCCGCAGAACTACAAGCAGTATGCCGACAAGCTGACCGTGGGCCAGCAGGCGATGTTCGCCAAATACCCGACGTTCAAGATGAATGTGTACCAGACCCGGCGCACCGCCTCGTTCCCGCAGCGCACCTACGAGATGACCAAGGTCAACGCCACCAAGTGCCAGTTGGTGGCCAATGGCGAGGGCGTGCAGAACTGCGCCGAGGGTCTGCCGTTCCCGATTCCGCAGAACGCGTATGAGGTGATCTGGAACCACAAGCTCAAGTACAAGGGTGTGGCGCTGGCGCGTTGGTCGAACCAGGCGGCGGTAACGGCCGGTGGTTCCTACAATCTGGTGCGGCTGCGCGAAGAACTGCTCGGTCTGTACTTCAAGCCGGGCAACACCAGCGAAAACATCAACAACATCCTTGCCTACTTCTATCAGGAAGTGAAAGGTCCGGCGCGTCTGGCCGGTCAGGTGCTGTTGGTGCACGACACCCTGAATCAGGCCAAGGCCTCGCGTCAGGCGTGGGTGTACAACCCCGGTCAGCGTCGTGTCCGCCGTGCGCCCAACGTCGAGTTCGACAACCCCGGTACCGCGTCCGATGGTTTGCGCACCAACGACATGACCGACATGTTCAACGGTGCGATGAACCGGCACGAGTGGAAGATCGTCGGCAAGAAGGAAGTCTTCGTGCCGTACAACTCCTACAAGGCGCACAGCGACAAGGTCAAGGTCAAGGATCTGATCCGGCCCAATCATCTGAATCCCGATCTGCTGCGTTATGAACTGCATCGGGTCTGGGTGGTCGAGGCAACGCTCAAGAAGGGCAGCCGCCACATCAATGCACGGCGCACCTTCTACGTCGATGAAGACAGCTGGTCGATTCTGGTTCTCGATCACTACGACGGCCAGGGCAACATCTGGCGTTACATGGAAGCGCCGTCGGTGAACTACTACGAAGTGCCGGTGTTCTGGGCAACCCTCGAGACCTCGCACGATCTCAAGACCGGCCGCTACATCACCGGCCTTCTCGATAACGAAGAGAGCCCGTTCGACTTCGGCTACCAGGCAACGCCGGAAGACTTCTCGCCGCAGAATCTTCGCGCACGCGGTATCCGCTGATTGTTGAACAATGATTGCGCCCTCCGGGGCGCAATCTTCTTGCGTTCAAGGCAACAGAGTTCGGCTGTGCCGGGAGGGTGTTCGATGCCAATGTCTACAGGTTTGCGTGTTGCGCGTACGTGTGTGGCGACACTCGCTGTGTTTGCAGTGTCGCCGGCGTTCGCCCAGGATGCAGACGCCACCGGTTTGCGTGCGGACGATCCCGCGCTGCTGTCTGCCGAAGCGATGCCGCATGCGGTTGACAGCATCATTCTCGATGCGGTGCGCACATTGTCGGGTTATGTCGCGGTGGGCGAGCGCGGACATGTGCTGCTGTCGGCCAACGGTGTGGAATGGGTACAGGCCAGTAACGTTCCGACGCGCTCGACGTTGAACGCGGTCAGTGCGGTCGGCGACGACATCTGGGTCGGTGGTCACGACGGTGTGATCCTGCATTCGCCGGATGCCGGCAACACCTGGTTGCGGCAACGCGTCGACGTGTGGAATCCGGACGCGTTCGAGCCGGCTGCCGGCGCACCGATACTGGATTTGTTGTTCATCGACACCAATCACGGCTTTGCGATCGGCGCGTACAGCCTGTTTCTGGAAACGCAGGACGGCGGCGCGACCTGGAATACGCGCAGTCTTCCGCCGCCACCGGAAGAGGAAGACACCGCCGGCACTGGCGGCATGGCGAACAGCGAGTCATGGACGTTCAATGCCGACGACCTGGTGCTCGATGCGGTGACCGATCCGCATCTCAATGGCCTGGTGCGTACCTCGTCCGGCGAATTGATGATCGCCGCCGAGCGCGGCGCCGCGTTCCGCTCGCGCGACGACGGTGCAACATGGGAACGCATTGCCTTGCCCTACGGCGGCTCGATGTTTGGCGGTGTTGCCTGGGATTCCGGTCACGTGCTGATGTATGGCTTGCGCGGAAAGGCGTTCGAGACGACCGATCTGGGCGAACACTGGGTCGAGCTCGATACCGGTATCAGCAGTTCGCTGATGGGCGGCGTCGCGCATCCCGATGGTGGCGCGATTCTGGTCGGCGCACAGGGCGCGGTGCTGACGCGCACCGGCGGCGGCGAGCCGTTGTCGCTCGCAAGGTATCTGAGCCGCGGCAACGAGACGCCCATCCTGGCCGGACTTCTGGATCATCCGGAGGGCGGTTTTGTGGTTTACGGCGAGCGCGGTGTTGACCGCTATCGCCCGCAATGACGGAATCGACATGACGCACGCAAACCATAATCCTGACGGGGCGTTTTCGCGGATTGCCGAAAGAATCGTCTTTGGCAACCGGCCATTGGTGCTGCTGCTGTTTGCGCTGGTGACGCTGGCAATGGCGTTTTATGCGAGCCAGTTGCGGATCGACGCGGGCTTCAAGAAGCAGATCCCGTTGATGCATGAGTACATGCAGACGTTCCTGGTGCACGAGCGCGAATTTGGCGGTGCCAACCGCGTGCTGATCGCGCTGGAAGCGAACGATGGCGACATGTTCGATCAGGCATTTTTCGCCACGCTGGAGAACGTGACCCGCGACGTGACCGCCATCGACGAGACCGACGACGCCCGCGTGCGTTCGCTGTTTACGCCGAACGTGCGTTTCGTCGAAGTGGTCGAGGATGGCCTGGCCGGCGGCAACGTCATTCCGTCCAGCTTTACCCCGAACGTCGAGGGTTGGCAGGCCAGCGACGAAGATTTCGAAACGGTTCGCGGCAATATCGTCAAGGCCAGCATCGTCGGCCGGCTGGTCGCCAAGGACTGGTCCGGCGCCATGGTATGGGCCGATCTGATCCCGGAGGATTCCGGCACCAAGCTCGACTACCAGGCGATTGCCGACAAGTTCGAGGCGATACGCCAGAAATACGAGGACGAAAACCACACCGTGCGTGTGATCGGGTTTGCCAAGATCGTTGGCGACATCACCGACGGCGCCAAGTCGGTGATCAAGTTCTTTCTGCTCACCGTGGCCTTCACCTGGCTGTTGCTGTTCGCCTATTCGGCATCGATGAAGCTGGCTTCGTTGACCGTGTTTACCGCATTGATCTCGGTGTTGTGGATGCTTGGCGCCTTGCGCTTGCTGGGTTTTGGCATCGACCCGATGAACATGTTGACGCCATTCCTGATTTTCGCGATCGCCGTCAGCCATGGCGAGCAGATGATCAACCGTTTCCGCGGCGAAATTTTCTTCGGTGGTCTGGAAGAGGGCACCGTCGAGGAACTGCGCACCCGCGTTGGTACCGAGCCGCTGCCGGCCGCACGCCAGGCCTTCAAGATGTTGCTGGCGCCGGGTATCGTCGCGCTGATTGCCGGTTCGATCGGCTTCGCCGCGATCCTGATCATCCCGATCCGGATCATTTTCGAGCTGGCGATCACCGCCACGGTTGGCGTCGGTCTGACCATCCTCACCGACCTGATCCTGTTGCCGGTGTTGCTGTCGTACACGCGCCTGCGCAACCTCGAGGGCAAGCGCAACTACCGGCTGCGCCAGTTGACCCAGTTCGATCGGATCTGGGCGTTCCTGTCGCGCTTCAGTCGGCCAACTGCCGCCGCGGTCATCCTGGTGCTGGGCGTCACCGGCTGGTATTTCGCCGAGGCGCAGGGCGACAAGGTGATGATCGGCGATGCGCAGAAGGGCGTCGCCGAGTTGTGGCCCGATGCGCGTTACAACGTCGATGCCGTCGCCATCAGCGAAAAGTTCTCGCTTGGCGTGGACATCCTCAACGTGATCGCCGAAGCGGGTCCGTCGGCGTGTACCACCAGCTTTCCGGCCATGGAATTGATCGACCGCTTCGCGTGGCATATGCGCAACGTCGAGGGCGTCGAACAGGTTATTACCTTGCCGATGGCGGCCAAAGTGGTCAATGCCGGCTGGAATGAAGGCAACCTGCGCTGGCGGATTCTGCCGCGCTCGCCCGATTCTCTGCGTGTTGCCACGCAGAGCTTCGAAACCGACTCGGGTTTGCTCAACGCCGATTGCAGCGTCATTCCGCTCATGCTGTTTTTGAGCGACCATCGCTCCGAGACCATCGATCGTGTGGTTGCGGCCGTGAAGAAGTTCCGCAGCGAAAACGATGCTTACAACGTCAACTTCCAGGTCGAGCAGGATGCAGCGATCGCCGCGGCGCAGGAAGCCGGCGAAGAGTATCGCTCCGACAAGGTCAACCTGCGTCTGGCCACCGGCAACGTCGGTGTGCTGGCGGCGATCAACGATACCGTGCGCAAGGTCGAGCATTACATCCTGTGGATGCTCTACGCAGCGGTGTTCGTGATGTGCCTGATCAGCTTCCGCAGTTGGCGCGCCGGGCTGTGCATCGTGCTGCCGCTGGTGCTGGTTACCGAGTTGGGTCATTCGCTGATGGTGCATCTGGGCATCGGCATGAAGGTCAACACCCTCACCGTGGTGGCACTGGGCGTCGGCATCGGTGTCGATTACGCGATCTACATCTTCGCGCGCATGAACGAAGCCATGAAACAGGGCCGCACCTTGAGCGAGTCGTATTTCATTGCGCTCAAGACCACCGGCATCGCGATTTTCTATACCGCGCTCACCCTGGCTGCCGGTGTTGCCACCTGGATGTTCTCGGACCTCAAGTTCCAGGCCGACATGGGCATCATGCTGACCTTCATGTTTGTGGTGAACATGGTGGCCGCGATCGTGTTCCTGCCGGCATTGTGTCGCTGGCTGATGCGTCCGAGCGAGAAAGACACCTGGGTTGCGCCGGTGTGACGAAAGCGGCCGCCTGACGGAGGTCAAGGCGGGCGTGATCGACCTGTGACATCATCGCACTTGGTGATCGGTCGGACTGACCGCATGGTCGAGGGCAAGCGAATTCCCGCTGCGCTCGTTCGGTCGCCCACAGGGTGGGCTCCTGCAAGAAGCGTTCGCTCGCTGTAGGAGCCCACCCTGTGGGCGACAGGCAATGCAACCGATGCAGGAGCCCATCCAGTGGGCGACCGACTCCTTTGCCGGAGCCTGCTCGGTGGGTGCGTTCAGAGCGTGCGTTGTTGCAAGTGATTGGAGGTCAGGTCATGGCGGAATCGAAAGCCGGCATATCCCGCAGCGACGAGTTGCGGGTATTTGTGCTGCTGACCGTGGTGCTGGTGCCGGTATTGTCGGTTCTGATCGTCTCCGGGTTCGGTTTCGCGGTCTGGATTTCACAGATGATCCTCGGCCCGCCGGGGATTTGACCGGTCATGCCAGCTGTCGCGAGCCAACCCGACCGTTCCCGCCGCGCGCTATTGCGCGGCGCCGCGCCGGCTTCGCTGGTGCGTCCACCCGGCGCGGTTGATGAAGCGCTGTTCCTGGATCGCTGCACCCGCTGCGACGACTGCGTTGCCGCCTGCCCCGAACACGTGCTGGTGCGCGCCGATGGCGGCTTCCCCGAACGCGATTGGCAGCGCGGCGAATGCACCTTCTGCGGCGACTGCATCGCCGCATGCGACAGCGGCGCGCTGTTGCCGTTGGCGCAGCAACCGTGGCCGTGGCGCGCAGCGATCGGCGATAGCTGCCTCGCGCAACGCGGCGTTACCTGTCAGAGTTGTCGCGAGGTATGCCCCGATAGCGCGATCCGTTTCAGCCCCGGCAATCCGCGCCCGCTGCTCGACACGTTGCGGTGCAGCGGCTGCGGCGCCTGTGTCGGAGTGTGCCCGGTGTCGGCGGTCGTGGCCTTGCGCGTTACCAGCGAACCGGCGAGCGCGCATGGCTGAAATCCTGCACATCGCCAGCTTCATCGTTCGCCACCGCGAGCACGGCGCGGCGGCGCTGGATGGTTTTTTGACCGGTGCGCCGGAAATGCAGTGCGTCGCCCGCGCCGAGGGCCGCAGCATCGTGCTGTGCGAGGGCGAAAGCGAAGCCGTATTGTTGCAAGCGATCGATGCCTTGCAGGCGCTGGACGGCGTTCTCGGCGTCAGCCTCGTCTACCACCACGCCGAACCCAGCGACGAATTGTTGCAGGAGATTGAACCATGACCACACGCCGCGACTTCATCCGTCAGTCCGCTGCCGCCACCGCCGCCACCGTTGCCGGCATTGCCTTGCCCGCCGGCGCCGCCAACATCGTGCTGGAGCGGCCGGTGACGGAATTGAAATGGTCCAAGGCGCCATGCCGGTTCTGCGGTACCGGTTGCGGCATCAACGTCGCGGTGAAGAACGATCGCGTGGTGGCAACGCACGGCGATGTTCACTCGGAGGTCAATCGCGGCCTGAGCTGCGTCAAGGGCTACTTCCTGTCCAAGATCATGTACGGCGCCGACCGCTTGACCACGCCGATGCTGCGCAAGAAGGATGGCGTCTATGCCAAGGACGGCGAGTTCACCGCTGTGTCCTGGGATGAAGCGTTCGACGTGATGGCGGCGCAGTTCAAGCGCACGCTCAAGGAAAAAGGGCCGACCGCAGTCGGCATGTTCGGCTCCGGGCAGTGGACGGTGTGGGAAGGCTATGCCGCCAACAAGTTGTTCAAGGCCGGATTCCGCAGCAACAACATCGACCCCAATGCGCGCCATTGCATGGCCTCGGCGGTAATGGGTTTCATGCGCACCTTCGGCATGGATGAGCCGATGGGCTGCTACGACGACATGGAGCAGGCCGATGCGTTCGTGCTGTGGGGCTCGAACATGGCCGAGATGCACCCGATCCTGTGGACCCGCATCACCGATCGCCGGCTGTCGCATCCGCATGTCAAGGTGGCGGTGCTGTCCACGTTCGAGCACCGCAGTTTCGACCTTGCCGACATCCCGATCGTGTTCACGCCGCAGTCGGATCTGGTGATCCTGAATTACATCGCCAATCACATCATTCAAAGCGGCAAGATCAATCGCGATTTCCTGGCCAGACATGCGAGCTTCAAGCGCGGTGTCACCAACATCGGTTACGGCCTGCGCCCGGAGCACCCGCTGGAGCAGGCGGCCACGCACGCGACCGATGCCAACAGCGGCGAGGTCATCGGCTTCGACGAATTCGCGGCCTTCGTAAAACCCTACACCCTCGATTACGCGGTGAAAATGAGCGGCGCCGAGCGCGGCTGGTTGCAGCAGCTCGCCGAGTTGTACGCCGACCCGAAAATCAAGGTGATGAGCCTGTGGACGATGGGCTTCAACCAGCATACGCGCGGGGTATGGGCCAACAACATGGTCTACAACCTGCATCTGTTGACCGGCAAGATCGCCACCCCCGGCAACAGCCCGTTCTCGCTGACCGGGCAGCCATCCGCCTGCGGCACAGCACGCGAAGTAGGCACGTTCTCGCATCGTCTGCCGGCCGATCTGGTGGTGATGAATCCCGCCCACCGCGCTACCGCCGAAAAGATCTGGAAGCTGCCGGCCGGCACCATCCAGGAGAAGCCGGGCCTGCATGCGGTGGCGCAGAACCGCGCACTCAAGGACGGCACGCTCAACGCCTACTGGGTACAGGTCAACAACAACATCCAGGCCGGTGCCAACACCGGCAACGAAGGCATCGTCGGCTACCGCAACCCCGCCAACTTCATCGTGGTGTCCGATGCCTATCCGACGGTCACTGCGCAGGCGGCCGATCTGATTCTCCCGACCGCGATGTGGGTCGAAAAAGAGGGCGCGTACGGCAACGCCGAACGGCGCACGCAGTTCTGGCACGAGCTGGTGCCGGCGCCGGGGCAGGCGCGTTCGGATCTGTGGCAACTGATGCAGTTTTCCAAACGCTTCACCACCGATGAAGTCTGGCCCGAGGACATGTTGGCCGCCAACCCGGCTTACCGTGGCAAGACCTTGTTTGATGTCCTGTTCAAGAACGGGCAGGTCGATCGCTTCCCGCTCGGCGACATCGAAGCCGGCTATGCCAATCACGAATCGAAGGAATTCGGTTTCTACGTGCAGAAGGGCCTGTTCGAGGAATACGCCGCGTTCGGCCGCGGCCACGGCCACGACCTCGCCGATTTCGACACCTACCACGCCGTGCGCGGTCTGCGCTGGCCGGTGGTCGATGGCAAGGAAACCCGCTGGCGCTACAAGGAGGGCACCGACCCGTACGTCAAGCCGGGCACGGATTTCGAGTTCTATGGCAACGCCGATGGCAAGGCCGTGATCTGGGCGTTGCCGTACGAGCCTGCGGCCGAGTCGCCGGACGCCGAATACGACCTGTGGCTGAGCACCGGCCGCGTTCTGGAACACTGGCACTCGGGTTCGATGACGATGCGCGTGCCCGAGTTGTACAAGAGCTTTCCGCAGGCGCCGGTGTTCATGCATCCGGACGATGCCGTCGCCCGTGGCCTGCGCCGGGGCGATGAGGCACGGCTGATTTCACGCCGCGGCGAGGTGCGTGCGCGGGTGGAAACGCGCGGTCGCAACCGCCCGCCGCGTGGTCTGGTGTTCGTGCCATGGTTCGATGCCAGCGTGCTGATCAACAAGGTCACGCTCGATGCCACCGATCCGATTTCCAAGCAGACCGACTTCAAGAAATGCGCCTGTCGCATCGAAAAGGTTTGAGGAGCAGCGCCATGCGAATCGTCAAGACGATAACCTCGCCGTTGGTCGGCCGGCTGTTGGTCGGTTTGCTGTTGGCAAGCCCGCTCTGGCTCACACCCGCCTCGGCGCAGGACCCCAACGCCGATGCGCAGGCGAGCGCCGGTGAGTACCATTCCATCGACGCCATGCGTCGCGGCGAGCCGTTGACCAGCGAGCCGATGGCGGCGCCGATGGCGCGAGTGGAGAATGCCGATCGTCGCCGCCAGCGCGCGTGGCCCGAGCAGCCGCCCACCATCCCGCACAGCATCGATGGTTATCAGGTGGACAAGAACGCCAACCGCTGCCTGCTGTGCCACGCCCGCGCCAATGCCGAAACGTTCCAGGCGCCGATGGTCAGCGTGACCCACTTCATGGATCGCGACAGCCAGGTGCTGGCGCAGATTTCCGCGCGCCGCTACTTCTGCACCCAGTGCCACGTGGTGCAAACCGATGCACGCCTGCTGGTCGGCAACACCTTCGTCGATGTCGATGCCATGCTGCAAGCCGGCAGGGAGCCCTGAGCCATGCTCGCCCGTTTGCGTGAACTGGCACGGCGTTATTGGCAGGTCGTGCGTCGGCCCAGCGTGCATTACAGCCTCGGGTTTCTCACCATCGGCGGCTTTATCGCCGGCGTGGTGTTCTGGGGCGCGTTCAACACCGTGCTGGAAGCCACCAACTCGGAAGCGTTCTGCACCGGTTGCCACGAAATGCGCGACAACGTGTTCGAGGAGCTCAAGCACACCATCCATTACAGCAATCGTTCCGGCGTGCGCGCCACCTGCCCCGATTGCCACGTGCCGCATCAATGGACCGACAAGATCGCGCGCAAGATGCAGGCCTCGAAGGAAGTCTGGGGCAAGCTGTTCGGCACCATCAACACGCGCGAGAAGTTTCTTGAGCGGCGCCTGGAACTGGCCGCGCACGAATGGCAGCGATTGAAAGCCAACGACTCGCTGGAATGCCGCAATTGCCACAACTTCGCGTACATGGACTTCACCCGGCAAAGCCCGCGTGCCGGCCAGATCCACGCGCGCTGGTTACAGGAGAGCGACAAGACCTGCATCGACTGCCACAAAGGGGTCGCGCACCGCCTGCCCGACATGGCCGGCGTGCCGCAGGGGTGATCGCGTCGGTTTGATCGCGACGGTCGCCCACAGCGACATGTGGCAATGCCGGTGTAGCCCGGGTTGAGGCCGCAGGCCGTAACCCGGGACGGCGTGGCGGTCGGGGTGAAGCGACAACTGTCGATGACGATTGCGCCACCCTTGCACATTCGCGACATGAAAGGCACGCTTGGCCTTTGTTCACGGGGGGTGGCCATGCACGCAAACAAGGTGAAGGGCGGTTGGCGGTTGCTGTCGGCGCTGCTGTTGCTGGGAATGGGCTTGACTGCATGGGCGCAGGCGCCCGAGTCGCCGCCCAGCGATACCGAGGTGCCGGCCGCGCCGATACCTGAAATCGCACTGGCGGTTGCCGATGCGGCCGCGGTGCGCGAGCCCAGCAGTGTCGATGCCTGGGGCGGCGCCCGCAGCGGGAGCGAAGCGACGTTGTCCGATCGCGTGGTCGCCTATGTCATCGAAGCCAGCCTCGACCCCGATGCGCACACCATGCACGGCCGGCAGCGCCTGACCTGGCGCAACCGCAGTGCGCAGCCGGTCGGCTCGGTCTACCTGCACCTGTACCTCAATGCCTTCGAAGGTCCGGGCAGCCTGTTCTTCACCGAGCAGCGCGAGCGCGGTTTCGGCTTTCGCAGCGAAGTGCCGATGGACGATGGCGAATGGGGCTATACCGAGCTCAAGCGCGTCGAGCAAGCCGGGGTTGCGGTGCCGTGGCAGTTCGTGCATCCCGATGGCGGCCCGGATAGCGATCACACCGTGGTGCGTCTGGACCTGCCCGAGCCGGTCGCGCCGGGGGCGAGCACCACCCTGGAGATCGACTTCTTCAACCAGTTGCCGCGCGTGATTGCGCGCACCGGCTACTTCGGCAGTTTCCATCTGGTCGCGCAATGGTTCCCGAAAATCGCGGTGCTGGAACTGCCCGGCGAGCGCGGCGCCACCGCGCCACGCTGGAATGCGCACGCGTTCCACCTGCACAGCGAGTTCTATGCCGACTTCGGCCTGTTCGACGTCAGCATCACGCTGCCCGAGGGCTATCGGGTCGGTGCCACCGGTGAATTGCAGGGCGAACCGGTGCTCGTTGACGGCAAGGCCACCTGGCATTTCGTGCAGGGCGACGTGATCGATTTCGCGTTCACTGCCGACAAGCGTTTCGCCGAACCGCTGGTCGGTTTCTACGAAGGCGAGGGCAGCCCGAAGGTGACGGTGCAGGTGCTGTATCCGCCCGAATACGCCAGCAACGCCGAGCCGGTGCTCAAGGCCACCCTCGATTCGCTGGCCTATTTCTCGCGCACCCTGGGCGCTTACCCATATCGCACCGTCACTGCGGTCATTCCGCCGTACAACGCCGGTGAAGCGGCCGGCATGGAATACCCGACGTTCTTCACCGCCGACAGTTACGACGATGTCACGCCGGGCACGCTCAATGCGCATGGGCTGGATTTCGTCACCATCCACGAGTTCGGTCACGGCTACTTCATGGGCCTGCTCGCGTCCAACGAATTCGAAGAGCCGATGCTAGACGAGGGCCTCAACGAATACTGGAACAACCGCATGTTGAGCGAACGCGGGCAGGGCGTGCCGCTCGCTACCCGGCTGCTGAAGCGGCTGGGCTTCGGTGCCCGGTTCCCGCAGTTCCAGGCCGAGCGCATGGGTGCGATGTTGCGCGAGCCGGCCGATGGCATTGGCGCCAATTCCTGGGATCGGATGTCCAGCGGCAGTTACGGCTCGGTGTATTCGCGCACCGCCACCGTGATGCGCGATCTGGAAGCGCAGCTTGGCAGCGAGGCGACCGAGCGCGCGTTCAAGGCCTATTACGCGCGCTGGTCGTTCCGCCATCCGAGCATCGCCGACCTGCGCGAGACGCTGGCCGAAGTCAGCGGGCAGCGCGCGCTGGTCGAGCGCGTGTTCGAGCAGCAGGTATACGCCACCGGCAAGATCGACGATCGCATCGCCGAGTTCGACAGCGACGAAGTGCTGCCGCAACCGGGCACGCAACTGATCGACGGCAAGCGCAGCGAGCTGGACCAGGAAGCGATCGACAAGCAGATCAGCGATGCGCGCAAGGAATGGAAGAAAGCCAATCCCGATGCGAAAGAGGGAGCCGGCCCGTATCCATTCCTTACCCGCGTGCTGGTTTCCCGCCAGGGCGTGGCCGTGCCGCAGACCCTGCGCGTCGTCTTTGCCGACGACAGCGTGGAGACGGTGCGGTTCGATGGCGCCCAGCGCTGGCAGCGATTCAGCTGGAGCAAGCCGGTGCGCGCGGTATCGGCGCAACTGGATCCCGAGCAGCAGCATTACCTCGATGTCGGCAAGGCCGACGACGGGCGCACGCTGGAGCCGGACAAGACCCTGTCGCGGCGCTGGAGCAGCGATGCCGCCGCGCTGTTGCAAACCCTTTACGCCATGCTGGTGACCCTATGAATACGCCAACCCGTTCGTCGGCGCTCGCCATCGTCATCGGCAGCGCGCGTCACATGTTGCAATGGCGATTGTTGCTGCTGTGGTTGCTGGTGCTGTTGTTGCCCACTGCGATGGCCGCGTTGCCGATCGCGCGCCTGCTCGGCGAACGATTCGATTACGCCGTGCAGGCGCGGCAGTGGGCCAGCCAGTTCGATGGCATCGCGCTGGCCGAACTGGTCAGCGTGTTTTCCGGCGGCGCCGGCACCGCGGTGAGCAGCGCGGTGCTGCTTGGCGCGGTGTTCAGCCTGTTGCTCTCGCCGTGGCTAACCGGCACCGTGTTCGTCGCCGTGCGCGCGCACACGGTGCCGGGCTTTACCGCCTTGATCGTGGGCGGCCTGAAGGAATACGGACGCTTCGCGCGCATGCTGCTGTGGTCGTTGCTGCCGATGGGCATCGCGTTTGCGATCTATGCCGGCCTGTCCGGCATGGCCGACGACTACGCCGAAAAAGCGATCCTCGAAGCCGACGCCAAACGCATCGGCTGGCTGGCTACCGCGGCTGGCGGGCTGCTGCTGGTGCTGGCCCATGCCAGCATCGAAACCGGTCGCGCCTGGCTCGGTATCGACCTGTCTCGGCATTCGGCGATACGCGCCTGGTGGCGCGGCTGCCGCCTGCTGCTGCGTCGCCCGTTCAGCGTGCTCGGCATTTACCTGCTCAGCACCGCGCTCGCGGCACTGATCTACCTGCCGCTGCTGTTGGCGCGTGCGCATACCCCAGCGGTCGGTGCATTCGGGGTGATCGGCGCATTCGTGCTTGCCCAGCTTGCCGTTGCCGCCATCGCCTTCGGCCGCGCCGTGCGTCTGGCCAGCTTCGGTGCCCTGGTACGACAGCAATTGCCGTAGCCATGCGTTTGCATGGGGCGGTTGTGGGCGCAGCCCTTTGGGTCGCCCACAGGGTGGGCTCCTACAAAAAAGGGTCTTCGTGAAGTCGTGTGGGTGATTTCGTTGATTTTCACCGCTTCACCCGCATGCAGATGCGCGGGCATGTCCATGTCGGATCCACGCCGATGGCGTTTGATCCGACCTACGTCAGCCACGC
>PGZC01000035.1 GCA_002839995.1 Gammaproteobacteria bacterium HGW-Gammaproteobacteria-4 | reverse complement strand
CCATGTTGCCGGTTGCCTCGGGTTCATCGGGCCACGGCCCGCTCAGGCGTTCTTGTTGTGGCTGCGCATCACCCGCTGCTTGTCGCGCTCCCAGTCGCGATCCTTTAGCGTGTTGCGTTTGTCGTGCGCCTGTTTGCCGCGGGCGAGGGCGATTTCCACTTTCACCTTGTTGCCCTTCCAGTACATGGCGGTGGGGATCAGGGTGTAGCCGTCGCGCTCGACGGCGCCGATCAGCTTGTGGATCTCGTTGCGATGCAGCAGCAGCTTGCGGGTGCGGCGATCGTCGGCGATCACGTGGCTGGATGCCGAGATCAGCGGGGTGATCTGCGCCCCGAACAGGAAAATCTCGCCGTTCTTCACCAGCGCGTACGATTCGCTGAACGCGATGCGGCTCTGGCGCAGGGATTTGACTTCCCAGCCTTGCAGCGCGATACCGGCCTCGAAGCGGTCTTCCAGTGCGTATTCGTGCCGGGCGCGTTTGTTCAACGCGATCGTGCTTCCGGTATCCTTCTTGTCTTTCTTCTTGTTCATATCCATTTCCTTGGCGCGCATTGTCGCCGATGCGCGTGCATGAGGCGAGAAAAACGGCATGACCCGAGTCGAACGCAGCGCCCTGGTACCTTTTGCCGCGCCCCGGATGTACGGGCTGGTGGTCGATGTGCCGGCCTACGCACGGCGCTTTGCCTGGTGCGAGCAGGCGACGCTGCTGGAATCCTCCGACACCGTGCAGGTGGCGCGGCTCGGCGTGAAGGTCGGCGGCATGCGCACAGCATTCACCACCCGTAATGTGCTCGTCGCCGGTGAGCGGATCGAAATGGCGCTGGAGGAGGGGCCGTTCCAGCGGCTGTCCGGGGTGTGGTCGTTCCGTGCGCTCACCGAGAGTGCCAGCCGGGTGGAACTGGTGCTGGAATTCGAACTCGCCGGGCGCTTGCTGGGTTCGGCGCTGGCGAGGGGTTTTGCCGGCGTCGCCGATCGCATGGTCGATGATTTTTGCCGCGAGGCGAGGCGCGAGTTTGCGCTGAATCCGACATGAGCGATGACGAGCTGATCCCGGTGCAGGTGGTGTATGCCTTGCCGGAGCGGCAATGGTTGCTGCCATTGCAGTTGCCGGTCGGCAGTACGGCAGGTGATGCGGTAACGGCGTCAGGCGTGGCCGACAAGGTGCCGGATTACGCCCGCACCGAACACACGTTGGCGATCTACGCGCAACCGGTGGATCCGGCAACCGTACTCAGGGATGGCGATCGTGTGGAGGTGTTGCGGCCGTTGCTTGCCGATCCAAAGCAGGTGCGGCGGGCGCGGGCACGCAAAACCTGAGCCGCGCTCGGACGGGCCGGTTCAGCGCCGTCTTTTCTCGTCGCGCGACTTGGGCAGGTTGCCGAATCGCTGCATTTCGGCCCACAGCGCCTGGTTCTGTTCGGGGAAATAGTCGCCTTCCCAGCGCGTGAGCGAGTCGCCGTCGAAGAACACGGCGAAGCGCTTGATTTCGGCATCCTTGCCCTTGCGCTTCTGGCTGGCCACGTAATCCCAGCGCGACTGATGGAACGGATCGGCGATGACCGGCGAGCCCAACAACGAGATCACCTGGCGGCGGTTCATGCCGACCTGCAGCTGCGAGACGTTGCGCTCATCGAGCAGGTTGCCCTGATGGATGGGCGCTTTGTAAATGATGCCGCAGCCGCTGGTGGCCATGGCAAGAGCAAGAATGAGCCAGGTCGAACGCATCGTGATGAGAATCCGTGGAAATCCGCCCGGATGATACACTAACCCCTCGCGTGCGCGGCCGTTGTGGCCCGCGCGATTCATACGCGGTTGGAGCCCCGATGGAATCGCAAGATCTTCGCAAAGCCGGGCTGAAGGTGACGCATCCACGCATGCGCATCCTCGAAATTCTCGAAAACGCCCGCCCGCGGCACATGACCGCCGAAGACGTGTACCGGCAGTTGCTGCAACTGGACGAGGATATCGGCCTGGCCACGGTGTACCGGGTGTTGACCCAGTTCGAGGCGGCCGGGCTGGTGATGAAGCACAATTTCGAGGGCGGCCAGGCGGTATTCGAGCTGGATCGTGGCGAACATCACGACCACATGGTCGATCTCGATACCGGCAAAGTGACGGAGTTCGTGTCGGACGAAATCGAACGCCTGCAACGCGACATCGCACACAAGCACGGCTTCGATATCGTCGACCACAGCCTGGTGCTGTACGTGCGCAAGAAAAAAGCGTAACGCAGCCGTCGCCAGCGGCTGCGTCGCCTGTTTTGCTTACTGCCCAAGCACCGGATAATCGGTATAGCCGCGCGCGTCGCCGCCGTACATCGTCGCCTGATCCAGCGGGTTCAGCGCCGCATTGTGGGCAATACGTGCCAGCCAATCCGGGTTGGCGATCAACGGCCGGCCAATCGCCACCATGTCGGCGCGGCCACTGGCGATGGCGGTCTCGGCCATGTTGGCGTCGTAGCCGTTGTTGACCATCCATACACCCTTGAAATGGCTCCTCAACGCGGCGTAGTCGAACGCAGTGTCGCGTTCGCCGCCGGTCTGGCCCTCGATCACGTGCACATAGGCAATGCCGATCGCCTGCATCTGTGCCACCGCCGCTTCGAACAGCGCTTGCGGGGCGCTGTCGCTGATGTCGTTGAACCCGGAAACCGGCGAAAACCGCACACCGACCCGTTGCGCGCCGATCGCTTCGGACACCGCGGCCACCACTTCGCGCAGGAAGCGGGTGCGATTTTCGATGCTGCCACCGTAGGCATCGCTGCGCTGGTTGCTGCTGTCGCGCAGGAACTGATCGATCAAATAACCGTTTGCGGAATGCACTTCCACGCCGTCAAAGCCGGCGGCGATGGCATTGAGCGCCGCCTGCCGGTAATCGGCCACGGTCTGTTCGATTTCCGCGATACTCAGCGCGCGCGGCATCGATACATCGACAAAACCATTGGTAGTGAAAGTCTTGCTGGCGGCACGGATGGCCGATGGTGCCACCGGCGCCTGGCCATCGGGCAGCAGGCTGGTGTGCGAGATACGCCCGACATGCCACAACTGCAAAAACATGTGGCCGCCTGCATCGTGCACGGATTGGGTGACTGTGCGCCAGCCGGCAATCTGCTCGGCGCTGTGGATGCCCGGCGTGGCGATGTAGCCCTGGCCCATCGGCGAAATCTGGGTGGCCTCGGAAATGATCAGGCCGACGCTGGCACGTTGGGTGTAGTACAGCGCCGTCAGCGGGCCGGGCACGTTACCTGCTGCAGCGCGGTTGCGCGTCAGTGGTGCCATGGCGATGCGGTTGGGTAGGGTGATTTCGCCCAGGGTCAGCGGCTTGAACAAGGCAGGATGTGCGGTCATGAGAGTCTCGACATAAGAACAGCCGCCACAATAACGTGCCTGATGGGGTCGGATGCGGTCGTGTCCGTTGCGACAACAGAACACTGTGATGCAGGTGTGCGGGGTGTCGTGAAGACTTGCGCCCACGCCGCGTAGCAGCCACCCTGTTGCCATGTCGCAATCCAGCCAGACCATCACCATCGACACCGGCTTTCATCGGCCCCGGTTCGATGCGTGTTACTTGTTGATCGACGATGGTCGCGCCGCGTTCATCGATTGCGGCATCAATGCCTCGCAACCGTTGTTGCTGGCGGCGTTGGCACAGGCGGGACTTGGCGTGGATGCGGTCGATCATCTGATCCTGAGCCACATTCACCTGGATCACGCCGGTGGCGCCGGCGCCTTGCTGGCGCAATTGCCCAACGCGACGGTACACGTGCATCCACGCGGCGTTCGCCACTTGCTCGACCCCAGTGCGCTCGTTGCCGGCGCGTCGGCGGTTTACGGCGCCGACGAGGTGCGCGCGACCTATGGCGAATTGTTGCCGATCGCCGCTGAACGCATCGCGGAAGCGAACGAAGGCCATCGTATCCGCCTGGGGCAACGCGAGTTGCGGTGTCTGGACGCGCCGGGCCATGCGCGCCATCACATCGTGGTGCACGAGCCGGATGCCGCGGCATGCTTTACGGGCGACGCGTTCGGCATCAGCTATCGCGAGCTGGATAGCGCAGCCGGGCCTTTCATATTTCCGACCACCACGCCGGTGCAGTTCGACCCTGCCGCGATGAAAGCGACCATCGCGCGCCTGCTGGCGACGCAGCCGCGCGTGATGTACCTCACCCATTACGGGGCGGTTACCGGCGTCGAGCGGTTGGCTGCCGATCTGATTTGGTGGATAGATCAGATGGTGGCACTGGCCGAGTCGTTGGCGGTCGTGCCCGAGCGTCATGCAGCCCTGTGCGACGGCCTGCGTGAGCGTTACGTCCGAGCCGCACAGCAGCATGGCGTCGCGCTCGGCGCCGAGGCGATAGCCGCGGTATTGCAGATGGATATCGAGCTCAATGCCCAGGGTCTGGGCGTGTGGCTTGATTCTCAGGTACGGCGCGGCTGAGCGAATCTGGCGGTCGCCCACAGGGTGGGCTCCTGCAGACAAGCGTCAACGCACCACTGTAGGAGCCCACCCTGTGGGCGACCGAGCGAGCCGCGTAGCGGCGAAGTAAGGGCGTAGCCTGCGCAGCAGGCGTTGTTGCGGAGAAACGACCGCGACGCGCTCAAACCACCAGCGCAAAAACAAATACGCCGAGCATCACCACCGCCAGCGCGGCCTTGAGCACGGCGCCCATCAGCAAGCCGACCCAGGTCGCCACACCGACTTGTGAAGCGCGCGACAGATCGCGCACATGCAGGTATTCGCCGAGCAGGGCGCCAACGAACGGGCCAAGGATCAGCCCGGGCAGTCCGAACAGCAGGCCGACAATCGAGCCGAGCAGTGCGCCGAGCAAAGCCTGGCGACTGGCGTTCACGCGCTGCGCGCCCGCCACACTGGCCAGCACGTCAACCAGCAGCGAGAGCAGGGTGAGACCGGCAAGTATGCCTACCGTCCACGGCCCGATCACCGCGAAGTCGTCCACCCAGGCCGCCAGCAGCATGCCGGCGAATACCAGCACGACGCCGGGAAGGATGGGCAGGATGATGCCGGCAAGGCCGGTCAGCACCATCAGCGCGGCAACGATGTACAAGGCGGCATCCATACCTGTTCCAAAGCGATAGGTCGGGTACGCCAGCATGGCATTGTTGCCGCGTTGCGGCCACCGGAACGCGCACGGGAAAATCGATCCAACCTTGGCTTTTCGCGCCTTGTGGATGCTCTGAACACGTTCTTTCCGACGTCATTGCGAGCGCTCAAGCCTTTCGTCGCGAGGCTGAACGCCGTGGCGGGAAGCAATCCATTGCCTTGTTTTTTCGCACATTCCTGGATTGCCACGTCGCTTCGCTCCTCGCAATGACAAGTCGTTCAGAGCTTCCTTATCAGGGTTTTATGACAATTTGCGCGTTTCCACTTTTCCGCGATGCGCGCACGCGGTAGGCTGTACGGGAGTGTATGTTGCAGGGTGGGCAGTGTCCGGGAAACGATCCGGCCACCGTACGGTGGGACGAACGGTTTCCGATCATTGGGTGATGGCAGGGGTCCGCCACGGCGGGGAAATACTTTCTTTGCGGCCGCAAACCCATCGTGGTGATGGGCTGGCCATTTACTGGGGGTTTCACACATGTTCAAACATTCTCAACGGGGTTCCGCGCGCGCGACTCGCAGCCTGCTGGCTTGCGCCATCGCCCTCGCGTTGCCGGCGACCGCCGCACAGGCGCAGGATGCCGACGCCGACTCAGAACAAGCCAGCAGCAACCCGGTGCAACTGGATTCCGTGCCGGTTACCGCGCAGCGGCGCAGTGAAAACATCAAGGACGTGCCGATCTCGATTACTGCACTGAGCGGCGAAAAGCTCGATATCATCGGCTCGGGTGGCGACGACATCCGTGTGCTGGCCAGCCGCGTGCCCAGCTTGAACATCGAATCCTCGTTCGGCCGCGCGTTTCCGCGCTTCTACATCCGCGGTCTCGGCAACACCGATTTCGATCTCAACGCCTCGCAGCCGGTGTCGTTGATCTATGACGACATCGTGCAGGAAAACCCGATCCTCAAGGGGTTCCCGATGTTCGATCTGGATCAGATCGAAGTGTTGCGCGGCCCGCAGGGCACCTTGTTCGGTCGCAACACCCCGGCTGGCGTGGTCAAGCTCGATTCGGCCAAACCGACCCAGGAAACCGAGGGCTACGGCCAGATTTCCTACGGTCGCTTCAACGCGGTCAACTTCGAGGGTGCGCTCAGTGGCGGGCTGACGCCGGTGGTGTCCGGTCGCGTGTCGGCGTTGTATCAGCGTCGCGACGACTACGTCGACAACACCTTCACCGGTGAGAACGACGCGCTGGAGGGCTTCGATGAAACCGCCGTCCGCGCCCAGTTGCTGTTCGAGCCGAGCGACGATTTCTACGCGCTGGCCAATGTCCATCTGCGCCATCTCGATGGCACCGCGCGCTTGTTCCGCGCCAACATCATCCGCCCGGGTATCGGCGATCTGGTCGGCGACTTCAAGCGCAGCAAAGTGGCCATCGACGGTGTCAACGACCAGGAACTGGACACCTACGGCGCCAATCTGAAGATGCGCTGGAACCTCGGTAGAATGAACCTGTACTCCATTACCGGCTACGAGAATGCCGAAGTCATCAGTCGCGGCGATATCGACGGTGGTTTTGGTGCGGCGTTCCTCGGTCCAGGCAACTTCGGGCCGGGCTTCATCCCGTTCCCGGCGGAGTCGGCCGACGGCCTGCCCAGCCACGAGCAGATCACCCAGGAGTTTCGCCTGGAATCCAACGAGTGGGGCCGTTTCGACTGGCAGGCGGGTCTGTATTACTTCTACGAGGACATCACGGTCGACAGCTTCAATTTCGACACCTTCGCGCCCGGTCGCCCGCAAAACGGTTTTGCGCGGCAAACGCAGGAAAACAACGCCTGGGCGGTGTTCGCATCGGGCGATTACGACATCACCGAGCAGCTCAAGCTGCGCGCGGGCGTGCGTTATACCAGCGACGACAAGAACTTCACGGCTGAGCGCACTGTTTCGCCGTTCGGCGCGCCGCCAACGGGGATCATCACCGCCAATCCCAACGACACCGATGTCAGTTGGGATGCCAGCCTGGTCTGGGCGAGCAGCGAAAACGTGAGCTACTTCGGCCGTGTGGCACGCGGCTACCGCGCACCGAGCCTTCAGGGCCGCTTGTTGTTCGGCGACACGATTTCAGAGGCGAAGTCCGAGTCGGTGATTTCATATGAGGCCGGCATCAAGACACAACTGCTCGACAACCGCCTGCGCGCCAGCTTCACGGTGTTCTACTACGACATGAGCGACCAGCAACTCACGGCGGTCGGTGGTGGCGCCAACTTCAACCGCCTGGTCAATGCCGACGAGACGGTCGGTCAGGGCTTCGAGTTCGATCTCGAGGCCTATATCACCGACAACCTGCTGGTCACCTTCGGCGCCAGCCGCAACGACACGGAAATCCATGATCGCAACCTGACCACCCAGATTTGCGGATCGGGTTGCACCGTGACCAATGAGACCATTGTCGTTGACGGTGTGACGTTGGCCAAACTTGATGGCAATCGCCTGCCGCAGGCGCCGGAGTGGGTCACCAACATGACCGCACGCTACAGCATCCCGATCGGCGATGACGCCGAGATCTTCTTCTACACCGACTGGGCGTATCGCAGCGAGGTCAACTTCTTCCTGTACAACTCGCCCGAGTTCACCGGCGCGCCGTTGCTCGAAGGCGGTTTGCGCACCGGTTACAACTGGGATTACGGCAAGTACGAGGTCGCCGTGTTCGGTCGCAATATCCTCAACGAGAAGGAAGTCGTTGGCGGTATCGACTTCAACAACCTGACCGGCTTCGTCAACGAGCCGGCGTTCTACGGAATCGAGTTCACCGCCCGCTTCTGACGGTACGCACCGGAGCAACGCGTTCCCGGGTTACGCGCTGTGCGCTACCCCCGGGTTTCGGCCTTCGGCCTCTACCCGGGCTACAACGACCCCGGCAGCGCGATTGCGATGCCGGGGTTTTCATATTCGCAACTCAGGCCATGCCTCAGTATTCCGCGCTGCCTGCCGGTGCCGGCGGTTGATCGCCGCCCAGCGCTTCGATACCGGCGCCCCGCCGCTCAAGCTGTGCCATACGGGTCTGATCGAACAAGCGCAGATCGCGCAGGGCGTAGGGCGCCTTCAGGTTGGCATCCAGCACTTCCGGGCCGAACTGCAATGCCAGTTCGCCGGTTCCCGAATCGATCCACGCCGCGGTCTGTGCTGCTGCCATCGGTTGCAAGTGGCCCTGGGCGTCGCTGCCGTAGAGCACGCCGCTTGCCTGATAGCGACCTGCCGCTGCGGTTTCGACTGCCAGCGCAATGCGCACGCCTTCGTCCTCGCTCATGCGCACATCGCCAGCGAACCGGGCGGTTGGCGCCGAGACCGCGATCGCCGTTTTCGCATCGCGCAGAACGCGAGCCTTGCCGGTTTTGGTGGCGGCGAACGTGTGCACTTCCCACAAGCCGGGCTGAGCGGACGCGTCGGCCGGCAAATCGGCCGTCGCGCTGATGCTGCCATCGACGGCGGTGACGAAACGCAGATCGACCGTGGTGCCGTCCGGCGCCGTGATCAGGCCGGCGAGGCTGCCGGCCTTGATTGCCGTGTCGCCGTCATACATCCGCGCCGAAATGGCGATCCGGCCACCGGCAACCGCGTTGTCGCGGTCGGCGGCAAGGCGCAGTCGATACGGGCTGTCCGGTTCGTACACATGCACCAGATAGTTTCCGCGAGCGCCGGTTGCACGCAGAGCGACCTGACCCGAGCCCAGCTCCGGCCGCACCCGGAACACGATGGTGCCCTCGCTGAAGTCGGCGCCGGCCTGACGCAGTTGCTCGCCGGTGGTCACGCGTTCCACTGCGCGGCTGGCCGGCGCGTATTTGCCGGCCACCGACAGTTCCAGATCGGCGAGCGATAGCGCGGCTGTATCGTCGTTGGTCTGCGGGCTGATACGGATCACCGCACCCGGCGCCGTGGTGTCGATCGAATAGCCGCGCTGCAACTGCTTGGCGCTGACATTGGTCCAGAATTGCCGGCTGTCGTCGACGAACGGCGCGGGCGACTCCAGCGCGGCTCCCGTGTTCAATTTCCAGGCGAATTGCACCGCTGCGCGCTCGGAATTGATGCCCGGGTCGGGCGCTGCGATCAGACGCGATGCAACCAGGTCGTCGGCCGTGGCTGCCGGCAAGCGGTGGCCGGATTGCGCGAAAGCGGTGCCCGCAGCGGCCAGCGCGAGCAGCAGGGTTGGAATGTTTTTGATACGCATGCTCGCGTTCCTCACAGGTCATTACGCAGGATGGTGTCGAGGCCAAAACAGGCCCGGCGGCTCTGGTTGTGGCTCAGCGGTTCGCCGCCGGCCATGCGCGACTTGTCGTTGAACCAGACCGATCCTGCTGCCGATTGACTGGAACAGTTGAGGAAGCCGTCCGAGCAGCTGTCGAGCCAGAACTGGGTGACTTCGAGGCCGAGATTTTCGGTGTAGCCGCCGCAATAACTGTCCGAATCCCACACCGCCGTCTCGACATCGGTGCCGACCACGGAATAAAACTTCTTGGGTGTCGCTGGCCGGCCGGCGGTACCGAACAGCCAGTTGGCGTTGTAGAAAGCCATCCAGCTCACCTGCTGCTGGCGCACGGCATCGGTCTTGAAGCCGAGCAGCCAACCCACCGCGCTTTCGAAAACGTTGCCGTTCATCACCGCGTCGGCGAGCGGCGTGCCGCCCGATGACGGTGCCAGGGCGTTGACCCAGCGGGTCTTGCTGATGATGTTGGGGTAGCGCGAATCCCAGGTCGGGCTGATGAAATTGGTGAGCTGACCGGCCAGGCAGCCTGCCGCACGGCTGTCCCACATGTACTGATTGAAATCGCAGTTGATCACGACGAAATTGGCCTGATTGACCAGGCCCTGACGCACCGAATTGACGAACTCCGCTTTCCAGTACGCATTGAGCGCATCGGTCTGACTGCCGGTGCCGTGTACAAAAGCGACACCGGTTGTGGAACTGGCGGCCTGGGCGACAAAAGCACAGCCGGCCAGGGTTAATCCCAGCAATAATCTACGCACGTGGACTCTCCAAGATTGACAGGCAGGGCATGGCCATCCCGCATGCGACTGCCTTGCTGCTAACGCCAGGACCTCTCCCTTCGCTGGCGTATGGGAACGCCGACCTTAATGACTGGTTCACGGTTTGTCATGCTGCGCTGCGGATGAGCCCTTTGCCATTGCTGAGCCTCCGGGCAGCGTGCAGCCCGGCGATCGCGCGCTGCGCGCAACCCGCAATTTCAGTCGTTCGGCGTCTGCCTCCGGGTTTCGCCGCTGCGCGTCTCTACCCGGCCTACGCCGATGCGCCCATCCTTGTGGCGCGCGTGCGTGTCTCTTGATCAGCCACAATGCTAGGATTCCGCTTCGGGGCGAGTATCGGCCATGTCGCCACATGACGGCTGCCGAATCCCATTCGGAGATTGGTAATGACGCAAACGCAGGACGGGCTGAACTGGCTGGGAGCGCTCAGCGACGACTGGAGCCAGGCGATGACCGCGTGGCAGTCGCTGATCAAGGCAGCTCCGGGGGTCGAAGACGCGATGAGCCGGATTGCGGAACCCAGCCAGGCGTTTTCCCGGTTCATGGGCGCCTTGGCGCCGGGCTTGGGCGCGGAAGGCTTCTCCGCTGCGGAAATCGTCGAGCGCTGGCGCGGTGCGATGGGGTCGGGCGCGAACGATGCATTCGGCGGCCTGTTCGCTCAGGGCATGAAACATTTCGATTCGAGCCAGTTTGCGGCGCCGCTGCTGGACGCTTTCCGCACGCAGGCGTCGGCAGCGCTGGATGCCCCGGCATTCGGGCCGGGCCGTGAGCAGCAAGAGCGTTGGCAGGCATTGATCAAGGCGCAACTCGAAAACCAGCAGGCGCAATCCCGGTATCAGGCGCTGCTGGGCAAGGTAATGGAACAGGCGTTCGCGCGATTCGAGGGCAAGCTGGCGGAGCACGAGGCGCCGGGTCGTCAGCTTGGTTCGCTGCGCGCGATTTATGATCTGTGGATCGACGCTGCCGAAGAAGCCTACGCGGAAACCGCGTTGAGCCCCGAGTTCGGTGTCGCGTATGGCGAGATGGTCAATGCGCAGATGCGGCTGCGCGCAGCCAGTCAGAACGAAGTCGAACGCGTATGCCGCGAACTTGGGATGCCGACGCGCAGCGAGGTGACGGCCGCGCATCGCAAGGTGCATGCGCTGGAGCGGAGTTTGCGCGCCCTGCGGGCCGAGTTGGCAGGCAAGGGGGCGATGGTGTCGCCGGTTGCGCGCGAACCGGTCAAAAAGCCGGCTGCGGCCCGAGCACGACAGAAGGCGGCGCGTTCCGGGGCAGCGAGCAAGGCGGCAAGCCCGGCACCGAAGCGCAGGGCAGCGGTGGCCAAAAAGGCGACGCCAGCGAGCGCCAAGAAAACCACCGGCAAGCCGCGCAAGCCGCGCGCGACTCCGACCGCCGCGCGCCACAGCAAGGGGACCTGAACATGTCCGGCCCAATCCGCATCGCGCCCGAGGCCTTGGCATTCGAGGCGCAAACCATGCAACGCAAGCTCAGCGCCGGCCTGAGCACGTTGCGCCAGTTGGGCGACACCCAAGTCGGGGTAACGCCAAAACACCCGGTGTGGAGCGATGGCAAGGTGACGTTGTATCGCTACCAGGGCGAGCAGGCGGCAACCGCCAGAGTGCCGATCCTGATCTGCTATGCGTTGGTCAATCGGCCATACATGGTGGATTTGCAACACGACCGCTCGCTGGTGAAGGGGTTGCTTGCGCGTGGCGAGGATGTTTACATTCTCGACTGGGGCTACCCCGATCTCAGCGATCGTTACCTGACGCTCGAAGATTACATTCTGGGTTTTCTCGATGGCGCCGTGGAGCATCTGCGCGCGAGCCACGGCCTCGATGCGGTCAATCTGCTCGGCGTGTGCCAGGGCGGCGCGTTCTCGTTGTGTTATGCGGCGCTGAATGGCGAAAAGATCCGCAACCTGATCACCATGGTCACGCCGGTCGACTTTCATACCCCCGACAACATGCTCGCGCACTGGACGCGCAGCATCGATGTCGATCTGTTCGTCGATGCGTTGGGCAATGTGCCGGCCGATCTGATGAACAGTTGCTACCTCACGCTGAAGCCGTTCCGCTTGTTGCAGCAGAAATATGTAGGCTTGGTCGATATCCTGGACGACGTTACCGAACTGGAGAACTTCCTGCGCATGGAGCGCTGGATCTTCGACTCGCCCGATCAGGCGGGCGAGGCCTTTCGCGAGTTCATCAAGTGGTTCTATCAGGGCAATGGCTTCGTCAACGGCGGCGTTGAAATCGGCGGGCGCGAGCTGAGCCTGGCCAACATCGATATGCCGGTACTGAACATCTTCGCCGAGCACGACCATCTGGTGCCGCCCAGCGCATCGCGACCGCTGCGCGATCTGGTCGGCACCGCCGACTACACCGAACTGTCGTTCCGCGGCGGCCATATCGGCATCTATGTCTCAAGCCGGGCGCAGCGCGAGGTTCCCGAGACTATCCATGGATGGTTGCACGTGCGATAAATGCGACTCCGATGCGGCATGTTTGTTTGCGGTCATGCAAGCGGGCATACTCGCCGGAAAACGATCCAACATCCGATCGCGGGGGCAATGATGACCAAAACTGGGGCGGAGAAGCCGGCCGGCAAGGCCGGTCCGCAGGGGACCATGGTATTTCGGGCCGCCGATGTGCCGGCCGCACAGGATGCGGGCGATGCTCAGGTCAATGCCGCAGGCAGCCGCTCGCACTTGCTTGGCGTAACGGATCCGGTCAAGGACATGCGGATTGCGCTGCGCCGTGGCCGCACCCTGGTGGGGCGTCGCGAGAACAACGATATCGTGATCAGCGAGCCCAGCGTGTCGTCATTGCATGCGTGGATCATCAGCGACAACGGGGTGTCGCGGGTGATGAACATGCTTTCCACCAACGGCACGTTCGTGAACGATCAAAAGGTGCACGAGGCGACGCTGGTGCATGGCGACCGGTTGCGCTTTGGTACCGTCGAATTCATATTCCAGATGGGAGAGGGGCGCCATTCCGGCGGTGGTTCCGTCCGTTCGCGCAACCGCAGGTTGCTCATGGTCGGCGTGGCCGTGGCTCTGGCGGCGCTTGTAGCGTGGATCGCTCTGCGCGGCGGTTGAGCGAGCGCACGGCATGATGGAAACACTCGGCCGTTATCGGATACAGGGCGAACTTGGCCGCGGCGCCATGTCGATCGTGTACCGGGCATACGATCCGCACATCAAACGGGTCGTTGCGATCAAGATCCTGCGCCCGGAATACGCCGAGCACAAGGCATACCGTCAGCGCTTCGTCGCCGAGGCGCGCGCAGTCGGCACCCTGACCCATCCCGGCATCGTTACCGTATTCGACGTCGGCGAAACGGCCGGCACGCCGTTTATCGCCATGGAACGCGTCGATGGGCCGTCGCTTGACGATTTCGTGCGCGATCAGCGCAGTCTGCCGCTACGCATGATCCTGAAGATGGCAATGCAGATCGGCGATGCGCTGGATTATGCGCACCGGCAAGGCATTGTCCATCAGGACATCAAGCTGGAAAACATCATTTGCACCAGCGATTCGGGTAACGTCAAGATCATGGATTTTGGCATCGCCAAGCGTCGCTCCGACACCAGTTGGAAGCCCGACGAGCATGGTCACATAGCGGGCACCCCGCATTACATGTCGCCCGAGACCTTGCGCGGCATGGAAGTCGATGGCCGCAGCGACCTGTACGCGCTGGGTGTGATGCTTTACTGGTTGCTCGCGGGCCGCACTCCTTACCAGGCGACCGATGTCAGCGACTTGTTCCGACAGATACTCAATGAGCCATTGCCGCCGCTGATACCGCAATACCCGGATGCACCCGAGGCGCTGCTGCAGGTGGTGCGCACACTGCTGCAGAAGGACCCGCGCGATCGCTACCAGACAGGAGCGGAGCTGATCGAGGATCTGCGCCAGATCGACGACGTGCTGGCAACGCAGGAGCAATCATGGGAAGGCAAGCGCATCGTGCCGATCCGGGTGCGCTGGACCATGGTGATGGGGTTGCTGGTGGCGGTTACCGTGGCGATCGGTCTGGGCGTGGTACACAACCGCCAGAACAAGGCGAGTACCGGGCTGGCATTCGATTATGGTTTCACCCTTTCGCGGTTGATTGCCGATCAGGCTGCGGAAGACCTGCTGCTGGAAGACCATGTTGCCTTGCGCGCGATGGTGGCGGCGATGGCGCGCAATCGCGACATCGCCTTGCTTCAGGTCAGCGACGCCGCCGGCATCATCGTCGCCAGCACCAGCGACACGTCCGGCGATGACGACGGGCTTGCCACCAGTGGACGCACGTTGCTGCAATCGCGCGATGGGCAACAGGTATTTTCAGCGAGCAACAGCGCCACGGGCCGGATCATGCTGTTTGCGACACCGATCCGTTATCAGGATCACGATATCGGCAGTTTGCGCGTCGGCATGTCCACGGAGGGGTTGTCGGCAGCCAATCGCACCACCGTGACCGCGATGGTGGTGCTGATGCTGGTCACGCTGGTTGTGGTATTCGCCGGCGCCTACACGCTGTCTCGGCGGCTCATGGTGCCGATCGAACTGGTGCGGCGCGCGCTGTGGAAGATCACCCAGGGGCATTTCGATTCACGAATCCGGCAGCATCGCGACGATGAGTTCGAGCGGGTGTTTTCCGCCTACAACGCGATGGCGGATTCGCTGGAAGCGCGCATGTTGAGCCTGCATATCAATCCCGGCAGCATCACCGGTGAATATGTCGCATCGGCCGACGCACAGCCTGCCGGCGCGGATTCGTTGGCAAAGACACACGAGATAAAGACGGCGGAGATTCCGGTGGCGACGGTCCCGAATGCGGTTGATCGCGGTTAGGAGCCTGTCGGACTTGGCCGATCATGGCGAGGGAAAGCCGGCTTGGTGCGAATGCCCGCATTGATGATGCTTGCGACAGGTCGCCCACGGGGTGGACTCCTGCAGGTGTGCGCAACCGCCTTTTCGTAGGCACCCATCCTGATGGCAATCACATTGCGTGCAGGCCGGGTCAAGCCGCGTGCTTGCATCGCGCCGCCCGTAGCCGTCGGATCCGCGCCCACGGCGCGCACTGCCCGGTGCTGACCTGGAAACATTGTGCGGCGGTGTAGAAGGTATCCTTGGCATCATGATTTTTCTTGCCTCGCAATCGCCTCGCCGCCGGGAGCTGTTGTCCCGGATCGGCGTCTCATTCGACATCTTGAATGTCGATGTTCCCGAGCAGCGTCTGCCCGGCGAGCCGGCGTTGGATTATGTCAGCCGGGTGGCCCGCGAAAAGGCTGACGCCGGCCTGCTGCTGGTTGCCGAACGTCCGCGGGCGTGGGTGATAGGTGCCGATACCGAAGTGGTGCTTGACGACGTGGTGTTCGGCAAACCGGCCGATGCTGCGGACGCGGCGCAGATGTTGCGACGGCTGTCCGGTCGCGCGCATCAGGTGATCTCCGTGGTCTGGTTGCTGGGTGCCGGCCATGAGGCGCGGGCGGTATGCGATACCACCGTGCAGTTCGCCAGTCTGAGTTCAGCGCAGATAGCGGACTATGTCGCTACCGGCGAGTGCTTTGGCAAAGCGGGAGGTTACGCGATACAGGGCCGTGCGGCGGCGTTTGTCAGTCATTTGTCGGGCAGCCATTCCGGCGTCATGGGTTTGCCCTTGTACGAGACGGCGCAGTTGCTGCGTGGTGCCGGTTGCAGTCGCTGACCGGGCGACGAGGCGGATCCCGCGCGAGTCATGCGGCGGGTGGAATCAAGGTCGCGTCGTTCGGCGCCCCCTTTTGAGAGACGATGCCGGTGAGTGAAGAAATCCTGATCAACGTTACCCCGCGCGAAACGCGTGTTGCGGTCGTTGAAAATGGCATGTTGCAGGAAGTCCAGATCGAGCGCAGCGCCCGTCGCGGGTATGTGGGCAACATCTACAAAGGGCGGGTGCAACGGGTGATGCCCGGAATGCAGGCCGCTTTTGTCGATATTGGCTTGTCGCGAGGTGCATTTCTGCACGCTTCCGATATCACCCGGGCGGCACCTGAGTCAGTGGCAGTGAGCGAGGATGAGGAGACGGTTGTCCCGCCGATGCCGTCGATCAACGAGCTGCTGCATGAAGGGCAGGAGGTCGTCGTGCAGGTGCTCAAGGATCCGATCGGCAGCAAAGGCGCGCGCCTGACCACACAGTTGTCGATTCCGTCGCGCTGTCTGGTGCTGCTGCCGTATTCGCACGTACTGGGGGTCTCGGCACGGATCGAGGACGAAGTGGAGCGCGATCGATTGAAATTGTTGGTGTCGGCGCATGCCGGTGACTCGCCGATGGGCTATATCGTGCGTACCAATGCCGACGGCCAGGGTGAGGAGGTGCTTGCCCAGGACATGGCGTACCTCGGGCGGTTGTGGCAGCAGATTCGCTCAGCCGTGAACGCCACAGTGGTGGGCCAGTGCATCTACGAAGACCTGTCGTTGCCGCTGCGCGCGGTGCGCGACCTGATGCGCCAGGGTGTGGACAAGGTCCGCGTGGACTCGCGCGAAACCTACGACAAGGTGTGCGAATTCACTCGCCAGTTCATGCCCGATTGGGCGGACCGATTGGAGCATTACCCCGGCGAGCGGCCGATTTTCGATCTGTATGGCGTCGACGACGAGATCGAGCGCGCGCTCAAGCGCGAGGTGCCGCTGAAGTCCGGTGGTTCGCTGGTGCTCGATCAAACCGAGGCAATGACCACCGTGGACGTGAATACCGGCTCGTTTCTTGGCCAGCGGAACCTGGAGGAAACCGTCTATCGCACCAATCTGGAGGCTGCGCAGGCAGTTGCAAGGCAGCTCAGACTGCGCAATCTCGGTGGCATCATCATCATCGATTTCATCGACATGATCGATGCGGAACATCGTCGTCAGGTGTTGCGCACGCTGGAAAAGGCGTTGATCCGCGATCATGCGAAAACGGCGGTCCACGATTTCTCGGTGTTGGGTCTGGTCGAAATGACGCGCAAACGCACCACCGAGAGCCTGGAGCGGCAGTTGTGCGAGCCGTGCCCGACCTGTGGTGGCCGTGGCAAGGTCAAAACCAGCGACACCATAACCTACGAAATATTCCGCGAGATCACGCGTGCCGTGCGTCAGTTCGACGCATCGCGGTTGCTGGTGATGGCGGCGCCGGTGGTGGTCAACAAGATTCTCGACGAGGAGTCCGCGGCGGTTGCCGAACTGGAGGAGTTTCTCGGCAAGAGCATCCGGTTTCAGGCCGACGAGCAGTACTCGCAGGAGCAATACGATGTCGTGCTGCTCTAGGTCAGGTCTGCGGCGACCTGCCGGAAACATGGTTGTTGGGTTTCGCTGCGCTCGACCCATCCTGCGCTGCACCCGAGTCCCGAGTCCCGAGTCCCGAGTCCCGATTGATGGGTTTCGCTGCGCGCAACCCATCCTGCGGCGACTTTTCTGCGGAGCCGCCTGATGTCGGGTACGTGGCATCGACGGATGCGTCATGCGCGCCGCTGGGTCGCGTACAGCATCGTTGTGGCGTTGGTGTTGCTGGCGACGGCGTTGGCGACGGCCAGCCAACTGTTGCCGTTGGTAGCGCAAAACCCCGACCGGATCGCGGCGTGGTTGAGCCGGGAAGCGGGGCAGCCGGTACGGGTGGCATCGGCGGTAGCGGTCTGGACGCGACGGGGACCGCTTTTCACACTGTCCGGCCTGCATATCGGCGATCCGGCTACCGGCTTGGCGATCGATGAAGCGCAGTTGCTGGTGTCGGTTTATTCGGGCCTGATCCCCGGCTTGCCGCTGACCGAGTTGCGACTGTCCGGTGCGGCGCTGGCGCTGGTGCGCGACGATGCCGGGCGCTGGGGCGTGCGCGGTCTGGCCGGCAGCACCACGGCGGACAGCGATCCGTTCGATCTGTTGCAGGGACTCGGTGAATTGCAACTGGTGGATGCCGCGCTGCACGTTGACGCGCCGGCGTTGGGCATCGATTTCACCGTGCCGCGCATGGCAGCGCGGATGCGGGTGAGCGGCACCCGGGTACGGGCCGGCGCACGGGCATGGGCCGATCCGGCATCACCGGTTTCGGCGACGCTCGATGTCGCGCGCGACGGTAGCGACGGACGCCTGTTTTTGGGCGGTACCGGGCTCGATCTTGCTGCGTGGGCGCCGGTTCTGGCCGTGGCCGGGGTGGAGGTGCGCGCTGCCAAGGGCGACCTGTCGCTGTGGGCGGATTTGCGCGAGCAGCAAGTCGAAACGGTGCGTGCCTTGATCGATCTACGCGATTTCGCATTGCGTGGGCGATCCGCGATCGCTCTGGAGTCCGGCGCGGTGGAGCCGCGTCTGGGACTGGACCGGTTGAGCGCCGATCTGTATTGGCGTGGGCGCGGCGCGCGCTGGGTGTTGTATGCCGCGCAACTGGGCATCGACGATGCCGATAGTACGCAGACCCTGGATGGGGTGCGGGTCGAACGTGGCGACGATGTGCGCATCTGGTTGCCCGAAGCCAGTGTGCGCACGGTCGCGGCGCTGGTGGCATTGAGCGATGCGCCGCCCGAAGGGCTGCGTCGCTGGTTGTACAGCGCGGCACCACGCGGCAGCGTGCGCGAGATGCGTTTTCGCCAGGATGCGTACGGCGACATTGCAGCGAGCGCGCAGATTGCAAACGTGGGCTGGTTGGCCGCGCCGGGACGCCCCGGTGTCGAGGGGATCGGCGGGCAGTTGACGCTCATCGGCGATGCGCTGCGTTTCGATCCACGCATGCCGGCCTTCGTGTTCGACTGGCCGGAAGGCTTCGCCGCGCCGATCCACGGCAGTCTTGCCGGGGCGATGCTGGCGTGGCGCGATGCAGATGGTTGGCAGATCGACAGCCCCGATTTTGCCCTTGCTGCCGAGGAAATACGTCTCGACGGCCATTTCCGCCTGAGCGCTGCCGGCGATGCGCCGCCACGCATGGATATTGCGGTTTCGCTCGGAGAAGCGCCGATTGTCGCTGCCAAGCGCTTCTGGGTGCTCAACGATATGTCGCCGACAACGGTCGACTGGCTCAACCATGGATTGGTCGATGGTCGTATCGCGGGCGGCAAGATACTGATTTCCGGGCCACTCAAAGGCTGGCCGTATCGCGAAGGGCAGGGTCGGTTCACCTCGAACCTGCATCTGGCCGATGTCACCCTCGCCTATCATCCGGACTGGCCGGTTGCGCACGGTTTCAGCGGCGACGTGCAATTCGTGGTCGGCGGCTTTGCCGCGCAGGCGAAGGCCAATGTGTCCGGGATCGCGATCGACCGGATCGATGGCCGTGTTGCGGATTTTCGCGACGGACGATTGCATCTCGAACTGGGCGCGAACGCTCCGGGCGCGCAACTGTTGGCGCTGGTGCGCGGCAGTCCACTGAACGAAAAATTCGGCGAGGCGGTATCGGGTCTCAGCATCGGCGGCACGGCGCGTGTGCGGATGAACATGATGCAACCGCTCAATGACGCGGCAGGTGAACAGCAGATCGACGGCAGTATCGATCTGATCAATGCGCCGCTGGCGGACAATCGTTGGGATGTCGCCTTTGCCCGCGCCGACGGGCGTATCCGCTTTACCGGAAGCGGTTTGCTTGCCGACGGTTTGTCGGTGCCGGTTGGCGATGGCATGGCGAGCCTGAATATCGCGGTTGGCGACTTCACCGCCGACGCGGGAAACGGCTTTGAGATGTCGTTGCGTGGTCGCATGAGCGCCGACGAGTTGATCGATCATTATCGCGATCTCGACTGGTTGCGGCCCTGGTTGCAAGGGCAGTCGGACTGGACGTTGGCAATCGATCGAACGCGCGAGGAAGCGGGCTCACCGGCACTGACCCGACTGCACGTATTCAGCAACCTGATCGGTACCGAATTGTTGCTGCCGCCGCCGTTGCGCAAAGGTGCGGAGCAGGAGTTGCCACTGGATCTGCGCACGCCGTTGCCGCTGGCGGAGGGGGAGCTGCAGCTCAGTCTGGGCAGCCTGATGCGCATGCGCGCGCGACGCGGCGAAGCCGATCGACTCGATGGCACGCTGGCCTTCGGCCGTGCCGACGATGCGCTGACCGGCAAGCCCGGCCTCGCGGTAGTGGGTGAGGTTCCGGTGCTCGATGCAATCGGTTGGGCCGGGTTCGCCACCAGCACGCGCGGCGATGACACGACCGACAAGGCATCGCCGGTGAGCAGTGTGGATCTGTCGGCGGGGCAACTCGATCTGCTGGACCGCGCGTTTTCCGAGACGCGGGTGCAGCTTGGTCTTGCCGAGGATGGTGTGCAATTGCAGTTCGACGGTGAGCAGATCCGGGGGGTGCTCGACGTGCCGAGCACGTTGCCGGCGCTGGTCGGGCGATTCAGCCGCTTGCACTGGCCGTCGTCGCGGCCGGCCGGCGAAAACAGCACCCGCGCCGATGCGGTGGATATGCCGCCGCTCGATTTTGTGATCGACGACCTGCGCTTTGGCGGCGCGCAGCTTGGACATGCCGTAATCAAGGCGTACCCGACGCCGGAAGGGTTGCACATCGAGCAACTGCAAACCCGGCATCCGGGCCAGGATCTCACCGCCAGCGGCGATTGGACGCAGATGGGCGGCGCTTCGCGTTCGCGGTTCGCACTGGAGTTTCGTGGCGATGACATCGGCAAGATGCTGGACACATTGGGCTTTTCCGGCATGATCGACGGCGGCAAGGTGAAGGTACTGATGGCGGGCAGCTGGCCCGGCTCGCCTGCCGATTTCGACCTCAAGCTGCTGAACGGCACGCTGGATATCGATGTCGGCGCTGGCCGGATACTGGATGTGGAGCCCGGTGCGGGACGCATGCTGGGCCTGGTCAGCATCACCCAGATTCCGCGCCGTTTGCTGTTCGATTTCAGCGATATTTTCGGCGACGGGTTGAGTTTCAACAGCCTGCGTGGTCATTTCGACATTGCCGATGGGCAGGCGCGAACCGACGATTTGCTGGTGCAGGCGGCGGCGGCCGAGATCCGCGTGCGCGGTCGCGCCGGACTGGCCGATCAGGATTACGATCAGCTGATCGATGTGCGTCCGAAGGCCGGGAGCGTGTTCCCTGCGGTCGGCGCACTGGCAGCGGGGCCGGTGGGTATCGCCATCGGCGCACTGGCACAGGCGATACTGCAAAAGCCGATGAAGCACGCCGCGCGCACCGTGTATCACGTGACCGGTCCGTGGGCGTCGCCCGAGGTCAAGGTGGTGGAAAAGGGGCCGGTTCCGGAAGCGGATATCCCGCGCAACGCAGCGCCGGACCACCCGCTTGAACCGGTGTCGAAGCCTGCGCCCGAACCGCCGATCGATCCCGAGTCGGCGGTGGATCCCGGCGCCCGATAGGTTTTTCGCGTGGCCCGGGTTAGCGCCCGAAGGGCCAACCCGGGACCGCGTATCGGCAACGGCATCAACCTGATGGGTTTCGCAGGTGCAAGGTATGCACCGTCTCGCCGGGAAGAAATGGTGTCGGCTCGCCTTGCACCCAATCGCGGTGACCGGAGCCCCAGAACGGCGACAACGGATGGCCGCTTTGTCCGCCCGGCATATGGATCAAGCCCTGCGCTTCGTGGCCCGGCGCCACCACCATGCGCTCACTGGCTCCGAACGCCGGCCCCTGCACGCGCGGCATGTTGTTGTCGCCGGGCAGTTGAGCGAAGGGCATGCACAATCGGTTGCGCAGGATGCCGGGCAGGGCGTTGGCAAGCGGATGGCAGATGGCAGCGGTATTGCGCTCGCCCCAGGGTCGCGCGTGTCCGGATGCGGTGACATCGGGCGAATCGAGGACTTCCTGTGCGGCATCGCTCAACAGCGCTTCCCAACTGGCGAAGCGGCGCGGCAGCAGGTGCGCGGGCTGCTCGGTGACCAGTTGCCAGGCGACGCCTTCGCTCTGCGACAGGTACGGCATGGCAACGTCCCCGCCCAGTGCTGCGCGCGCCGGCGCCAGCAGCCCCTGCTCGATGCGTTTGATCACATTCAGGCGCCAGGCACGCACCAGCGGATAGCTGCGCGCATCGACGCTGGCGTATGCGTCCCAGTCCCTGGCCAGCGTCGCCAGTTGCTTGAGGGCGCCGTCGTCGGCAGGGTTCGCGCGCGCTTGCAGTAGCCCATGCCAGCGGCTCAAAAACAGGCTGCGGTCATCGAGCTGTATCGCCATGATCTCGGCTTCGTTGAACTGCTCGCGGGCGAACAGGCGATCGCGGATCTGGCCGGCGCGTGCGCCCAGCGCATAGCCCGAATCGCCAATCATCGCCAACGCTTCGCCATCGACCACACGGGCGTTGGCGCTCCACAGGCGGTGCGCCGGCGGGTCGACGATCTGCGGCGGTTGCGGTTCCCAACCATCCCAATCGCAGCCAGCGATCGGGTCGAGCGGTGCGCTGGCGTCGCAGCCGCCAACCCGGTGCGGAATACGGCCGAGCAACTGCCAGGCGATACGGCCCGAGGCATCACCGATCAGCAGGTTCTGCGCCGGAATGCCGACGCCGCGCGCAATATCCAGAGCCGCGTCCAGATCCGCCGCGTGGGCGAAATCGCCGAGGCCGAAGTTCAGTCCGCCCTGATGCGCGGTCCAGCGCAAGGCGAGACCCTCATCGCCATCATTTTGAGTGATCGGCCCCCAGCGGGTTTCCCGAACCGAGATAACGGTATCGGGGGCGCCTTTTACCGCAATCCGTTCCTGGAACACGCGCACCGGCTCGTCGCCTTGCGCTGTCGCGTAGCGGGACTGGCTGGCATCGGTGTAGCGCACGCGAAACCAATCCAGCCAGTCGCCGTAGGCGTTGGTGAAGCCCCAGGCGACATGCGTGTTGCTGCCGACAATGACCGCCGGCACGCCGGGCAGGGTGAATCCGCTCACATCGACACGGCCTGCGGGGGCGCGCGGATCGGGGTAGCGCAAGCGGGCGCGAAACCAGATGTTGGGCGCGCGCAGGCCGAGGTGCATGTCGTTGGCGACGATGGCGCGGCCATCGACGGTGAGGGCGCTGGCGACGGCAAAATTATTACTGCCCGGCAGCAGCGGTTCGCTGGCGGTCGGGTCGCTCTGCGTTGCGTGCGCGGCCAGCGGATGTGGGTCGAATATGTTGAGCTCATCGCCCGGTTCCGGTGCCGGCAACGTGCGCAAATCCAGCGCATCCGGGCCAGGCAGCGGCACGTCGCCGTAGGGTTCGCCCTGCAACGGCGCGTCCCACGGCGTGCCGCGCACGGCAATCAGGCGATACAGTGCGTCGGGCACGACTCGCCGGATGCGCCACAAACTCAATTCGCGAATGTTGCCCTCATCTTGCAGATCGAAGAACATCGCATAGGATGCCAATGCCGTGTCAGCGGCACGCCACGGCTCGGGTTTCGTACCCAGCAGCAGATATGGCCAGGGCCGGGCGCGCAGGGCAGCGAGCCCGGCATTGACGCCTTCGCTGTAGGCGGCAATGGCATCGCGCTGGGTGCCGGCAATCTGGGCGAAATTGGCGTCCACGCGCGCGCGCAGGCGGTGCACCCGGATTTGCTTGTCGCGCTCCAGCGCCATTGAGCCGAACAATGCCGCCAGCTCGCCGGCCGCGGACCTGCGCATCAGGTCCATCTCGAAAAAACGTTCCTGGGCGTGGGCAAAGCCCAACGCGCGCATGGCATCAACTTCACTGCCGGCCTCGACCGTGAGCACCCCGTTGCCGTCGCGCGCCAGGGTGGCCGGTGCAGTCAGCCCGGGCAGCGGCAACTCGCCATCGAGAGCTGCCAGGCTGCCGGACATCAGCCACCCGATGCCGGCGATGCCGGCCAACAGCAGAAAAAGCAGAAGTGCCGCGCCGCGTCGGATCCACTTGCGCATGATTTTCGTTCCGTCCTGACTGGCATCAATATTTCGTCGCATTGTAGAGGGCACAATCGCGTTCGGGTTGACCGCTCGCGGTCAATCGGTTGGTTACTCCATGTTGTGCTGTGTTCTCCAAGACGTGTTAGAATGCGATCAATTCGCATTCGCAGATAAATCGATCAATTCGCATTCGCAGGCCAAGATGATGCTGCTCTCGCAACTGGCACAAGGGGTCATGGCGGTAATCGCCGGCGTCGAGGGCGCTGGTGAGACCGATTCCATCGCGCGCCGCCTGCAGGACTTGGGCTTTGTCGATGGCGAGCAGGTGCGGGTAATTGCGCGTGGCCCGTTCGGCGGTGAGCCGCTGGCGGTGCAGATCGGCTTCACCCGGTTCGCGCTGCGTATCGCCGAAGCCAACCGGGTGCGGGTTGCGCTGGGAGCGCCCGCACCATGAGCGCCGCGGCGATGCACATCGCGCTGGTCGGCAACCCCAATTGCGGAAAAACCGCGCTGTTCAACCGGCTCACCGGCAGTCGGCAGAAGGTCGCCAACTATCCGGGCGTCACCGTCGAGCGCAAGGAAGGGCACTTTCTCTCGGCCGCAGGGCGTCACTATCGGGTGCTGGATCTGCCGGGCGCCTACAGCCTGGATGCGGTCAGCCTGGAAGAGGTGATCACCCGCGATGTCTGCCGCGGCATGCATCCCGATGAGCGTGCGCCGGAGATCATGGTGTGCGTGGTCGACGCTACCAACCTGCGCCTGCATCTACGTTTTGTGCTGGAATTGCGCGCGCTGGGCCGGCCGATGGTCGTGGCTCTGAACATGATGGATGCCGCGGCGCGGCGGGGCATTGCCATCGATACCGCCGCGCTGTCCGCTGGTCTCGGCCTGCCCGTACTGGAGACGATCGCGGTGCGTCGCGGTGGCACCGATGCGCTGGTACAGGCGCTCGATACGTTTTCCTGGGAGGCGGGTGCGGCGAGCGCGGTAGTCCTGACCAAGCCGGAAATGCACGCCGAGGTGCGGCGTTTGATTGCCGGTTCGGTGCAACTGCCGGCGCACGACCCGGTACTGGACGAGCGTCTCGACCGGGTTCTGTTGCATCCGGTTTGGGGCTTGGTGGTTTTGGCCAGCCTGATGTTCGTGATGTTCCAGGCGGTTTACATCTGGGCGGCGCCGTTGATGGATGGTATCGACGGCGTGATCGGAAACCTGGGCGTGTGGATGTACGGCGCGTTGCCGGATGGGCCGTTGCGCAGCCTGCTGGTGGACGGGGTCATCGCGGGCATCGGTGCGGTGCTGGTCTTTTTGCCGCAGATATTGATCCTGTTCACCTTCATCCTGTTGCTGGAGGAAAGCGGTTATCTGCCCCGTGCCGCATTCCTGCTCGACCACACCATGGCGTCGGCGGGTCTGTCCGGGCGTTCGTTCATCCCGTTGCTGTCGAGCTTCGCCTGCGCGGTGCCCGGCATCATGGCGGCGCGTTCCATCGCCGACCCGCGCGACCGGCTGGCCACCATCCTGGTAGCGCCGTTGATGACCTGCTCGGCACGGCTGCCGGTGTATGCGCTGTTGATCGGTGCGTTCATCCCCCGACAACAGGTGTTGGGCGTATTGAACCTGCAAGGCCTGGTCCTGTTCTCGCTGTACACGTTCGGCATTGTCAGCGCGCTGGCCGTGGCCTGGGCGATGAAAAAATGGCGCCGCGATAGCGGCGAACACCCATTGCTGCTGGAGCTGCCGTCGTACCGTCTGCCGCATATTCGCGATTTGCTGCTCGGATTGTGGGAGCGGGCGGCGATCTTCCTGCGCCGGGTCGGTGGCGTCATTCTGGCGATGACCGTGCTGCTGTGGTTCCTGCTCTCTTACCCGGGCATGCCCGAGGGCGCTGCCGGCGCAGCGATCGATTACAGTTTTGCCGGCCGCATCGGTCACGCGATGACATTGCTGTTCGCGCCGATCGGTTTCGACTGGCGCATCTGCATTGCGCTGATTCCGACCATGGCCGCGCGCGAAGTGATGGTGTCGTCGCTGGCTACCGTTTATGCGGTTGCGGCCGACGATCAGGCGGCGCAGGCGCTGGCGCCGCTGCTGGCACAGGACTGGTCGCTGGCAACGGCACTGGCGCTGCTGGTCTGGTTCGTCTACGCACCGCAGTGCGTCTCGACACTGGCCACGATTCGGCGCGAGACCAATTCCTGGCGGCAGGTGGGCATCGCCGCCGGATACCTGTTCGCGCTCGCCTATCTGGCGGCATTGCTAACCTACCGCGTGGCACTCTGGCTTGGAGCGGGCTGAGATGCAAAGCATGGCGCTGCAATACCTGCTGTTGGCCGTCGCCTTGGGCTGGAGCGTGGCCTATATCGTCCGGCGCCAGTTTCCGTCTGCGCTGCGCGCGTTGAGGGTGCGTCTGGCGCTGCACTTTTTGTCGGCGTCGCGGCCAGCGTGGCAGCGGCGCCTCGGGCGAATGCTGGCGCCACCACCCGCCATGGCGGCAACGTGTGCGGTCGGGGCGTCGTGTGGTGGCTGCGACAAGGCGGGCAGTCACTGACCGTTTTCGTGTCCGTGGCGGCAACGTTTTCAGCAGGTCGCCCACAGGGTGGGCTCCTACAGGTGAGCGCAACCGTTTGGTGAGAGCCCACCCTGTGGGCGACCAAGCGAACCGTGTATCGGCGAAGTGTCGGAGCGACACGCCGCGTAACCGCGAAGCGGTCCAGCGTAGCCTGCGCGGCAGGCGTTGTTGCGAAGCAACCGACCGAGCGAAGCGAAGAAAACGGCTCTCGTCTCCTGGTCGGCCAAGCCCGGCAGGTTGTTGGTTGTTACATCCGGAACACGCCGAACGGCTCGCTCTCGATTGGTGCATTCAAGCTCGCCGACAACGCCAGGCCCAGTACACGCCGGGTGTCTGCCGGGTCGATGATGCCGTCGTCCCACAGTCGCGCGGTGGCGTAGTAGGGGTTTCCCTGAGTTTCGTACTGCTCGCGGATCGGCGCCTTGAACGCTTCCTCTTCGTCGCCGCTCCAGGTTCCGCCCTTGGTCTCGATGCCGTCGCGCCGGACCGTGGCCAGCACCGAAGCGGCCTGTTCGCCACCCATGACGCTGATCCGTGCGTTGGGCCACATCCACAGGAACCGCGCGCCATAGGCGCGACCGCACATGGCGTAATTGCCGGCGCCGAAGCTGCCGCCAATGACCACCGTGAACTTGGGCACGTGCGAGCAGGCCACCGCGGTGACCATTTTCGCGCCGTCCTTGGCGATGCCGGCATTCTCGTATTTCTTGCCGACCATGAACCCGGTGATATTCTGCAAAAACAGCAGCGGGATGTTGCGCTGGTTGCACAGCTCGATGAAGTGCGCGCCCTTGAGCGCGCTCTCGGCAAACAGGATGCCGTTGTTGGCGATGATGCCCACCGGATAGCCGTGCACGTGCGCAAAGCCGCAGACCAGGGTTTTGCCGTAGCGCGCCTTGAATTCGTGCAGCTCCGAGCCATCGACCAGGCGAGCGATCACCTCGCGGATATCGAACGGCCGCCGGGTGTCGTGCGGCACGATCCCGTACAGATCGTCGGCCGGGTAGGCTGGCTCGCGCGATGCCTGCAATGCCAGCGGCATCGTCTTGCGCCGATTGAGATGTCGCACCGTTTCACGCGCGATTTCCAGCGCATGGCGGTCGTTTTCGGCGAAGTGATCGGCGACACCGGAAACGCTGGTATGCACGTCGGCGCCGCCCAGCGACTCCGCGTCCACCACCTCGCCGGTGGCGGCCTTCACCAGCGGCGGGCCACCGAGAAAGATCGTGCCCTGCTCGCGCACGATGATGCTTTCATCGCACATTGCTGGAACGTAAGCGCCGCCGGCCGTACATGAACCCATCACCACCGCGATCTGGGGGATGTTGTGCGCGCTCATGCGCGCCTGGTTATAGAAAATCCGTCCGAAGTGCTCCTTGTCCGGGAATACCTCGTCTTGCAGCGGCAGGAACGCGCCGCCCGAATCCACCAGATAGACGCAGGGCAGGTGATTCTCGCGCGCGACTTCCTGTGCGCGCAGGTGTTTTTTCACCGTCATCGGGAAGTAGGTGCCGCCCTTCACCGTCGCGTCGTTGGCCAGCACCATGACTTCGCTGCCGTGGACGCGGCCAATGCCGGCGATCAGGCCGGCTGCGGGTGCGGCGTCGTGATACATGCCTTCGGCGGCAAGTGGACACAGCTCCAGGAACGGCGAGCCGGGGTCGAGCAGGGCGGTGATGCGATCGCGTGACAACAGCTTGCCGCGTGCGGTGTGCTTGTCGCGCGCCGCCTCGCCGCCGCCCAGTGCCGCTTGGGCGAGGCGCTGGCGCAGCTCGGCGACCAGGCCACGCAGGTGTTCGGCGTTGGCAATGAATTCTGCCGAACGATTGTCGATGTGCGATTTCAGAATAGGCATGGGCATGGCGGTGGATTCGGGCAGTCAAGGATACCCAAGATCAACGTGGGTGACGCAAAAAACACAAGGCCCGCCGAAGCGGGCCTTGTTTGAGACGTTTTACCGCGCAGGAGCGCGGTTGGCATCAGCCACCGCTGGATTCCTTGACGTCCTCGGCGGCTTCGTCTACCGCTTCGCCTGCGGCATCAACGGCATCACCAGCAGCTTCCACCGCGTCACCAGCCGCCGCGTTGGCAGCCTCTGCGGCTTCACTTGCGGAGTCGGCGGCAGCTGCGGCGGCGTCAGCCGCCGTGCCCGCCGCGTCTGCTGCGGTTCCGGCCGCATCGGCAGCCTCACCAGCAGCGTCGGCAGCAGTGCCGGCGTCGGCTGCTGCCGTTTCGGGCTCGGCAGCCGGCTCTGGCGCTGGGCCGGAGCAAGCAGCCAGAGCGAATGCGAGGGCGACGGCCAGCAAGCTCTTGTTGATTGACATATGCAAAATCCTCATTTCTCGTCAGGGTTGGGCAGTGCGCGATTGCGCCATACCATCATGAGCCGAAGCGCGCCAGTGTCAATAGGCAGTGCGAATGTCTCATGTCAGAGCCGTTCAATGGCGATCGCAGTCGCCTCGCCACCGCCAATGCACAGTGCCGCGACACCACGGCGCAGGCCGCGTTGCTGCAACGCATGGATCAGGGTAACGACCAGTCGCGCGCCCGAGGCGCCGATCGGGTGACCGAGCGCACAGGCACCGCCATTCACGTTCAGCTTGGCGTGGGCGATGCCCAACTCGCGGATCGGCGCCATCGCCACCACCGCGAACGCCTCGTTGACTTCAAACAGATCGACCTCGGCAACGCTCCAGCCCGCTTTGGCCAATACGTTGCGGATGGCATCGACGGGCGCAGTGGTGAACCATTCCGGCGCGTGTGAATGGGTGGCATGGGCGACGATCCGGGCCAGCGGTGCGAGGCCGTGCTGCTTTGCCGTGTCGGCACGCATCAGCACGGTTGCCGCAGCGCCGTCGGAAATGCTCGATGAACTGGCGGCGGTGATGGTGCCGTCTTTCTTGAACGCGGCGCGCAGGCTGGGAATCTTGGCGATGTCCGAGCGCCCGGGCTGTTCGTCGCTGGCGTGGACGACATCGCCCTTGCGCCCGGCAACCGTTACCGGAGCGATCTCGGCGGTGAACGCACCGCTCTCCTGCGCTGCCTTGGCGCGACGCACGCTTTCCGCCGAGAAGGCGTCCTGTTCTTCGCGGGTGAAATCGTATTTGTCGGCGCACATCTCGCCGAACACACCCATCGACTGCTTGTCGTACGGGTTGGTCAGGCCATCCCAGGCCATGTGATCGATGAACTCGGCGCTGCCGTAGCGGATACCGGTGCGCGAGCCGTTGAGCAGGTGCGGGGCATTGGTCATCGACTCCATGCCGCCTGCAACCACCACGGTCGCGCTGCCGGCCGCGATCAGATCATGGCCCAGCATGATGGCTTTCATGCCCGAACCGCAGACCTTGTTGATCGTCGTGCAGCCGGCGGCCAGTGGCAGGCCGGCGGCGATCGCAGCCTGCCGCGCGGGTGCCTGGCCCAGACCGGCCGGCAACACGCAACCCATGATGACTTCGGAAACCGCGTCGCCCGCCACGCCGGATTGTTCAAGGGCCGCCTTGATGGCGGTAGCGCCGAGGGTGGTCGTCGGCACGCCGGTGAATTGGCCGAGGAAGGATCCGATGGCGGTGCGCTTGGCACCGACGATGACGATATCGCTCATGGGGTGGCTCCAGTGCGGGTGGGGTGGAAACCCCGATTATCGCGCCGGATGGCGCAATGCAGCAAATTGGCCGGATGGATCAGCTGCGATCCTCGAACAACTCGCGACCGATCAGCATGCGGCGGATCTCGTTGGTGCCGGCGCCGATGGCGTAGAGCTTGGCATCGCGCAGGATGCGGCCGGTCGGGTATTCATTGATATAGCCATTGCCGCCGAGCGACTGTATGGCCTCAAGCGCAACGTGCACCGCGGCTTCCGATGCGTGCAGCAGGCAACTCGCCGCATCGACGCGGCTGCGCCGGCCGACGTCGTAGTCGCGCGCCACCTGGTAGGCGAACGCCCGGCTCGATTGCAGCGCGGTGTACATGTCGGCCAGTTTCGCCTGCATGATGCCGAAGCTGCCGATCGCAACGTCGAACTGTTTGCGCTCGCGCACGTACGGCACAGTCGCATCGAGCGCCGCCTGCATCAGCCCCAGCGGGCCGCCGCTGAGCACCAACCGCTCCGTGTTCAGGCCGTTCATCAGCACCCTGACGCCCTGGTCGACTTCGCCCAGCACGTTTTCTTGCGGAATTTCGCAGTCCTCGAACACCAATTCGCAGGTGTTGGAGCCGCGCATGCCGAGTTTGTCGAGCTTCTGTGCGACAGAAAAACCCTTCATCCCGCGTTCGACGATAAACGCGGTCATGCAGCGGCTGCCGGCATCCTTGCCGGCGGTGCGCATGTAGACCACCAGTACGTCGGCCTCCGGGCCATTGGTGATCCACATCTTGTTGCCATTGGCGATCCACACATTGCCGTGCTTTTCGGCGCGGCAACTCATCGAGCCGACCACGTCGGAACCGGCGCCGGGCTCGCTCATCGCCAATGCGCCTTTCCATTCGCCGCTGCACAGCCGGGGCAGGTAGCGGCTGCGCTGCGAATCGTTGGCATTGAGCGACAGGTTCTGCACGCACAGGTTGGAATGTGCCCCGTAGCTCAAGCCAACGCTGCCGGAAGCGCGCGAGATTTCCTCCATGGCCACCAGGTGCGCGAGATAACCCATCCCCGAGCCGCCGTACTGTGGCGGTACCGTGATCCCAAGCAGGCCGAGGTCGCCGAGCTTGGGCCACAGATCGGGCGGAAACGCATTATCGATATCGATCTGTGCGGCACGCGGAGCGATCTCGGCATCGGCGAAGCGGCGCACGGCATCGCGCAGTGCGTCGATATCCTCGCCCAATGAAAAACTACGCATGCGTTGTCGCCCTCAGGATTGGCGGCGGCCCATGAAGCGCGGCGCCGACTGGCCCAGGTGCGGCAGGCGCAGCTTGCCGATGGCGGCGATGCGCTCCTCGGCCATGCGATCGGCGGCTTTGTAGGTCGGAATGCCATCGCGATCGGCGATCTCGAAAATACGGCCGACGTTGTAATAGATGGTGCGCATCATGCGCATCGCGCGTTCGCGGTTGTAGCCGTCGATTTCGAGCGACACGTTCATCAGGCCGCCGGCGTTGACGGCGTAGTCCGGCGCATACAGCACGCCGCGACGGGTCAGTTCATCGCCGATTTCGTTGCTGGCGAGCTGATTGTTGGCGGCGCCGCAAATGATCCTGGCCTTGATCCGGTCGATGGTTTTATCGTTCACGGTGCCGCCGAGCGCGCACGGCGAGTAGACATCGGCATCGACATCGTAGATGTCTTCCAGAGCCACCGCCTCGCAGCCGAGTTCATCGACTGCCTTCTGCACCAGCGCCGGGTTGATGTCGGTGACGAACACCTTGGCGCCGCGCTCGTGCAGCAGCTTCACGAACTCCATGCCGACATGGCCGACGCCCTGCACCGCGTAGCTGCGCTTGCCGACTTCTTCGTCGCCGTGCTTGTGATTCAGCGCGGCCATAAGGCCCTGCAACACACCGTAGGCAGTGAACGGCGATGGATCGCCCGAGCCGCCATGCACCTGATGCACGCCGGTAACGAACTCGGTTTCCTTGAGCACATATTCCATGTCGTTGACATCGATGCCGACATCTTCGGCGGTGATGTAGCGGCCATTGAGCGAGTTGATGAAACGACCGAATGCGCGAAACAGGGCTTCGGATTTGCCGTGGTTCGGGTCGCCCCAGATCACCGCCTTGCCGCCGCCCAGGTTCAGGCCGGAAACGGCGGCCTTGTAGGTCATGCCATTCAGGCCGGCATCCTTGTTGTGGCAGAACACGACTTCCTCGTGGCCCGAGGCATCGATGGTTTCAAAGATCATGACGAGACGACTCCAGACGTTGCCAACAGCGCACTGCGCGCAAACTCAAGGTTGATGTTCTACGTGCAATTCGTGTCGCAAATATTTGATTGGTATGACGCAAGACGGCTGCCACATGGATTTGTCGGGCACGCCGTGGGCACAAGTGTAAAGCAATCACTCTAAAGCGGCATCCGCGCGGGTGGTCGCGGTGGGGCGCGGTGTGTGCGATCGAGCCAGTACGAGCGCATACACTTGCCGTCCATGGTGGGGTTTCCCGGGAGGGTTGTTGTTGAGCGCCAACGTGCTGATTGTCGCGGGCCTGCTTTGGCTCGGCCTGTTGTTCGGCGCCGCGGTTTGGGGCGAACGCCGCCCCGGAATCTTTGCCCGCCATTGGGGGGTGGTGTACGCATTGTCGCTGGCGGTGTACTGCACCAGTTGGACGTTCTATGGCACCGTCACCCAGGCCGCGCGTTCGGGCTGGTGGCTGCCGCCGACCTTCGTCGGCACGATCGTCCTTTATGTGTTCGGCATCGGTCTGCTGCAGCGCCTCGTACGCATGGCGCGGGAGCACAATGCCACCTCGCTTGCCGACCTGATCGCGACCCGGCTGGGCAAGGATTCGTGGCTGGCGGCGGCGGTAACGGTGGTCACCGTGGTCGGGATGGTTCCGTATATCGCGCTGCAACTCAAGGCAGTGGCGATGAGCCACGGCCTGTTGACGCGGACATCAAGCGGGAGTCTGCCGCCGTGGCAGGACAGCGCACTGTATGTCGCCTTGGCGATGGCGGTGTTCGCCATGCTGTTCGGCACGCGCCGGGCCTCGGCCGCCGAGCACAATCGCGGCCTGGTGCTGGCGATGGCGTTCGAGTCGCTGCTCAAGCTGGGCGCGATGCTCGCGCTCGGTGTGTTTGTCGCGTTCGGTCTCGATGATGTCGTAACGGCGCCGCCGCCGCCGGTGGCTAGCGCTGACGGCTTTACGCCATTGGTGATGCTCGGCGTTCTCGCCATTTTCACCTTGCCGCACCAGTTTCACGTCGGCGTGGTCGAATGCCAGGACGAGCGACACCTGCGCACTGCGCGCTGGTTGTTTCCGCTGTACATGCTGCTGATCGCGTTGCCGATCCTGCCGTTGGCGCGCGCCGGCCAGAATCATCTGGCGGCATTGGGGGTGCCTTCGGATCTGTATGTGCTGGCGCTGCCACTCAGTCAGGGCCACGATGGCCTGGCGCTGCTTGCGTTTCTCGGCGGTCTGAGTGCGGCGACCGGCATGGTGATTCTGGCCACGTTGGCGCTCAGCCTGATGATCGGCAACCACTGGATCGCACCGGTGTTGCTGCAACAGCGTTGGGCCCTGCGTGCGGGCCGTGACCTGCGCGGCGCGGTGCTGATGCAACGGCGGTTTGCGATTCTGGCGGTGCTGCTGCTGGCGTGGACATACAACCGGCTGGTCGGCGGTAACGATGCGCTGGCCGACATGGGCGCCGTGTCGTTTTCGGCATTGGGTACGTTGGCGCCGGCGTTGGGTTTCGCGATGTGGCGGCCCAATACGCCATCGCGTGCGGTGATTTTCGGACTGGCGGTCGGCTTTGCGTTCTGGTTCTGGGCATTGCCGTTGCCCGCGTTGATGGAGGCGATGGGTGCGACCCCGGCATGGCTGCGCGAAGGTCCGTTCGGCTGGATCTGGCTGGCGCCCGACAGCCTGTTCGGTCTGACCGGCTGGAGCCGGTTGGGACGCGCGGTGGCGTTGAGCCTGTTGTTCGGTCCGATCGCAACCTTGCTTTGGGCCACGCGCGGTCGCGGGCCGGTGCGCCGCGCCGGCCTGGGTTTGGCCACGCCGCAGTTGCGCGACATTGCATCGCGCCTGTTGCCGGGCGAGCGCGTGCGTGCCCTGTTCGATGCTGGCACGACGACGGACGCGCAACTGGCGACGGCGGTCGAACGCGAACTGTCGTCGGTGCTTGGTGCCGCGTCCACCCGGCTGTTGTTCGATGCGGCGCGGCGCGAGGCGGGGCGCGATCTGGATACCGTGGTCACCATCGTCGGCGAGGCCTCGCAGGCGTTGCGATTCAATCAACAGGTGCTGGAGGCGGCGCTGGAGAACATGAGCCAGGGCATCAGCGTGGTCGATCGCGATCTGCGTCTGGTGGCCTGGAATCGACGCTATGTCGAGCTGTTCGGATTCCCCTCCGAACTGGTGCAGGTCGGGCGCCCCATCGCTGATCTGGCCGCCTTCGCTGCCGGCACGGTGTTGCCGGCAGGGCCTTCGGTGCAAGCGTTGGTCCAGCGCCGTCTGGCGCATATGCGGGCCGGTACCGCGCATTTGTCCGAACGCAAGTTTCCCGATGGTTCGATCGTCGAGATTCGCGGCAACCCGATGCCGGGCGGCGGTTTCGTCGCGACGTTTACCGATGTCACCGCCTTTCGCCGCGCCGAGGACGCCCTGCGCCGCGCCAACGAAACGCTGGAGCAACGCGTGCGCGAGCGTACCGTCGAGCTGGAGGCCGCCAGTCGCGCGGCACAGCAGGCCAACGCCGGCAAGAGCCGGTTTCTGGCGGCGGTCGGACACGATCTGATGCAGCCATTGCATGCCGCCCAGTTGTTCAATCATGCGCTGGCGCAACGATTGCGACACGAGGAATACCGCGATGCGGTGGATCATGTTCGCGGCGCGCTCGCTTCGACCGAATCGCTGCTTGCCGGGTTGCTCGATCTGTCGCGTCTGGATGCCGGTGGCATGGAACCGCAGCGCCGCGATTTTGCCCTGCGCGACGTGCTCGATCATCTGGCATCCGAATTTGGCGTGCTGGCTGCCGAGCGGCAGGTGCGTTTGCATTACCGGCCGACGCGGTACTGGGCGAACTCCGACCCGGCGCTGTTGCGCCGGGTGCTTCAGAATTTCCTGTCCAATGCGGTGCGTTATGCCGAACGTGGCCGTGTGCTGTTGGGGGTTCGGCGTCGCGGTGCCATGCTGGAGATTCAGGTCTGGGACACCGGCGCGGGGATCGCGCCGGGCGAACACGGCCTGATTTTCGAGGAGTTTCGTCGTGGCGACGATGCGCGCGGGCAAGGCCTGGGTCTTGGTCTGTCGATTGCCGAACGCATGGCGCGGCTGCTGGATCATCCCTTGCGGCTGGATTCGTGGCCCGGACGCGGCACCCTGTTTGCGGTGCGCGTGCCCCTCGCCGCCAGCGGCACTTCCGACGTGGCGGCTCCACTCGTGCCGACCCCGGTTGCCGCCACCGGCAATATCGTTGTCGTCGATAACGACCTCAGCGTCAGGCGCGCGATGGAAGCCTTGCTGAGCACATGGGGGTTTTCGGTAACGTCGGCGCGCGATGGCGCGCAGGCGGAAACACTATGCGCAGAACATAGCCCGGCGTTGCTGGTGCTCGACTACCATCTCGACGCGCGCGATACCGGTCTGGCCGTGTGGCGGCGTTTGTGCGCACGGTTCGGTTCCATTCCAGCGCTGGTGATCACCGCCGATCACAGTGATGCCGTGAACCGCGCGGTGACCGATGCCGGCCTGCTGTTGCTGCACAAACCGCTCAAGCCGTTGGCGTTGCGCTCGGCGCTGGATCGCCTGCTGCGTGCCGGCAGATCGATGTGAGATGACTTCGCATGACGGGGATCCTCTTGAAACTGTAGCGAGCGGCCCGAGTGCAAGGCGCACGGAGCGCAGGAACCGGAGTGTACTTTCTCGTACATGAGGATTCCGAGCACCGCGCAACGCAGCAATCGGGTCGCGCAGTAGGTTTCAAGAGGTTCCCTACGGCGCAAGCCGCGCCGCCGGGTCGCTCAGCGACAATTCGCGCAACACCACCCCGGCCTGGGTGCGGTTGCGAACACCGAGCTTTTCGAAGATCACGCTCAGGTGTGCCTTGACCGTGCGTTCCTGGATGTCGAGCCGGTCCGCGATCTGCTTGTTGAGCAAACCGTCCGCGACCAAGGCCAATACCCGGAACTGCTGTGCGGTGAGGCTGGACAGACGTGCCGCCAATTCGGTGTCGCGCGGCCGCGAACCGGCGTTCGCTACCGCACCGCGTAGCGATGGCGGCAGCCAGGGCTGGCCGCCGAGTACGCAGGTTATGGCATCGCGCAGCGTTTCAAGGCCGGCGCTTTTCGGGATGAAGCCCGCCGCGCCGTGATCGAGCGCGCGCCGGATCACTTGCGGATCGTCGTTGGCGGAAACCACCACCACGCCCACCGTCGGATACTGCGCGCGGATTGCCGCCAGCCCGGCCAGGCCATGGTTTCCGGGCATGTGCAGATCGAGCAGCACCAGATCGATTTCCGGCATCGCGGCCAGCGCTGCCAATGCCTCGCTCAGATTGCCGGCCTCGGCGACGCGTACGTCGGCAAGGGTCCCGGCCACCGCCTGACCCAGCGCGGCGCGAAACAGCGGGTGATCGTCGGCGATCAGAAGATGGGTCATGGCAGAAGTGTAATGCCTGGTTCGGGTTTACCGTATTGCGACGGGTGCCGCGTTGTTCCATCGGCGCGCCACCTGTCGGGTCGCGGAATGCACTGTACTGTACTGGTACCAAAGTACGATGCCGGAGCGCAGCATCCGCGGTAACGTGTGCGGATGAAACTATTCATTCCAGCCGTAATCGTCATCGGCCTTGCCGGTTGCGCGGCGCAAACCGCGTCGTTGGATATGCCGCGTGAGGTGGATGCCGTGCGAGTGACCAGTCATCGCGACAACGACGACCTGCTGACCGCGGGTCTGGGTGGCGATGGCCTGCGTTCGGCAATGCCACCGGTGTTCGCCGACCCGGCACGCCCGTCGCCCGGCGATTTGCGCCGACGCGCGATCTGGAGCAACTGGCGTGGCATTGCCGATCTCAGCCCGGGCGGCGGTTACGGCGCGGTTTACGGCAGCCTGGCGGCGGTGCCGGGTCGCGAATTTCACGCGTTGCGAACCGTGCCGGGTGCGAGCCAGCCGCATCGGGTGATGGTGCAGCTTCCCGACAGCTTCGATCACGCGGCGCGGTGCATCGTGGTGTCGGCGTCGTCGGGCTCGCGCGGCATTTATGGCGCGATCGCGCTGGCTGGCGCCTGGGGCTTGCCGCATGGCTGCGCGGTGGCTTACACCGACAAGGGTGCTGGTACCGATTACTTCGATGTCGCCAGCGGCACCGGTGTGGCACTGGACGGTACCCGCTCGGTTGGCCCCGATCTGGCATTCAATCCGCCGATTACCGATGATGACGGTGCGTCGCCGGTCTTGAGCAAACACGCGCATTCGGGCGACAACCCCGAAGCGGACTGGGGCCGTCACGTCAAGCAGGCCGCGCAGTTTGCGCTGGAAGCACTCGATCGCAGCTATCCGATGCAGGCGCCGTTCACCTTTGCCAATACCCGGGTGATCGCGGTGGGCGTATCCAACGGCGGCGGTGCGGTATTGCGCGCCAGCGAGGACGCGGAACCCTGGCTCGACGGCGTCGTTGCCATTTCGCCGAACATCTACGCCGCTGCGGGGCGGCCGTTGTTCGATTACGCGACGCAAGCCGGCCTGCTCGCGCCCTGTGCGTTGCAGGCGCCCGAGTTCGCGCAGGCGCCGTTCGCCGGCTTCGGTGCCTTGGCGCCGGTGGCCGCACAGGCGCGTTGCGGCAATCTGCATGCAGCGGGCGTGCTGCATTCGGTCACACCTTTGGAGCAGGCGGCCGAAGCGCTTGCCATCCTGCGCGGCAACGGCTGGAGCGATGGGGCCTTGACTGCCGCCGCATTCTCCACGGTGTTCGATGTCTGGCGCGCGGTCGGATCAACCTACGCCGCGGCCTACGCGCGAACCGGCGCGGCGCCGATGCCGTGCGCCGCCCGCTTCGTTGCCGTTGGCAGCGACGGCAAGCCGGCCACAGCCAGCGACGCCGAACGTGCCACATGGTGGGCGGATGGTTCCGGGATACCGCCAGGTGCCGGGCTGGGTCTGGTCGATGGTCTGGCGGAAGTCGGCGCCGACCCGGGATTTGCGGTTGCGCGTTGTCTGCGCGGGTTGTGGGACGGGCAGGGCGGTGCATCCGCGCGGTTGATCGAAGGTGTGCAGCGGACCCAGGCGACGATGCCGCGCGAGGGCTTGCCGATCATCGTTGTCCACGGCCGCGACGATGGCCTGATCCCGCAAGCGTTCAGTTCCGAACCGTGGGTGCGTGCGGCGCAGGCGCAACGACGCCCGGTGCGCTTGTGGACGGTGGCCGATGCCCAGCATTTCGACGGGTTTCTCGGCCTGCCGCAGATGACCGCCCGTTACGTGCCGATGCTGGCGTATGGCTATCGCGCGCTGGACCGGATGTGGGCGCATCTGCGTGAAGGTTCGCCATTGCCTGACGACGCCACTATCCAGCCTGCGTTGCGCCGGTTCGAGAACGGGGCCTTTACGCCATTGCGCGCCAAGGATCTGGCGCTTCCCGGCGCGTGAGCAAGCAGCCGTCGAACTTTACCGATCATGGCGGCGGGACTCGGGACTCGGGACTCGGGGCTCGGGGCTCGGGGCTCGGGGCTCGGGGCTCGGAAAAGCGAATGGTCCGCAAAGGACGCCAGGTGCGCAAAGGAAAGCCCACATCGTGACTCGCTTTTTTTTGCGCCCTTTGCGTTCTTTGCGGACTATCCGCTCTTGCTCCTGCTGGCACGAGGGACTTCGTGATTGACGGGGTTTATAGATGACTGTGGGCGACCGAACGCCACAATGCACTCGGGTTACCGATCGCTTTGCGCGGTGATGATCAGATCGGCCGCGCGCTCGGCGATCATCATCGTCGGCGCGTTGGTGTTGCCGCCGATCAGTTTGGGCATCACCGAGGCGTCCACCACGCGCAAGCCATCGACGCCGCGCACGCGCAATTCGGGATCGACCACCGCCGCTGGATCGTCGCTGCGGCCCATGCGACAGGTGCCGACCGGGTGATAAATGGTCTCGGCCTTGTCGCGGATGAACTGGATCAGGCGGGATTCATCGGCCGCATCTTCGCCGGGGAACAATTCATCGCCGCGATAGGCGTCGAATGCCGGTTGCGCAAATATTTCGCGTGAAATCCGCACCCCTTCCAGCAGCATCTTGAGATCGTAGCCCTCGTGGTCGGTAAGGTATTCGGGCTCGATGCGCAGCGGATCGAGCGGATTGTTCGATTGCAGCAACAGGCGGCCACGACTGCGCGGACGCAGGGCGCAGGCGTGCAGGGTGAAGCCATCGCCCGGCAGGCGATGGCGGCCGTGATCATCCAGTTGTGCCGGCACGAAATGGAACTGCAGGTCAGGGCGCGCATCCTCGGCGTGCCGCGAGCGCAGAAAACCACCGGCTTCCGCGATGTTGCTGGTGCCGGGGCCGCGTCGCGCAAACAGGTATTGCAGCGCGATCCAGACATCGTTGTTGCGGTCGTAGGTGAGCGGCTGGGTGCACTTGTGCAATGTGCATACGTCGAGGTGGTCCTGCAGGTTGGCGCCGACGCCGGGCAGATCGACGCGTTGCGCGATGCCAAGGCGGCGCAGTTCGTCGGCCGGGCCGATGCCCGACAACATCAGCAATTGCGGCGAGTTGATCGCGCCGCCGCTGAGGATCACCTCACGGCGCGCCCCTTCGCAGAAGATGCCGCGCCCGGCGACGCTGTAAGCGACACCGCTGACGCGGTCGCCCTCGTAGACCAGACGGGTGGCGGTGGCACGGGTGATGACGCGCAAGTTGGGCCGCGTGCGCACCGGCGCCAGATACGCCGTCGCCGCCGAACAGCGGGCGCCGTTGCGCTGGTTGACCTGGTACCAGCCAAACCCTTCTTGTTCGAGGCTGTTGAAATCGTCGGTCGCAGGCAATCCGGCCTCGCGGGTGGCGTCGAGAAACACCTGCGACAGCGGATTGGTGTAGCGCAGATCGCTGACCGCGAGCGGGCCATCGCCGCCGTGCAGCGAATCGGCGCCGCGACTGTTGGCTTCCGATGCCTTGAACCACGGCAACACCGAATCCCAGCCCCAACCGTGCGCGCCAAGCTGTTCCCATTCGTCGTAATCGCTGGCGTGACCACGGACGTAGCACATCGCATTGATCGAGCTGGAGCCGCCGAGCACACGCCCACGCGGCCACCACAGGCGGCGGCCGTTGAGCGACGGCACCGGCGCCGTGTTGTAGTTCCAGTTGACGCCCTTGCGACTGACCAGTTTGGCGATGCCTGCGGGCATGTGAATGAACGGGTGCCAGTCGCTTGGGCCTGCCTCCAGCAGCAGCACGCTCACCGCCGGATCGGCACTCAAGCGATTGGCCAGTACGCAACCTGCGGAGCCGGCGCCAACGATGATGTAGTCGTACACGATGCAAACCCGTTCGGAATGTTTCGACACTAATCGCGGCGCGTAGAGCAAATGCTCCATGTGCGTACGCACAAAAGCTGGCGAATGGGTGCCGGTTCACGCTACCGTGCGCAGGCTCTCGCCATGGGTGTCCCGAATGAACGATGCATTGGCCAGATGGGCCAGCGGTCTGCGCAGTGCGTGGAGCGAGTCGAGCCCGATGCGCTGGGCATTCGCCTACTTCTTCTGCCTGCTCACCGGATACTACGTATTGCGGCCGGTGCGCGATGCGTTGGGCTCGACGCAGAATCTGCAACTCCTGTTCACCGGCACCTTCATCTCGATGCTGTTGCTGCAACCGGTTTACGGCGCGTTGGTGAGCCGTTACCCGCGCCGGGTATTCCTGCCGGTGGTGTATGCCGTATTCATCGCCTGCCTGTTGTTCTTCTACTGGGCGTTTCATCAGCCGTTTGCCTGGCGCAGCGGTGCGTTTTTCATCTGGGTGGCGGTGTTCAATCTGTTCGCGGTGTCGGTGTTCTGGAGTTTCATGGCCGACGTGTTCAACAACGCCGATGCCAAACGGCTGTACGGGTATATCGGTGCCGGTGGCACTTTGGGCGGGTTCATCGGTCCCATCCTGAGTCGCAACCTGGTGGGGCATATCGGCGTGGCCAATCTGTTGCTGCTGTCGGCATCCATGCTGGCGCTGTGCATCGTCTGCATCCAGCGGCTGCGACCGTGGGCGCACGCGCGCGAGAAAGCCGAAACCGGGTTCAAACCGGGGGTCGCGATGGGTGGCGACGTGCTTGCCGGCCTGCGCCTGATTCGCGAGCAGCCGCTGCTGCGCGCGCTGGCGGTGCTGATGTTCTTCGGCGTCGGCGTCGGCACCCTGTTATACAACGAGCAGGCAGCGATCGCACGAACGCAGTTCGATACCGATGCCGCACGCACGGCCTATTTCTCCACCCTCGATCTTTTTATAAATGGGCTCACCCTGGTCGTTCAGGTGCTGTTGACGCGCGGCCTGTTGCAGCGTTTCGGCGTGGCGCCGGTGTTGATGATCCCCGCGGTAGTGGTATTGCTCGGCTTCTCGGTGTTGGCCGCATCGCCGCTGCCGCTTCTGGTGGCGATGGTGCAGGTGGTCACCCGCGCCGGCGAGTTTTCGCTGTTGAAGCCGGCACGCGAAACGCTGTATACGCGGGTCAGCCGCGAGGCGCGCTACAAGGCCAAGGCGGCCATCGATACCGTGGTCTATCGCGGCGGCGACTTGGCCTTCGTGTGGCTGCACAAACTGCTGGCCGGGTTCGGGCCGACCGCAGTGTTCGGTGTTGGGGTGTTGGTGGCCGCTGGTTTGTGTTCAAGTGCGTGGTGGGTGGGGCGTGAACAAGCCAGATTGGCGCCGAGCTCGTCACCCAGGAGACCGACGCAAGCTGAGGAGGGCAGGGCATGATTACGCCGAGACGTTGGCTCGGGCGCTGGTTGGCGCGCTACCTGTCGGCACCGGCGAGTGCGGCGTCGGCGGGATCGACCAGCAAGCCCGAAGCGCTGGCAGCCACCTTGCGCAAGGGCGATGTGTTGCTGGTGGAAGGCACCAGCCGGATCAGTTCGGCGATCAAGTACATCACCCAATCCACCTGGTCACATGCGGCGCTGTGTTTTGCCGATCCGGTCGGATGCAGCGATCCGGTCGCGACGCCGGTATTGGTCGAGGCGGACTTGAACGATGGCGTGCGCTCGGTTCCGCTGTCGGAGTATTGCCGTTTCCATACCCGCATCTGTCGGCCGGTTGGCTTGACAGCGGACGAAATCGACACGGTGTGCCGGTACATGCTGGAACGTGTCGGCCACCAATACGACCTGAAGAACGTATTCGATCTCGCCCGTTACCTGATCCGCACGCCGCCGGTGCCGCAGGACAAACGCCGCCGCTTGCTTGCACTGGGCAGCGGCGATCCGACCCGGGCGATCTGTTCGTCGCTGATCGCACAGGCGTTCCAGTCGGTGCAGTACCCGCTATTGCCGCACGTCATTGCGTCAAGCAACGGTGAGCCGATGTCCGCCAGTCAGCGCGAGTTGCTGCATATCCGCCACCACAGCCTGTTTGCGCCACGCGATTTCGACATCTCGCCGTATTTTCGTGTGGTCAAACCCACGCTTGAGCGCGGCTTCGATTTTCGCGCGTTGAACTGGGCCGAGCCTCGCGTATAGGGCAATGGCAGTGAACGGGTGCACGCCCCAAAAGTGATACGCAGCCCGAAGGATGGGTAGAAGCCGCTCTCGCGCAGCCTGCGACATGAATCCATGCAGTCGTGCCCATCGCGTAGCGAAACCCATCCTGCGAACTCGTGAATAGCGTAAAGCACGCTGGGTCCGCAAAGGACGCGAAAAACGCAAATAAAGGCGTTGGGCGGCAAACCGCATCACGGTCGCCCACAGGGTGGGCTCCTACAGGGCACAACACCGCTCTATGTGGGAGCGCGCCTCGCGCGCGAAGCTTCCGCAACGTTGTTCGCCTGCAGGCCGGTTCCCACAAAAGCACGCACTGGCACCAGAGGGCAACACGGTTGCTCCTGCAAAGTGCAGTTGCGCTAACCTGTGGGAGCCCACCCTGTGGGCGACTGGCGGGTTTCGCTGCACTCTACGCATCCCTATGGACTCGGCTTCGTGCTCTCCTTTGCGCGCTTGGCGTCCTTTGCGGACCCATGGGTTGTTATTTTTTCCCGGTCAGCAGTGAACCTGGTCTTGATGACAAGCAGGCATTGCCTGCGATACTTGCGCCTTTGACGTGAGCCCTCGCCATGCCATCACCATCCCGTCGCCTGCCGTGGTTCGTCGCCGGCGACATCAACGGTTTTTTCGGCCTTGTTGTCGATAACCTCACGATTCTGGCCTTTATCGCCAGCGCCTTGATCGGCGTGTTCGGATTCCCCTCTGAAGTGGTGTTTGCGCGGATGTTTCCGGGTACCGCGCTTGGCGTGTTGATCGGCAACCTGCTTTACACCGCGATGGCGCGGCGGCTCGCGCGCCGCAGCGGGCGCAACGACGTTGCCGCGATGCCGCTGGGGCTGGATGCGCCGACCTCGATCGGCATGGCGCTGCTGGTGCTGGGCCCGGCATTCGTCGGGTTCAAGGCCGCCGGCATGGATGAGCAGGCGGCGGCGTTGGCAACCTGGCAACTGGGCATGGCCGCGCTGGTGGCGATGGGCGTGCTCAAGTTCGTATTGGCACTTTTCGGCGACGCGGTTACCCGCTGGGTTCCTCGCGCCGGTTTGCTCGGATCGATTGCCGGCATTGCGCTGATGCTGATGGGCTTCCTGCCGTTGCTGGAGGCGTTGCGGGTCCCGGTGGTGGGCTTTGTCACGCTCGGGCTGCTGCTTTACGTGTTGATCGCGAAAGGGCCGCTGCCGTGGCGGATACCAGGGGTCTTGTTCGCGTTCATCGTTGGCCTGACCCTCTACTACGGTCTGGGCGGTGCCGGGGTGCTGGGTAGCGGCTACCTGCCGCCGCACCTGCCGCAGTTGCGGCTGGCGCTGCCATGGCCTGGCCTGGGCTTTCTCGATGGGATGCGCAACCTGTCGCCTTACCTCGCGCTGGTGCTGCCGTTTGGTCTGTTGATGGTGGTCGGTGGCATCAATGTCAGTGAAAGTGCCCGCGCTGCGGGCGACGATTACCGCACCCGCGACATCCTGCTCGTGGAAGCGCTGTCCACACTGGTCGCGGGCGTTTGCGGCGGCGTGGCGCAGACCACGCCGTACATCGGCCAGCCGGCGTACAAGCACATGGGCGCACGTAGCGGCTACACCCTGCTCACTGGGTTGTTCATCGGCTTTGGCGGCATGCTGGGCTACGTGTCGGGGTTGGTGGAACTGCTGCCGCTGGCGGTGCTGGCGCCGATCATCATCTATGTGGCCATCGACATCGCGGTGCAGGCGTTCGCGGCAACACCGCCCCGGCACGCGCCAGCGGTGGTGTTTGCGTTCCTGCCGGCAATCGCCTATCTGTTGACGATCAAGCTCGGCAACCCGGGCGTTGTGCCGGCGGAGCAGTTCGCACGCCTGTTCGACGACGCCCGCCACGGCGTCAGCGAACTGGCGGCGATCGTGGTGCTCGGCAACGGCTTCATCATCACCTCGATGTTGTGGGCGACGATGCTGGCGGCGCTGATCGACCAGCAACCGCGGCGCGCAGCCAAGGCGCTTTTGGTGGCCGCAACATTCACTGCGTTCGGCGTCATCCATTCGGTGCAACCGCACGGTGGCGTGTATTGGCCGTGGTCGCTCAGCGGCCACGGTGCCATGATCGCGGCACAGTTCGTGGCGGCTTACCTGGTGTTGGCGGTGCTGTTATTGGCGCTATCGCGGGTGAATGCGCGCGCAGGGTAGGTGCATCACGCCCCGGTGCGGCAAGACGATGCACCGGGGCGGCGCGAACCACTCGCCATCAAACAGCCCGATGGCATATGCTGATACGGTGATGCCGATTCCGCCCGAGTCAGCGACCGGATTGACCAGCGCGCAGGCGCGCGCGTTGTTGGTGCAGCATGGCCCGAATGAGCTGCCCAAGGCGCCACGCCGCGGACTGTGGCGCATTCTGGTTGGGGTGCTGTCCGAGCCGATGTTCCTGTTGCTGGTGCTGGCAGCGGTGGTCTACCTGTTGATCGGCGATCCGCGCGAAAGCATCCTGCTTGCGGCATTTGCAGCGTTGAGCGTGGGTCTGGTGGTCGTGCAGGAATCGCGCAGCGAGCGCGCGCTCGATGCCCTGCGCGCACTGGGCGCGCCTACCGCCAAGGTGATGCGCGATGGCGAGGCGGTGCGTATCGCCGCTCGCGAGGTAGTCCCCGGCGATCTGTTGCTCGTCGGCGAGGGCGAGCGCATCGCGGCCGACGGCTGGGTGCTGCGTGCCGATGATCTCGGCGTCGACGAATCGCTGCTCACCGGCGAGTCGGTTCCGGTGCATAAGCGCGCACGTGCCGAGGCGGAAAGCGCCGAGGTGCCTGTGCCCGGTGGCGACGACCAGGCGTACGCCTTTGCCGGCACGCTGGTCGTGCGCGGGCACGCCAAGGTGTGCGTGGATCGAACCGGGCCGGCGACGGCCTCCGGGCAGATCGGTGTGTCGCTGGCGATGATCGAGAGCGAGCGAACCTTGTTGCAGCGCTCGATCGGGCGTCTGGTGCGCTTGTTCGGATTGGGCGCACTGCTGGTCAGTGCGACGATGGTGCTCGGCTACGGTCTGCTGCGCGGCGACTGGGTACAGGGTGTGCTTTCCGGAATTGCCCTGGCGATGTCGATGCTGCCGGAGGAATTTCCGATGGCGTTGGCGGTATTCCTCGCTCTGGGCGCGTGGCGCATGGCAGCGGTCAAGGTGCTGGCGCGGCGCGCGGCGATGGTGGAGACGCTCGGCGCTGCAACGGTGTTGTGCGTGGACAAGACCGGAACCCTGACCGAAAACCGCATGCGCCTCGCGGCGCTGGTAACTGCCGAAACGCGACTGCAGCTCGATGGCCACGAGCACGGACTGCCGGAATCGGTCCATCGCTTGCTCGAAATCGCATTGCTGGCAAGCAAACGCCAGGCGCACGATCCGATGGACAGCGCGCTCGCCGCTGTGGCCACAATCGCGCTATCGGGAAGCGAGTACCTGCACCCGGACTGGCAGTTGTCGCGCGAGTACGGGCTCAGTGCAGAGCGCATGGCGATCACGCGCGTCTGGCAGTGCACCGATGGCAGCGGCGCGGTCGCCTGCAAGGGTGCGCCGGAAGCCGTATTGCCGCTGTGTGGCATGACGGGCAACGAGATCGCGTTGGTGCTGGCCGAGGTGCAGCGTCTGGCCGATAGCGGACTGCGGGTTCTTGCGGTGGCGAGCGGGGAAACATCCGTTGCCATGTTGCCGGATGATCCGGGCGGGTTTTCGCTGCACTACGAGGGTCTGGTTGCGTTCGTCGATCCGTTGCGCGGCTCGGCACCGGCTGCGGTGACCAAGGTTCGCGCCGCCGGCATCGCGGTGATGATGATCACCGGCGATTACCCGACCACCGCACTCGCCATCGCCGGGGAGGTCGGAATCGACAGCAGCGCTGGCGCCTTGACCGGCACGGACATCGATGCGCTCGACGATGCCGCCCTGGCCGCTGCCATTCGCCGGGTACGGGTGTTCGCTCGCATCCGCCCCGAGCAGAAGCTGCGGCTGGTGAAGGCGCTCAAGGCGGCTGGCGAAGTGGTGGCGATGACCGGCGACGGCGTCAACGACGCGCCGGCGCTCAAGGCGGCGCACATCGGTATCGCGATGGGCGAACGCGGCACCGATGTGGCGCGCGAGGCGGCTGGCATCATTTTGCTCGACGACGATTTCGGTCGCATTGTCGATGGCGTGCGCCTGGGTCGGCGCATCTTCGAGAACCTGCGCAAGGTGCTGATCTATATCGCCGCGATTCACGTGCCGGTGGCTTTGCTCGCGCTCACCCCGCTGCTGCTCGGCATGCCGCCAATGATCATGCCGTTGCACGTGGTGTTGATCGAAATGGTGGTCGATCCGATCTGCTCGATCGCCTTCGAAAACCTGCCGGAAAGCCGTGGCCTGATGCAGCGCGGCCCACGGCGCAGCGACGAGCCGTTGATCGGCACGCGCCAGTTGTTGCTTGGCGCGGGTTTCGGATTGATGATTTTCGCTGGTTGTTTCGCGTTGTACGCCGGTGCGTTGGCGGCCGGTTTCGATACCGATGCGGCCCGCACCCTGGCATTCGTCGCGCTCACCGTCGGCAACCTGATGCTGGTGCGTTTGCTGGCGAGCGAGCGCGCACTTTGGCGCGACCTGCTGGCGCGCGGGCACACCGCGTTCTGGGTGATCGCCGCCGTCATCGCGCTGGTAACCACGGCCTGCATCGCCGTGCCCGCGCTCGCTGGCATATTCGGTTTCGGCGCGGTGGATCCGGTGCTGCTGGTGCAGGTGCTGCTCGCCAGCGCGCTGAGCATGGCGGTACTCGATCTGGGCAAACGGTTGCCCTGGGTACGCCGAGTGCTTGTCGTGTCGTCCATGCCTGACCGCCATCATTCGAAAGCTTGATTCGCAGTCCATCGGCCGCATCTAGGGGACATCAGCGGCCCCGCCGCATCTTCCCTGTGGAGAATTCCATGCGCATGGACAAGCTTACTTCGCGCTTCCAGCAGGCGCTGGCCGACGCCCAGAGTCTTGCGGTCGGCCGCGATCACAATCTGATCGAACCAACGCACCTGCTGATCGCCCTGATCGATCAATCCGGGGGCTCGACCAAGCCGATGCTGGCGCAGGCTGGCGTGAATGTGGCGGCCCTGCGAACGCGGTTGGGCGAACTGCTCGACAAACTGCCGACGGTGAAAGGGCAGGAGGGCAATATCACGGTCGGCAATGATCTTTCACGCCTGCTCAATATCACCGACAAGCTGGCGCAGCAGCGCGGCGATGCCTACATCGCCTCGGAA
>PGZC01000034.1 GCA_002839995.1 Gammaproteobacteria bacterium HGW-Gammaproteobacteria-4 | reverse complement strand
TAGCTTGGCCCGGAACACCGTGGACAGGGCCTTGGCGTTGAACAGATAGGTGCCGTTCTTGCCGCGCCGCTTGCATCGCCACCGTTTCTTGTCGGCGTCGATGGCGGCAGCCGGGACGACCAGATGCACATGCGGGTGGTAGTCGAGCCGGCGCGAGTGGGTGTGCAGCACGGCGATGGCGCCGGGCGTGCCTTGCAACTGCCGATCATTGTGGGCGAACTGATTCACGGTGTTCCAGGCGCAGTGCATGATCTGGTCGAGCACGACATCGGCGCGGGCTTTGGCCAGCGCACGCAGTTCGGCCGGCAGGGTGAAGGTCAGCAGGAAATGATCGGCCGGGACCAAGCGCTGCATCTGGCGTTGCAGCCATTGCTGGCTCTCGTGGTGCTGGCAATGAGGGCACAGGCGATGGCCGCACGAGTGCGGTACCAGCGTGTGCCGTTCGCAGCCCGCGCAGCGTAGTTGCATCATTGGGCTGGCCGCGCTGCGACAGCGCTGCATGGCGCTGAGCGCACGCCGCTGATCGGCACTGAGCCGCTCGCCAAAGCGGGCGACGAGATCGGCGTGAAAGCGGGTGATGAGGGTGGCGAGGCGGATCATGACTTCACCGCGCGCGCCAAGGTGAAGCCGTCTATCTGGACCGCGATGAGATCGACGCCAGCCTCGATCAGGTGCGTGGCGTAACTGTGGCGCAGGCTGTGCGGCGAGATGTTTTTTTTAGCCCGCACGCCGCGACCACCTTGCGCAGAGTGGTCTGCACGCCACCGCCGATGCCGAGCGTTGGGCCGTTAAATTGCCAGATCGATTGTCGCGGTACAATTGCCTACGGAGGTGTTGACATGAACCAACATTTTACAGCAGTAGTAAAGCAGGATGGCCCCTGGTGGATTGGTTGGGTTGAGGAGGTTCCTGGTGTCAACTGTCAGGAGCGCACACGCGACGAACTACTGAAAACCCTGCGTGTCACTCTCATGGAAGCACTGGAAATGAACCGCACGGATGCCCGGGACGCTGCGGGCAAGGGCTACGAAGAGCTAAGCATTGCGGTATGAAGCGTCGCGATTTCTTGCGACACCTTGCCTCTCATGGCTGCGCGCTTCTTCGGGAAGGCGGCAGCCACTCGTGGTGGCATAACCCTTCCTTGAACAGACGCAGTGCTGTTCCTCGACACAGCGAGGTGAACGACCACTTGGCACGGAAGATATGCAAAGACCTTGGGGTGCCGCTGCCATGACGCTGACCAACGAATAAGGTTGGATCGTGCGCAGCCACGATCTGAACCGTTTGTTGGACGAGCCCGGTCGTGGGCGCGAGCAGCGCCCACTGAAAACAAATTCGTTGAGCTATCGGCGTTGCGACGGCTGAGCGGGGCGCTGCGGGCGATCACGCTGGCTGATTGGTGGTTGCGGCCGGTGCGCGATGCACCGATGGCCGGTTTTTCCTCGTCAGCGGCCGGATCGCGGGCGGCCGCACGGCTCGGCATGCGGGCGCCGATGTCCAGTGTCGCGGGGTGCTGGCGTGATTGTGTCCGGTCAGTGCGCCACGCTCGCGGTGCCTGGTGGTGCAGTGAGGTGGGCCGCGATGCGTGTGCTGACATCGGCCGCAAGAACTGGTTGTTCGCTGGCAGCGAACGCGGCGGCCACGCCGCTGGCATCTTCTACGCCTTGTTCGGTCGCTTCGCGACAGCGCTCGCTGCGCTCACTACGCCTTCGCATCGCCGCTGCGCGGCTCGCTCGGTCGAGAGCGCCAAGGCCAACGGCCACAACCCACGCGTCTGCCGCGAAGACGTCCTGCGCCGCTTGCCGACTACCCTCGATAAGCACCTCGACACCCTGCCGCCGCATCGCTGGATCCCGCCCGCCAACACCGCTGACAGTAACCGCAGCCCGCGGATCGCGGACAGATGGGCTGTGGCGGACGGTTACGGTGCAATTGACAGCGAACCGCGCTTGCGAGAGTCTGGGCGTCCCAGGTTGGCAGGGTGTTATGTTCACAGGGCTTGGCGTAGCAGCTAGACTCTTCGGGAATAGGAAATGGCTATGAACATCGCAACCTTGCGTGACCTGCCGGTCGAACAGCGGCTCCGCTTGGTTGAAGAACTCTGGGACAGTATTGCTTTTGACCAAGAGGCGCTGCCCCTTACGGACGAGCAGCGCGAGGAACTCGACCGGCGTTTGGACGCGTATGAACTGGACTGCAACCCTGGACGAGTCGCTGAAGTAGTGCTGGCAGATATCCGCAAGCGTCTATGACGCTCCAACTCCGAGTCCGGCCCGAAGCAGAGCAGGATATTGAGGGAGCGGCAACGTGGTACGAGCAACAGCGCGCGGGCTTGGGCAACGAGTTTCTTGACGAAGTTCTGCGGACTCTCAGAAAGATTTCCGAGCAACCTGCCATATACCCGCAGTTGCACCGGGACACACGTCGTGCCTTGACGCTCCGGTTTCCATTTGGCGTTTACTATCGCGTTCACGAAGAGACGATCGTTGTGGTTGCGGTGATGCATGGCAGCCGCAGTCCGCGGCGATGGAAGCAAAGAACATAACGAACAAGGACAGATCACGCGCAGCGCGCGGACACACCAGGAGGATGTGCGAGGTGAGCGTACTCGGCTGCCGCGTAGCGGCTTCGTTCAACAATTCGTTCAAGCCGAAGCCGCTTTGCGGGGCCGAAGGCCGTGGCGGGAAGCAATCCAGCGTCTTGATTCTCCGAGTATTTCTGGATTGCCACGTCGCTCCGCTCCTCGCAATGACAGCTTGTTCAGACTTTCCCTAACGCCCGGTCGCAGCGGGCCGTCCGCTGCAACCGGGGCGTTGGGCATCACCAACGGCCGCCACGAGTACCCCGCGTAGCGCTGAACGCACCAAGTGCGTAGACTTTCGCACAAGGCGCCGCACAAGGAGTCGCACATGGCGACCAATCTCGCAATCGATCCAGATCTCCTCGACCGGGCGGTTCAGGTCAGCGGTGTGCGCACGAAGAAGGCCGCCGTCACCATGGCGCTGCAGGAGTTCATCGCCCGCCGAGAGCAGCGTCGCGTCGTCGATCTGCTGGGCAAGCTCGAGTGGGACAAGTCGTTCGACTACAAGGTCGAACGGTCCCGCCGCAAGTGACCCTCCTGATTGACACAAGCGTCTGGTCGCTCGCACTCCGGCGCGATGCCGAGGCTACAGAGCCAGAGGTGCACCACCTCAAGGACGCCTTGCTCGGCTCAGAGGTCGTCGTCACCACAGGCCTGGTCCTCCAGGAGCTCTTGCAGGGCTTCTCCGGTCCGAAAGCGCAGGCCCGGATCATCGAACGCTTTGCCGCTCTGCCGCTGCTTCAGCCAGACCGGGAAGACCATATCAGTGCCGCAGCCCTGCGCAATGCGTGCCGCAAAGCTGGCGTCCAGTTGGGCACCATCGACGCTCTGCTTGCTCAACTGTGCGTGCGCCACGAACTGACGCTCCTCACCACTGACAAGGACTTCACGCATGCGGCCAGGCACTGTGCTCTTCGTGTTTGGCCGGCCAAGGCACGAGCAAAGCGGTGAAGCCGCACGAATAAGGTTAGGGGCCATCTGAACAACCGCCATCCACCGTGCGGCAGGTGCGCGCTGTGGCGAGGGCCGGTTTTCCCTCGTCAGCAACCAGATGGCGGGCGCGCGGCTCGGTGTGTGGAAACTGGCGCTCGGCGACGCGCGGTGCCGGTGCGGACTGGCTGGGTCAGTGTGCAACGCTCAGCGCGTCAGTGGAATGTCGAAGTACTGGCCGAGCCGGAATACCCACGCAAGCAGGCTTTCACCGCAATGGGTTGCAGGCCCTTGAGGGTGAGGTGTTTCGGGTGCAGTTGGTAGTTGCGGTCAAAGGTCGCGGCTGCGACAGCGGCATTGTTTTCCATTCAACAGCCGGCTTCGCCGCCTGTTGCCCGCGGGTGAACGCAAACGTGGGGCGGCACGAAGCGACCTTGCTTTCAGTCGACTTATTTGGCACCATTAGTAGTATCATTGCCGCGTGCCGAAGGTGAACGACATTCTCGCTCTGATGCGCGAAAACCCGAAAGGGGTCCGGTTCGCTGATCTTTGCAAGGTTTGTGAACACTTCTTCGGCCAGCCCCGTCAGAGCGGAACAAGTCACCGCATCTACAAAACGCCCTGGCTCGGAGATCCTCGGGTCAATATCCAATCGAGCAAGGGCAACGCCAAGGCCTACCAAGTCCGGCAGGTTCTGGCAGCAGTTGAGCGCTTGGAGTCGAGCCATGAAAAAGACTGATCAGTACACGTATAGGGTCTCCTGGTCAGCGGAAGACCAGGAATATGTGGCAACTTGCGTTGAGTTTGCCAGCCTTAGCTGGCTGGCAGGTACGCCTGAAAAGGCGTTGTCCGGTATCCGCAAGGTGGTTGCCGATTGTGTGGCTGACATGGAGGCTGCTGGCGAGGTCGTGCCCGAGCCGCTGTCGGTAAAATCATTCAGTGGCCGCTTCATGGTGCGTGTGCCTCCCCAACTGCACAAGACATTGGCCTTGCAAGCTGCTGAGGCCGGTGTCAGCCTCAATAGGCTGGCGTCACATAAGCTGGCACAGTGATTCAAATGCATTTCAACTCAGGCGCGTTGCCGCCCAACCAGCCGTAGCCAATGCCGCTTCGTGGCGCGGTTTAATTCCGACGTCAACCCGAGCGAAACAACCCATGCAACCCATTACTGTTCGCCATCTTGAGCCAACAGACCTGTCGCAGGTCCATGCGCTCTACGCTGAGCGCCAGGCGTTTGCCGACACGCTGCAACTTCCGTTTCGGCCGGTGTCGCACTGGGCAAAGAAGCTCGATTCGTCGCGCGATGGCTTGTTCTGCCTGGTTGCGGTGCGTGGCGATGAGGTCGTCGGCCAACTCGGGCTGGAAGTATTTCGCCCACTGCGGCGGCGGCATGTTGCGACGATCGGCATGGGGGTAAAGGCATCGGCCCGTCGGTCGGGGGTCGGCTCTGCGCTCTTGACCGCTGCGATAGAAACCTGCGAGAAGTGGATGAACGTTTCGCGCATCGAGATCGAGGTGTATACCGACAATCACGCGGCCATCGCGCTCTACGAGAAACACGGCTTTGTCGTCGAGGGCACTTGCCGCAACTACGCGTTCCGCGATGGCCGCTACGTCGATGTGCATGTGATGGCGCGGGTTGCGGGCTGACTCCGGCATTGGCCATCCATATGCGCATCCTCTATTTGCTCGCTCTCGCATTTCTCCTCGTTTTCGCATCGTGCCGCGCGACAGAGCGACACGAGCCGTCGCAACGGGTTCTGTTCGTTGGCAACAGCCTCACGTACGTCGGGAACGTGCCTGCGATCTACTCTGCACTTGCGGCCGCCAATGGCCGCACGGTCACCAGCGACATGATCGTGCGCGGCGGGGCCACGCTTGCGCAGCGGGTTGCCGATGGGTCGGTCGCGCGTGCGCTCGCAGCGAAAAAGTATTCGACGCTGGTCGTTCAGGAGCGCGGCGGCGACCTGACCTGTTCCTTTGGCCCGGACTCGTGCATCCAGTCGCGCCAGGCGATTCAGGCCTTGGCAACTCTTGCCGGGAAACACGGCGTAACCGTCATTCTCCTGGGCACCTACCAGCCTCACCCGGCGGCGTCCCGGAACCTGATCGATAAGGAGTCAGCGGCCGCTGCGGAGGCAGGCATTCCGTACGTCGAGGTTTCCGGAAAGTTGCAGCACTTGCGTAGCGTGGCCCCAGATATGACCTGGTTCGCCGCTGACGGCATGCACCCCGGAAAGGACTTGGCGCTGCTGAACGCGATGCTGGTGTATCGGGCGCTCCACGGCGCGCTACCGGAACCACGGCCGCTCACGGTTACAGCGCCGATCTACGGGAGCACCAGCGGCCTCACCGAAACGCTGCGGCGAGCCGACGCGCCGCCGCCGCTGCCCGATACCCCGGGCGAGGTGCGCTATACGTCCGGCACGCTCAAAACGTTGCTCGACACCATCGGCAGCGCCGTCGGCGGCTAGGAATGCTGTGAACAAGCCGTCATTGCGAGGAGCGAAGCGACGCGGCAATCCAGAGTGTTCGGAAAAGCAAAGAACTGGATTGCTTCCCGCCACGGCCTCCGGCCTCGCGGCTAAAGGCTTGAACGCTCGCAATGACGGCGGGTGGCCGTTGTTCAGAGCTTCCCTGGTTGGAATTGCTCACGGTGGTGTCGAAAGGGCAGATACCGCGCTTGCCACACTGTTCGCCACGACATGGGGCGGTGGGCGCTGGAGTCGGGCACGGGTTGCGGCATACTGGCGCTTTGAACCATCGAGACGTTGCAGCATGCCCATCGACATCGATCGACTCAGCGAGGCGGAACTGGTTGACCTCAATCACCGTGTGGTGGCGCGGCTTAAGTTCATGCGCGAGATGCGGGCGCATGCGCAGATGCTGGATTTCCGGATCGGGCAGCGGGTGGTGTTTCAGCCGGACGGATACCCGGAGCTTGCCGGGGTGATTGCCAAGTACAACCGCAAGACGGTGACGGTGATCGTCGAGAGCGGGCAGCAGTGGCGGGTGGCGCCAGGGTTGCTGCGCCCGGCGCAGCCACACGCTGGCGAGCGTGCGGAGCCGGCAGCGGTGTTGCGCTTGCAGGGCAAATAGCCGGGTCCGATTCCGGCCAGATGCGAGCGCGTTGCGGCGCTAAGCTTGTCCGTCCGCTCTCATTGCCCCGTCCGCCATGCCATCGTCACCGTGGGACAACATCTTCTGGCACGCGCTCAGCGGCACGCAGGCGCATCTGGCCTGCGGCACCGATACGATCCGGCGCGTGTTGCCGGGATATTCGGCGATGATCGCGATGGCCGATCCGCTGCGCCCGGACTGGGCGGCGATACGGCCGTTCTGCGCGCCGGGCGAACGTTTGTACTGTTCGGGCTGGCAGGGCGAGGTGGCAGCCGGTTGGGAGTTGGTTGCCGATACCCACATGTGCCTGATGCGCTGGGACGGTGTGGAACCGGAGCCGGACGCGGCGCTGGTGGCGGTACCGCTGGGCGCGGTGCATCTGCCGCAGGTGCTCGATCTGGTGGCGGCGACCAAGCCCGGCCCGTTCGGGCCACGCACGATCGAGATGGGCGAGTACTTCGGCGTGTTCGAGGACGGGCGTCTGCTGGCGATGGCGGGCGAGCGCCTGCATGCAGGCGCGTTGCGCGAGGTCAGTGGGGTCTGCACCGATCCGGCGTTTCAGGGGCGCGGCCTGGCGCGGCGCTTGATGAACCTGGTGATCCGCCGTCAGTTGCGACGCGGGCAAACGCCGTTCCTGCATGTGGCGTCCAGCAATGCCCGCGCGCGCGCTTTGTACGAGCGCATGGGCTTTCGGGTCGAGCGCGAAGTGGCGTTGCGGGTGGTGGTGCCGCTGGCATGAGGGCGGCGTGGGTAACGGCCGTTGCGGTGGTCAGCGCAACGCCCGCGCATCCGTTGCAGACCCTGTCGGGCGTGATCGATCACGTGGTCGGCGGACAGTTTTCCGGATTGGCCGCGGTTGCCGGGAACGCTGCGGCGAAACCGTGACGCCGGGTGATTCGGGCGCGCCGGCGGGCCAGTTGTTGGAGAGACGCTTTACCGGCGACGTGCGACCTGCGCGTCATCGCTTCGAAAATGCGCGCCGATACTGTGTTCGCGTTGCCGTGCAGCGCCAAGCAGCGTGCGCGCCAACTCGCCCGGCCAGCTTGCGGCCAGGGTCGGGTCGTGTGCGATCACCGCCAGCGCGGTGTCGAGGCCGCTGCCGCTGCGCACCGGGCCGAGGTGTTGCCACAGCAACTCGCGCAGGCGCTGCCAGCCGGCGGCATCCAGGGTCGGGCCGAGGGCGAGTGTTTGCAGCGCGCCGGTTGCTGCCGGCGACGGGTTGTTTTCGGCAAGCCAGGCACCGAGTCGGCGCCCGAACACCACGCCTTCCAGCAACGAATTGCTGGCCAGCCGGTTGCTGCCGTGTACGCCGTTGCAGGCCACTTCGCCGACCGCATACAGGCCCGGTACGCGGGTGCGTCCGAGCAGGTCGGTGGCGAGTCCGCCCATGTGGAAATGCGCGGCCGGCAGCACCGGGATCGGGTCGTGGCGCGGGTCGATGCCCTGCGCCCGGCAGGCGGCGAACACGGTCGGGAATTGCTGCGGCCAGCCCTCGCCGATGCAGCGCGCGTCCAGCCACGTGCTCGCACCGGAATGGTGCACTTGCCAGACGCGGCGCGCAACGATGTCGCGCGGGGCCAGATCGCCGCGCGGATCGACGCCGGCCATCACGGGTTGGCCATTGCCATCGCACAGCCGTGCGCCGGCACCGCGAACGGCTTCGCTGACCAGCGGAAGCGGACCCGCCGCCTCCCCGTTGGGCGCGAGCGCGGTCGGGTGGAACTGCACGAACTCCAGATCGCGACCGGCTGCGCCGGCACGCAGGCCCAGGGCCAGCCCGGCACCATCGGCGGATGGCGGATTGCTGCTGCACGCGAACAGCGCGCCGATGCCGCCGGTCGCCAGCACCACCGCCGACGCCGCGATGTGCTGCGCGTGCCCGTTGCCATCGCGTGCGCGCACGCCGATCACGCGGCCATCGCGCAGCAGCAGGGCATCGACATCGCAGCCGGATTGCAACTGGATGTGCGCGGCGCGTTGCGCCGCCACGGCGAGCGCATGCGCGATGTGCTGGCCGCTGCGATCGCCACCGGCATGGGCGATGCGTGCGTGGCCATGGCCACCTTCCAGATGCAGGCTCAGGGCGTCGCCGTCGCGGTCGAATGCCACGCCCTGTCGTTGCAGCCAGGCGATGGCGGCGGGCGCCTGTTGCGTGAGCACGGCGACCGCTTCGCGATCGTTGCTGCCGGCACCGGCGATCAGGGTGTCGTGCGCGTGCTGCGCGGGCGTGTCGCCGGCACCGAGCGCGGCGGCGATACCGCCCTGTGCCAGTGGCGTGGCGCCATCGTTGCCGGCGCTGCCGCGAGCGAGCAGCAACACCGGACGCGGCGCGGCCGCCAGCGCGGTGCACAGGCCGGCGATGCCGGCGCCGATGACGATGATCGGCGGCGCGTTTTTCGGGGCGTGCGCCATGTCAGACGCGATCGCGGCGTCCGATTGCGAGCATCCGGTCAAGCGACTGCCGCGCGCGTGCGGCGATCTGCGGATCGACGGTGACTTCGTGTTGCAGATCGCGCAGGCAGGCGTAGATGTTGGGCAGGGTGATGCGCTGCATGTGCGGGCACAGGTTGCACGGCTGGATGAACGCGATGTCCGGGAACTCGGCCTTGAGGTTGTCGGCCATCGAGCATTCGGTGACCAACGCGACGCGGCTTGGCCGCTGCTTGCGCAACCAGCCGGACATGGCGGTGGTCGAGCCGACGAAATCCGCTTCGGCCAGCACCTCGGGCGTGCATTCGGGATGGGCGACGATCTGCGCATCGAACTGCGCACGCGTTTGCCGCACTTGCGCGGCGCTGAATTGCTCATGCACCTCGCAACTGCCTTCCCACAGGATCAGCTTGACCGTGGTTTGCGCGGCGATGTACTGGCCCAGATAACGATCGGGCAGGAAGATGACCCGCGGGCTGGCCATCGATTCGACCACCTGCAAGGCATTGGCCGAGGTGCAGCAGGCGTCGGATTCGGCCTTCACCGCGGCCGAGGTGTTGATGTAGCTCACCACCGGCACGCCGGGATGCCGCCGGCGCAAGGCGCGTACATCGGCAGCGGTGATCGAGCGCGCCAGCGAGCAGTCCGCGGCGGGGTCCGGAATCAGCACGGTGCGATCCGGCGCGAGTATCTTCGCGGTCTCGGCCATGAACTGCACGCCGCAGAACACGATGATCGCGCTGTCGCAGCGCGCCGCTGCTTCGGCCAGCGCCAGCGAATCGCCGGTGACATCAGCCACGCCGTGGAAGATTTCCGGCGATTGATAACTGTGGGCAAGGATCGTCGCGCCGCGCATCGCCTTCAAGCGCAGGATCGCGTCGATCCAGGGCAGGTGCAACGGCCACTCCACGCACGGCAGCAGGCCGTTCAGGCGCGCGCCGAGTTCGGCATATTCGTGTTCCAGCCCGGGGCGGGGCTCGGGGCGCGGCAAAGAGGACAGATCGGTCATCGCTGGGGTACTCGGTGTGGCGGAGCGGGCACCGGCAATCCGCGGATCGCCGCAGATCGGGGGATCGCAGCATTGCAGCAACACACACGCCCGGCCCTGATCCAGATCAAATTGCGGCAGGCGCGAATCGGCGACAGTGGCTGGATTCGATGGCAGCGCGCGTTGTCGGCAATCAAGGAAGTGCTGAAAAAACGCCATCAGCCGTCATTGCGAGCGCTCAAGCCTTTAGCCGCGAGGCCGAAGGCCGTGGCGGGAAGCAATCCAGCGGTTTGTTTTTCAGGGCATTTCTGGATTGCCACGTCGCTTCGCTCCTCGCAATGACAGCTTGTTCAGAGCATTCCCAAAGGAGACCGGGCAATGGCATTTCACGATCTGCGCGGCTTTATCGCGCGCCTGGAAAAAACCGGCGGCCTGCGCCGGGTGTCCGATCCGGTCGATCCCGAGTTGGAAAGCACGGCGCTGTGCCTGCACGCGCTGCGCGCGCAGGGGCCGGCGCTGTTGATGCAACAGCCTTGCGGTTCGCCGCATCCATTGCTCGGCAACCTGTTTGGCCATCGCCAGCGGATCGAGGCCGCGATTGCGGGGCGGCCGCTGGCGTCGCTGCGCGAGTTGGGGTCGCTGTTGGCGGCGATCAAGGAACCGCGCTGGCCGAGCAATCTGCGCGAGGCGCTGCAGCAGTGGCCGGAGCTGGCGCAACTGGCGCACGTGGCGCCGCGCACCGTGCGCGAGGCGGCGTTTCAGGAGCAGGTGCTGACCGGCGACGAAGTCGATCTCGCCCGCTTGCCGATCCAGCGCTGCTGGCCCGGCGATGCCGGCAAGCTGATCACCTTTGGCTTGGTGGTGACCCGTGGCACCCGCCAGAAACGCCAGAACGTGGCGATCTACCGGCAGCAGGTGATCGCCAGAAACCGCGTGATCATGCGCTGGCTGCCGCACCGTGGCGGCGCGCTCGATTACGCCGACTGGCAGGCAGTGCATCCGGACAAGCCTTTTCCGGTAGTGGTTGCGATCGGCGCCGACCCGGCGACGCTGCTGGCGGCGGTGGCGCCGGTGCCCGACACCCTGTCCGAATACGAATTCGCCGGCCTGCTGCGCGGCGAGCGTACCCGCGTCTGGCATAGCGCGCTGACCGGCCTGGACGCGCCGGCCGGCGCGGAAATCGTGCTCGAAGGCTTCATCCAGCCCGGCGATAGCGCGCTGGAAGGGCCGTTCGGCGATCACACCGGCTACTACAACGCGCAGGCGCCGTTCCCGGTGTTCACCATCGAGCGCATGAGCCTGCGCGCGGATGCGATCTATCACGGCAGCTACATGGGCCGCGCGCCGTTCGACGAGCCCTCGGTGCTGGCGCAGGCGTTGAACGAGATCTTCGTGCCGATCCTGCAGAAAGTGTTTCCCGAAATCGTCGATTTTTATCTGCCACCCGAAGCGTGTTCGTACCGCGTCGCGGTGGTGAGCATCCGCAAGCAATATGCCGGCCATGCACGGCGGATCATGATGGGCGTGTGGTCGTACCTGCGCCAGTTCACCTACACCAAGTTCGTCATCGTCACCGACGCCGACATCGACGTGCGCGACTGGGCGCAGGTGATCTGGGCGGTTTCGACCCGCGTCGATCCGGCCCGCGACAGCGTGCTGATCGAAAACACACCGATCGATTATCTCGACTTCGCCAGCCCGGTGCCCGGGCTCGGCTCGAAGCTCGGCCTCGATGCCACCAACAAATGGCCCGGCGAAACCGCGCGCAGCTGGAGCCAGCCGATCGTGCCTGATCCTGCGGTCGAGAAGCGGGTGGAAGCGTTGTGGCAGCGGCTGGTGTCGGATTGTTGAACCGCGCCGGCCGCTGTGCCAGGTCGCCCACAGGGTGGGCTCCTGCAAAAAAAGCGTTACGCGACCGTGTAGGAGCCCACCCTGTGGGCGACCTGGCGAAACCGAGCCGCTGTCCCTCGCGCCATCGGTCAAGCCCGACAGGCTGCCAGGCAGCGCTCGCGGTGGCAGCGTCCTTGCGGCCATGATGCGGGTGCGTCGATGCGATACTGTCGCGGCCGGCAATTTCGCGCTGTGCTGCGCAATCGATCCGTACCGGTGGGGCGCTTGATGGCAATGAATCGCGATTCCCGGCGTACCGCCATGTCGCGCTCGGCCGCGCCGGCGCCCGCACGGGCGCTCGGTGCGCAGCATTGTCGCCTTTGACTTGCGTCAAAATGCCGCACCGCCAAATCCATTAGCCTGTGCGTGTTGCCGGCTTGCCCGGCAGTACTGCGTTAGCCGCCGATCACCACACAGGAAGCCGCAAGATGACCACGCACAAAGACGCCGATGCCAATGTCGTTCCCGAGCAACCGGGGCGCCGCAAGTTCCTCAATACCGCCGCGATCACCGGTCTTGCCGGTGCCGGTCTGTCGATGGGTCTGGCCGGCTGCAACAAGGAAGACGCCGCGCCTGATGCGGCGACTGCAACCGGTGCCGGTAGCGAGGGCGGCATCGATTACGCGAAATACGCCGTGCATCCGGGCCAGCTCGACGAGTACTACGCGTTCTCCAGCGGCGGCCACAGCGGCGAAGTGCGCATCTACGGGTTGCCCTCCGGCCGCGAGCTGCGGCGCATTCCGGTGTTCAACATGGATTGCATGCTGGGCTGGGGCATCACCAACGAGTCCAAGGCCATCATCGGCACCAATCCGGATGGCTCGCTGAAGTACAACACCGGCGACACCCATCACGTCCACCCGTCGTACACCGATGGCACCTATGACGGCCGCTACATTTTCGTCAACGACAAGATCAACACCCGCGTCGCACGGGTGCGCCTGGATACCATGGAATGCGACAAGATCACCCAGTTGCCCAATGTGCAGGGCTTCCACGGCATCTTCCCCGACAAGCGCGATCCGCTCGACCCGGCAATCAACCACACCACCCGCGTGTTCTGCGGCAACGAGTTCCACATCCCGCAGCCCAACGATGGCCGCGACCTCGACGATCCATCGAAGTACTTCTGCCTGTTCTCGTGCGTGGACGCCGAAACCATGCAGGTACGTTGGCAGTGCAAGGTGGACGGCAACCTCGATCTGATCGCCACCTCCTACGACGGCAAGCTGGTGTGCTCGAACCAGTACAACACCGAGCGCGGCGTGCATTACGTCGACATGATGGCGGTCGAGCGCGACAGTTGCATTTTCCTGAATGTGGCGCGCATCGAGGCGGCCATCGCCGCCGGCAAGAGCTTCACCATCGGCGACTCCAAGGTGCCGGTGGTGGACGGCACCAAGGCCGCCAACGCCGACCCTGCGACCGCACTGACCTGCTACGTGCCGGTGCCGAAGAACCCGCATGGCGTCAACGTCAGCCCGGACGGCAAGTACTACGCCTGCGCCGGCAAGCTGTCGCCGACGGTGACGCTGATCGCGCACGAGCTGGTGCTGAAGTGGTTCGATGGCGGCCTCGCGGAGCCGCGCGACGCCGTGGTCGCCGAGCCCGAAGTGGGCCTGGGCCCGCTGCACAGCGGCTTCGACAATCGCGGTTACTGCTACACCACGCTGTTCCTGGACAGCCAGATCGTGAAGTGGAATCTCGACGCCGCGATCAAGGCCTACCAGGGCGACAAGGCCGCGCTCGACAAGATCGTGGTGGACCGGATCGACGTGCATTACCAGCCCGGCCACGGCTTCACCTCGATGGGCGAAACCCGCGAAGCCGACGGCCGCTATTTCGTCTCCGACAACAAGTTCTCCAAGGACCGCTTCCTGCCGGTCGGTCCGGTGCATCCGGAGAATTCGCAACTGATCGACATCAGCGGCGACAAGATGCTGCTGGTGCACGACAGCCCGGTGCATTCCGAGCCGCACGACTCGATCATCATCCGCCGCGACATCATCAAGCCCAGGCAGATCTACAACATCGACGAGTTCCCGCTGGCGGTGAAATCGCCCACGGACTCGCGCGTCGAACGCAACGGCAGGAAGGTCACCGTGTACCTCACCTCGCAGGCGCCGACCATCGGGCTGGCGGAGTTTTCGGTCAAGCGCGGCGACGAGGTCACCATCATCCTGACCAATCTCGACAAGGTCGAGGATCTGACCCACGGCTTCGCGATTCCGAACTACAACATCAACTTCATCGTCAGTCCGCAGCAGACCCAGTCGGTGACCTTCATCGCCGACAAGCCGGGCGTGTACTGGTGCTACTGCTCGCACTTCTGCCACGCGCTGCATCTGGAAATGCGCTCGCGCATGCTGGTTTCGGCATAACGGCACGACCGCGAGCGTCCGCCCGGGGAACCGCGACCGCGCGGTTCCCCGGTTCGCCTGCGGTTGCCGTATCCGCCGACGCGATACCCGCGTCGCGCGTTCACTGCGTACACTACACGGCACGCCGACTCGGCATGGCCCCGACTGCGGCTGCATGAACATGACCCTTTCCCTGCACAAGCTCGCGATCTGGATGGCAGCCTGCGCCTTGCTGGCGGCGTCCGCAGTACTGGCCGCCGGCAAGGCCTACGACGCGCCGCTGCCGGCGCAACTGAGCACCGACCCGGACCTGTGTGCCCATGCACCGTGCGTGGAGGTGCTGCCGGGTGCAGACAGCTTCTCGCTGCGCCAGGGCCAGCCGCCGTACGTCGAGGCATACCGCCGGCATACCGACACCGCTGGCGACGCGCACGGCGAGGACAGAACGTTGCTCGGCTACGTGTTCCTGTCCACCGACGTCGTCGATATTCCCGGCTATTCCGGCCAGCCCATCGTCACCCTGATCGGCATGGACACCCGTGGCGTGATCACCGGCACCCAGGTGCTGCGGCATGCCGAGCCGATCCTGTTGCTGGGCATTCCCGAAGACGACCTGACCCGCTTCGTCGCGCAGTACACCGGTCGTTTTGTCGGCGACAAAGTGCATTTCGGCGGTGGTCGCGACAACGATGGCGCCAGTTTCGATGCGATCAGCGGCGCCACCGTCACCGTGATCGCGGAAAACCAGGTGATTCTGCGTTCGGCGATGAAGATTGCGCGCCAGGTCGGCATCGTCAAGCCGGTGTTGCGGCCACAGGTCGCGTTCACCGCGCCGGGCGGGAGCGCCGACTGGAATGCGCTGATCGCCGACGGCAGTATCCAGCGCCTTACCGTACGCGCCACCGAGGTCGGCAAGCCACACACACGACAGCCGTTCATCGACCTGTACTTCGGCTACCTGAACGCGCCAGGCATCGGGCGTGCCGTGCTCGGCGACGCGGGTTATCGCGGGCTGATGCGCGATCTGCGCGCGAACGAGCACGCGATCTTCGTGGTCTCCAACGGCAGCGAATCGTTCAAGGGCTCGGGCTTCGTGCGTGGCGGCATTTTCGATCGCATCAACGTGGCGCAGGAACTCGATACCTTCACCTTCCGCGATCAGGATTACCAGAACCTGTACGGGGTGCGTGCGCCGGGGGCGCCGGCGTTTCGCGAATCGGCCATCTTCATCATTCGCAGTGAAGGCTTCGCACCCGCGTATCCGTGGAACCTGGTATTCCTCGCCAACACGGTGGATACCAACACCGGCAATCGCACCTTCATGGCCTTTGAGCGGGAATACTGGTTGCCCGGCCGCCACGTCGTGGGCGGGCGCCCGGACTACCGGCCGCCGCCGCCGTTGTGGTGGTCGATCTGGCAGGGCCGTGCGCTGGAAATCGTGCTGTTTGTGTTGCTGCTCGCCGGCGCCGGTGCGCTGTACGCGTCGCGCGACCAACTGGTGCGGCGCGCCAACCGCAAGGACAAACGCTGGGTATCTTGGCCCAAGTACGTGTTGTGGACGGCGAGCATCGGCTACGCCGGTTTTTACCTCAAGGCGGTGCCATCGATCACCCAGGTGCTGACCTGGTTCCACTCGCTGCTGTTTCGCTGGGAGTGGGATCTGTTCCTGAGCGATCCGTTCCTGTTCCTGTTCTGGATCTTCGTCATCGTCACCACGTTTTTCTGGGGACGCGGGATGTTCTGCGGCTGGTTGTGCCCATACGGTGCGCTTACCGAAATTGCGTTCCGGGTAGCGGGGGCGCTCGGCCTGAAGCGCTTCCAGGGCAAGCTGCCGGCGCGCGTCCACCACCGCCTGAAATGGGTCAAGTACCTCGTTTTCGCCAGCCTGCTGGCGATCTCGTTCTACTCGCTGGGAACCGCTGAAAAGCTGGCGGAAATCGAACCGTTCAAGACCACGTTCCTGGTCGGCGTGTGGAACCGTTCGTGGCCGTTCATCACGTTCTGGTCGGTGTTGTTTGCCGCCGCGTTGTTCATCGAGCGACCGTTCTGCAAGTACCTGTGCCCACTCGGCGCCAGTCTGGCCGTACCCTCGACCTTTCGCTGGTGGGGCCTCAAGCGCAAGGCCGAGTGCACCACGTGCCATGCCTGCGCCGCCGGCTGCGATTCGCTCGCGATCGATGGGGTCGGGCGCATCGACCAGCGCGAATGCCTGCTGTGTCTGGACTGCATGATCCTGTATTACGACGATCATGCCTGCCCGCCGCTGGCAAAAGAGCGCAAGCAACGGCAGCGTTCCGGCGCACCATTGACCGCGATTGCCAGCAATGGCTATTTCATCCCCTTGCGTCTGGTCGATGAGGATGCCCCGAGCGCGGCAACGGCCGTCGCTGCGCCGCCGAGCGTGTTGGCGTGGCTGCGCCGGGAAGCCATCGATCACCTGATTCCCTGGGATCGCAAGTTCCTGACCGGCCCGTTGCTGATTCGCGCCGGTGGCCTGGCGCTGGCCATGTTGATGACCTGGGTGTGGCTGCTTGGCGTCACCGGGCGGTTGGGGCCGGGCATCATTCTGGGCTGGTGGATGGCCTGGAGCGTGTATGAACTGATTACCCGCATGCAGTGCAAGCCGGTGGTCAAGGAAGGGCCGTGGTGGCAGCATCGGCTGCGCCCGGCGAACTGGGCGGACATGGCGTCGTATGTGGCAACCAAGAACCTGCTGATCGGTGCAGCGCTGTTCCTGCTCATGCGCGGCACCGGACTGCTGGATTTCCTGCACGGGCTGGTCGAACTGCAATGGCTGTACTGAACGATGTGTGCCGCCGCGTCGCCGCCCTGTTGGCGATGATGGCGTTGCCGGCTACGGCGATGGCGGTCGAATGGCAGGTGCGCGCCGGCGATTCCATTGCGGCGGTGATCGCACAAGCCAACCCCGGCGACACGGTGCTGGTCGCACGTGGCCGTTACCGCGAAAACCTGGTGATCGACAAAGCCCTCACCCTGCGCGGGGTGGACCGCCCGACCATCAGCGGCGAGCTGCACGGCGACACCATTCGCATCATCGCTGCCGATGTGACCCTGGAAAATCTCATCATCACCGACAGCGGCGCCGACCTCACCGCGCAGAATGCCGGCATCTACATCCAGCCCGGCGCCGACCGTGCCAGTGTCCGCGGTTGCGACATCGCCTACAGCCTGTTCGGGATCTGGATCGAGAGCGTCAAGGACGTACGGATCCTCGACAACCTCATCACCGGCAAGCGCGACCTGTCATCGGCGCAGCGCGGCAACGGCATCCAGCTGTTCAACAGCAGCGGCGCGCAGGTGATCGGCAATCACATATCCTATGTGCGCGACGGCATCTACGTGGCGTTTTCCGACCGCGCGATCTTCCGCTACAACCGCATCCACGACGCCCGTTACGGCGCGCACTACATGAGCTCGCACGACAACGTCTGGGAAAGCAACGATTCGTACCATAACCGCGGCGGCCTGGCGCTGATGGAATCGCGCAACCTGATGGTGCGCAACAACCGCGCCTGGAACAATTCCGACCACGGCATCATGTTGCGTACCTTGCAGGACTCGATCGTCGAGAACAACGTGATGGCGGGTAATCAGCGCGGGCTGTTCATTTACAATGCGCAATTCAACACGTTGCGCCGCAATCTGCTGGTCAACAACGACGTCGGTGTGCATCTGTGGGCAGGATCGGTCGATAACGAGGTGGTACACAATGATTTCATCGGCAACCGCGAGCAGGTGCGCTACGTGGCCAGCCGCGACGAGGTGTGGGGTGCCGGACAGGGCAACTACTGGAGCAATTACGTCGGTTGGGACCGCGATGGCGATGGTCGCGGCGACGCGCCCTACGAGGCCAACGACGTGGTCGATCGCCTGGTGTGGCGGTTGCCGGCGGTGAAGCTGTTGCTCAACAGCCCGGCGCTGCAAACCCTGCGTCTGGTGGCGCAGCAATTTCCGTTGTTGCGCGCGCCGAGCATCGTCGATCCGCACCCGCAGATGCAACCCGCACACGCCGACTGGAGCGAATGGCTTGACACACAACACCATTGAAGTGCGCGGCGCGGTCAAGCGTTACGGTGCGATAGAGGCGGTCAACGGCGTCGATCTGACGATCCACGGCGGCGAGGTATTCGGCCTGATCGGGCACAATGGCGCCGGCAAAAGCACATTGTTCAAGCTGATGCTCGGCCTGCTGCCGGCAACGGCGGGCGACATCCATTTCGATGGTTCGCCGGTGCGTGGCGAACGTTTTCGCCAGTTGCGCCGGCATCTGGGTTATTTGCCGGAAAACGTGGTGTTCTACGACAACCTCAGCGGCCGCGAGACACTGGAGTTCTTTGCCGCGCTCAAGGGTGTGCCCGGCGACGAATGCGCGCCGGTGCTCGAGCGCGTAGGGCTTGCCAATGCCGCCGGGAGGCGGGTGCGCGATTATTCCAAGGGCATGCGTCAGCGGCTTGGCTTCGCCCAGGCATTGCTCGGCAATCCGCGCTGGCTGTTTCTGGACGAACCCACCAATGGCCTCGACCCCGAAGGCATCCGCTCGTTCTACAGCATCCTGCGCGAGCAGCGCGAGCAAGGCGCCACGGTGGTGCTGACCTCGCATATCCTCGCCGAAATCCAGGAGCGGGTCGATCGATTGGCGATCATGAAAAGCGGCCGCATCCAGGCGCTCGGCACGGTGGCGTCGCTGCGCGAGCAGATGGATCTGCCGCTGTGGTTCGAATGGCGCATGGTGCACTCGTCAGCGGATGCGGTGCGCGCCGCGCTGGTTGGCATCGGTGAGACGGTGGTCGAGATACAGGGCGAGCGGGTCGCGCTGCACTGCCCGCGCACGGCGCGGATGGCGGTGTTCGCGGCGCTGGCGACATTGGGTGAACAGGTCGCCGACCTCGCCATTCGTGAGCCTTCGCTTGAAGATGTATTCCTTGGTTATGCGGGATGACGCGCCCATGAGCCGGATCGAGATTCGCCAGATCGGTATCCTCGCGCGCAAGGAGTTTCGCGAGCGTATCCGCAACCGCTGGGTGCTGGCAGTGACGCTGGTGTTTGCCGCGTTCGCACTCGCAATCGCCTACTTCGGCGCCGCCCAGCAGGGCACCGTTGGCGTGCGCGGGATCGGCGTCACCATCGCCAGCCTGGTCAGCCTGGTGATTTATCTGGTGCCGCTGATTGCGCTGATCCTTGGCTTCGATGCAATCGTCGGCGAGCGCGAACGCGGCTCGCTCGATTTGTTGCTGTCGATGCCGCTGACCCGGCTGGAATTGCTGCTGGGCAAGTTCCTGGGCCTGTCGGCGGCGTTGGCCTGCGCCACTGTGGTCGGCTTCGGCATGGCCGGCGTGTTGCTGGCGTTCTCGCTGCCGGCGGCGGCGTTCTACCATTACCTGGGTTTCATTGTCAGTGCGGTGTTGCTGGGGATGGCATTTCTCAGCATGGCGGTGAGCGTGTCGGTGTTTGCCAACGACCGCGGTCGCGCCAGTGGCGTGGCGATCGCATTGTGGTTCTTCTTCGTGTTGGTCTACGATCTGCTGCTGCTTGGCGGACTGGTGGTCAGTGGTGGCGGCGTCGGCGGCGCGCTGTTCCCCTACCTGCTGCTGCTCAATCCGGCCGATGTGTTCCGCATCCTCAACATCTTCGGACTCGACGACGTGCGTACCCTGTACGGGTTGACCACCGTGTTTCCGAAACAACTTGCCCACCCGCTGCTGCTGGGCACCGTGATGCTGGCGTGGATCGTGGCGCCGTTGGCGCTGGCGACCTGGAGATTTCGCAAATGATGTCGAATCGGGTTCACTTGCTGTTGGCGGTGCTGCTGCTGGCGATGGTGCTGACCGGATGCAACCGGTCCACCGAGTCCAGCGCCGTGGTGCCGCTGGAAATCGCCGCCGATACCTATTGCAGCCTGGACGGCATGACGCTCGCCGACTATCCCGGCCCCAAGGCGCAGATCCACTACGCGCAGGGCGAACCGGAATTCTTCTGCGATACGGTCGAGATGTTTTCGCTGCTGCTGCAACCCGAGCAGCAACGCACCGTGCGTGCGGTCTACGTCAACGACATGGGCAGCGCCGACTGGGAGCATCCGGTCGGCCACTGGATCGACGCGCGCACCGCCATCTATGTGCTGGGCTCGCAACGCCGTGGCTCGATGGGCCCGACCATCGCGTCGTTCGCCAGCGCTACGGCGGCGGACGCGTTCGCCCGCGAGCACGGCGGCCGCGTTATGCAATTCAACGAAATCACCTTGGACATGGTCGCGCTCGATGGCGGCGTGATCAAGGATCGGGGCATGTGAGGAGGCGGATGTGAGCGATTTTTTCCACCGCGTTGCGCCCGGTGCGGCAGCCGACATCGAACGCCTGAGCCGCCTGCTGTATGAGCTCCGCGAGAACCGCCAGCACCTGCTCGCCCAGTACGCGGTTGCCGACGAAACCGCTTTGCTGGCGCGCATTCGCCAGCGCGAGGTCGCCGAACACCCGGCCTACGATCACTACCTTGGCGCCTGTATCCTGCGCCAAGCGCAAGCCGCGGCGCGTGCCGAACTGCAACAACTGACCGCAGTGGCACAGCAACAATGACCGCGCACATCGCACTCAAAGGCCATATCGACAAGCAGTTTGCGGTACAGCTCGCGGCTCCCGCGCAACTGGCTCAGGATGCCTTGCTGTTGCATTTCGTGAACGGGCTGCGCATGGAATTGCGCTTTGCCGGAGCCGACGAATACGTGCTGGCCTGGCAATGGGGCGATGCGCAATTGCGGATCGACACCGCGCCACTGCATCCCGAACTCGCCACGTTTCCGCAGCATCTGCACGACATGCACGGCGCCGTTCGCGCCGATCCAGTCACCCAGCCCGGGCGCGCGCCCGAGGACAATGCCGGGGCACTGATCGACGCCTTGTTCCGCGATCCGATGCTGGGCACGGCCTGACCGTTGTCAGCTAACGGCCGTGGCTTGTACGCGACCGCACGGTGAGCAGATGCTCACCGCCGGCCTGCGATTCCGCCCGGTTACTTGATCTGCGACAGCATGTAATCGACGGTGGCTTTGACCTCATCGTCGGACAACGCCATGTTGGCGCCCTTCGGCGGCATCATGCCCTTGCTGCCGGTGAAGCCGGCAATGGCATGTTGATAAAGCACATCGTTACCCTGTGCCACGCGCGGCGCCCACTCGGCGCTGTCGGTCAACAGCGGCGCGCCACCGGCGCCGGTGCCATGGCACAGGAAGCAGGTTTTCTTGTAGATGGCTTCGCCAGCGGCGGCATTGTCCGCGGCCGGTGCCGCAGCCGTGGCGTCCGCCGTGGGTGTTGCGGCAACGGGTTCCGCCGCGGGCGTCGGCGGGGCCGGGCTCGGCGTGGGCGCCGGCGCCGATTCGGGTTTGCCGCACGCGGCCAGCAACAGCAGGCTCAGGGCGGGTATCAAAAGTTGTTTGGATGACATGGACGGCCTCGTGAAGTGATCTTGCGTGTGCGGTGGTGATGTCAGGAAAGCGGGGCGTTGTTGGCAATGGCAACAATCCGCGCAATTATACGGTGTGCTTGATGCATGCAGTGTGGCGATCGCGTCGAAACTTGATCCGGGTCAACTGGTCGTGCGTTGCCGGCAGTGACAATCGTTGTCCGGTTTCTTGCGCCATGAGGTGCGCCGCCATGCAACTGGTTTGTCCCGCCGGCAACCTGCCGGCCCTCAAGGCGGCCATCGATGCCGGCGCCGATGCGGTCTATGTCGGGTTCCGCGACCAGACCAATGCGCGCGCCTTCCCCGGCCTGAACTTCGACGAAGCCGAGTTGCGCCAGGGCGCGGATTACGCGCACCAGCGCGGGCGCAAGCTGTACGTCGCGCTCAACACCTACCCCGATTCGGCGCGGCTGCCGATGTTCGAAGCCGCCGTGGATCGCGCCGCCGATCTCGGTGCCGACGCCATCATCGCCGCCGAGATGGCGCTGCTCGACTACGCCATGCGCACGCATCCGCAGATGCCGCGGCATCTGTCGGTGCAGGGCTCTGCGACCACCGCCGCCGCGCTGCGTTATTGCCATGAGCGGTTCGGCATCGCGCGTGCGGTGTTGCCGCGGGTGCTGTCGATCGAGCAGGTCGAACGCCTGTGCGCCAGCAGCCCGGTGCCGCTGGAAGTGTTCGCGTTCGGCAGCCTGTGCATCATGGTCGAGGGCCGCTGCCAGTTGTCGAGTTACGTTACCGGCGCGTCGCCCAATCGCCACGGCGTGTGCTCGCCGGCGAAGTTCGTGCGCTGGGAGGAGCTCCCGGACGGCAAGCGCGCGGTGCATCTGAACGGGGTACTGATCGATCGCTTCGCCGCCGGCGAGCCGGCCGGCTATCCAACCGTGTGCAAGGGCCGCTTTGCGGTCGATGGCGAGGTGTTTCACGCGCTGGAAGAACCGACCAGCCTGAACACCATGGAACTGTTGCCGCGGCTGATGCAGATCGGGGTCAGCGCGCTCAAGATCGAAGGCCGCCAGCGCGGCGTGGCGTATGTCTCGACGGTAACCCACGCCTGGCGCAGCGCGATCGATCGCTGCGCCGCCGATCCCGAACATTGGGCGGTGGAACCGAAGTGGAAAAGCGCGCTGTCGGCGCACGCCGAAGGCCACCAGACCACCCTCGGCCCGTATCACCGGGCGTGGCATTGAGCGCCGGATGGTCGCCCACAGGGTGGGCTCCTACAGGCAAGCGTGACCGCTCTTTGCAGGAGCCCACCCTGTGGGCGACCGAGCGAAGCGAAGGCGGGACTGGCGAAGCCAGTGTCGCGAAGCGACCGACCGCAATAGTTACCTACATCATGTTTCAACATGCGAAGGATTGAATCCATGCGATTGAGCCTGGGACCACCGCAATATTTCTGGCCGCGCGAACAGGTGTTCGCGTACTACCGCGAAGCCATGCGCTGGCCACTGGACGTGTTCTATCTCGGCGAAAACGTGTGCTCGAAACGGCGCGAGTTGCGCAGCCGCGACTGGCTGGCGCTGGCTGGCGAAATCGCCGACAGCGGCCGCGAGGTGGTGTTGTCGAGCCTGGCCCTGCTGGAGGCCGAGTCCGAACTGGGCGCGCTGCAACGCCTGGTCGAGAATGGCCGGTTCCGGATCGAGGCCAACGACCTGTCGGCGGTGCAGTTGTGCCGTGAGCGCGGCTTGCCTTTCGTCGGCGGCCCGACCTTGAACGTGTACAACCATCGCGCGCTGGCGATGCTCGTTGCCGACGGCATGCAGCGCTGGGTGCCGGGCGTCGAATTGAGCCGCGATCTGCTGGCCGAATTATGCGCGGCTGCCGAAGCCGAATCGATCGCGTTGCCGGAGATCGAGCTGATTGCGTGGGGCCGCCTGCCGCTGGCGTATTCGGCGCGCTGCTTCACCGCCCGCGCGATGGATGTCGGCAAGGATCAGTGCGCGTTCCGCTGTTTGCAACATCCCGATGGGTTGCCGCTGGCCACCCGCGACGGGGCGCCGTTTCTGGTCATCAACGGTATCCAGGTGCAGGGCCGTGAGATCTGCGATCTGGCGCCGGAAATCGCGGAGCTGCGCGCGCTCGGTGCCGGCCTGTTGCGCCTGTACCCGCAGGCCGAAGGCATGGCCGAGGTGGTGCAGTATTTCCGCGCCGCGCTCGCCAGCGAAACGCCGTTGCCGCGCCGCGGCGACGACAACGGCTATTGGCATGGCCGCGCCGGGATGGCGGTGTAAGCCGTATCCGTCATGCGCCGCGATGCGCGGCGCGTGCGGCGCGGGCAAAGCGGGCGCTGCGATTGAGCGCGATGCGCAGGGCCAATGGCACCTCTTCCCAGGGCAGGCGATCGAGCAGGTTGCGCGCGGTCAGGCCCAGTTCGGTATCGCCGGTGAGTTCCAGCCGGCGCTGGAAAAACAGGGTGTCGGCGTCTTCGAGCCGGCTCGCCAGCAGCAGCAGATCGGTTGCGCTGCCGCGCACGGTGGCTTCGGCCTCGATGCCGGGTTCGCACACGCACAACTGCTCGCCGCGCAGTTCGATCACCCACTGCAAACCCAGGTCGGACACGCTGATGCCCAGCCGGCGGCCGAGCATGAAATCCAGGTTGCCGCCGGCCATGGTCGGCGCCAGCACGCGCGCCATTGCCAGTTCCAGCGCGCGCCGCTGCAGCGATGGCGGCAGCACCCGCAACAAGGGCGCCAATCGCTGCGGCGGTGGCACGGCGCGCAAGGCGGCATGGCCCAGACGTTCGCGCAGCGATCCGAAGGCGGGTTGCATCGGCGATGCCGGCGTGTCGGTTGTGGTCATGGCAGTGCTTCCCTGAATTGGTTGGGTGGCGGGTAAATCCAATGCGATGCCTTGCTGCGAACGGGCGTCGGCAATCAACAGATCCATCAACGCGTGCGCCAACGGCGCGGGCAGGCCGAGGCGCGCGCTCAGCATACCGGCGCGGCGATGGACAGCGCGCTCGCGCACCGGGTCGTGGTGTTGCACGCGCAATCGCCGCTTCATCAGGCTTACGCCATCGACCAGATGCCGGCGCATGGCGACCAGCAGCAGCAACGCATCGTCGATGCGGTCGATGACAAGACGCGCCTGTTGCAACGGCAACGGGACGAGCGAATGATTGTCTGGATTCACGGGCAGCGGCCGGGTTCGGGCAGGCTGCCATGACACGCTATTTTTGTTGCGTTCGTCATGATCTGGATCAATGTGCGCAAAATCCCATGACATGAGAATGGTTCGCATGAACCAACCCAGCCCGTTGCATCTGCCGCGCCTCGCCGACGCGCCCCACCGCCTGCTGTTCTTTGTGGGCGCCTTCAATGTGCTGGCGATGATGGCGTGGTGGACGTCGTGGCTGGCTGGCCAGCGGTGGCCGGCGCTGGCGTTGCCGCAAGCGCCGATCCCGGCCGGCTGGGCGCACGCGCTGATGATGCCGCTGCAGGTGCTGGCGCCGTTCATGTTCGGGTTCTTGCTGATGGCATTACCTGCCGGTCGGCCTCGGCCTGTTCGGTGGTCAGGTACTGATGCTGGTCGGTTTGTGGGGATTTCCGCATCTGGTGCATCTGGGCACGGTGTTCAGCATTGCCGGTTGGGCGGCCAGCATGGTGGCGCTGTTCGGTGTGTTGTGGCGCGAACAGGGCCGCACCTGGCATGCACTCAGCGCGTTCGCGGCGTTGGCCATGGGCCTGCTGGCCTGGTTGCTGTTTGCTGCCTGGCTGCACGCGCAAGCGAACCTGTTGTGGATGTTCGCGGCGATCAAGATCGCGGTGTTCGGCTTCGCATTGCCGGTCTATCTCACCGTCTGCCATCGCATGCTGCCGTTTTTCGCCAGCGTGGTGATCCCGGGTTACCGGATGTGGCGTCCGCTGTGGCTGCTGGCGGCGTGGTGGTTGCTGGTGTTCGCGCATCTGTTGCTGGAGTTGATGCACGGCTACCGCCTGCTGTGGATCGCCGACCTGCCGATGGCGTTGCTGGCGGCGTTTACGCTTTGGCAGTGGTGGCCGATGCACAGGGATGTGCGAGTGCCGCAAGTGCAGGATGCGCAGGAGCGGCCGCGCAAACCGATGCCCGGTCTGCTGTCGGTGCTGCTGATCGGCTTTTCCTGGTTGCCAATCGCATTCGGGTTGTTCGCATTGCAAAGCCTGGTGTTCGCGATCGGCGGCGAGTTCGTGCTCGGTCGCGGCCCGGTACACGCCATCACCATCGGCTTTTTCGGCAGCTTGCTGGTGGCGATGGTCACCCGCGTCACCCAGGGCCATTCCGGGCAACCCTTGCACATGACCCGCGTCGCCTGGTTCGCGTTCGGCGTCATCCAGTGCGTTGCGGTGGTCCGTGTGCTCGCCGAGGCTGCTGCCGACGGCCCGTTGTGGCAGATCGTGGCCGGTGCGGGCTGGCTGCTGGCTTTCACGCCGTGGGTGTTGCGTTCGATGCGCATCTATCTGAGCCCGCGCGCGGACGGCAAGCCGGGCTGAACTTGCGCCGGTTCATTGTTGCCATGCAACAATCAGGCGCGGCAGTTGTCCAACACCTGCCGCCGATCCACCACGCATGACGCCGTCATCGGCGCGTCGCGTGCGCGTGTTGCCATCGGCACCATCCCTGAACCCCCGCGAGGACACCATGCTCAAGCACAAGACCGCTCTCATTACCGGCTCCACCTCGGGCATCGGCCTGGGGATTGCCGAAGCTCTCGCCGCCGCTGGCGCCAATGTGATCCTCAACGGTTTTGGCGATGCTGCCGAAATCGAGGCGATTCGCGCGCGGCTGGCCAGTGAGCATGGTGCCACGGTGCGTTACGACGGTGCCGACATGAGCAAGCCCGAGGCGATCGAGAAAATGATCGCCACGGCAATCGCCGAATTCGGTTGCATCGATATCCTGGTCAACAATGCCGGCATCCAGCATGTCGCGCCGATCGACGAATTTCCGCCCGGCAAATGGGACGCGATCATCGCCATCAACCTGTCCTCGGCGTTCCACACCACCCGCCTGGCGTTGCCGGCGATGAAGAAAAAGGGCTGGGGCCGGGTAATCAACCTGGCCTCGGCGCATGCGCTGGTCGCCAGTCCGTTCAAGTCGGCGTACGTGGCGGCCAAGCACGGCATTGCCGGGCTGACCAAAACCGTGGCACTGGAAGTGGCCGAGCAGGGCATCACCGTCAATGCCATCTGCCCGGGTTACGTGCGCACGCCGTTGGTGGAAAAACAGATTCCGGAAACCGCCAAGGCGCGTGGCATCACCGAGCAGCAGGTGATCAACGATGTGATGCTGCATGCGCAGCCGACCAAGAAGTTTGTCACGGTTGAACAAGTCGCGGCACTGGCGAAGTTTTTGTGTGCCGAAGATGCGGCCTCGATCACCGGCGCAATCCTGCCCATCGACGGTGGCTGCCGGCGCAGTGTGCCATCGTCATGCGCGCCACTCGGGCAGACCGTGCTGGTGCTGCAAGGCGGCGGTGCGCTCGGCGCGTTTCAGGTGGGCGCCTATCAGGCCCTGCACGAGGCTGGCATCGAGCCGGACTGGATCATCGGCACCTCGATCGGCGCGATCAATGCCGCGCTGATTGCCGCCAATCCACCAGCGCAGCGCCTGGCCGCACTGGAGGCGTTCTGGCAGCGCATCACCCAGCACGGCATGGGGCTGTGGACACCACCGGGGCTGGCCAGCACGTTGAGCGACATGGCGATCATGGCGCGCGGGGTGCCGGGTTTCTTCAGCCCCAACCCGAGCGCCTGGCTGGGCGCCAACGCGCCGGTCGGGCTGGAGCGTGCCGCGTACTACGACACCGCGCCGCTGCGCGACACCCTGGCCGGGCTGATCGACAGCGATCGGCTCAACGCCAACGCGCCGCGGCTGACCATCGGCGCGGTCAACGTAAGCACCGCAGCGATGCGCTACTTCGATTCGCAGCGCGACACCCTCGGCATCGATCACATCCTCGCGTCGGGCGCGTTGCCGCCGGCGTTCCCGGCGGTGCGGATCGATGGCGAGGCGTACTGGGACGGCGGCATCTATTCCAATACCCCGATCGAGGCGGTGCTCGATGACCATCCGCGCCGCGATTCGCTGATCTTTGCGGTAAACGTGTGGCACGCGCACGGCGCTGAGCCCGGCAGCATTGCCCAGGTGATGGAACGGCAGAAGGACATCCAGTACGCCAGCCGCGCGCACAGCCACATCGCCAGACAGCAGCAGATCCATCATCTGCGCCACATCGTGCGCGAGCTGGCCGGTCAGCTACCCGAGGCCGCGCGCAAAACCGCCGAAAACCAAGCGCTTGCGGCCTTCGGCTGCCGCACCGTCATGCACGTCGCGATGCTCAGCCCTCCGCATCTCAAGGGCGAGGGCGCAACCAAGGACATCGACTTCTCCGCTGATGGCATTCGCCGGCGCCATGAATCGGGTTACGCGCAAACCCGCGCGATGCTGGCGCGTGCGCCGTGGAATGCGCCAGCCGATCCGATGCTGGGCGTGATCGTGCACAGCGACAGCGATAGCGACTGAGCCAGGTCAAGATGCCGGCGCATGCAGACACGTAAACTCGTCGCCTGTTTTCAGGCGATGGGCAATACCGATGATTGCGTTTTACGCTCAGATCAAACTGGTTCATCTCGTTGCCGTGTTGCTCAGCGGCGCTCTGTTCGCGGTTCGCGGCATCGGCGTGCTCGCCGGCCAGCGCTGGCCGCTGGCGGCGCCGCTGCGTTATCTGAGCTACAGCATCGATACCACCTTGCTCACCGCCGCGCTGATGCTGCTCACCATCCTGCCCGCGGGCCTGTTCGCCAACGGTTGGCTCGCGCTCAAGCTGGTGTTGCTGGTGGCGTACGTGGTGCTCGGCACGCTGGCGCTCAAGCGCGGCAAGACCCGGCGTGTGCGTGCGATCAGCTTTGTCGCCGCGCTGCTGACCTATGGCTACATGCTGGGGGTGGCGCGCATGCACCATCCGCTCGGTGTGTTTTATCCGTGGGTGATGTAGCGACGTTGTGAGATGCGCTTGCACGACGGTCGCCCACAGGGTGGGCTCCTACAAAAGCACCGCAATGCAAGCCTGTAGGAGCCCACCCTGTGGGCGGCCGATCGAAGCGCAGCCGGTGTTGCGAAGCAACCGACCGAGCGAAGCGAAGGCGGGACCGGCGCAGCCGGTGTTGCGAAGCAACCGACCGAGCGAAGCGAAGGCGGGACCGGCGCAGCCGGTGTTGCGAAGCAACCGACCGAGCGAAGCGTCGGGGCGGAGCCCCGCGTAAGCGCGTTGCGGTCGAGGACATCGCAAGCACAGCGTGCGCTGTCGCGCTCACCACTCCACATACACCGTCACCGAGGCATTGCGGCCGGCACTGGTGAAGAACTCCAGATCGGGTGCATTGGCAAGCAGGTTGCGGGTGCTGGCCCAGTCCCAATGTTTGCGGTCGGCCAGGTTGAACACGCCAGCGTTCACGCGAATGCTGTCGTTGGGCTTCCACCACGCGAGCAGGTCGATCAGGCCGTAACCTGGGCTGCGAAACAGCGCGGCCGTGCTGGTATCGACATCGGTCTTGCGCAACACGCCGGTACCGACAAGCTCGCCACCAAACTGGCCGTTCGCGCTGTCGTAACCGATGCCCAGCACCAGCCGTGCCGGGTCCACGCTGTTCAGCGGCTGGTTGCGGCGGGTATCGTCGCCCTCGGTCCAGGCGGCGGCGCTGCGCAGGCGCCAGCCGGCGAGTGCGTCCGACCAGGTATCCAGCGCAACGGAAACGCTGGCTTCGACGCCGCGTATCCGCGCGCGGTCGCGGTTGACCGACTGGAATACCAGTGCGCCGGTGTCCGGGTCGGTGCCCATGTTGGCGCGCGATTCGATCAGGTTGCGGTAGCGGTTGTTGAACGCTGCCAGGCTGGCGCGCAATTCCGGTGATTCATAGCGCCAGCCGGCTTCAAAGCCCTTGCTGGTTTCCGATTTCAGATCCGGGTTGGGCCGCGCCAGAAAGTTGAACGCAGGAATGGTGAAGCCGACATTGACATCGCCAAACGGCGGCGCGCGAAAGCCCTCGGCATATTGCACGAACACGCTGCTGCGGGCGTTGATTTTCCAGCGGGTGCCAAGGCGTGCGGTGAGTCGCGATTCGCGGATGTCGGCCGGTTCGCCGCCCGGGTTGTCGTCGCGGTAGACGGCATCGGGATTGGCATCGAGCCGGTAGCGCTCCCAACGCAGCGCCGGGATCAACGACAGGCGTTCGCCAAAGCCCATTTCATCCTGCCAGAACACGCCCAGTTCCTTGCCGGTGGACTTGGGGAAATCGCGAACCGGCAGCACTTCGCCGATCACCGTCTTGGTGGTGATGCCGGTGTCGAGATTGGTCTCGAAGCCATCGCGCAGATCGCGGTAACGGGTATGCGCGAACTCGACGCCGACCACGTTCCAGTGATCGATGCCGAGCCACTGCGCGCGTTGCTGGCCGAGCAACTTGAAGCCGCGCGCATCCTCGTCGTAATCGAAGTCGCGCACGCGCAGCGAAAAAAAGCGTGTGCGCCCTTCCGGGCGGCGGTTCTGCTCGGCATGTTGGCGGGTGTCCGCGTTCTGGCCGTAAACGAGCACATTGAGCGAATCCAGCCACGGCAGGTGGGTATCGATACGGCCATCGATACTGACCCGGGTGCGGCGGCTGCGATCATCGGACAGCAGCGCGGTGGTACTGGAAAACTGGCCCGGGCCGTTGACCAGCGATTGCACATCGGTTTCGACATCGGCGCGGCTGTGATCCACAGTCAAGCGCCAGCGGCCGAGCGCGCCCGCGTCGCGGATCAGCTTGAGCAGTGCGCTTTGACGCAGGGTATCGGCGGGATTGGCTTGGCGCAGCGGGTCATCGGCCGAGTTTTCGCTCTCGCTGCCCTCGCGCCGCGCCAGCGACACCATCGCCTGCCATGGCCCCGATTCGGCGGCCCAGCCGGCACCCGCCAGCACGCTGTCGTCGCGCCCGGAATAGCCGATACGCGCACCAAGGAACGCGCCCGCGCCATCGCCGCGCGCGAGAAAGTCGTCAGGCTCGCGGGTGCGGAAACTGACGATGCCGGCGAGTGCGTCGCTGCCCCAGAGGGTCGATGCCGGGCCACGCAATATCTCGACCTGTTCGATGGCTTCGATGTCGATCAGGTCGCGTCCGGCACGCGAGAAGCTGCCAACGCCAAAGCCCTTCGGCAGCGGCACATCATCGACCACCATGCCGACGCGGTTGCCATCGAGGCCACGTATCGAAAAGCCCTGCAAGCCGAAGCGACCGGGTTCGGCGACCACGCTGACGCCGGGCTCGTACCGCACCATGTCGCGGATGTCCTGGGTCATGGTGCGCTCGATCTCGCCGCGCTCGATCACGCTGATCGAGCCGACCACTTGCTGGATCGGCTCGGCGACCTTGCTTGCCACGACCACCATGCGATCGAGTTCGACGGCAGGCCCTGCCGCCACGCTGCCGGCATCGCCGGCGCGGGCGACGGGTGGCAATGTCAGCGCAACGGCGATCAGGGTTGCCAGCGGGTTCAAGGTCATCGCACACACTCCGAATGGGACTGCGTTCAGGCTACGCGGCGTACCGCAAACACGAATTGATCGCAGTCAGCTTTAGCGCGCTCGCCGCGACAATCTGGCTCACGCTTGACCCAAGTCACGAAGCCGCGGCGGGAGAGGTTCAAGCTAACCGCCGACGCCCCGTTGTGGGCCAGTTTCGAACCCATGGAGAACCGCAATGAAGCCGATCGAGCGACATATCCCCAAGGCGCTGCGCACGCCGCGCCTGCTCGCCGCCGCCATGCTGATGGCACTGGCCGGCACCGCGCTGGCGCAGGACGCCAACGAGCGACCGGGCAAGCATCCCGATGAAGCCGGGCAAGCCGCGTTCCTGGCCAACTGCGCCGCGTGTCACCAACCCACCGGAGCCGGTCTGCCCGGCGCGTTTCCGCCACTGGCCGGATCGGACTTCATCGCCAAGAACAGCGCGGACGATTTGATCGCAGGTGTGCTCAAGGGCTTCAGCGGCAAGATGGTGGTCAACGGCGTCGAGTACAACAACGTGATGCCGGCGATGAGCCATCTCACCGACGCCGATGTCGCGAGCATCGTCACCCATGTGCTCAACAGTTGGGGCAACCCGGGCGGCACGATCAGCGCGAAGCAGGTCAAGGCCGCACGCACGCGGCTGGCGGTGAGCTCCGACCCGGCGCAGGGCGAATCGCATCCGGGCACCCCGCGCGTACAAAGCACCTATCAGGGTGCGCCATCCACGCTGGCATCCAGCGATGTCGAGATGGTGGTCAATCCCGATGCGCCGTCGATCAGCAAGGCCGAGTTCGCGCAAGCCACCAAGATCTTTTTCGAACGCTGCGCCGGCTGCCACGGCGTGTTGCGCAAGGGCGCCACCGGCAAGCCGCTGACCCCGGACATCACCCGTGCCAAGGGCACCGACTACCTCAAGGCGCTGATCAACTTCGGCTCGCCGGCCGGCATGCCCAACTGGGGCACGTCCGGCGATCTGACCGCCGAGCAGGTCGATATCATGGCGCGCTTCCTGCAGCACGATCCGCCGAATCCGCCGGAGTGGGGGATGCCGCAGATGCGCGAGACCTGGAAGGTGCTGATCCCGGTCGATCAGCGGCCCAGCAAGAAGATGAACGACTACAACATCGACAACATCTTTGCGGTGACGCTGCGCGACAGCGGCGAGGTGGCATTGATCGATGGCGACAGCAAGAAGATCGTCAACGTCATCAAGACCGGTTATGCGGTGCATATCTCGCGCATGTCCGATTCGGGTCGATACATCTACACCATTGGCCGCGATGGCCGGATCGACCTGATCGATTTGTGGATGAAGGTGCCCGAGCGCGTCGCCGAGATCAAGATCGGCCTGGAAGCGCGTTCGGTCGAAACCTCCAAGTACAAGGGGTACGAAGACAAGTACGCGATCGCCGGCGCCTACTGGCCGCCGCAGTTCGTGATCATGGATGGCGCCACCCTGGAACCGCACAAGATCGTGTCCACTCGCGGCATGACCGTGGACACCCAGGAATACCATCCGGAGCCGCGCGTCGCGGCGATCGTCGCCAGTCACGAGCATCCGGAGTTCATCGTCAACGTCAAGGAAACCGGGCGGGTGCTGCTGGTGAATTACGCCGACATCGACAACCTGCAAATTACCACGCTCGATGCGGCGCGCTTCCTGCACGACGGCGGCTGGGATGTCACCAAGCGCTATTTCCTGACCGCCGCCAACCAGTCCGACAAGATCGCCGTGATCGACTCGCGCGATCGCACGATGACCGCGATGATCGATGTCGACAAGATTCCGCATCCGGGTCGCGGTGCCAATTTCGTGCATCCGCAGTTCGGGCCGGTCTGGGGTACGTCGGCGCTTGGCAATGAGAAGATCACGCTGATCGCGACCGACCCGGAGAACCACAAGGACCATGCGTGGAAGGTGGTCGAGGTGCTCAAGGGCCAGGGCGGCGGTTCGCTGTTCATCAAGACCCACCCGAAATCGAAGAACCTGTGGGTGGATGCGCCGTTGAACCCCGATCCGAAGATCAGCCAGAGCATCGCGGTGTTCGACATCGACCATCTCGACAAGGGCTACGTGGTGTTGCCGATCGCGCAATGGGCCAACCTGGGCGAAGGCGCCAAACGCGTGGTGCAGCCCGAGTACAACGCCAAGGGCGACGAGGTGTGGTTCTCGGTGTGGAACGGCAAGGACCAGAAGTCGGCGATCGTGGTGGTGGACGACAAGACCCGCAAACTCAAGGCGGTGATCAAGGATCCGCGGATCGTCACCCCGACCGGCAAGTTCAATGTGCATAACACGCAGGATGATGTGTACTGATCCTGTGCTGATCGTGTGGTACCAGACAAGACCCCGCCGCGAGGCGGGGTTCTTGTTTCAATACGACCAGCCGAGCCGGCGATACAGCTTGCTCAGCGTCCACAGCGGGCCGATCAGCAGATACACCAGATCGGTGAAAAAGCTGGGCCGCTTGCCTTCGATCGCGTGGCCGATGAACTGGCCGATCCAGGCGATCACGAACACGATGCCGGCGAGCATCGCCAGGCCGCCTCCGCCCAGGCGCAGGTACAGCAGGTGGCAGAGCAGGCCCATCACCACGAACGCCAGCAACAGACCCAGCGCCAGCGGCCGCGACAGCCGCCAGTAATAGCTCAGCGCCAGTGCCAGTGCGATGCCGGCCCACAGCCCCGGCTGGCCCAGCGACGGCGGCACCGGGATCGCCCACAACGCGGCGATGACCGTCCACACGATGGCCGGAACGCACACCAGGTGGATGCGCTGGTTGGTGCGGTTGCGATGATCGCCGGAATAGTTGCCGAGCCAGCGCTCGATCGGGCGAAGGGTCGCGTTGTCATTGATGCTGTCGTTCATGGTGCGGCTCCGTTCAACGGTGGGCTGCGGATCAGTGTAGTGGAGGCCCAGGTTGGGTGCGACGTGGGGATAGGGTTGAACGCGGTTCGTAGGTCGGCTCAAGCCGCGAAGCGGCGGAGCCGACAGCGACCGGAGCGTGGCACCCATACACGCGAACCTCTCCTCGGATCCGCGCCGTTGGCGCTTGATCCGACCGACATGCGCTTTGCAAGCGTGTCGTCCCAAGCCCCGTGTTCCCTCACAACGCAGCAGCATCCAACCCGGTCAATCGCGCCAACGCCGTGGCATACCGCAGCCGGGTGCCTTCGATGACCTCGGCTGGCAGACGCGGGCCGGGTGCGGTCTTGTCCCAGTCCAGCGTTTCCAGATAATCGCGCACGAACTGCTTGTCGTAGCTCGGCGGGCTGATGCCGACGCGATAGTCTTCCGCCGGCCAGAACCGCGACGAATCCGGGGTCAGCATTTCGTCCATCACCGTCAACGCGCCGTCGGCATCGAGCCCGAACTCCAGCTTGGTGTCGGCGATCAGGATGCCGCGTTGCTGCGCGTGCGCCGCCGCGTAGCGGTAGATCGCCAGCGTGGTGGCGCGAACCTGCTCGGCCAGCTCGCCGCCGATCAACGCCACCATCGCGTCGAAGCCGATGTTTTCGTCGTGATCGCCGATGGCCGCCTTGCTCGATGGCGTGAATATCGGTTCCGCCAGACGTTCGGCCTGGCGCAGGCCGGCCGGCAGTTCGATCCCGCACAGGCGGCCGCTGGCCCGGTAATCCGTCCAGCCCGAGCCGATCAGATAGCCGCGCGCGATCGCTTCCACCGGCAACTGCCGCAGGCGCTTCACCACCACACTGCGTCGCGCATAAAGCGCCACGTCGACGCCGGCCGGCAGCACCGACGCCACGGAATCGCCGGTCAGGTGATTGGCGATCAGGTGCGCGGTGCGCGCGAACCAGAAATTCGACATCTGGCACAGCAACTCGCCCTTGCCCGGAATCGGGTCGGGCAACACCACGTCGAACGCGGAAAGCCGGTCGCTGGCGACCATCAGCAGGCGCTCGCCGGGCAGCGCGAACACATCGCGCACCTTGCCGCGGTGGATCAGTTCCAGCCCGGGCAGGTCGGCGGTATGCAGGGTGCGGGTCACGGCGGCGCTCCGGGAAAACGCCCATTGTAAGTCGGCAGCGAGGCAGCGTGCGTTCGGTTACCGGCTCGTTGCGCTTTTCGCTCCCGGGTTTCGGCCTGCGGCCTCGACCCGGGCTACACGTTACAATCGCTCCATGATGACCGCATTCGTGACCCTGCTCGCCGCCGCCGAAGTGCTCAGCCCACCAGCGCGCCCGGCCAAACTTGAAATCTGCGCGCTGTGCCATGGCGAGGACGGGCGCGCCAAAACGCCGGTGGCGCCGAATCTGGCTGGCCAGAACGCCGCCTACATGGAGCGCGCACTGCATCGTTTTCGCACCGGGCAACGCGACGGCGACGGCATGAATGCGCTGGTACGTTCGTTGACGCCCGAGGAAGTCAGCGAACTCGTCGCCTGGTATGCCGCCCAACCCTGCCTTGGGCCGCAGCCATGAGGTGGTATGGCAAGGCGCTGGGCGCGGTGCTGGGGCTGGTGCTGTTGCGCAGCCCGTTCGGTCTGCTGATCGGCCTGCTGGTCGGGCATATCCTGGATGCCGACTGGCTGTCCACGCGCAAGGACGATCCCTATCGCGTGCTTGGCATCGATGCCAGCGCCAACGATGCCGAAGTGGAGCAGGCCTATCGCCGGCTGATGGCGCAATACCATCCCGATCGCGTCGCCGGTGCCGGCGAGGAACTGCGCGAACTGGCCGGACGCCGGGCGAGCGCGATCAATGCCGCCTATGATGCGATCCAGAAACTTCGCCGCCGGGGCAAACGCTGAACATGACCGATTACCGCATCGCGCCATCCATCCTGTCAGCCAATTTCGCCAAGCTCGGCGAAGAAGTGGACAAGGTGCTCGCTGCCGGCGCCGACTGGGTGCATTTCGACGTGATGGACAACCACTACGTCCCCAACCTGACCATCGGCCCGCTCGTTTGCGACGCCCTGCGCAAACACGGCATTACCGCGCCGATCGACGTACATCTGATGGTCAAGCCGGTGGACCGCATCATTCCCGATTTCGCCGCCGCCGGCGCCAGCCTGATCAGCTTTCATCCCGAGGCCAGCGAACACATCGATCGCAGCCTGCAACTGATTCACGATTCCGGTTGCCGGGCCGGGTTGGTGTTCAATCCGGCGACGCCGCTAAGCTGTCTGGAATACGTGCTGGACAAGGTCGATCTGGTGTTGCTGATGTCGGTGAATCCCGGTTTCGGCGGCCAGAAGTTCATCCCCGCCACCCTCGAAAAGCTGCGTCAGGCGCGCGCTCTGATCGATCGCAGCGGCCGCGATATCCGGCTGGAAGTGGATGGCGGCGTGAACGTGGCCAACATCGGCGACATCGCACGTGCCGGCGCCGATACTTTCGTCGCTGGCTCGGCGATCTTCGCGGCACCCGATTATGCCGAGGCGATACGCCAGATGCGGGTCGAGTTGGCCACGGCGATAAGGTAGTGGTGGAGGCGTCCCTGCCCCCGACTATCGTCCTTGGTTCAGCCATCTGACACGCGTGGCGCTTGCTTTCGTCGTCGTAGGTCGGCTCAAGCGCAGCGGAGCCGACGTTGCGCAGTCGAGAAGCCGCTGTCGGCTCCGCTGCGCTTGAGCCGACCTGCATTCAAGTCATCGTCGTTATGGCGCTTCCCCGCCTGCGAAAGTGCCATTGTCATCTGACACCGACAGCGTGCACGCTGCCGGTTACAGCCGTGTGTCGTCGACGTCGGAAAATCCATAATCCCGGCTCGCGCGTGTCGGGCGTTCTGTCGCAGCCACTTCCGATTCCGCGTTGGCGATCACGATCTCGCGGCCATAGCCGGCCGCGCCCGGAACCCACGCGGCGTACTGCAAAGCGGAATCGCGCTGCGAGGCATCGCCGCCGGTGCGCAGCCCGCGCAGCCACTGCTGCGCTTCGGCAATGTTCGCAGCGAGCGCCGGCGCCGGCCGCGCGTACAGCACGTCGGTGGTGTCGGCATACACCACCAGATTGAAGCGGTCCGTCGCGCGCAGGCCGGCAAGCTCGCGCTGCGCCTGCCGCAGTGCGCGGCGGAAGCGCCAGCCGCGCATGCTGGCCGAACGTTCGATCACCACGATCACCTCGCGCGGCGTGCGATCGCTGGGGCCGCCGGTCGGCACCGCTACGCTGGCACAACCGTTTGCTATCGAATCGACGGCCGGCATCGCTGGAAGAAAAGCCTGGGCATTGGCCAGACGCGTCGCCAGCAGCAACAGCAACAGCAGGTTGCCGGCGTGCCGGTGGCTGCGATGGCGTGGCCAGAACCGGGGTTTGCGGGTTTCGCGCTCGTGCATGATGTTCTCCTTGGCCGCTGGGCCGGCCCGCACGCAGGGGAGGGCGTGCGGGCCGGAATGCCCGGAGCTGCCGGGCCAGTTGCGAGCCCTGCCGAGTCCGTTTCGGCGCCTTTGCTCACGGCACCAGTTCAACCCGCGCAAGGGGCGCGCCGGTGTCCGGCCATGGCAGCGATGCGATAGGTTGTGGCGATTTGCGGGCAGTGCCTTGCCGGCGCACGTTGCCGGCGTGGCGGGCTGCTATCCTGCAATCGTCGAGGCCAGCGCCTTTGTTTGCGAGACCGTGATCCATGGCATACCGCGTTGCCATCGTTGAAGACGAACCGGCGATCCGCGCCAATTACAGCGATGCGCTGGCGCGCTACGGCTATCAGGTGCAGGCCTTTGCCGATCGCGCCTCGGCGCAGCTCGGTTTCAGCCTGCAACTGCCCGATCTGGTGATTATCGATGTCGGCCTCGGCGAGGAACCCGAAGGCGGTTTCGACCTGTGCCGCGAGCTGCGCGCGCGCTCCGCGAGCCTGCCGATCCTGTTTCTCACTGCCCGCGATTCCGATCTCGACGTGGTCTCCGGCTTGCGCCTGGGCGCCGATGATTACCTCAGCAAATCGATCAGCCTGCCGCAGCTCACCGCGCGGGTGCAGGCGCTGTTCCGCCGCATCGAGGCGTTGCGCAAACCGGCTACGCGCGAAACCGTGGTTGGTCTGCGCCGGGTCAAGCTGGAACTGGAGCGCATGCACGTCACCCTCGATGATGTCGATGTGCCGCTTACTGTCACCGAGTTCTGGATGGTGCATGCGCTGCTGCGGCATCCGGGCCATGTCAAAAGCCGCGAGCAACTGATGCGCGAGGCGCAGGTGGTGGTGGATGATGCCACCGTTACCTCGCACATCAAGCGCATCCGCCGCAAGTTCGAGCAGATCGACGCCAGCTTCGACGAAATCGAAACCCTGCACGGCGCCGGCTACCGCTGGCGGCCGTGAGCGGCGCGGCCTGAGCGATGTCACTGCGCGCCAAACTCCTGCTCGTGGCGCTGTCGATACTGACCCTGCCGTGGGCGGGCTGGCAGTTCGTGCGGCAGATGGAAACGCTGTTGCGGCAGGGCCAGGAGCAGGCGTTGGTGGCTACCGCCGAAGCCGTGGTGCGGGCGCTGGCGGCGCAGCCGGCGGTGTTGCCCGCTGCCGGGCCGGCGTGGTTCGTGCCGCAACTGGAGTCGCCGCCGCAGCTCGACGGCGACAACGCCGACTGGCCGTTACCGGCGCAGAACCTGCGTCGATTCACCGATCCGGCGATCGATACCGAACTGGCAATCGCGCTCGGCGATGCGCGCGATGCGCTGTACCTGTTTGCGCAGGTGCGCGATGCGAGCCCGGCGCGCGCCGACGCCTATTGGGCCAATGCCGCGCAGCGCGATCATTTGCGGCTGGTGCTCGACGGCAGCAACGGCCGCCTCACCCTGCGCATCGCAAACGCCGCCGACGGCGCGCTGGTGGTCAGCGACGAGGCCGGCCGCGCGCCCGCGCTGCGGGTGGCCGGTATGTGGCGCGAAACCGGCACGGGCTATCAGATCGAGTTACGTTTGCCGCAGGGTTACCCGTTGCACGCGCTGTCGCTGCTGGCGATCGATGCCGACGGCGCCGGCAATGCGCATCGCGTGGGCAGTGCCGCCGACACGCCGTGGCCGCTGCGCACACGCAGCGAACCCCTCGCCGCGGCGCTGATGCCGCTGTTGCCCGGCGGTGCCCGCGCGCGGGTGACCGACACCCAGGGCTGGGTGCTGGCCGCAGCCGGCGCGCTGCACGATGACGGCGTGGCGGAAGAGGTGCCGCCATGGCGGCGCTGGGCCTATCGCTGGTTGCTGCTCGACAACGACACGAGCGCCGACGATGCGCCCGATGCCACGGTGCGCAGCCAGTCCGCCGAAACCCGCGCCGCGCTCGCCGGCACGCCGGGTGCGGCATGGCGGCGCGATCCGGACGGCGAGCGCCTGCTGCTGCGGGTGGCGGTGCCGCTGCCCGGCGCGGCCAACGATCATGGCGCGCTGCTGATCGAGCGCGAAAGCGAATCGGTACTGCTGCTCACCGACCGCGCCCTGACCGGCTTGCTCGGTGCGACCTTGCTCGCCCTGCTCGGCACCGGCGCGGTGGTGTTCGTGTTCGCCGGCCGACTCAGCGCGCGGGTGCGGCGGCTGCGCGATGCTGCCGAGCGCGCGATGGATCGTGACAGCCCGGCACAGCCGTTGCCGGGTACCGACAGCCGCGACGAGATCGGCGACCTGTCGCGCAGCTTTGCGCAGTTGCTCGATGAGGTGGCCGCCTACACCGCCTACCTGCGCTCGCTGGCAAGCAAGCTCTCGCACGAAATCAACACCCCGCTCGCCATCGTGCGCAGCTCGCTCGACAACCTGGCCGGCGACAGCCTGCCGGCACCGTCGCAACCGTATCTCGAACGTGCGCGCAGCGGTGTCGATCGGCTCGGCATGCTGGTGCGTGCGATGAGCGAGGCCACCCGGATCGAGCAGGCCATTGCCAGCATCGAACCCGAGCGCTTCGACCTCGCCGGCCTGCTGCGCGAATGCGGCGAGGCGTATCGCAGCGTGCTGGCGCCGCGCCGGCTCGATCTGGTGTTGCCCGATGGCGCGATGCCGCTGCACGGCGCGCCCGAACTGATCGTGCAGGCGCTCGACAAACTGATCGACAACGCGCGCAGCTTCTGCCCCGAGGATGGCTGGGTGCGGATCGCGCTGCACGCCGATGCACACGGCGCCGTGCTGGCGGTGGCGAATACCGGCCCGGGCCTGCCCGCCGACATGCGCGACAAACTGTTCGACTCGCTGGTCAGCGTGCGCAGCCGCAACCGCGCCGACGGCAGCATTCATCTCGGCCTGGGCCTGCATGTGGTCAAGCTGGTCGCCGACCTGCATCGCGGCAGCGTGCAGGCACACGATCTGGCGGACGGTACCGGCGTGCAGTTCAGCCTGCATTTGCAGGGCATACGCACCGCTATGCCACGCGTGTAGCCTGGGTTAGGCCGTATGCCGTAACCCGTGGGTTCAAGGCACGCTCAACCTACTCGCTGTAGCATCACATCGTCGATAATGCGTTCTCGTGAGGTCTGTGCCATGCTTTCGTCATGAAGGTCAAAGAGCTCATCGTCCTTGTCGAGGCAGACGGTTGGGAGCAGGTGCGGCAGAAAGGAAGTCACCGCCAATTTCATCATCCGACCAAGCCGGGTACGGTTACTGTCTCAGGCAAGCCCAGCGTTGACATCCCGCCCAGCACGCTCAACAGTGCATTGAAGCAAGCAGGTTTGAAGAAGTAGGTGATCCCATGCGCTACATGGTCGTTGTAGAGGAAGGCCCGACCAGCTTCGGGGCTTATGTACCGGATATCCCGGGGTGCATAGCTGCGGGAGAGAGCCGCGAAGAGGTCTTGCAGCTCATTCATGAAGCGATCGAGTTTCATCTTGATGGGCTGAAGGACGAAGGGCTGGCTGCGCCTCGGCCACATTCGAGTAGTGTCTTCATCGAGGTCGAGGCCGCATAGCAGCGGGCGAGGGGTCGTCGGGCGGTCAGGGTTTTATGCCCTGTCGTCACGCCGCGATGATTTCACGCCACCAGCAGTTCAGCCTGCATTTGCAGGGCATACGCGCTGCCGCCCCGTTGCTCGTCGCCCGGGTTGAGACCGCAAGGCTGTAACCCGGGACCGCCACTTGAGCGCAGTACTGCCGAGTAGTACCATGCGCGGATGAAGCGGGCCAACCAGCGAACGCTGGAACTCCTTTTCGCCAAACCCACGAGCGGCAACGTCAAGTGGCGGGCCATCGAAGCGCTTTTCACCGAACTCGGGGCCGAGATCACGGAGTGAGAAGGCAGCCGTATCGCTGTCGTCCTGTTTGGCGAAGTACGGGTTTTTCACCGCCCGCATCCCTCGCCGAACACCGACAAGGACGCGCTTGCCAGTGTCCGCAAGTGGCTGGAGCAGCACGGAGTGGTGCCATGAACATGATGAAGATCGATGGATATAGCGCGAGGATCGAATACGACCCGGAGCTTGATCTGTTTCGCGGTGAGATTCTTGGCTTGAATGGCGGCGCCGATTTTTACGGCAAGAATCCCAAGGAGCTGCGCGCCGAGTTCAAGAAGTCGCTTGCGGTGTTTCTTGCGGTGTGCGCGGAAAAGCACATCGAGCCCCGCCGACAGTTCTCGGGCAAGTTCAATCTCAGAATATCGCCTGAACTGCATGAACAGTTGGCGCTCGCGGCGCAAGCCGAAGGCAAGAGCATCAACTCGCTGGCGCAGGAGGCATTGCGCGAGCGGGTTGCGAGCTGAGTGGGATGCTCTGAACAAGCTGTCATTGCGAGGAGCGGAGCGACGTGGCAATCCAGAAATACTCGGAGAATCAAGACGCTGGATTGCTTCGCTACGCTCGC
>PGZC01000033.1 GCA_002839995.1 Gammaproteobacteria bacterium HGW-Gammaproteobacteria-4 | reverse complement strand
GTGCGGCGCAGCGGCGGAACCGACATCAGATTATTTGCATTTATTTGCGTCTTTCGCGTCCTTTGCGGACCACCGCTTTTCCCGAGTCCCGAGTCCCGATTATTGGCACGGATCGTGCTTTTCCTCATGCATTCCCCGGCATAGGTTGGTCACGCCATGATGAATGTTTCGGCTGCTACGACCGCTTCTCTCGTTGGCGCCAGTGGTGCCGAAGCCGGCACGTCGGCGTCCGGCGACGCTGCGCAATCCGCAGGGCAGAGCCCATTTCAGGCATTGCTTGCGCCGACGATTGCCGCGGGCGATGCAGCGGCAGCGAAAGCCTCGACGCCGAGCAATGCCGATGTCGTGCTGGAAGTCGCTGACCCGTTCGCGCAGGACGCGGTCGAAGCGGCAGATGCCGACGGCAATGATTTGCCGGTCGCGGTGTCGCCACCGACCTTGCTTGCAGCAGGTGCGGCACCAACGGTCGCGATGCGTGGTGGCATGGCAGCGACCAATGCAGCGGGGATGCTTCGCTCTGCTGTGGGCCAGGCTGCAACCGCCGGTACTGGCGTCGATCAACCCCCCGTTTTGCTTGCGGGTGGGATGCCGTTGAACGACCGCCTGGATCGCTTCAGCACCGGTCCGCATCGCGTGCCCGGGGCAGGGTTGCTTGATGCAGCGTCAACCGTGGCAGTCGCTCCGACCCCCGGCAACACGCCGCCCGCGCGAGCTGTGGCCAGCGAATCGCCAGGAGCGGAGCCCGCATTGCCGATTGATCAGGCCGACGGCGAAGCGCCGGATGCGATCCTGGACCGCTTCGGCAGCGGCCCGCATCGCCTGCCGGCCACCGCCATCGCCGCGTTCGGTGCGGCGCAACTGTTGAAGTTCGGCGATGTTGCGGGCAACTCGCCTACCGCTGCGGTGGCTGACCTTGCGCGCAGCGCAGTCGATGTCGGTCTCAGTCCGGCACAGGCACAGGCAGAGGCGACAGCCGGTTCCAACAGCACTGGCAGCGCGGTGCCGGCCGGGTTTGGACAAGCGCCGGGCAGTGCGGCATGGGGGCAGGCGCTGGATCAGCAAGTCATGTTGATGTTGAACCGCGGGGCCCAGGAGGCGCGTATCCGCCTGCATCCGCAGGAGCTGGGGCAGCTCGATATCCGCCTCTCGATGGGCGGCGATCGCGTCGATCTCAATTTCTCGGTGCAGCACGCATCCGTTGCCGGCGCGCTGCAACAGCATATGCCGCAACTGACGCAAATGCTGGCGGATCAAGGCTTGTCGCTGGGCCAGGCATCGGTATCGCATGATCAGGCGCAGTCTGGCAATAGCACCGGGCAGAACGGCCAGGCGCAGGGCGGCGACGGATCGCTGGCGATACTGAGCGATGCCGAAGTCGAGACCAGTCGCTTGTTGTATCAACCCGCCGCGCGTGGCTTGCTGGATATCTTCGCCTGAGTCGGTTGCAGAAGGTCGGTTCAAAGCCAGCCGACACAGCCGGTATGCCACGCGATCCCGTCGGACTTGACCGATTGTAGCGAGAGACGACCGGGTCATCGTCCGCTTCGCGGTTACGCGGGGCTCCGCCCCGACGCTTCGGTCGGTCACTTCGCGACAGCGCTCGCTGTGCGAGCACCGCCTTCGCTTCGGTCGGTCGCCCACAGGGTGGGCTCCTACAAGTGAGCACAACCGCTCTTTGTAGGAGCCCACCCTGTGGGCGACCGACCGCCAATGAACGATCCCGCCCGCTACCCGTGCCTGCCCCGCGCCTCTGCCGATTCGTTGACATGGCGACACGCGCCAGATTTCCGGCGCCGGCCATTTGACGGAAACCTATTACAAATCATGCGCATAACGAAAATTTTTGATGGCACACGAATTGCATCCACTGGATTGAGCTGACACCCAATCCTGAGGATGCGAGTAATGGCCGACCGTGATCGTGACGACGCCGACGAAGCGGCACCGCCGGTACCAGCGGTGCCGAAAAAGCGCGACCTTCGCGCGCTGTTGATCCCCGTGCTGGTAGTGATCGGCGTACTGGTACTGGGCACCGGTGCGTACTTTGCCGGACGCATGACAGCCCCGCATGCCGACAACGCCGAGGTCGATGCCGAGGCGGTCGCAGAAAAGCCTGCGGCGAAGAAGGGCAAGCCCGGAAAGCCGACCAAGGCGGGCGAAAAAGGCAAGGACAAGTCGGCCAAGGCCGAGAAGCGCGTGCCGCTCTATTGGGCTCTGGACCCGGCTTTTGTCGTCAATTACCAGGATAGTCAAGTGCTGCGCTTTTTGCAGGTTGGCGTGCAGGTGATGGCGTACGACGCGGACACCATCGAACTGCTCAAGGCCCACGAACCGTTGGTGCGCAACGCCCTGCTGATGCTGTTCAGCGATCAACAGTACGAAACCCTGATTACCCGCGAAGGCAAGGACAAGTTGCGCGAACAGGCGCTGGCCGAGTTGCGCAAGATCGTTGACGAGCAATCCGGGAAGTCGGGCCCGGAATCGTCTGGCCCGGAATCGGTGTACTTCACCAGCTTCGTGATGCAGTGAGCACGACGACGTGAGCGACCTTCTTTCCCAGGACGAAATCGATGCACTGCTCAATGGGGTCGATAGCGGCGCCGTCGATACCGAAGATACGGGGTCGGCACCAGGTGAAGTGCAGTCGTTCGACTTCACCGAGCAGGACCGCATCATCCGCGGTCGTCTGCCGACGCTGGAAATGGTCAATGACCGTTTCATGCGCTATATCCGCAACTCGCTGTTCGGCTTGCTGCGGCGTACCTGCGATGTTTCCGCGCTGGGTGTGCGCATGGCCAAGTTCTCCGACTATGTGCACGGGTTGTCGGTGCCGACCAGTTTGAATCTGGTCAAGATCAAGCCGTTGCGCGGTACCGCGTTGACGGTGCTGGAGCCGACCCTGGTATTCACCGTCATCGACAACTTCTTCGGTGGCGATGGCCGCTACAAGGCGCGTATCGAAGGCCGCGACTTTACGGCGACCGAGCAGCGGGTCATCCAGATCCTGCTGCGCGAGATATTCGCGGCGATGCAGGAGGCCTGGCAGCCGGTATTGAAACTCGAGTTCGACTTTCAGAGCTCGGAAATGAACCCGCAATTCGCCAATATCGTCAGCCCGACCGAGACCGTGGTGGTGTCGCGTTTTCGCGTTGAGCTCGAAGGCGGTGGCGGCGAGATCCACATGACCATGCCGTATTCCATGATCGAGCCGATCCGCGACCTGCTCGATGCCGGTGTGCAGAGCGATCGTGCCGAACAGGACGAGCGCTGGAGCGCATTCCTGCGCGATGACGTGCTGGATGCCGAGCTTGAGATGCGCGCGCTGATGCTGGAGATGCCGATCAGCATTGGCGACTTCATCGACCTGCGACCCGGCGACGTGATTCCGATCGACCTGCCCGAAGCGGCCCTTGTTTTCGTCGAAGACGTGCCGATTCTCCGTGCTCGCTTCGGCGTGGCCAATGGCAACAATGCATTGACGATGGCACAGCCGGTCCGCCGTCGCGAAACCAAACCGCAACAGCCCTGAACGAGGAACAGGCCATGAGCGAAGCAAAAGACCCCGGCGCCAGCGACTATGAGAAGGTCGCGTTCGACGCGCTCAGCGGCAACGGCGCGGGTACCGGTGGCGAGGTACAACTGGACGCCATTCTGGACGTATCGGTGACCCTGGCGATGGAAGTCGGGCGCACCCGGATCAGCATCCGCAACCTGTTGCAGCTCAATCAGGGCTCGGTCGTGGAACTCGACCGGACTGCCGGCGAGCCGCTGGATGTGTTCGTCAACGGCACCCTGGTCGCGCATGGCGAGGTGGTCGTCATCAACGACAAGTTCGGCTTGCGCCTGACCGATGTGATCAGCCCCGCCGAGCGCGTGCGCAAACTGCGATGAGCGCGATCCGTTCCATTGCGTGGGTGTCGATGCTGCTGCCGGCGGCAGCGCTGGCCGCCGATCCGGTGCCGGCCGGCCCCGAACTGGCAGCGATGACGCTGCGCGTGGTGCTCAGCCTCGGTGCGGTCATTGCCGTGGTGGTGCTCGCGGCGTGGCTGATGCGTCGCCTGCAAGCGGGTATCGGCAGTGCGCCGCGCCGGTTGCGGGTGCTGGAGTCGCATTCGCTGGGTGTGAAGGAGCGGATGGTGCTGGTGGCGGTCGGCGATCAGCAGCTGGTGCTCGGCATTGCGCCGGGCAGCGTGCGCACCCTGCACGTGTTGAACACGCCGTTGCCGGAGCCGGAAGCGGCCGATGGCGGCAGTCGCTTTGCCAATGTGCTGGCACGAATGCGCGCTCCGGAGAACAAGACATGAAGGTGCTTCGCATGGTGCTGGTTGCGATCGCGCTGCTGCTGCCGCTGGCGGCGCAGGCGCAATCCCTGCCCATGGTGTCGGTGCAGACCGGGCCCGACGGCGCGCAGACCTGGAGCCTGAGCATCCAGATCCTGCTGCTGATGACGGCGCTGACATTGTTGCCGGCGATTTTGCTGATGATGACCTCGTTCACCCGCATTATCATTGTGCTCAGTTTCATGCGCCAGGCCATCGGCAGCGCTCAAACGCCGCCGAATCAGGTATTGCTTGGCCTGTCCCTGTTTCTCACCGCCTTCATCATGTCGCCGGTGCTCAGCCGCTCATGGAATGAAGGGGTGCAGCCGTACATGGACGGCACCATCACCCAGAGCCAGGCGCTGGAACGCGCGGTGCAGCCGTTCCGCGGCTTCATGCTCGCGCAAACCCGCGACAGCGATCTGGAAATGTTCGCCCGCATTGCGCGCAGCGGCGATTACGCCAGCCGCGAGGAGGTGCCGTTGCAGGTGCTGGTGCCGTCGTTCGTCACCAGCGAGTTGAAGACTGCCTTCCAGATGGGATTCCTGCTGTTCGTGCCGTTTCTGGTGATCGATCTGGTGGTGTCGAGCCTGCTGATGTCGATGGGCATGATGATGCTGTCGCCGATGATCATCTCGCTGCCGTTCAAGGTGATGTTGTTCGTGCTGGTGGACGGCTGGTCGCTGTTGATCGGCACGCTTGCCGGCAGCTTCTACGTCTAGTGCGGAGTGAATCATGACCCCCGAATCCGTCATCGAAATCGGTCAGCGCGCGCTGTGGCTCATCATGATCCTGAGCGCGCCGATGCTGCTCAGCGCGCTCGCGGTCGGCTTGCTGATCGGCATGTTCCAGGCCGCTACCCAGATCAACGAGATGACCCTGAGCTTCATCCCCAAACTGCTGGTGGTTGGGCTGGTGCTCGCCATTACCGGTTCGTGGATGTTGCGTACCCTGGTCGAGTTCACGCGGGCCTTGATCCAGAGCCTGCCGGATCTGGTGGGCTGACGCGACGATGACGCTCACCTTCGCCATGATTGCCGAATGGATGCAGCGCCTGGCCTGGCCGATGGGCCGGATCGTCGGTTTCATGATGATTGCGCCATTGTTCAGCGCGATGACCATCCCGCTGCGGGTGCGGGTTGGCCTGGTGCTGGCGCTGGCGGTGTTGCTGGCGCCGGTGATCGAGCCGCCGGCGGCAAGCCCGTTCGCGTTGGCCGGCATTGCGGTGATGGCGCGCGAGTTGATGATCGGCGGCATGATCGGGTTGATGTTGCGTCTGGTGATCGAGGCGATCACCTTCGGTGGCCAGGTGATCGGGCTGAGCATGGGCCTTGGTTTCGGCGAAGTGGTCGATCCGGTCTCCGGCGCACGCACGCCGCAACTCGGACAGTTCTACGGCCTGCTCGCGACGCTGTTGTTCATTGCGATGGACGGGCATCTGGCCTTGATCGAGGCGCTGGCGATGAGCTTCAGCATGGCGCCGATCGGCAACGACCGGCTCGATGTCGGGATCTGGCGTGAGGTGGTGCTGTACGCCGGCATGCTGTTTTCGGGCGCGGTGCGGGTGGCGCTGCCCGCGGTAACCGCGATTCTGGTGGTCAACCTGGGTTTTGGCGTGATGAGCCGCGCCGCGCCGGGCATGAATCTGTTTGCGGTGGGTTTTCCGACCGCGCTGGCGATCGGCTTTCTGGTGATCTGGTTGAGCCTCGGCTCGGTATTGCCGGTGTTCCAGGGCTTGTTCACCGATGCGATGACGCATCTTGGCGAGTGGTTGTAGACCATGGACGAAACCGAACAGCAGGACCGCACCGAACAACCGACCGAACGCCGCCTGAGCGAGGCGCGCGATCGCGGCGAGGTGGTGCGCTCGCGCGATCTGGCCGGTGCGGTGGTCACCATCGGAGTGCTTCTTTCGCTGGTACTGGTAACCACGCCATTGGCATACGGCGCCAAGGCCTTGTTGCAGGTCGGCCTGGTGTATCGGCCGGAACAACTGGTCGGCGACGGCGTGATGACCGATGCACTGGCGTCGGCAGTGGTTCTTGGATTGATCGTGCTTGCAGTGCCGTTGCTGGTCAGCACGCTCGCCGCCATCGCCGGCAACCTCGCGGTCGGCGGCTGGATATTCAGCGCCGAAGCGCTCACGCCAAAACCCGAGCGGTTCAATCCGATCAGCGGCCTGAAGCGGCTGTTTTCGTTGCGTGGCGTGGTCGAGTTGGCCAAGGCATTCGCCAAGTTCCTGGTGGTCGCGGTGATCACCTGGCTGCTGCTTGGCTATCTCGCCTCGCGTTTCGAGGCGATCGCGCTGGAGCCGTCGGCACAGGGAATCGTGCATGCCCTGTCGGTGATCGGCTGGTCCGGTGTCGCATTGGCCAGCGGGCTGATTCTGATCGCGGCGGTCGATGTGCCGTGGCAGATTTTCGACTTCAAGAAGCGCATGCGCATGACCCGCGAGGAACTCAAGCGCGAGAACAAGGAATCCGACGGCAACCCGGAAGTGCGCAGCAAGATCCGGCAGTTGCAGCAGGAGATGGCCAAGCGCCGGATGATGAGCGACGTGCCCAAGGCCGATGTGGTGATCACCAATCCGACCCACTTTGCCGTCGCGCTGCGCTACGACGAAAAGAAGATGCGCGCGCCGGTGGTGGTCGCCAAGGGCGCCGATCTGATCGCGGCACAGATTCGCGCGATTGCCAAGGAGCATGACGTGGTCACCGTGGAGTCGCCGCCGCTGGCGCGCGCCCTGTATCGCCATGCCGACATCGGCCGTCCGATTCCGACGGCGCTGTACGTGGCGGTTGCCCAGGTACTTGCCTACGTCTTCCGGCTGCGTCGTGCCCTGCGTCAGGGCGAGCCGTTGCCCGACGCGCCGCAGCCGCAAATCGACCCCGCATTGCTCGGACCGCGTGTCCGCTGAATGGAGCATCGTTGAATGGCCACCGCATTGATGGATTCGGTCAAACTGGTAGGGCGGCGTGGGCTGCTCGCACCGTTCCTGGTGCTGGTCGCGCTGGCGATGATGATGCTGCCGTTGCCGGCATTCATTCTGGACTTGCTGTTCAGCTTCAACATCGCGTTGTCGCTGGTGATTCTGCTGGCGGTCATTTATGCGCAGCGCCCGCTTGATCTCGCCGCATTTCCGACCGTGGTGCTGGCCGGCACTCTGCTGCGCCTGGCATTGAACGTGGCATCCACGCGGGTGGTGCTGATCAACGGCCATGAAGGCCCCGGCGCTGCCGGCCAGGTGATCGAGGCGTTCGGCTCGTTCGTCATCGGCGGCAACTTCGCGGTCGGGCTGGTGGTGTTTTCGATCATCACCATCATCAACTTCGTAGTGGTGACCAAGGGCTCCACCCGCGTTTCGGAAGTGACCGCGCGCTTCACCCTCGATGCGATGCCCGGCAAGCAGATGGCGATCGATGCCGACCTCAACGCCGGGCTGATCACCCAGGATCAGGCGCGCGAACGACGGACCGAAGTGCGCGAGGAAGCCGACTTCTACGGTTCGATGGACGGCGCCAGCAAATTCGTGCGCGGCGATGCGATCGCCGGCATCCTGATCCTGTTCATCAACATCCTTGGCGGCTTTGCCGTTGGCGTGTTTCAGCATGGCCTTGGCATGGCGGATGCCGCGCGCATATACGTGCTGCTGACCATCGGCGATGGTCTGGTCGCCCAGGTTCCGGCATTGATGCTGTCGATAGCGGCGGCGGTGATCGTTACCCGCATGTCCAAGCGGCAGAACATGGGCGAGCAGTTGGTGGCGCAGGTGCTCGGTCAACCCAAGGTGCTGGCGGTGGCGGCGGCGGTACTGGGGGCCATGGGCCTGATTCCGGGCATGCCGAACATGGCGTTCCTGATGCTCGGCGCAGTGTGTGCGGCCGGCGCCCACCTGATGCAGCGGCGTTTGCATCCGGCCGCGGAGAAGGCTCCCGAACAGCAGCAGACCACGGACAAGGCGCCCAAGGCGAGTGAGCAGGCGGAACTGGGCTGGGAGGATGTCGCGGCGGTGGATGTAATCGGCCTGGAGGTGGGGTATCGGTTGATTCCACTGGTCGATCGCAACCAGGGTGGCGAACTGATGAACCGCATTCGCGCGGTGCGCAAGAAGCTCTCGCAGGATCTCGGTTTTCTGGTGCCCGCGGTTCACATTCGAGACAACCTCGACATGTCGCCCAATGCCTACCGCATCAGTTTGATGGGAGTTCCGCTGGGCGAAGCCGAGGTCTATCCGGACCGCTCGCTGGCGATCAACCCGGGGCGGGTGCAGGGCACCCTGGTCGGCATTCCGACCCGCGATCCGGCGTTTGGGCTGGAGGCGATCTGGATCGAATCGGGCGCACGCGATCATGCCCAGTCGCTGGGTTACACCATCGTCGATCCCGGTACCGTGATCGCGACGCACCTCAGCCATCTGTTGCAGTCGCACGCGCACGAGTTGCTGGGTCACGAGGAGGTGCAGCAGATGCTGGATCGCCTGGCGCAGAGCGCACCCAAGCTGGTCGAGGATCTGGTGCCCAAGCGCCTGCCGTTGGGCGTCGTGGTCAAGGTGTTGCAGAACCTGCTGGCGGAGCGCGTTCCGATCCGCAACATCCGCACCATCGTCGAGTCATTGGCGGAGCATGCCGGCGGCAGTCAGGATCCTGCCGCATTGACCTCCGCCGTGCGCACCGCGCTGGGTCGGCAAATCGTCCAGGAAATCAGTGGGATAAACGCCGAGGTTCCGGTTTTGACGCTGGAGCCGAAGTTGGAACAGATCTTGCTTCAGTCGGTACAGGGCGGTGGTCCGGCAGCGGCCATCGAACCCGCGCTGGCGGAGCGGTTGCAGCGCAATGTCGCCGCACTGGTGCAGCAACAGGAACTGGCCGGCGAAGCGGCGGTGTTGCTGGTGGCGCCGGCGTTGCGCTCGTGGTTGGCGCGCTTCATGCGGCCGGCGGCGCCGGGACTGCATGTGCTGGCCTACAACGAGGTGCCGGACAACCGCCGGGTGCGTCTGGTCGCGGCGCTGGGTTCGTAGCGGTCGAGTCGGTTGAATTGGGCTGGTGGCGTTGTTGGAGGAAGTTCGCGTGGAGATCGGCATGAAAATCAAACGTTTTGTTGCCAACGACATGCGCCAGGCGATGCGCCAGGTGCGCGAGGACCAGGGGCCCGACGCGGTCATCCTGTCGACGCGTCGCACCGACGAGGGGTTCGAGATCATCGCCGCGATCGACTACGACGAGTCGCTGGTACGCGAAGCCGCGGCACAAGCCGGCGATTCCGGCCGGCTGGATATCGAGAACGCGCGGCCGCCGGCGGGTCCAACGTCGTCGTCGCCGCGCAGTTCCGCGCGGCCACCGTTGCCCGAATCGATCAGCCGGATTGCCGATAACGCGGAACGCTTCACATCGTCCGCGGCCGATACCTACAAGAATGGCGATGTCGGCACGCGCGACCGCAGCCATTTTGGCCAGGCGTCGGGAATAGCGGCGATGACAGGCGCCACGCCGCCGGAATACGAAGGCATGCAACGCGAGTTGGCCGATCTGCGCAGCATGCTGGAGTCGCAATTTTCGGGAATGGCGTGGAAGGATTTTGGCAAGCGGAGCCCGATGCAGGCCCGCATGTTGCGCGAGTTCACACGGATGGGACTGGATGCCGACGTTGCCGGCGAAATCGTTTCGCAGTTGCCCGTCGAGATGACTGCGGCGCAATCGCGCTACTTGCCGATGGGCCTGCTCGCCGACCGCCTTTCCATCATCGAACCCGAGCCGCTGGACAAGGGCGGCATGATTGCGCTGATCGGCCCGACCGGTGTCGGCAAAACCACCACCCTCGCGAAACTCGCGGCGCGGCACGTGTTGCGCAATGGTCTCAAGCAGGTTGCGCTGGTGACCACCGACGATTTCCGCATCGGCGCGGAAGAGCAACTGTTCCACTACGGCCGTCTGCTCGGCGTGCCGGTGTACGCCGCCAGCGGCGCCAAGGAGCTTGCCAGGCTGCTCGCGCGGCTGTCCGACCAACGGCTGGTTTTGATCGACACCCCGGGGCTTTGCCAGGGCGATCCGCGCATGGACGCGTTGGGCGATGCGTTGATGCATGGCCCGGCGCTGGTGACGCCGTTGCTGGTGTTGGCGGCCAACGCCCAATCGGGATCGCTGGACCAGGCGGCAAAGGCCTATTCGCGCTTCCGCCCCGCGGGCTGCGTGCTGACCAAGCTCGACGAAGCCGCGGTGCTCGGCGGCGCCTTGTCGGTGGCCATTCGCCACAATCTGCGCATCGACTACGTCACCGATGGACAGCGGGTTCCCGAAGACATCGCACGCCCGCAGGCGCAGCGCCTGGTGTGCCGCGCCTTGCGCATGCTCGACCATGATGCCTTGGTCGATGATAGTGTGATGGCAGAGCGTTTTGGCCGAATCGCCGGCTCGCTGGCCTGAGGATTTCTGGTGAGCCCGACAACACCCCCGCAAACTGCCGGCAATCAGGCCCAGGGCCTGCTCGCACGGGTGCCGGTCAAGCCGGTCAAGGTGATCGCGATTGCCAGCGGCAAGGGCGGTGTCGGCAAGACCAGCGTGTCGGTGAACCTCGCGATGACGCTTGCCATGGGCGGCCAGGCCGTATTGCTGCTCGATGCCGATCTCGGCCTTGCCAATGTGGACGTGCAACTGGGCTTGCAGCCGAGCCGCAACCTCTCGCACCTGTTGGCTGGCGAATGCCGTGTTGCCGACCTGGTGTTGCAGGCGCCGCGCGGTCTCAAGGTCGTGCCCGCCACGTCGGGCACCCGGCGCATGGCGCAACTGGGCATTACCGAATATTCGGCGCTGATCCACGCGTTCTCCGATTATCGCGAGCCGGTGGACGTGATGGTGATCGATACCGCCGCCGGAATTTCCGACAGTGTGACGGTGTTGTCGCAAGCGGCGCAGGAGGTCGTTGTGGTGGTCTGCGACGAGCCGGCGTCGATAACGGATGCCTACGCATTGATCAAGGTGCTGAGCCGCGACTTCGGCATCGAGCGTTTCCGCGTGGTGGCCAACATGGTACGCAACGACATGCACGGCAAGCGGCTGTTCGAAAACATCCTGCGGGTCACCGATCGCTTTCTCAAAGTCGTGCTCGACTACGCGGGTGCGATTCCCGACGACGAATTTCTCAAGCGGGCAATCCGGCGGCAGGGTGCGGTGGTCGATATCTTCCCTGGCGCGCGTTCCTCGCGTGCGTTCCAATTGCTGGCCGATACCGCAAATGCATGGGTCAGCGAGCCCAGGGGAAGTGGCCATCTCGCATTCTTCTCCGAGCGGCAGGTGGCCGTCGGCAAGTCGGTCGCGGGGGGGGAGCCATGAGCGCAGATGCCGGCTACCTGCAAGCACAGCGCGTGCCCATCGACGAGATGGTCAAGCAACACTCGGTGCTGGTGCGCCGTATCGCCTACCACTTGATGGCGCGGCTGCCGGCGAGTGTCGAAGTGGGGGATCTGATCCAGTCGGGCATGATCGGTTTGATCGAGGCTGCCCGCAATTATTCGCCGGCACGCACCGCCAACTTCGAAACCTATGCCGGCATCCGCATTCGCGGCGCCATGCTCGATGAATTGCGCAAGTCGGACTGGACGCCGCGCTCGGTGCATCGCAAGTTTCGCGAGGTGTGCGAGGCGATCCGCGAAGTGGAGGCCGAAACGGGCAGCGACGCGGAAGATGCGCAGGTCGCAACGCGCCTCGGCATCAGCATCGACGAGTACCACAGCGTACTCGCCGACGCTGCCAGTTGCCGCGTGCTCAGTCTGTCGGGCAGTTCCGACGACGGTCTGGATGCACTGGATGTTGCCGATGAGCGCGATCCGGGGCCAGCAGGTACCTTCGACGACGGTCGTCAGCGCGCCGCGTTGATCGAGTCGATCGCGCAGTTGCCCGAACGCGAGCAACTGGTGATGTCGCTGTATTACGAACAGGAGTTGAACCTCAAGGAAATCGGCGAAGTGATTGGGGTCAGCGAGTCGCGGGTGTGTCAGATTCACGGTCAGGCGCTGGTGCGTCTGCGCTCGCGGTTGCGCGATTGGCGCAGCACGTAAGGCGCGGTAAGGCTCGGCAAGGGTTCTTTGGAGAGTGTCTTGGACAGAAATATCAAAATCCTGGTAGTGGACGATTTTTCGACCATGCGCCGTATCGTCAAAAACCTGCTGCAGGAGTTGGGTTACGCCAACATCCAGGAGGCGGACGATGGCAATACCGCGCTGCCGATGCTCAAGGCAGCCAAATTCGATTTCGTGGTCACCGACTGGAACATGCCGGGCATGACCGGCATCGACCTGCTCAAGGCGATCAGGGCCGATCCGGCGCTGAAGGCGATACCGGTGCTGATGGTGACCGCCGAAAACAGTCGCGAACAGATCATCGAGGCGGCGCAGAGCGGCGTGAACGGCTACATCGTCAAGCCGTTTACCGGCGCCACGCTCAAGGAAAAGATCGACCGTATTTTTGAACGCCTGGCATCGGGATCCTGAGGAATTGCAATGACTATCGACAGCACGAGTGGCATTGGGTCGGCCCTGCCGGAGCGTATTCGCGACCTGCTGCAGTCGCGCGATGGCGGCGAGATCGAAGATGCCATCATCCAGATGGTGCGCGAGCGCGAGAACGCATTGTTCATTGCGCTCGGGCAGTTGGCGCGCGACCTGCACGAATCGGTGAAAAATGTGGCCAGCGCATTGGCCGAGGAAGATGGCGAGCCCGGTGGCATGCCCGAGGCCCGCAAACGGCTGGATGAAGCGCTGGACCTGAGCGAGCGAGCGGCGCATCACAGCCTCGATATCGGCGATCGCCTGCTGGCGCACACCGATGCGCTTGCGGCCCGCGCTGCAGCCAGCGAAGCCGTGGCCGGTGCGGACGACTCGCTGCGGATTGCGGTTCTGGAGTTTGCGCAGTCGTGTCGTGGCAACATCAGCGAATTGCGCGTGGCCCAGGGTTGGCAGGATTTGACCGGGCAGCGGATGAAGCAGGTCTCGGGTTTTCTGTCGCGGATCGAGGCCAGTGTGCTGTCGCTGGTCAAGCTGGCCGGTTCCCTTGGCGTAGCTGCGCCGCGCGCGGTGCCGACGCCGCGCGGCGAATCGTCCACCCAGGAGCAGGTGGATGACCTGCTCGCGCAATTCGGGTTCTGAAGCGCGATGGACAGCGCCTTCGAAGCCGAGATTCTTGCCGACTTCCTGGTCGAAGCCGGCGAACTGGTTGCCGGGCTCGGCGATCAGTTGCTTGCGCTCGAAGACGCTCCAAAAGCGCCGGAATTGCTCAACGCGGTATTCCGGGCGTTCCATACGGTCAAGGGAGGAGCGGGTTTCCTCGCCATCGACCCGATGGTGACGCTATGCCATCGCGGTGAGGATCTGTTGAACGAGGCGCGCGCTGGCCGCGTATGCCTGGATGCCGAATACATCGATGCATTGTTGAACACGCTCGATTGCCTGCAACAGATGCTGGCGGCATTGCGCGCTGGCGACGCCGTCGCGCCGGCGCCATCGGCGTTGCTCGATCGGCTGCTTGTGCGGCGCGCGAGCACGGCAACGTCGGCATTGCCCGCGACCGCTGCCAACGCCACTGCGGCAAGTCCGGCAGCATCCCCAGAACACGGCGCGGTCAGTCCTGGCGATGCGGTGGAAGGTGAATTCGAGTCGCTGCTTGCCATGGTGGGTGTCGATATCAAGCCGACTCCAGCAAGCGCCAGCGACGCCATCGACGACAGCGAATTCGAGGCGCTGCTCGACGAGTTGTATGGCCCTGGCAAGGTGCCGGGTCAGGTCGCGCAGGCGCCAACCGCAGCGGATTCCGCGGACGCCGCGCCGATGACCGATGCCGAGTTCGAGGCGTTGCTGGATTCCTTTGCCGGCCAACCCGTGCAAACTGCTGGTGCGCCGACTGCCGCGACCACGCCATCAGGCGCTGGCGATGCCCCATCGTCCAGCGAAGCAGCGGCCCGTGCCGGCAAACCGGTCGGCGAAGCGAGCGTGACCACGCGCAGCGCCCCGCCGCCGGCAGCCGATACCACGATCCGCGTGGATACCGGACGCCTGGATACCTTGGTCAACCTGATCGGCGAACTGGTTCTGGTGCGCAATCGGCTGGCCGTGCTGTCGGCGGACTCAAGCGACGAGCGCACCGAGCGCGCGGTGGCCGAGCTGCACCGCGTCGCCGACGACCTGCAACTGGCGGTGATGCGCACGCGGATGTTGCCGATCGGCAAACTGTTTGGTCGATTTCCGCGCATCGTGCGCGATATCTCGCGTCAGCTCGGCAAACAGATCGAACTGGTCCTGGAGGGCGAAGATACCGACCTCGACCGCAATCTCGTCGATGCGCTCGCCGATCCGATGGTGCATCTGGTCCGCAACGCGGTCGATCATGGCATCGAAACCCCCGAAGCGCGCCTGCGCGTGGGCAAGCCCGCGACCGGCACCTTGCGCCTGATGGCGACGCAGGAAGGCGAGCGGATCGTGATTCGCGTGCGCGACGACGGTCGCGGCATGGACCCGGAGGTGCTGCGCAGCAAGGCATTGGAAAAGGGCTTGTTGAATGCCGACCAGGCCGAGCGCTTGTCGGCGGCGGAGTGCTTCGATCTGATCTTTCTTGCCGGCTTCAGCACCCGCCAGGAGGTGTCGGATATTTCCGGTCGCGGCGTGGGCATGGACGTGGTCAAGACGCGTGTCGTGGAACTGGGCGGCACGCTGTCCATCGCGTCCGAGCCGGGCCGCGGCAGCGAGATACTGGTCAGCCTGCCGCTCACCCTGGCGACCTTGCGCGCGCTGATGGTGCGCATCAGCGGACGTGTCTATGCGATCCCGATGATCAATGTGCTGGAAGTGTTCGAACTCGATCCGCGCACCGTCAGTCGGGTCGATGATCGCGACGTCATTGCCCACCGGAACCGGGCATTGCCGCTGCGCCATCTCGGCGCCTGGCTCGACCCGTCGCGCAACGCTTCCGACGCGCGTGAGCCCGACGTGCGCGGACATGTGGTGGTGGTACACGTCGGGCATCGCCAGTTGGGTTGTGTGGTGGATCAGGTGATCGGCCGCGATGAAATGGTGGTCAAGCCGCTGGGGCGCCTGCTGCATGGCGTGCCGGGCGTGTCGGGCGCCACGATCACCGGCGATGGACGCGTGGCGCTGGTGCTGAATGTCGCGCAGTTGCCGGATACCGTTGCCGAACGCGACCTTGTTGTCGCCGAGGTGCATTGAGCATGGATATCCTGACCGTCATCGCCATCGTCATGGCCTTCGTGGTGGTGGTTCTCGGCGCGATCCTGAAGCACGCCGGCGCGCTGTCGCTGATCAGCATGCCCGCCGCCATCGTGGTGCTGGTCGGAACCGCCACGGCGGTGGTAGTACAGACGCCCAAGCCGGTATTGATGCACTTTCTGAAGATCGTGCGCTGGGTGGTCTTTCCGCCGCAGGTGCAGACCGCCGGCATGTTGACGCGAATCATCGAGTGGAGCGAGATCGCACGTCGGCAGGGTTTGCTCGGGCTGGAGCCGGCGATCGAGGTGGAAGCCGATGTGTTCGCCCGGAAAGGCTTGCAGATGCTGGTCGATGGCACCGAGCCCGAGGCCTTGCGCGCGATCCTCGAAGTGGAAAAGGATGCGCGTGAGCACGTCGATATGGAGGCGGCGAAAGTCATCGAGGCCGCCGGAATCTACGCGCCAACACTCGGCATCGTCGGTGCGGTGCTCGGGCTGATGGGCGTCATGCAGAACCTTGCCGACCCGAGCGCGCTCGGCCCCGGCATTGCCGGCGCGTTCGTATCCACCATCTACGGCATCGCCAGCGCCAATCTGTTGTTCCTGCCGATGGCCAACAAGCTCAAAAGCCTGATCCGCGCCCAATCCACCGCGCGCGAGATGATGATCGAGGGCCTGGTGTCGATCGCCGAGGGCGAGAATCCGCGCAACATCGAATCCAAACTTCAGGGTTTTCTGCACTGAGCGGGTCATGGCGAAAAAGCACAAGCACGAAGAGCACGTCAACCACGAAGCCTGGGCCATACCTTATGGCGACCTGGTGACCTTGTTGCTCGCATTTTTCGTGGTCATGTATTCCATCTCGTCGGTCAATGAAGGCAAGTACCGCGTGCTTTCGGCGTCGATGACTGCCGCATTCCATGGCAAGCCCAAATCGATGACGCCGATCCAGGTTGGTGCGCAGCCGGTGTCGGGGTCGGCGATGTCGCTGATCGATTCGATCAGGCCGGCGGCACCCGCGAGCGATCTGATTCCGCGTTCGGCGGCGCCGGGGATTCCACAGACAGCGCGCTCGGGCATGAATCCGGAGCGCGTTTCGAGCGATGATCGCGAAGCGCGCGGCCGCGCCATGCGCGAACTGCGCGCGCTGGCGAGTGCGATCGAAAAGGCCATGGCGCCGCTGATCGATGAAAAGCTGATCATGGTCCGCCGCAATGAGCAGTGGCTGGAAGTCGAGATCCGCACCGACATCCTGTTTCCGAGCGGAGTGGCCAGTATCACGCCCAGTGCGCTGGCCGTGCTCGACGAGCTGGCGGCGATTTTTGCACGGTTCTCCAATTCGATCCGGGTCGAGGGCTATACCGACGACCGGCCGATCAACACCGTCGTTTTCCCGTCCAATTGGGAACTCTCGGCGGCGCGCGCTGCCAGTGTGGTGCGCCGTTTCGCCGAACACGGTGTGGCGCCCGATCGGCTCGGGATCATCGGTTGGGGCGAACAGCGGCCCGCTGCCAGCAACGACAGTGCCGAAGGGCGCAATCAGAACCGACGCGTGCTGATTGTGGTGTTGGGCAGCGATCGCCAGGAGCGCGCCATCAGCGACCCGGAATCCGGCATCTCGAACCGGTTGGGTTCGAGCAGCGACGACGATGTCGCGATGGCGATTGCCGATGCCGAAGCGGCAAATGCGGGCGTGATCGAAAATCGGACGGATGCGGCCACCGCGACAACTGAAGAATCCGCGCAAGCCGCCGATAACCTGCAAGACGATCAACACGTAGTGCAGCAGGAGAGTGGCGCGTGAACATGCGGGTGTGGGCAGTTGCCAACCAGAAGGGTGGGGTGGGGAAAACCACAACCGCCGTGGCGCTCGCCGGCCTGCTTGCGGAGGATTCGGCGCGCACCTTGCTGGTCGATATGGATCCACATGGATCGCTGACGACGTATTTGGGCTTTGATGCCGAGGCTGCGGGTCCCGGCGTGTATGAACTGTTCCGGGCAAAGGTCGGGGACGCAGCGGGGATCGATGAGGACGCGTTGATCCGCAAGACCGCCGTCGAGCAGCTGTTCTTGATGCCGTCGTCGCCGGCAATGGCGACGCTGGATCGTCAGTTGGGCGCGCGCGCCGGAATGGGTCTGGTGTTGGCGGAGGCGTTGCAGCGCCTGAACGGACGCTTCGATCGCGTGGTGATCGACTGCCCGCCGATGCTCGGGGTGTTGATGATCAATGCGCTGGTAGCCTGCGAGCGGCTGATCATTCCGACCCAGACCGAGTTTCTGGCACTGGGTGGTTTGCAGCGCATGTTGCGCAGTCTGGCCATGGTGGAACGTTCGCGCGGCGTGCGCATTCCTTATCTTGTGGTGCCGACCCTGTTCGACAGCCGCACACGCGCGTCGCAGTCGTGCCTGGAGTCGCTCAAGGCCGACTACCCGGGCGCGATGTCGCGTGTCGTGGTGCCGACCGATACCCAGGTACGCGAAGCCAGTCGTGCCGGGCTGCCGGTTGGGTCGTGGCCTGCGGCACGGCGCGCCGGCGAGGCCTATCGTGCATTGATGCAGGAAGTGCTCGAACTGGAACAACCGCTCGCTCAGGCAGGTGCGGCATGATCGCGCGCGCTGCCGGCACCGGCATGGCGCCGCGTGACGATGCGGTCGATCAATACATTGCCGCACTGCTCGATGCTTCGCCGCGGCCCGATATCGCCCACGACGCGAACGCGTTGGCGGCTGCCGACAACGGGGCGTTGGCAACGCACGGCGGCGGCGAGGCTGCGGATCGCGTGGCCGGAGACGCAATCGGGTATTACCTGTGCAGTGTGTCCGGTCTGCAACTGGCGGTTCCGAAAGCGCAGGTCGAGCGGATCGGCACGGTTCCGGACCTCGCAGCGGCGGCGGTTCCATCGCCGCCATGGCTCCTGGGCAGCGCAAGTCGCAACGGTCGCGTTTGCCACGCGGTCGATCTTGCCCGCATCATTGTCCCCGGAGGTTCTGCGCAGGTTGCACCGGAGCACGCGATATTCATTGCCGATGGCGATTGGCTGCTGGCGGTAGACAGCATCGACGCGGAACACACGCTCGCTTCGGAAAACGTGCGCTGGCGGGAGAATCCGGTAAGCCGGCCGTGGCTGGCTGGCATGGCAAGCGAACCGCTGTGCGCGGTGCTGGATGTGTCCGGTCTGAATGAATTGCTTTCGCGGGAGTTGCAACGTGACAGAGCATGATGCCCAGCAACCGTCGCTGTCTTCCGCGGGCGATGGCGAATCGTGGATCGGCTTTACCCTGGCGGGTCAGAACTATGCCGCCCCGGTTGCTCGCGTGCAGGAGGTGATCCGGCCGCAGGATATTGCCCCGGTGCCGGGCGCGCCGCCGGCCATGCGCGGCCTGATGAACCTGCGCGGCCGATTGCTGCCCGTACTCGATGGCCGGATGCGTCTCGCGTTGCGTGGTGGAGTGAGCTTCGACGACGCTGCCGTTCGCGTGCTGGTATTCGACAGTGACGGCGAAAAGACCGGGTTGCTGGTCGAAGCCGTTGGCGAGCTGGTCCAGATCGACGAGAGTGCTGTAGGCCAGCCGCCCGCGGGGCGTGCAACCCGTGTTCACGATCCGGTGCGCGGGGTCGTTCGCAACGCGACGGGCTTTACCGCGCTGCTCGACGTGACGCGTCTGTGCGATCCGGTCGCAATTACCGGTGATTCCCTCAATGATGCCGGAGGTCCGCCATGAGCGCTGGTGCATTGTTTCTGTTGGCGATTGCGCTGGTTGTCGGTCTCGTCAATCTGGGTCTGTTGATCGCGCTGTATCGACAGCGTCAGCCGGAACCGCCGCCCGTCCAGGGGCCGGGCGACGCGTTCCGTCGTCAGTTGGAACACATGGAGCGCAGGCTGGTCGAGATTGGCCAGGGTATCGAGCGGATGTCGCACCTGCGCATGTACGACACCGCCGGCAATGCCGGGCGTTCGTATGAATTGGCGCATCGCATGGCCAGCCGTGGTGCCAGTGTCGAGCAGGTATCGCTGGATTGCGGGCTGAGCTTCGAGGAGGCCGAGTTGATCGTGCGTCTGCACCGCGATAACGCCTGATCCGAAAGCCGTACCCGGTGCCGCGAGCGCTGCTTAGCGCACGACGTCGCCGCCGCCGGGCGACGAGAGTGCGTATAGCTGCTGTACGACCGTAGCGATTGCCGCACATGCCGACGAATCGAGTTGGTTTGGCACGTTGGCCTGCGCCAGCCACTCGAGCAAGCCGGGGTCGGCAGTGAGCGCGATGCCGTTCTGGGCGGCAAGCTGATGGACAAGCTGATGGAGATGCGGCGCGAGCCGCTGCGATGCCGCTGAGCGCGACGGTTCGCGCTGGATGGCCGGCAGGTGCAAACGGGCTTCGCGGCGGCTGGTCATCGTCGTCCCTATGCGGTTGCCGACAGCAGGCCGCCACTGGCGCCCGGTGAGGGTTCAGGGCAGCCATAACGACAGGCGACGTGTTCAACCATCAGCCCTTGTTGCTGCAATCGGTCGGTGACCTTGGCCAGCGACGATTCGATGCGCCGTGCGACAGCGGATATTTCAGCCCAGAACTGGATGCGGACCCGATTCCCGACGACCCGGATTTCTGCGCCGATGGCGCCCAATGCCGGCAAGTCGATGGCAACCTGGATCAACCAGCCGGATTCATCGCGAACGCCGGTGGATGTCGGTGCAATCCGCAACTGCAAGACATCAAGGCCGCCGCGGCCGTGCATCGGGATTTCGAACAGCCAGGTCGGGGATAGTGCGCCCGCTTGCAGTTGCGCGATCGTTTGCCTGGCGATTACCCCGTGCGCGGCATGATGCAACCGGCCCCAGTCCGACGCGTTGCCGCGCCACGGAACCCGCTGTGCCCGCGGTTGTCGTGGCAATTCGCGCCCCGGTTGCGGTGGCTGCAGGTCGCTGCGACGGTCCGCCGGGGCGGCAGCTGGATACTGCGACAACGCCGCGGTCAGCCGCAACAGCGACGCTTTCCAGTCGCCGCTCAACGACAGGTTCCGGTTGTCCTGAGCGGCACCGAGCAACCGTGCTTCCATCGCGATCCCGGACTCGTTCAGGACTCGCCTTACCGACTTGGCATCGGCGAAGTCCGATGCCGATACCATGGCGGCGCTGAGTTGCTCCAGCGCTGGCTGGATTTGCACCGGGACGGAGGTGTCGGTGGCGACGCGCACGGCATGCAGTTCGGCCAACAAGCCCGCGAGGCCCGCTTGCCGCGGAATCAGCGCAAGCAACGCGCGCGTTCGCGCAGCGTCGTCGTCATCGCCGTCATCGGCAATCAGCTCAAGCTCCGGTCTTGTCCCGGCGCGCGTGACACGCACCCGAAACGTGCGCGGCAGCACCGTGTCCGGAGGCGCATCGGCGAGCAATTCTTCATCGTCGACGCGAAGCGCAACGCGTCCGTCCGGGTAACGTCCCAGCACGTGCGCGGCGTGTACCGATCCGATCACCCATGAAACGGGATGGTTCGGCGTCGGGGCCGGCGACACTGGAGCGAGACGGCTGGCTGGTTCGATGTTCACCGACTTGCTCCCTGGGTAAGTGCTGGTTTCAGCGCGAGATTGCCGCGGACGGTGAATACCCGATCAGTTGGATGCCTTGGCAGGATCGCGATGGTGCTTGCATGTCGCTGTCGCTCGACGATCACATCCCTCTCCGCAGCCAACACCATCGGCGTCGCGTGAGGAAACTTTAGCGATCAGTTCACAGTTTCAGGCCATGCTGTGCGTGGAGCACCGCACCGGTATTTGGCCCTAAAGTCTGGCGCCGGCATGCCGATAGGGTGATCAGCGCGCGTCATGCGACACGCCATCGACGGGAGTTGCCAATGGCCAGAATCCGGGATCGCAAGTCAGCGGCCGCATCGCCGCAAGCGCAGCGAGTGGTCGCGCTGAACGCCGAATTGCGTATCGGCAATGCCAGGGCGCTTCAGGCGATGCTTAGCGAGGCGCTTGCGTCGGGCGGCGAGATCATCATCGATGCCAGCGCCGTTCAGTCCGCGGATTCGTCGGGTCTGCAACTGCTGTATGCGTTCGTGCGCGACAGCAAAGCGCGTGGACTGGCGGTGTCGTGGCGGGTGTCGGAGAAAGTGCTGCGCCGCGACGCTGGCCTGCTCGATCTGGACAACGCCCTCGGATTGAACGGCGCGCATTGAGCAATGACCGAGCAACATGTTGAACACTGACTATTTACGACACAGGCGAGGATGCGCACGTGAGCAAGAAGATACTGGTGGTTGACGATTCAGCGTCCATGCGTGGCATGGTGGCCTTTACTCTCAAGGGCGCCGGCTTCGACGTAAAGGAAGCCGACGACGGGGTTGCCGGTGTGGATGCTGCGAAGGCCGAGCCCTTCGACCTGGTGCTGGCCGACGTCAACATGCCGCGCATGGATGGCATCAGCATGGTACGCGAAATCCGCAAGCTGCCCGGCTTCAGCGGGGTGCCGATACTGGTGCTGACCACCGAGTCGAACCCGGAAAAAAAGCAGGAAGGCAAGGCGGCAGGTGCGACCGGCTGGCTGGTGAAGCCGTTCGACCCTGACCAGTTGCTTGCCACCGTCCGCCGCGTAATGGGTTGATGCCATGAGCCAGGTCGATCTTTCCCAGTTTCATCAGACCTTCTTCGACGAAAGCCTGGAGGGTCTGGATGCAATGGAGTCGGCCCTGCTCAAGCTCGACACCGGAGCGGCCGACAGCGAACTGGTCAATACGATCTTCCGGGCAGCCCACTCCATCAAGGGCGGTTCGGCCACGTTCGGTTTCCAGGAAGTCGCTGCGTTCACCCATGTCGCCGAAGAACTGCTCGATGGCGTGCGCTCCGGCAAGCGCACCGTGACCGCAGAGGTGGTTGAATTGCTGCTGCGCTGCGTCGACGCGTTGCGCGGGATGCTTGAGCGCGCCCGCAGCGGTGCGGCGTCCGCCAATCCGTCCAGCGAGTCATTGCTCGACGAACTGCGCCAGCAACTGTCGACTGGTGCGGTCGTTCCGGTAGCGTCGCTCAAACCGGCTGTTGCTCCGTCGATGCCCGACGACAGTGGCGACTGGGCGATCCTGTTCCGCGCCAAGCCGGGCCTGTTGCGCTCCGGCAACGATCCGCTGCGGATGTTCCGCGAACTTGCCGATCTGGGTGCGGTAGTTGTCCGTGCGAATACCGAAGCGGTGCCGGCGCTGGACGCGCTCGATCCCGAACAGTGCTACATCACCTGGGATCTCACCCTCGCCGGTAACGTCAAGCGGCAGCAGATCGACGCGGTTTTCGATTGGGCCGACGGCGATTGCGAGTTGGTCATTGCACGGCAGTCGTCGGCAGATTCGGCTGCAGCGGCCGCTGCTGCGGAGCCGTCACTTCCAGCCGCAGACGCGGACATCGCCACCGCTGCCGGCTCGGATCCGGTGCCGATCGGCCGGGCCGCCGAAAAGCCGACCGCGCTGCGTGTCGAAAACGCACCGAGCGCGGCGGTTTCCGCCGAAACGGGATCCGTCATGCGCATTCGCATGTTGCCGATCAGTGTGGTGTTCCAGCGCTTCCCGCGACTGGTGCGCGACATCTCGCGCAAGCTGGGCAAGCAGGTGAACCTGGAACTGCACGGCGAGCAGACCGAGCTCGACAAGACGGTGCTGGAAAAAATCGGCGATCCGCTGGTGCACCTCGTGCGCAATGCGGTGGATCACGGTCTTGAGACACCGGATCGGCGAGTGGCAGCCGGCAAGAATCCGACCGGTACCCTGCGTCTGGATGCGTTTCACCAGGGCGGAAACATCACTGTCGAAGTCAGTGATGATGGCGCCGGATTGAATCGCGACGCCATTGCCCGCAAGGCGATCGAGCGGGGTCTCATCACATCCGCGGACGGCCTGACCGACGACCAGGTCGCCGAGCTGATCTTTCAACCCGGATTCTCGACCGCCGAAGCGACGACCGACCTCTCGGGCCGCGGTGTCGGCATGGATGTGGTGCGACGCAACGTCAACGAGCTGGGTGGCACTGTAAGTGTCCAGACCAAGATCGGCGCCGGATCGGTGTTCACCATCACGCTACCGCTCACGCTGGCGATCATCGACGGACTGACCGCCGCGGTCGGAAATGAAAGCTACATCGTGCCGCTGGTTTCGGTAGTCGAGTCGCTGCAAATCAAGCGCGAGCAGATCACCCGGCTCGGCGCCGGGCGCGAAGTCTTCCGATTTCGCGAGGAGGTGCTGCCGATCATTCCGCTGCATGCCGCGTTCGGCTGCAAGGGTGCAATCAGCGATCCATGCGACGGGATCGTGATCGTGGTCGAAGGCGAGGGTGCGCGTGCCGGCCTGCTGGTGGACGCGCTGCTTGGCCAACAGCAGGCGGTCATCAAATCGTTGGAAACAAACTACAAGCGGGTGCAGGGCTTGTCGGGGGCGACGATTCTGGGCGATGGCTCCATCGCTCTGATCGTTGATGTTGCGGGTCTGGTAAGGCTTGCGCATCGCAAGCAGGCCGCGTGAGCAGGTACAGGAGAGCGACATGAAAGAGATGCAGACAAGGGCGGCCAACGCACAGGTCAAGGAAGTCAATCAGTACCTCACGTTTGCTTTGGCCGGTGAGGATTACGGCGTGGATATTCTCGCAGTGCGCGAGATTCGCGGCTGGTCCAAGGTGACGCGGATTCCGCAATCGCCACCGTTCATCCTCGGCGTGTTGAACCTGCGCGGTGCGATCGTGCCGATCATGGATCTGCGTCTGCGCTTCAATCTGCCCGAGCAAGAGCGCGACGACTTGACGGTGACCATCATCGTCGCCGTCGAGGGTCGGCATTTCGGCATGGTGGTCGATGCCGTATCCGATGTATTGGACGTCGATCCCGAACAGGTGCGCGCAGTGCCCGACTTCGGTCAGGCGGTTAACGCCGATTATCTGGGCGGATTGGTGCCGTCGGGCGAGCGCATGGTGTTGTTGCTGCAAGTTGACAGATTGCTGCGCACCGAGGAATGGCAACAGCTCGACAAGGCGCTGCCTGCGCTCGAGCACGCGTCGGTCGAACCCGAAGCAGCAATTTAAGTCATCAGGAGAACTGTTGTGGCCATACATCTGAAACTGGGCTCGCTCATGAAGCTGGGTTCGTTGACCATCAAACGCCGGATGCTGCTGCGTCTGGCGTCGGTCGTGTTTTTCCAGGTATTGGTCGGCGGCGTCGGTCTGTGGGGGCTGACCCAGGCGAGCGCCGAATTGCGCCGCTTTTTCGACGTCGAATTGCTGGAAACAAGCGCGCTGGCGCGGATCAGCGCCGACATGAACCTGGTTGGCGTCGATTTGCGCCGTGCGGCACTTTCCGAGAGTGCATCGGTCGTCGCCGAGACGCTGCCGCGTGTCCAGGCCACCATGGAAAGCGTGAGCGAGAACCTTGCCGATCTGGAATCGGCGGTGAGCGACCCGGAGGTGAAGGCGGAGCTCGAGCGCTTCAAGCAGGCGCGCGAGGAATTGCGGCTCGCGTATGTCGATATGGCGGACTACCTGGCGGATGAGGATTTCGAAGGCGCTCTGGCGCTGGAAACGATGAAGGTCATGCCGGCTTTCGATCCGACGCAGCGAGCGGTGAGCGATCTGCTGACCGTTGCCACCGAAGTCGCCTTCGCAAAAGTCGAAGCCGGGAAAAAGGCCAGCCGCGTGGTGTTTCTGGCGGTCGCCGGCCTGATTTTGCTCAGCGTATTGCTGTCGCTGGCGTTCGATCTGGTATTCATCAAGGGATTGACAACACGGATGAACACCGCGCTGGGTGTGGCCAACCGGATCGCCCACGGCGAGCTGGGAACGCGCATCGATGCGGACGAAAAGTCGGACAACGAAGTCGATCGCCTGTTGACGGCGCTGCGCGAGATGGATGCCAAGCTCAGCGAGATCGTATTGCAGGTAAGCAATGGCTCGGAGTCGGTGCGCAACGCCTCGCGCGAGATCGCTGCCGGCAACGACGACCTTTCCGGTCGCACGCAGCAGCAGGCGTCGTTCCTTGAAGAGACCGCATCGAGCATGGAGGAGATGACCGCGACCGTTCGCCAGAATGCCGAAAATGCCAGTCAGGCCAATCAATTGGCGCGCGGTGCGCGCGAGCAGGCCGAGCGCGGTGGCGAGGTGGTGTCCAAGGCAGTGGCCGCGATGGCCGAGATCAATACCAGCAGCCGGCGCATTGCCGACATCATCGGCGTGATCGATGAGATCGCGTTCCAGACCAATTTGCTTGCCCTCAACGCGGCGGTGGAGGCGGCGCGTGCCGGCGAGCAGGGCCGTGGGTTTGCCGTGGTCGCCAGCGAGGTGCGCAATCTCGCGCAGCGAAGCGCCGGCGCCGCTAAGGAGATCAAGGGCCTGATCAGCGACAGCGTCGACAAGGTCGGGGTGGGAACCGGGCTGGTCGACGAGTCGGGTCGGACGCTTGCGCAGATCGTGGAGTCGGTGAAAAAAGTTACCGATATCGTGGGTGAAATCGCTGCGGCGAATCACGAGCAGACCGCCGGGATCGATCAAGTGAATCGTGCCGTCATATCGATGGACGAAATGACGCAGCAGAATGCGGCACTGGTGGAAGAGGCGGCTGCCGCCAGCCGCGCCATGCAGGATCAGGCGGAAACCTTGTCGCAGCAGATTGGATTCTTCCGCACCCAGGATGGCGTGTCGAGCGTCGCGAATGCTGCAATCAAAGCGGCGCCATCCCGGTCTGCGGTGGTTGCGCCGGCAAAGGCCGCGTCGGCGACTACGCAGGCGACGAAAAGCGCCATCGTGCGCGACGACAAGTCTCCGAACAGCGCTGTCGCCGCTGGTCGCAAGGCGCCGGCGAAGCCGGCTCGAATCGCTGCTGCGCCACCTCGCCCCGCCGACAAGCCGCCCGCGGCAACCCACGACGACGATGGCTGGGCAGAGTTCTGAGCCAGGCAGGGCGATATGCGTTCTTCTGCAGACATGATGCCGCCAGGCGACGAGGCAGGTGGCGACCCCTCGATAGCGTTGCGCGACGAAGACTTCAGCTTCATCTCCGCCTTCGTGTTCGAGCGTTGCGGCATCGTGCTCGGCGCCAACAAACGGCAACTGGTTTATGGCCGTTTGATGCGCCGCTTGCGCGAGCTTGGTCTCGTCAGCTTTGCCCAATACGTCGCGCGTTTGCGCGAACAGCCCGATGCCGAGCTGGATTCGCTCGCCAGCGCGATCAGTACCAACGTCACCAGCTTCTTTCGCGAGAACCATCATTTCGAGTTTCTGGCACAGGATATGCTGCCGGCCCTCGCCGGACAGCCCAATCCGCGCATCCGCATCTGGTCTGCGGGGTGCTCCAGCGGCGAGGAGCCGTATTCGATCGCGATGGTGTTGGCGGAGGTTCTTGGCAACCGCGCGCCGAGCATCGCGCGTGTGCTGGCGACCGACCTGTCGGTGCGTGCGCTCGGCGTTGGCAAACAGGGCACCTATCCGTTGGACCGGTTGCAGGGGATATCAGAGCAGCGCCGCAAGCGCTGGTTCCTGTCCGGGCGTGGGGGCAACGAGGGTCAAGCGATGATCGTGCAGGAGGTGCGCGATCTGATTGCATTCAAACAGCTAAATCTTCTTCACGACTGGCCGATAAAGGGGCCACTGGACGCGATATTTTGTCGCAACGTGGTGATCTACTTTGACAACCCGACCAAACAACGATTGTTCGCCCGCTATGCGCAATTGCTCGCGCCTGGCGGATACCTGTTTCTCGGTCATTCGGAGTCGTTGCATGGCATGAGCGATGCGTTTGATCTGGTGGGGCGAACCATCTACAGGAAACGTGCATGACCAAGGCTTCCGCGATCGCACCGGCAAGTTGGTCCGGTCGCTCGACCAGCGTCCTGCCGGGCTTTGATCCGGCGCGTGCGCAGCCCGGGTTCGCGCATGTCAATCGTTACTTCGATCCGCTGCTCAACCATGTGGTGGTCAAGATTCTGCCGGGCGAGTTTTATGTGACGACTCAGGGTGAGGCAGTGGTAACGGTGCTGGGGTCGTGTGTTTCTGCGTGTATCCGCGACCGGCGAAAGGGGATTGGTGGGATGAATCACTTCATGTTGCCCGAATCGTTTGCCAGCGAGGCAGCCCATGCCAATGGTCGTGCCGAGCGTTACGGAAACATCGCCATGGAGCAATTGATCAACAGCCTGCTCAAGGCCGGTGCCGAGCGCAGCGAACTTGAGGTGAAGGTCTTCGGCGGCGGGCGGGTGTTGGCGCAGATGACGGACGTGGGAAAGCGCAATATCGAGTTCGTTCGCCACTACCTCCAGGTCGAAGGCCTGGTCGTTACTGCCGAGGACATGGGCGACATCTATCCACGGCATGTGCAGTATTTCCCGGCGACCGGGAAGGTGCGGGTGCGGCAATTGCGCAGCATGCATAACGATACGGTTGTGGTGCGCGAGCGCGGGTACTTGAACAAGCTGAAGGCCGATCCGATTGCCGGTGAGGTCGAACTTTTCTAGGGAGCGGGATGTGAGCGGAAAGATACGCGTGCTGGTGATCGACGATTCTGCGCTGGTGCGCAAGATGCTCAGCGCCATGCTGTCGTCGGATCCCGGGATCGAGGTGGTCGGTACCGCCGCCGATCCGATGATCGCGCGCGAGAAGATCAAGGAGCTCAATCCCGATGTGCTGACGCTGGACGTCGAGATGCCGCATATGGACGGTGTCACGTTTCTCGATCACCTGATGCGGTTGCGGCCGATGCCGGTGGTGATGGTATCGACGCTTACCGGCGATGGTGCCGAGATCACCCTGCGCGCGCTCGAGCTGGGTGCGGTCGACTTCGTGTCCAAGCCGGGCACCGATCTGACCGGACGTTTCGACGCCTATAGCGACGAGATCATCGCCAAGGTCAAGGCAGCGGCGCGCAGCAAGCCGCGCGTTCGCGCTGCCGTAGCCACGGTCAATCCCAAGTTGTCGCCCGACGCGGTTTTGCCGCCGCCGGACGGCAAGCGCCTGTTGCCGGCTGCCGGCACCGTGATAGCGATCGGCTCGTCCGCGGGTGGTACCGAGGCGGTTCGTGTGTTGTTGTCGGCAATGCCGCCCGATGCGCCGCCCATTGTGGTTACCCAACACATCCCGGCGCAATTCAGCGGGCCATGGGCGGCGCGGTTGGATGCGGCATCCGCGATGCGCGTTGCCGAGGCCCGCGACGGACAGGCAATTTTGCCGGGGCACGTGTACGTGGCGCCGGGCGGCGTACACCTGCTGGTGGTGCGCGACGGCGCACGTTACATCTGCCGCCTGCACGACGGGCCACCGGTCAGTCGTCACAAGCCCAGCGTCGATGTTCTGTTCCGATCGGTTGCGCGCGCAGTAGGCAAGGGCGCGATCGGGGTGATCTGCACCGGCATGGGCGATGACGGTAGCCAGGGCCTGCTGGAAATGCGCGAGGCCGGTGCGCATACCATCGGCCAGGACGAGGCGACGTGCGTGGTATGGGGCATGCCGCATGCGGCGCAGCAGGCGGGTGCAGTGGTTGAAGAATTACCGTTGGAGGCGATCGCGCCACGGTTGGTTGCGTTGACGGCTGCCGCGCGTCGCGCGTGAGCGGTACATGGGTGCCTTGAAGGCAGGGGTGGACACGATCATGAAACAGACATCGAACAACACGGTATGGATGGGGATGACAGCCAGCATTTTGGCTTTTATCGCCGTTTTCGTGCTGAAATCCACGGTGGGGTCGGCCCTGGTCGTAGCGGCGCTCGGCAGCGTGTGGCTGGTGTTGCACCAGAGGCAGGCGGAGTTGGTCGGAGCCCGTGCCGTAACCGCGGACGACGCCGAGACATTGATGTCGCCGGCGTTGAACGAAGTGCACGCGACCGTGCTGGAGGAGCTGGGCCACAGCCTCAAGGAGGTGATGCAGGCGATCGACATCATTCGCGATGCGGGCATGGAGCTGGGCAATGGCTTCGAAGGCCTGAATGCAAAAACCACCCAGCAGCGCGCGTTGATGGCGGAATTGATCGATGCCAGCGGCGGCAGTGGTGGCATTACCCATGCCCAGTTCACGCAACGCACTGCGGATCTGCTGGAGCATTTCGTCGGCTTGATCCTGCAACTCTCGAGCGAAAGCCTGCGTATCGTTTATCGCATCGATGAAATGAGCGAGGAGATGGATGCCGTATTTGCGCTGTTGCGCAACGTCGACACCATCGCCGAGGAAACCAATCTGCTGGCGCTGAACGCTGCCATCGAAGCGGCGCGCGCAGGTGAGGCAGGGCGAGGATTTGCTGTTGTTGCCGGCGAAATACGCAATCTGGCCAAGCATTCCAACCAGTTCAACGAAAAAATCGGCACCCATGTCGAGCGGGCACGTAACGCGATGCAGCAACTGCATCAGCTGGTTGGTCGGCTGGCGTCGCAGGACATGAGTGTTGCATTGTCCACCAAGGGCGACATCGATTCCATGATGGCGCACGTCAATCGCAGCGAGCGGCGGGTATCCGAGGTTGCCGACAAGGTTGCCACGATCAATCGCGAGTTGGCGGCCGACGTTGCGACCACCGTGCGCTCGCTCCAGTTCGAGGACATTCTCAGCCAGTTGCTGGCGCAAACACGGCAAGGCCTCGTGGATCTGCAGGGCATTACCAGCGAGAGTATCCGCGAACTTCACGAAATGGCCAGGCCGGACTCCGGACAACAGCGTTTGCAACAGCTCGAGCGCATGCGTGAGCGACTCACGTTGCGTCGCGAGCAATCGCTGGCGCGGCGCAAGGGGCCGGCATTGCAAACATCGATTGCGGCAGGTGAAGTGGAGCTGTTCTGACAATCGTCGGCGTTGCCGTTGCCCGGTGGCGCCACTACAGGGATCAAGATCATGAGCGTGAGCCACGAATACGACAAAGAACGCGATTGCCTCACCCTGCGACTGGAGGACGGCTTCGATTTTTCGATCCATCGCGCATTTCGCGATGCGTACGCACGGCAGGATTTCGAGCCGCGCAGCTATGTTGTCGACACCGGCAGCACCGAGCGAATCGACAGTTCTGCGCTGGGCATGTTGATGCTTCTTTGCGAACGAGCGCGGGCACACCAGGCCTCGATCCATCTGGTCAATTGCAGTCCGGCGCTGCGCAACATCCTGCGTGTTGCGGGCTTCGAGAAGCAAATCACGATCAATTGAGGGGACGTAGCTTCCACGAGCATTCGTATCCCGGGTTTCGGCCCTGCGGGCCCCTACCCGGGCTACACCGACGTTACCGTATTTCGTAACCCGGGGGGTTGCGGCGGTCCCGGGTTTCGGCCCTGCGGGCCTCTACCCGGGCTACACCGACGTTACCGTATTTCGTAACCCGGGGGTTGCGGCGGTCCCGGGTTTCGAAGCACATGGATGCGCAGGCCGGTTGGCCTCGTCGGTGGGACGCGTCGCGATCGCTTACCAGCTCTTGGTATTGCTGATGCTGATACCGAAGTACTTGATCTTTTCGTCGTAGCGGAACAACGGGCCGAGATCGAACTGTGCACTGGCGCCTGGCGCAATGTTGTTGGAACCTGCCGGCCAGCCCGATTCCGAGCGCACCACGTTGCCGCCGTCATCTTTTGCGTCAACCTTGAGCTCGGCAGCGGCCGGCTCGGCGCACGTATTGACCAGAACCCCTTTCAGCGAATAGACCCTGCGCCCACCGGCGCGGGTTTTCTCGCTTGGTTCGAAACTGTCGATCTTGAACGCGTCCGGGCCGCACGCGGCCATGGCGTCGCCCGCCACCAGGGCGAAACTTGCGGCGATGGCTACGGTCACTACGATCGTCTTGGTGTTCATGCTGGGTCCCCGGGATTGATAGGCATTGCGTAGGTCGCATCGGTAACAAGCGCTCAACAACTGCTGCGCTCTGACCCGATATCGACCATCCGCCGATGTTCTTTAGCCCGGTTCAAGCGGTATGCTGCAATTCGTGAACGCCATCACGCGCGCCAAGCGCGGGGTGCGAGCGCAGGGAGGTACTGGTTATGGCAACAGGGCCGTGCGATGAGCGACGATGCAAATGACGATGTCATACCGATCGATGACCCGCGTGTTCCCGAATGGGTTCGCGCCCATGGCCGGCGTTTCCGCCAACCTGCCGCGTATGTCGAATCGCTGGATGCCGATGAATACGCGCTATTTGCGTCAGACGGCGAGCTGATCGATCTGGTTTACCTTGAGGAGCAATGATCCAGGCGAGGCGTTCGACCGCGCCCGGTTGCCGGCCCCGTCAACGGGCCTGGGCGTCGGTTTGGCGTGCTGCCGACGCGAACTTTGAGTCGATGAGGGCTTGCGTGAAAAATGCCGGGTCGCTATGATGCCCCGCTCACCCCGCAACGGGGTGGTTTTATTCGGCCAGGTAGCTCAGTCGGTAGAGCAGGGGATTGAAAATCCCCGTGTCGGCGGTTCGATTCCGTCCCTGGCCACCATTGACGTACCCTCATCGCTGCTCCGTCGGCCAAGCGATCCGCCCGAACCGCCGAGTCGGCGGCTGCGCGACGCATCCCTGCGCCGCGTCCGTCGGCCAAGCGATCCGCCCGAACCGCCGAGTCGGCGGCTGCGCGACGCATCCCTGCGCCGCGTCCTGCGGACTCGCTGCGCTCGCGAAGCCCGCTAACGAACCCCGGAAACGCAAAACCCCGCATGGGAGCGGGGTTTCGGAGGGGGTGAACCCTTGATGTTGGTGCCCAGGAGAGGACTCGAACCTCCACGGTTTTACCCGCTAGTACCTGAAACTAGTGCGTCTACCAATTCCGCCACCTGGGCTTATCCCGCACGTGGCGGGAAGCCGCACACAATAGGGCGGTCCGGCACAAAAGTCAATGCGTGTTTCGGCTGGTTGGCAGGTGCTGGTGTACGATACCCGGATGACCAAACCCACACGCGTGAAGGCCGGCGCCAAAGCCGGGAAGAAAGCCCCGCCGTGGCTGCCGCAACCGGCACCACCGATCAACCCCTCGCGTCGGGGAGCACCCACTGCCGGTAAACCCGTAGCCCGGCGCGCGACGCCCCCGGGCAACGCGACCGACCCCCATGCGCAGCGCGAGGCGATGCGTTATGAACGCCCGATCGCGTCGCGCGAGGCCATCGTCGCAGTGCTCGCCGACGATCCGATGCGCGCTGACCAGTTGGCGGAACAGCTTGAGCTGACTGCACCGGATCGGTTCGAGGCGCTGACCCGCCGCCTTGCGGCGATGGTGCGCGATGGCCAACTGCTGATGAACCGACGCGGCGCCTATGCCGTGGCCGAAAAGCTCGATCTGGTGCCCGGCACGGTGATCGCCAATCCCGAGGGCTTCGGTTTCCTGCGCCCCGATTCGGGCGCCGGCGACGATATTTTTCTGGCGCCGTCGGAGCTGCGCAAGGCCATGCACGGCGACCGGGTGCTGGTCAGCATCACCCGTATCGATCGCCGTGGTCGGCGCGAGGGCAACATCGCCGAAGTGCTCGAACGTCGCCAGACCCGGGTGATGGGGCGTTTCGAAGAGCGCGACGGCATTGGTTCGGTGTCACCCGATGATCGCCGCATCCTGCACGACATCATCATTCCCGCCGAGGCGCGCAACGCCGCGCGTAACGGTCAGTTGGTGGTCTGTGAGATCACCGAGCCGCCGCTACGCGGGCGCCCGCCATTTGGCCGGGTGCTGGTGGTGTTGGGCGACAAACTGACGCCATCGCAGGCCGTGCAGGCAGCATTGCATGCGCACAATATTCCGCATGAATTTCCACAGCCGGTGCTGGAACAGGCGTCGGCAGTGGCATTGCAGGTTGAAGCGCGGGATATTGCCGGTCGCGTCGATTTGCGCGATGTGCCGCTGGTTACCATCGATGGCGAGGATGCCCGCGATTTCGATGATGCGGTCTGGTGCGAGCCGGGCAAGGATGGTTTCCGGTTGATCGTCGCCATCGCCGATGTGTCGCACTACGTGCGCCTCGGTACAGCGCTCGATGGCGAAGCGCAGCAACGCGCCACTTCAGTGTATTTCCCCGGGTTTGTGGTGCCGATGCTGCCGGAGACGCTGTCCAACGGCATTTGTTCGCTGAACCCCAGGATCGATCGCCTGTGCTTCGTCTGCGACATGCAGGTCGATCGCGCCGGACAAATTGTCCAGTCGCGGTTTTATGAAGCGGTGATGCGCTCACATGCGCGTCTGACCTACACCCAGGCGGCGCAGGCGTTGGAAGGCGACAACCCCGACGCACACGCCGCGGTCGGTGCCTTGATGCCGCAACTGCGCAATCTGCATCAGCTCTATCAGGCGCTGGCGCATGCGCGACAAAAGCGCGGCGCCATCGAGTTCGAGACTTCCGAAGTCCGCTTCGTGCTCGGCGCCAGCGGCGAGGTGGTGCAGGCCGGCATGTTGCCGCGCAACGATGCGCACCGCCTGATCGAGGAATGCATGATCTCGGCCAACGTCGAGGCGGCCCGGTTCTTGCTGAAACACGGCATCCCGGCGCCGTATCGCGTACACGATCGCCCGCCGGAATCCAAGTACGCCGAGTTGCAGGAGTTTCTGGCCGAGTTTGCGCTCAAGCTGCCGCCATGGGCGAAGGTGCGTCCGATGGACTACACCACGTTGTTGCGCAAGGTGCGTGCGCGCGCGGACGCCGGCCTGATCGAGTCGGTGCTGTTGCGCTCGCAAAGCCTGGCGGTGTACACGCCGGAGAACATCGGCCACTTCGGGTTGGCGCTTGAGGCTTACGCGCATTTCACCTCGCCGATTCGACGCTATGCCGATCTGCTGACCCATCGGGCGATCAAGCATGTGTTGGCGAAAGGCATAGCCGAAGACTTCGCTTACGCGGCACACGAAATTGCGCATCTCTCGCTGCAATGTTCCGAACGTGGCCGTCGCGCCGATGACGCGACGCGGGAAGTCGATGAACGCTATCGTGCGGCGTGGATGGAGCAGCATGTCGGCTCCGAATTCGATGGCGTCATCTCCGGGGTCACCAGCTTCGGCCTGTTCGTCGAGTTGCGCGAGTCCAAGGTCAACGGGCTGGTGCATGTCACCCAGTTGCCCAACGACTATTACCATTTCGACCCGGTGCGCAAGCAGATGACGGGTGAGCGTACCGGCGCGGCCTATCGCCTGGGCGATGCGGTGCGCATTCTGGTGCTGCGCGCCAGCGTCGAGGATCGCAAGATCGATTTCCGGTTGGTGTCGCCGCAGACAGGCGCGCCCGTTGAAGGCAAGCGCAAGGGGCGCACACGATGAGTGCAGGGAGTTCGTGGATCGCCGGCATCAACGCCGTTGCTTCGGCATTGGAGCACGACGCCGAACACGTGAAGGAAGTGCTGATCGAAGCGGGCGGGCGCAATCCGCGGCTGACCGACATCGAGCAGACCGCGCGGGCCAGGGAAATCCCGGTGCGACGGGTCAACGAACAGGCACTGAGCGGCGTTGCCGGCAAAGTGCGTCATCAGGGTGCGGCAGCGCGTTATGCTGGTGCGCCGACGCTGGATGAAGCGCAGTTGGCGGCGTTGGTCGAAGGCGCCGATCGGGCGTTGCTGCTGGTGCTCGACGGGGTGCAGGATCCGCACAACTTCGGCGCGTGTTTGCGCAGCGCCGCGGCCGCCGGTGTCACCGCGGTGGTGGTGCCGCGCGATCGGGCAGTGGGCGTCACCGCCACGGTGCGCAAGACATCCGCTGGTGCCGCCGATCGCCTGCCGATCGCACAAGTGACCAATCTGGCGCGGACCTTGCGCAAGCTGCGCGATCAGGGTGTCTGGATTTACGGGCTGGATGGCAGTTCCGGCACCCCGATCTACGGCACGGATTTGTCCGGCAGCGTGGCGTTGGTCGTGGGCGGTGAGGCGGAGGGCATGCGTCGCCTGACCCGCGAGCATTGCGATGGTCTGGTCGGTATCCCGATGCCGGGCGACATCGAGAGCCTGAATGTCTCGGTTGCCGCAGGTGTCGCTTTATTTGAGGCGGTACGACAACGGCGAAGTGTGGCATGACAGTGACTTGGTATGACGTGCTCGGGTTGCTTGGCGTGGCGGCGGTGCTTGGCGCCTACGCGGGTTTGATGGCGCGGCGATTGCGTGGTGACCGGGCGATGTTTCCGCTGATCAATCTGATCGGTGCCGCCGCCATCGCCACGTCGTTGCTCTACGATCAGGGCCTGAACCTGACCGCGCTCATCATCCAGGTCGTCTGGATGGCGATCAGCGGTTTTGGCCTTTATCGCAGCGTGGCGGGTACGGGCTCGTCGGAAGATCGACGTTAGCCGGGTTTACGTATTTGGCGCTTGATCCGACCTGCGGAAGTCGTGCTGTGCTTTGGTAGGTCGCGGCAAACCGTAGAGCGGTGGCGCCGCGCGGTGCAACAATCATGTCGCGTCATCGCGCACCGCGGCGTCAGGTCGCCCACAGGGTGGGCTCCTGCAAATGCGCCTTGAAGCACCACTGTAGGAGCCCACCCTGTGGGCGACCTGACGAAGCGAAGGCCCGACTTTCCCTCGCTGCGATCGGTCAAGTCCGACAGGCTCTTGGGCGTGCGCCAACCGCGCCGGCGCTCACGCGGAACGGGTCGATTCCGCTCGCGTCTGTATCGCCATCTGCTGCCAGCGATTGATGATCCGGCAAAACAGTTGCGTGGTGCGTTCGACATCGTAAACCGCCGAGTGCGCTTCGCTGTCGTTCCAGTCCAGGCCGGCAGCGACCACCGCTTTGCTCAACACCGTCTGGCCGAAAGCCATTCCCGCGAGCGACACCGTATCGAAAGTGCTGAACGGGTGGAACGGGTTGCGTTTGTAGCCGGTACGGCGAACGGCGGCGTTGACGAAGCCCAGGTCGAAGGCCGCGTTGTGGCCAACCAGAATCGCCCGCTGACAGCCATGGCGCCGCGCGGCAGCGCGGATCGGCACGAAGATGCGATCCAGTGCGGCGCGCTCGTCCAGCGCGGCGCGGAATGGGTGGTCGATCACGATGCCGGTGACTTCCAGCGAGCGCGGGTCGATCTCGGCGCCGGGGAAGGGGTCGACGTGGGTCGAGATCAACTCGCCCGGAATCAGATAGCCCTGAGCATCGACTTCGATCAGCTGCGCGGCGATTTCCAGCAGTGCGTGGCGATCGCATTCAAATCCGCCAGTCTCGACGTCGACGACCACGGGCAAGAATCCGCGGAAGCGATTGCCGAGTCGATTGGTGGGTGTGGGCGCGTCCATGCGCCACAGGATATCAGTCAGCGACCGGGCTCAGCCGTCAAACGCGCAAAACGCGAGCGGCAACCGCCGCTATCACGCCGACGCCAGCGAGGACGAAGCCGAGGGTAGGGATCATCAAGGCAATCGGCAAGCCCAATGCAACCAGCGCGATGCCCCACGCCAGCGCATCGCCGCGATCGGCTGCGTGGCCGGCGCCTGCGGCGCGAACCAGCAAGGTGTCCAGGCTGAGCTTGCCCGGGCCTTTCAGGATCAGCGGCAACAGCATGATCATGAACAGCAGTGGCAATTTGTAGTTGCCGACGTCGCCTTTCGGCGATATCTGATAGCCCTCCCACAACTGGCCAAGGCTATCCCACGCGTTGGGCCAGTGCACCGCCACGGTTGCGACAACGGTAACGATGAACAGCGAAAACGCGGTGAACCGGGTAAACAAACCGACCAGCAGCAGCACGGCAAAAATCAGCTCGCTCCATGTCGCCAGAAACCAGTTGGCATCGGCGGGAATCAGGTTGAATGGCCACGGAAACCCGACTTGCCAACTGGCCCAGGGCAGGTCGGCAAACCAGTTCTGTCCGTTGAGCTTTTCCATGCCCGATTCCCAGAACTCCCAGGCCAGAATCACGCGCAGCCCCAGCGGAGCAAGCCATTCGCCGACGCCGTTCAGGCGTTCACGCAGTCCTTGGGCGAGTTCTATCAACATTGCTTTCATTGTCACTCCTTGGCTTTTTTGGGGCGGGTGCCCAGAATTGCGCCGCCACTGTGCAGTTGCGACAACATGTGTAGACCTTGTTGTACGAATGCGTCCTGATCGGAGGCGCCGGCTTCGACTGCAAGTGCGGCCAGATGTTCCAGTCCGGTTTGATCGGGAAACTCGCCCAGACGTTGCAGCAGACGGAACGTCAATGCGTTGATCTGGCTGAAGTGTACCCGCTGATCGTCACCGCGCCGCACCAGAAGGAAGGTCGGTTGATCGGGTGGCTGATCGGGTACGTGATCGGGACCCAGCTGATGCACGGGCCACAGGTATGCCAGCGCCCACGCCAACGGCGACGGAACGGGAATGCCCAGCCCCAGATCCCCGTTGCGATCATGCGCGACGTCCTCGACACGGGACTCTTCGATTTCCAGCGCCAACTCGACCCATTCGTAATGAGCCAGTTCGAGCAGCCAGGGCGGGTCGCCCGCGCCGGCTTCCTGGCGCGTTTCGAGAAAGCGCAGGAATTCGCGACCAATCTCGGGAAACAGTGGGGTCTTGCTGCGATGATCGCGCAGGAATGCGCGGACCAGCGCGTGCCATCGGGTGCCGTCCAGGATACGGCGGATCACCGGAAAGTTGTTCGCCAGCAGGTCTTCGAGGTTGTTGTAAAACAGCTCGCGATAAATTTTCAGTCGCCGGTCTTCGATCCCTGGCGGCATCGGGCTGAGTTCGGGATCGCGGATATAGCGACTCAAGCGGAACTGCTGATCATGCAGCGAGGATGGCTCAGCCATGGGCATGTCGCGTTTCGGCGGTTGTCCAGCGCGCCTGCGCTGCACGAATCTGCGCCAGCTCACCCAGCAGTTCGTCGAATGGCGGGAAGTTGAAGTCGCGCTCCAGCAGGGTTGGGCGGACTCCGTAAAGCTGGTAGGCCTCATCGAGCAGTTTCCAAACCGCGTCCTTGACGGTGGCACCGTGGGTATCGATCTTCAGATCCGGCGCTTCGTCGTAATGGCCGGCGATATGGATATAGGAAATGCGCTCGCCCGGCACGCGCGCGAGAAAATCGCTGGCGTCGTAGCCATGGTTGATGCTGTTGACGTAGATGTTGTTGACATCGAGCAGCAGATCGCAATCGGCTTCTGCCAGAACGGCGTTGAGGAAGTCGATTTCAGCCATCGCCTGGTACGGCGCTGCATAGTAGGAGACGTTTTCCACCGCGATGCGCCGGCCGAGGATGTCCTGGGTCTGGCGGATACGGGCAGATGCGTTTTTCACCGCTTCGTCGGTGAACGGGATCGGCATCAGGTCATACAACTGACCATCGTCGCTGCAATAGCTCAGGTGCTCGCTGTAGATCGGTACCCGGTGCTGTTCGAGAAACCGGCGCAGGCGAACCAGAAAGGTTTCGTCCAACGCTTCGGTTCCGCCCAGCGACAGCGACAAACCGTGACAGATCAGAGGGGTCTTGCTGCTGAGTTCGGTCAGCGCATCGCCGAGGCGACCACCGACGCCGAGCCAGTTTTCCGGCGCGCACTCGAGAAAGTCGAAACTCCCCGAGGCCGCCGACCGCAGCGGGCCCAGAAGGGCCCGCCGCAAGCCGAGACCGGCTGCGTTTTCAGGCAGGGATTGTTTTCAGGCAGGGATTGGATGCCCATGTGAGAACTCACCGGTCACGTGTGCGCAGCTTACTTGTTGCCGCCGCACTTGCCTTCGCCGCACTTGCCTTCCTTGCCCTTGTCGGCAGCATCGCCTTCGGCAGCAGCCTTGTCGGCGCCGCACTTGCCTTCACCGCACTTGCCCTCGGCCTTTTCAGCCTTGGTGTCGCCCTCGGCGGCCTTGTCGGCGCCGCACTTGCCTTCACCACACTTGCCTTCGGCTTTCTCGGCCTTGGCGGCGTCGTCGCCGGCAGCGGACATGTAGCCGTGCGACAGATCGCTCATCGCGAATGCCGACTGCGACAGGGCAAAGGTGCTCAGGAACGCGGCGCTGATGGCCAGGGAAACGGGCTTGATGGTCTTCATGGGTTTTCTCTCCTCGTCAGAAACAAGCGGGCGGTAGTGCCCGCGCTCATGTTACGACCACAAAATTTCAGTGAAGTTCCGCAGTCGTACGTCGGTTGGCTGCCGCCGGTTGGCGGTCAGTCCAGGTATTCACGAGCCAGAACACGGGCCCGATGCAGGCGCGCCTTGACTGCCTCGCGGGTCAGGCCGAGCTTTTCGGCCAGTTCGGCAATGGTCATTCCTTCCATGTCACGAAGCAAGAGTATCTGACGGTAGTGAACAGGAAGTGATTCCAGACAATACGATAAATCACGAACCAGGTCAGGCCGGGCTGGCGTGGGCTGCGGCAGTATCTCCAGCGGGATCGGTTCGCCGGCGAGATGGCGCATGCCGCGCTTCATCCGATTGCATTCGCGCTTGACGATGCGAAACAGCCAGGAGTTGAACGCCTCGACAGCGCGCAGGCGGGTGATGTGGTGCGATGCCGAGAGCAACGATTCCTGTACCGCATCTTCGACATCATTGATGATGCAGTGATGTTCGGCATAGCGGCGCAGGTCGCGCCGGGAACTGGCAAGTACCCGCTCGAGCGCTTCGCGATCGCCATCGCGTGCGGCAATCAGATCGGGATTGAGTAGTGCGGCATGCATCAGTCGGACCTCGTTTCGCGCTGGCTGTCGTGTGCCTGGGTGCGGCAGCAACACGCTACATTTTGCGCTCACCCCTTAAGAGCGGGGCAGAGGTGTGGACGGTGCGCTGCGGCGGGCGCGTTGTTCAGATTAGGTTCAGTTTTAGCCGGTCGCGAGAGGCAGTGGCTGGCGCGGTTCGGTCGCCCACAGGGTGGGCTCCTACAGGTGTGGATCACGGCTTTTTTGTAGGAGCCCACCCTGTGGGCGACATGGTGGTGAATCGCGGATCCCGGTCGCGCACACAGCGCTCCTACCGGTGTGGATCACGGTTTTTTGTA
>PGZC01000032.1:38245-50408 GCA_002839995.1 Gammaproteobacteria bacterium HGW-Gammaproteobacteria-4 | reverse complement strand
GGGTCGCGACGTGGTGCTGATGCACGCCAATGGCACCGATTCGGTGCGGCTCAAGAACTGGTTGAACACGGGCGGCGGTGAGGACGAATCGACCCGCATCGAGCAGATCACGTTTGCCGACGGCACGGTGTGGACACCGGACACCCTGCGCACGATGGGCTTGACCACGCTGGGTACGACGGCGGATGATAGTTTGGTGGCAACAACGTCTTCAGGTATCGCGGCGAAGTCCGCTTCGGTATCAGCATACGGTGCCGTCGCGCACGCTGCTGTGCTGGCTCCGGCACACGACATCGCGGCAACGGTATTGACGCCCGTCGTGATCGATGGCGGCGATCTGGGCGTATCGAAGCCGATCATCACTCAGACCCCGCCGACCCTGCCGCCATCGCGGCCCGAAGACAACGCGTTGCCGATGCCGGTCGCGTTGTTGGTGCCGGAACGCATGGTGTCCGATTCCGTCACGCCGGGCATAGAGGTTGACCCACTGCCGCAAACCATCGATTCCGGTGTGCCGGTTCTCGTGCTCGATGGCGGCGATCTGGGCGCGCAACGGCCTATCGTCAAACCCATTGACTTCCAGACACCGCCGATCATTCCGCCGGTGGTACGTGACGGTGGCTCGCACGATCTGCCGCAACTACCAGTTGAAGCTGGTGCCACTCCGGCGCCTGGCGAAGGGTTGCCCGCACCGGTGGCGCCGATCGCGTTGCCGGAGTTCACCTTGCCGAGCATCAACCTCGACGATCTGTGGACGCAGTTGCGGCTCGATGTCGTCGATGGCAGTGCGCCCGCGCCGTCGCCGTTCGACACGCCAGCGTTGGTCGTCCCGCACTGCCAGGGTGCGTCCAGCCTCGCGCACTGCAACCGGCTGATCGAGTTGATGGCGATCAACGACGGCTTTGCTGGCGAAGTCGCTATCCATGAACACCGCTTCGAGGCAAGGGCGCAGATGTTTATCCCCTGATCCAGCGGCAACAAGGTGGTGCCCCGGTGGCCGGCCAGATGCTGGCTGCCGGGGGTGCCGGAGTGCACCCTCGAACGGTAGCGGGCGGTGTACTGTTGGGGTCTGGCGTGACCCATCGCCACAGTCGCCCACAGGGTGGGCTCCCACAGGTGAGTGCGACCGTTTTTTTGTAGGAGTCCAGGTCGCCTCGGGTCGGTGCGCTTATTCGTGCATCAAACATTGGGAGAGCAGATGCGCTGCGGCGGAAATGGGGGTATGGAAGCAACGAGCGCTGGGCCCAAGGCCGTGTTTGCATTGGTGCGTGATGCCCGGGTAGCAAAGGCTTGGGGGATGTTTGGTGAGAGCCCACTCTGTGGGCGACCTGCCGGAATGATCGCCGATACGGATACTCGCTGCACTCGCACATCGATGTGCGGCGGAGCCGATGTTGCGCTGCCGGGAAATGTATGCGGCGCCGGCTGACCGCTTCCCCGCTATACTCGGCACCTTGGGCCGCTTGCATGCACGCCGGCCCGAATCGCCAATACCCCCCAACAGCGCCTTGTCGTGCGCCCGTTCGATTGCAGGAACCATGCGTCTTTCCACCATCAAACTGTCCGGCTTCAAGTCCTTTGTCGATCCGACCGTGCTGCACCTGCCCGGGAACATGACCGGCGTGGTCGGCCCCAACGGCTGCGGCAAATCGAACATCATCGACGCGGTGCGCTGGGTGATGGGCGAAAGCTCAGCCAGTCGCCTGCGCGGCGACAACCTGACCGATGTGATCTTTGCCGGTTCGTCGGCACGCAAACCGGTCAGCCAGGCACTGGTCGAACTGGTGTTCGACAATGCCGACGGTCAGGTGGGCGGCGAGTACGCCGGTTACGGCGAGATTTCGGTCAAACGCACGGTCAGCCGCGACGGCCAGTCCAGTTATTTTCTCAACGGTACGCGTTGCCGCCGCCGCGACATCACCGACCTGTTTCTGGGCACCGGTCTGGGCCCGCGCAGTTATTCGATCATCGAGCAGGGCATGATCTCGCAGGTGATCGATGCCAAACCGGAAGAATTGCGCGTCTATCTCGAAGAAGCCGCGGGGATATCGAAATACAAGGAGCGTCGCCGCGAAACCGAGACCCGTATCCGCCATACGCGGGAGAATCTCGAACGCCTCACCGACGTGCGCAACGAAGTCGACAAGCAGCTCGATCATCTGAAGCGTCAGGCCCGCGCGGCCGAGCAATATCAGGCGCTGAAGGCGGATCATCGCGACAAGGATGCGCAGCTCAAGGCGCTGGAATATCGCAGCTTGCAAGGCGAACTGGCCGCCATGCGCGAGCAGATCGGCAGCGAGGAGACCGGTCTGGAAGGATTGGTTGCCGAGCAGCGCCAGGCCGAGGCGCAGATCGAGCTGTGCCGCGAGCAACACACCGAGGCGCGCGAAAACCTGAACAAGGTGCAGGCCGAGGCCTATCGCGTCGGTGGCGACATCGCCCGCATCGAGCAGCAGATCCAGCATCAACGCGAGCTTCGGCAACGTCTGGAGCAGGCCCGCAGCGAGGCCGATCAGGCACGGGCGCAGTTGCTCGCGCATATCGACGGCGACACCCGGCAACTGGCTGAAGCGCAGGCGCAAATCGCCGCCGCGGCGCCGCGTCTGGCCGATTTGCAGGCCAGCGACGCACAGCGGCAACAGGCGCTGCGCGAGGTGGAAGCGGCATTGGCGCAGTGGCAGCAGCAGTGGGATGCCTACGCCCGCGCCCAGTCCGAGGCGGCGCGTGGTGCCGAGGTGGAACGCACCCGCATCGAATACCTCGATCGGCAGACGCTGGATGCCGATCGCCGTCGCGAATTGCTGGCCGGTGAGCGCAGCGGCCTCGATGTCGAGGCGCTGAGCCGCACGCTGGCTGGCGTGCAGGCCGAGCACGAACAGCAACGCGCCAGTGTCGAAACCCTTGGCGCACAACTGGAACAACGCAAGCTCGCGCAATCCGCACTGCTCGACCGGCAGCGCAACGCGCAGGCCGAGTTGGCGGAATTGCGCAAGCAGCAGCAAGCCGCGCGTGGTCGTCTGGCCTCGCTCGAAGCGCTGCAACACGCGGCATTGGGCCAGGAAAAAAGCGCCGCGCTGGCGTGGCTGCAAGCGCAGGGCCTGGGCGACGCACAGCGTCTGGGCGAGTTGCTGACGGTCGAAGCGGGGTGGGAGACCGCGGTGGAGTCGGTGCTCGGCGTGCTGCTCGAAGCGGTGGTGGTGGATTCGGCCGAATCCTTTGCCGACGCGTTTGCGACGCTCGATGCCGGGCGCGTGGCGCTGGTGTCGCAGACCGTAGGCAACGTCACCGTTCCGACCGATTCGCTGGCGGCGAAGGTGGGTGGCCCGGACGCGATTCGCCGCCTGCTTGCCGGTATCCGGCTGGCCGATGATCTGGTTGCCGCGCGGGCGCTGGCGCCGACGTTGGCTGCGGGTGAGGCTGTGATCACGCGCGCCGGCGAATGGATGGGCGCGGGCTGGTTGCGCGCCGTGCGTTCCGGTGAAGCGCAGCAAGGTGCGCTGGCACGCGAGCGCGACATTCAGTCATTGCGGCACGAACTGACGCAACTGGGCGAGCGCGAGACGCAGCTCGGCGACGAATTGACGCGGTTGCGCCAGCAACTGGCCGAAGCCGAACAGCAGCGCGAGGATGCCCAGCGCAGCGTGTACCTCGCGCATCGTTCGGTGTCCGAACTGGCGGGGCAGATGCAAAGCCAGAGCGGCCGGCTGGATTCCGCGCAGCAGCGTATCGCGCACATCGATGCCGAACTGGCGCAATTGGCCAGCGCCGCCAGCGAAGCGCAAACGCAGGCGAGTGCGGCGCGTGGCACGCTTGAACAGGCGCTGGCGCGCATGGGCGAGCTGGAAACCGATCGCCAGCGTCTGGACGCTGAACGCCGCGCCCTCAGCGAACAACGCGACGCCGCGCGCAATGCCGCCCGCGACGCCAGCGAAGCCGCCCACGCGCTCGCCTTGAGCGCGCAGGCGCAGCGCGCACAGGCCGCCTCGCTGGAGCAGTCGCTGGCGCGCATGCAGCAGCAACGCGAACAATTGCAGGTGCGTTGCGACGAGCTGGCCGCGCAACTGGCCGAAGGCGACGCGCCGATTCAGGTGCTGGATGGCGAACGCCAGCGTGGCCTCGAGCAGCGCATCGCGGTGGACAAACAACTGGCGCAGGCGCGTTCGGCGGTGGATGGCGTGGAGGGCGAGTTGCGTCGCTGCGAACAGGTGCGGCAGCAGCGCGACCAGCAGGCGCTGCTGCGCCGCGACGCCATCGCGCGGCTGCGCTTGCAGGAACAGTCGCTGGCCCTGCACGCACAGCAACTGGCCGATGCCGTTGCCGGCGCCGAGCGGGTAATGGACGAGGTCATGGCGGCGCTGCCCGAACAGGCGGACGTCGAATCCTGGACCAGGGCGCTGGGCGATCTGGAAGCCAGGATCCGTCGCCTCGAGCCGGTCAATCTCGCCGCGATCCAGGAGTTCAACGAACAGTCGCAGCGCAAAACCTATCTCGATGCGCAGCACGCGGACCTGACCTCGGCCCTGGAAACGCTGGAAAGCGCGATCCGCAAGATCGATCGCGAAACGCGCGGCCGCTTCAAGGACACCTTCGATCGCGTCAATGCCGGCGTGCAGGAGATCTATCCGCGCCTGTTCGGTGGTGGCCACGGTTATCTGGAGCTCACCGGCGACGACCTGCTCGATGCCGGCGTCGCGATCATGGCGCGGCCGCCGGGCAAGCGCGTCAGCAACATCTCCTTGCTCTCCGGCGGCGAAAAGGCGCTGACCGCGGTTGCGCTGGTATTCGCCATCTTCCGCCTCAATCCGGCGCCGTTCTGCCTGCTCGATGAGGTCGATGCGCCGCTGGACGAGGCCAACGTCGGGCGCTTCTGCGCGCTGGTCAAGGAAATGTCGGAGCAGGTGCAATTCCTGTTCGTCACCCACAACAAGGCCACCATGGAATCGGCGCAACAGTTGTCCGGCGTGACCATGCGCGAGCCGGGTGTATCGCGTCTGGTCTCGGTCGATCTGGCCGAGGCGGCGCGCCTGGCCGGCGCGGCCTGAGTTGCCACGTTCGAGGAGCGAAAATGTCTGATGCCAATCTGCTTCGTCTGATCCTGCTGGTCGCCGGGATTATCGTGCTGGCCGTGATTTACCTTACCGGCCGCACCACCGGTGGCGAGGCCGATGCGACGCGACGACGCGAGCGCAATGGCCCGCGCCGCGACCCGGTATTGGCCGATACGCAGCAATCCGAGTACGCCGCCGAGGCGACGCCTTCGGCAGCGGCGGCGGCTGTTGCCGAGGACAGTGCGCAAAGCGGCTACGGCAAGCGCGCCGAGGCGCGGTTCGATCGCATCGTCACGATCTACGTGGCTGCGCGCGACGGCGAAACGCTGGCCGGCTCCGATGTGATCGTTGCTGCCGAACGCGTCGGCCTGGTATTCGGGCACATGGACATCTTCCACCGCACAGTCGATGGCAAACCCGATCTGGCGCCGGTATTCAGTGTCGCCAACATGCTCACGCCGGGCCATTTCGACATGGCATCGATCACGCAGTTGCAGACGCCCGGCGTCAGTTTTTTCATGGCATTGCCCGGCCCGCTGTCGGCGCTGGACGCCTGGGACATGATGTTGCCGACCGCGCAACGCATGGCGGAACTGCTGGGCGCGGTGGTGCTCGACGGCGATCACAACGCGTTGGGCCGGCAGGGCATCGGTCATATCCGCGAAGACCTGCGCAGCTATGACCGCAAGGCCGAACAGGCGCAAGGCCACTGGTGATGCCGTCGCAGCATACGCAGTCGCATTCCGCAGCGACCAGCCCCGAGCAGCGCGCGGCTGAGCTGCGGTGCCGGATCGACGACGCCAACTACCGCTATTTCGTGCTCGACGCGCCAGGCATTCCGGACGCCGAATACGACCGCCTGATGCGCGAATTGCAGGCGCTTGAAGTGGAGCATCCGGAACTGGTCGCACCCGATTCGCCGACCCAGCGGGTAGGCGACAAACCTGCGGCAGGCTTTGCCGAAGTGGTGCATGCGTTGCCGATGCTGTCGCTGGGCAATGCGTTCAGCGATGACGAGGTGCATGCCTTCGTGCGTCGTATCGTCGAGCAGACCGGCGATAGCGAGCCGTTGTTTTCGGTCGAGCCCAAGCTCGATGGGCTGGCCATCAGCCTGCGTTACGAACACGGCGTGCTGGTGCGCGCGGCGACGCGTGGCGATGGCGCCAGCGGCGAGGATGTGACTGCCAATGTGCGCACCATCCGCTGCATCCCGCTGCGATTGCGCGGCATCGCGCCGGCTGTGCTGGAAGTGCGTGGTGAGGTGTACATGCCGCGCGCCGGCTTTGAGCGATTCAACGAACGCGCACTGGCGCACGGCGAAAAGCCGCTGGCCAACCCGCGCAACGGCGCCGCCGGCTCGCTGCGTCAACTCGATCCGGCGATCACCGCGCAGCGGCCGCTGGCGTTTTTCGCCTACGCGCTGGGTGTGCACGAGGGTTTCGCGCTTCCGGCGCGGCATTCGCAGACGCTGCAACGCCTGCGCGAATTCGGCTTTCCGGTGCCGCCAGAGGCCGATACCGCGCGCGCTGTGGCGGGCTTGCTGGCGTACTACGCGACGATCGGCGCGCAGCGCGACGGTCTGCCCTACGACATCGATGGCGTGGTCTACAAGCTCGACGACTATGCACAGCAAACCGCCATGGGGTTCGTCGCGCGCTCGCCGCGTTGGGCCATCGCGCACAAGTTTCCCGCGCTCGAAGAGCTGACCACGGTGCACGCCATCGACGTGCAGGTCGGTCGCACCGGCGTGCTCACGCCGGTGGCGCGGCTGGCGCCGGTGCGGGTGGCGGGCGTCATCGTCACCAATGCCACCTTGCACAACGCCGATCAGATCGCCCGCCTCGACGTGCGGGTGGGCGACACCGTCATCGTGCGCCGAGCCGGCGACGTCATCCCGGAAGTGGTGTCGGTGCTGATCGAGCGGCGCCCGGCAAATGACGACGGTAACGCGTTGCATCCGCCGTTCCGGATGCCAAGCCAATGCCCGGCCTGCGAGTCGGCGGTGGTGCGACGTGCCGATGAATCGGCCATTCGTTGCAGCGGTGGTCTGTTCTGTCCGGCACAGCGCAAGCAGGCGATCGTGCATTTCGCCTCGCGCCGGGCGATGGACATCGAAGGACTGGGTGAGCGCATGGCCGAGGATCTGGTCGATCTGGGCTTCGTGCATTCGGTTGCCGATCTGTACCGCCTGTCGATCGACGATCTGCTGCGCATGAAACAAGCCGCCGATGCGCGCGACGGCAGCACGCCGCAGACCGCAAAGGCGGGCAAGGTCGCCAGCAAATGGGCGCAGAATCTGCTCGATGCGATCGACCACAGCCGGCAGGCAACGCTGGAGCGCCTGCTGTTTGCGCTGGGCATCCTGCAAATCGGCGAGGAAACCGCAAAGGCGCTGGCGCGCGGGTTTGGCGCTCTGGACGTAATCCGGCATGCCGATGCGCTGTTGTTGCTGGTGGTGCCCGACGTCGGCCCGAAAGTGGCCGAATCGATCGCCGCGTTTTTTGCCGAGCCGCACAACCAGGGCGTGATCGACGATCTGCTTGCGGCCGGTGTGAATCCGCGCGCAAGCGGGCACCTGTCGCCCCAACTGGCTGCCGCGCTCGATCTTGCCCACCTGCTGCGCGCGGCCAAGGCATTGGGCGCGCCGCTCTCCGGGCTTGGCGATACCAGCATCGAGCGGCTTGCCGAGCGCGCGTTGGATCTGGACACATTGGCGGCGGTGGGCGAGGGCGCGCTGATGCCCTGGCTGGGTGCGCCAGCCGCGCAGGCACTGGCACAGTTGCGCGCTGATCCGCAGTGGTGGCCGCGGTTGCAGCGTGTCGCTGCGCAGATGCACGCGTTGCGCGCCACGGCGCCGGCACAACCGGCCGTCGCGGCGGGGCCGCTGAGTGGCAAGACCGTGGTCCTGACCGGCACCCTGGCGAGCATGACCCGCGATCAGGCCGCCGCGCGGCTGGAAGCGCTCGGCGCCAGGATCGCCGGCAGCGTGTCGCGCAAAACCGATCTGGTGGTCGCCGGCGAATCCGCTGGCAGCAAGCTCGCCAAGGCTCAGGAACTCGGCGTTGTCGTCTGGGATGAAACGCAGTTGCTGGCGCAATTGGGAGAGAACAATGACTGACTGGCAACCCACCGCGAGCCTGGCCGCGCTCAAGCAGCGTGCTGGCTTGTACACCATGATCCGGCGCTTTTTTTCCGAACGCGCGGTGATCGAAGTGGAAACGCCGGTCCTGTCGCAGGCCGGCAACCCCGATCCGAATATCCAGAGCCTCACCCTCACCGTCAGCCTGCCGCAGAAGCAAGCCAGTCGGCGTTGGCTGCGCACGTCGCCCGAATTTGCGCTCAAGCGGCTGGTCGCGGCGGGCATGGGCGATTGTTTCGAAATGGGGCGGGTGTTTCGCGATGGCGAAGCCGGGCGTCGCCACAATCCCGAGTTCACCATGCTGGAGTGGTACCGCGTCGGTTGGGATCATCGCCGCCTGATGGAAGAGACCGCGGATCTGGTGCAGGCGGCGATGGCGTTGTCCGGCCGGCGCACGTCGGTGCGGGAAATCAGCTTTCGCGATCTGTACCGCAGCACGCTGGGCATCGATCCGTTTACCGACAGCGATCATGCGCTGCGCGCGCCGCTGGCGGTCTATGCCATCGACCCCGAAGGGCTGGGCCGCGACGACTGGCTCGACCTGCTGATGACGCATCTGATTCAGCCGGCCTTGCCGGGCAACCGGGTGCTGCTGGTCTACGATTACCCGCCGAGCCAATGCGCCTTGGCGCGGATTCGTCCGGACACGCCGCCGGTCGCCGAACGCTTCGAGTTGTATCTCGGGCCGTTGGAGATCGCCAACGGCTATCACGAGCTGATCAACCCGGCCGAGCAGCGCGAGCGCTTCGCGGCCAATGCCGACGCCCGACAGCGCGCGGGTGCGCGCCCGATTCCGGTCGATCAGGCATTCATTGCGGCACTGGATGCGGGCTTGCCGGCCTGCGCCGGGGTAGCGCTGGGTGTGGATCGCCTGTTGATGGCGATGCAGGGCACCGAAAACATCCAGGACGTGATGGCGTTTCCGGCGGAGCGTGCATGATATTGGCGGCGATTGTGGATGGTGGACGTGTTGGTGTCTGTAGGGGCAACTGTTTGCACGCCGGTGCGAGCCAGTGCTTCTGTGGGAGCCGGCCTGCCGGCGAACGAACTGGCGAAAGAGCTTCGCGCGCAGGCGCGCTCCCACGAAAGCGGTGAACGTTCCCTGTAGGAGCCCACCCTGTGGGCGAACAACGTCGCGCAAGCGTCGCGCACAGGGTGCGCTCCTACATGCGCCTTCGCATGATTCCGTGGATGACGAGCCGACGGAGTTCTTGCTCAAGCAGGTGCCATTCGGATTGGCTTTCGCTTTCCTTTGCGTCTTTTGCGTCCTTTGCGGACTGAATGCTTTGTCGATCTGTCGCGCTATTCCGGCTTGAACCAGTTTTTGGTCATGCGCATCGGCGGGATCGCCAGACTCAAGGCCTCGGCGCTCCATTCGCGCAGTTTGCCCGGGGCAAGGCGCATCGCTTCGGTCAGTGGCGCCGGCAGCCAGTCGGCGCCGACGCGGCGCAGTTTGCATACGTTGTCGGCATAGCGGCCGGCAGCCCAGGTGCCCGATACCGCGCGCGCGGTTGCGGTCACCAGCGGCTCGATCGGGCTGAAACGGATCAGCGGCACCGCCAGCGTTTTCGGCAGCCAGGCGCTGATCATGGCTTGCACGCCGGCACGCGTGGCCAGCGGCGTCATCACGCCGTGCGACTGCGCTACCGCCATCACGCCATCGAGTTCCCAGCGCGCCGGCTTCAGCCCGTGCAGGACATAGATGTCGCGCACCAGTTTCGCCTGCACCTTGTCTTCTTCCAGCGACGCCGAGCGTCGGCGCAGGGCTGCCGGGATAAACGGCTTGAGCAGGGGCAGCGAGTCGAGCACGTAATGCAGCGCGGCACCGGCGCCGGCACGTACCGCAGCGGCATGAATCAGGCGATCGGCATTCAGATCGGTTTCCAGTGCCTGCTCGACGGGCACAACGGGCGGCGCCGGCGCCGGCTTGCGACGCCGAGGTTTGGCGGCGCTCTTGGGCTTGGCAGTGGAGGCCTTCGCGGGCCGGCGGCGTTGCGGGCTCATCGGCCGAGCTTAGCGCCTTTCGCGGTTAAAATGTGCCTTGCCGCATGGAGAGCCAACATGGATTTTGATCGTTACGACCGGGTCCGCCCGATCCGCTGGGATGGCCAGCGGCTGCACCTGCTCGACCAGCGGGCGTTGCCGTTTATCGAGCGCGACGTGGTTTGCGGCAGCGCCGATGAGGTCGCGGTGGCCATTCATGCGCTGGTGGTGCGCGGCGCGCCGGCGATCGGCATCGCGGCGGCGTGGGCGGTGGTGATGGCCGCTCGTGCGGTGACGGCAGCGGATGGCGCGGCGGCGCTGGCGATCATCGATCCGATTTTGCAGCGACTTGCGAAGTCGCGGCCAACCGCGGTCAACCTGATGTGGGCACTGGCGCGGATGCGCGCGGTGCTGGTGCGCTCGGGCTCCGACTGGCAGCAACGCCTGGCCGACGAAGCGGCCGCGATTGCGCGCGAAGACCTGGCCGCCAACCGGCACATGGGCGCGCTCGGTGCGGCATTGATCGCGCCGGGCAGCGGCGTGTACACCCATTGCAACACCGGCTCGCTGGCGACGGCCGGCTTCGGTACCGCGCTCGGTGTGATCCGCGCCGGGGTTGCCGAGGCACGTATCGCGCGCGTGTTTGCCGGCGAAACCCGGCCGTGGCTGCAAGGCGCGCGGCTGACGGTGTGGGAGCTGCAACGCGATGGCATTGATGCCACGCTCGTCGCCGATTCGGCCGCCGCGCACGTGATGAAAAGCGGGCAGGTGCAGTGGCTGATCGTGGGTGCCGATCGCATCTGTGCCAATGGCGATGTCGCCAACAAGATCGGTACCTATGCGCTGGCCATCGCCGCGCGCCATCACGGCGTGCGCACGATGGTGGTGGCGCCGTCCTCGACGGTGGACATGGCCACAGCCGATGGTTCGGGCATTGAAATCGAGTTGCGCGACCCCGCCGAACTGCTGTCGTTTGCCGGCCAGCGCACGGTGGCCGAGGGCGTGAAGGCCTGGAATCCGGTGTTCGATGTCACCCCCGCCGAACTGATCGATGTGCTGGTCACCGAGCGCGGCGTGATCGAGCGCCCGAATGCGGCATCGATGGCGCGGGCCTTTACCAAAATCACGACTGGCTGAGGCGCGCTAACGCCTTGTTTCGGCGCTTGAAACGCGCGCTGTTTCAGGGTGCCTCGTGTTATACTCAACGGCTCATTTGGTGTGCCCGAAACGGCCTGTCCAGGCCTCCGGTCGTGCGCGCGCAAATAACGGATAATTATCGGAAAATCTGAATGTCAGAGCTCGCCAAGGAAGTCATCCCGGTCAATCTCGAAGACGAGATGCGCAAAAGCTACCTCGATTACGCGATGAGCGTGATCGTGGGGCGTGCGTTACCCGATGTTCGCGATGGCCTGAAGCCCGTTCACCGCCGCGTGTTGTACGCCATGAGCGAGCTGGGCGCGCACAGCAACAAGCCCTATTACAAGTCGGCGCGTATCGTCGGCGACGTGATCGGCAAGTTCCATCCGCACGGCGATACCGCGGTGTACGACACCCTGGTGCGCATGGCGCAGCCGTTCTCGCTGCGTTACCTGCTGGTCGATGGCCAGGGCAACTTCGGCTCGATCGACGGCGACTCGCCGGCCGCGATGCGTTACACCGAGGCGCGGATGTCGCGTCTTGCGCATGAGTTGATGGCCGATATCGACAAGGAAACCGTCGATTTCCAGCCCAACTACGACGAGAAGGAATTCGAGCCCACGGTGCTGCCGACGCGGGTGCCGAACTTGCTGGTCAATGGCTCCGCCGGCATCGCGGTGGGCATGGCGACCAATATCCCACCGCACAATCTGGGCGAAGTGATCGACGCCACCATCGCGCTGATTGCCGATCCGGAAATCAGCATCGATGATCTGATGCAGCACATTCCGGGGCCGGATTTCCCCACCGCCGGCATCATCAACGGTTCGGCCGGCATCCATCTGGGCTATCACAC
>PGZC01000032.1:23526-38104 GCA_002839995.1 Gammaproteobacteria bacterium HGW-Gammaproteobacteria-4 | reverse complement strand
CGCGTTCGGCATCAACATGGTGGCGCTGGTCGATGGCCGGCCGCAGTTGCTCAACCTCAAGCAGATGCTTGAAGCCTTCGTGCGCCACCGTCGCGAGGTGGTCACCCGCCGCACCATTTTCGAACTGCGCAAGGCCCGTGCCCGCGCCCATATCCTCGAAGGCCTCACCGTTGCGCTGGCCAACATCGACGAGATGATCACCCTGATCAAGACCTCGTCGAACCCGAACGAGGCTCGCGAACGCCTGTTGGCGCGTCGCTGGCAGCCGGGTCTGGTCAGTGCGTTGCTGTCGGCTGCCGGCGCCGATGCCTCGCGCCCCGAGGAGCTGGCGCCCGGGCTGGGCTTGCTTGATGACGGCTACCAGTTGTCCGAAGTGCAGGCCAGGGAAATCCTGGAAATGCGCCTGCACCGCCTCACCGGCCTGGAGCAGGACAAACTCACCGACGAATACCGCCAGTTGCTGGACACGATCCGCGGCCTGATCGAAATTCTGGAAAGTCCCGAACGTCTGCTGGAAGTGATCCGTACCGAGTTGTACAACCTCAAGGAAGAGTATGGCGATGTGCGCCGTACCGAGATCCGGCCGAGCGAGGAAGACCTCGATATCCTCGACCTGATCGCGCCGGAAGACGTGGTGGTGACGCTGTCGCATGCCGGCTATGCCAAGCGCCAGCCGGCCAGCGCCTATCGCGCGCAGCGCCGCGGCGGCCGCGGCCGCGCGGCGACCTCAGTGAAGGACGAGGATTTCGTCGACAAGCTGTGGCTGGTCAACACCCACGACACCCTGCTCACCTTCACCAGTGCCGGCCGGGTGTTCTGGCTCAAGGTCTATCAGATTCCCGATGCCGGCCCCAACGCGCGCGGCCGCCCGATCATCAACTGGATACCGTTGCAGGACGGCGAAAAGGTGCAGGCGGTGTTGCCGGTGCGCGAGTTCCCGGAGGATCGCTTCGTGTTCTTCAGCACCCGCAACGGAACGGTCAAGAAAACCCCGCTGTCGGATTACTCGCGGCCGCGCGCCTCGGGTATCTGGGCGATCGTGCTGGACGAAGGCGATGGCCTGGTCGATGTGCAACTCACCGATGGCGAGCGCGACGTGATGCTGTTCGCCTCCAACGGCAAGGCCGTGCGTTTTGCCGAAGGCGAAGTGCGAGCCACCGGCCGCGTCTCGCGCGGTGTGCGCGGCATCCGCCTGGCCAAGGGCGAGCAGGTGGTCAGTCAGATCGTGGTCGAGAGCGACGGCGATGTGCTCACCGCCACCGAACGTGGTTTCGGCAAGCGCACCGCGGTTGCCGAGTATCCACGCAAGGGCCGCGGTACCCAGGGCGTGATCGCGATCCAGACCAGCGCCCGCAACGGCAAGCTGGTGGGCGCCATCCAGCTCGACGATGCGCAGGAGATTTTGCTGATCTCCGACCGCGGTACGTTGGTGCGCACCCGTGCTTCGGAAGTCTCGCAGGTCGGCCGCAACACCCAGGGTGTGACCCTGATCCGCCTCGGCGACGGCGAATTGCTCAGTGCCATCGAGCGCTTGGACGCGCTGGAAGACAGCGACGTAGGCGATGCGGTTGACGGCGACGCTGTTGCCGGGACACCCGACGCTGTTGCCGGGACACCCACGCTGCCGGAATGATGAACGTCGGGTGTGGTGGTGGTTCGTAATTTCGGGTTACGCCGCGCGTCGCCCCGGGTTGCTCGGGTAACCTTGATGGCTATTCCACGAAGCGTGGTCTGAACGTGCCCCTCGACTTCGCCACCCTCGATGCCCTGCGCAGCCACCACCCCGCGTGGCGGCTGCTGCGTTCGGATCATGCGCCGCTAATTGCGAGCTTTCTGCAGCGGGTTTTCGTGGCACCCAATGTGCGGGTGATGGCGGCGGCGGATCTGGCCGAGTCGCTGGAAGACGAGCTGTACGCCCTGCGCCTGCACTTGGGCGAAACCGCGTTCCCAAAGCCAGCACTGGAATACCTGAACGATTGGGCTGCGCCCGACAAGGGCTGGCTGCGCAAGTTTTACCGTTCGGGCACGGACGAGGCGCAGTTCGACCTGACGCCGGCCACCGAGAAAGCGATCGCCTGGCTGGCGCAATTGTCCGAGCGACAGTTCGTCGGCACCGAATCGCGCTTGCTGACGTTGTTCGATCTGCTCAAGCAGATGAGCGAAGGCAGCGAGGCCGACCCGGCCAAGCGCATGGCGGAATTGAACAAGAAGCGCGATGATATCGACGCCGAAATAGCGCGGGTGCTGGCTGGCGACGTGCCGTTGCTGGACGACACGGCGTTGAAGGACCGCTTCCAGCAATTCATGCAGGGCGCACGCGAGTTGTTGACCGATTTCCGCGAGGTGGAACACAACTTCCGCCAACTCGATCGGCGCGTGCGTGAGCGCATCGCGCTGTGGGAAGGTAGCAAGGGCGCACTGCTGGAACAGATCATGGGCGAGCGCGATGCGATTGCCGATTCCGATCAGGGCAGGAGCTTTCGCGCGTTCTGGGACTTTCTGCTGTCCAGCCGCCGGCAGGAGGAACTGACCGGGCTGCTGGAACGCGTGCTGGCGCTGCCTGCGGTGATCGACCTGCAACCCGACAGCCGTACCCGCCGCGTGCACTACGACTGGATGGAAGCTGGCGAGCACACCCAGCGCACGGTCGCCGCCTTGTCGCAGCAGTTGCGACGCTTTCTGGACGACCAGGCCTGGCTGGAAAATCGTCGCATAATGGACATCCTGCACGGAATCGAAAGCAAGGCGCTGGGACTGCGCGGTGCGACTCCGGCAGGCAATGTGATGGAGATGGCCGAGGCCCGCGCCGATATCGAGTTGGCGATGGAACGCCCGTTGTTCACCCCGGCCATCAAGCCGGTGATTGCCGACCTGGCCTTGCAGTTGGGCGATGAGAATATCGACCCTTCGGTCCTGTTCGATCAGGTGGTGGTGGACAAGGCGCGTCTGACCCGCCACATCCGCAACGCCTTGCAGGATCGGGCACAGGTCACCCTGGGCGAGCTGGTAGCGAATCAGCCATTGCAACAGGGGTTGGCCGAGTTGGTGGCCTATCTGCAACTGGGCAGCGATACCTTCAACACCGTGGTCGATGAAGACAGGCACGAGCCCATCAGTTGGCAGACGCTGGCCGCGGACGGCCAGGCCATCACACGCTGCGCGCGACTGCCTCGCGTGATTTTCATGCAGCGTCTTCATGCGTCGAACAAGAGCTGAGGCAAGGAATGGAAGAATTCCCGAACACAACAGCCACCGCGCAGCCGATGGTGGCACCTGCCGCCGATTTGTCGGTGTTGCTGATCGGCTTGCTCAAAGGCGTGCTGTATCGTGATGGCGACGAACGCCAATGGGCGGCACTGCTGAACCTGCAAGCGCGCGTGCGCGATTACGCGGCGGTGCTGAATCTGGAACTGGTATTGGACGAAGCGGAAGGCTACGCCTTTCTCAAGAGCCGCCCCGAGCCCGCCGACGACGATCCAGCGCCACGGCTGCCGCGCTTGGTGGCGCGCCGACCGCTGCCGTTCGCCGTGAGTTTGTTGCTGGCCTTGTTGCGCAAGAAGCTGGCTGAGTTCGATGCCGGTGGCGGCGACACGCGCCTGGTACTGAGTCGCGACGAGATCGTGGAGCTGGTGCGGGTGTTCCTGCCCGATGGGCCGAACGAAGCCCGGCTGATCGACCAGATCGAAACCACGATCAACAAGGTAGTCGAGCTGGGGTTTCTGCACAAGCTCAAGGCTGCCGGCAGTGCTTCGGCTGGCCCGGCCAGTTACGAGGTGCGGCGCATTCTGAAGGCGTTTGTCGATGCCCAATGGCTGGCTGAATTCGATGCGCGTCTGGCCAATTACCAATCGCAACTGGCGGGCGTGACGACGAACAAGGCGGGAGCAAGCGATGAATGAACCGCAAGCACTGGACCTGGACTTCTGTTCCGATGACGCACTGTCCGGATTTCGCCTGACCCGATTGGAGGTATTCAACTGGGGCACCTTCGACAGCCGGGTGTGGACGCTGCAACTGGATGGCAAGAATGGCCTGCTCACCGGCGATATCGGCTCGGGCAAATCCACGCTGGTGGATGCGATCACTACCTTGCTGGTGCCCGCCAACCGCATCGCCTATAACAAGGCCGCAGGCGCGGACAGCAAAGAACGCACCTTGCGTTCCTACGTGCTCGGGCATTACAAATCCGAGCGTAATGAAGTCAGCGGCACGGCCAAGCCGGTGTCCTTGCGCGATCAGAACAGTTACTCCGTCGTCCTGGGTGTTTTCCATAACGCCGGTTATGACCAGACGGTGAGCCTGGCACAGGTGTTCTGGATGAAGGAAGCGCAAGGGCAGCCCGCACGCTTCTTCGTGGGCGCCGAACGCGGTTTGTCGATTGCCGCAGACTTTGCCAACTTCGGCACCGACATCAGCCAATTGAAAAAGCGGCTGCGGGCGCAGGGTGCCGAAACTCACGACACCTTTCCACCCTACGCGGCCTGGTTCCGCCGGCGTTTTGGCATCGACAACGATCAGGCTCTGGAGTTGTTCCACCAGACAGTGTCGATGAAGTCGGTGGGCAACCTGACCGACTTCGTGCGCAGCCATATGCTCGAACCCTTCGAGGTTGGCCCGCGCCTGCAGGCCTTGATCGGTCACTTCGACGATCTCAACCGCGCCCACCAGGCGGTGTTGAAAACCCGGCAGCAAGTCGAGTTGCTCACGCCCTTGATTGCCGACTGCGGCCGCCACCGCGCATTGGTTGCCGAGGTCGACAGTTTGCGCGGGTGCCGCGACAGCCTGCGGCCTCACTTTGCGGGCTTGAAGCTCGACCTGATCGACAAACGCCTGGGCCTGCTGGCAGAAGAATGGACGCGCGTGGATGCGCAGGTGCAAAAGCTCGACGCCGTTCATGAACAACAAGGCCAGCAAGTCGATGAGCTCAAGCAGGCCATCAACGACAACGGCGGCGACCGGCTGGAGCGTCTTGCCACCGAGATTCGCAAAAAGGAACAGTTGCGCGATGCGCGCAAAACCAAGGCCGGACGCTATGGGGAGTTGGCTACCGTGCTCGGCGAGCCGGCGGCGACGGATGCATCCGGTTTCACTGCGCAGCGCGGCAAGTATCGAAGCTGGCGCGAGGATGCCCGCAACCGCGACGCCGACCTGCAGAACGCGCTCACCGAGCATGGCGTCAGCTTGCGTCAAGGCAAGCAGGAGCATGCGCAACTGAGTGTCGAAATCGACAGCCTCAAGCGTCGTCGCAGCAACATCGACGACCAGCAGATCCAGATCCGCGCGGCGATGTGTGCGGCGCTGGGGTTGATCGTGGAGGACATGCCCTTCGCCGGCGAGTTGATCCAGGTGCGCGAGGATGAGCGCGACTGGGAAGGCGCCGCCGAACGCCTGTTGCGCGGCTTCGGGCTGGCGCTGTTGGTGCCCGATAGCCATTACAAGGCAGTGGCCGAATGGGTGGATGGTGCCCATTTACGCGGCCGTTTGGTGTACTTCCATGTGCGACCGCGCAAGGCTTCGGAACTGCCGGATCTGCACCGCGATTCGCTGGTTCGCAAACTGGCGGTCAAGCCCGATTCTCCGCATTACGACTGGCTGGAGCGTGAGCTCGCCCACCGTTTCGACGTCGCCTGCTGCGCCACGCAAGAGCAGTTCCGCCGCGAGACGCGCGCCATCACTCGCGCCGGCCAGATCAAGGACCCGAGCGGCCGACACGAAAAAGACGACCGCCACCGCATCGACGACCGCAGCCGTTATGTGCTGGGCTGGAGCAACAGCGCCAAGATCGCCGCGCTCGAGGCCAAGCGGCACCAACTCGAAACGCGGTTGGGGGACATCGGCAGCCAGCTCGGCGAAATTCAGAAGCAACGCGACGGTCTCACCAGCCGTCTCGACGCGCTGACCCGCCTGGAAGAGTTCACGCTGTTCGATGAGCTGGATTGGGCCAGTGTCGCCACCGAGATCGCGCAATTGATGGATGAACGCGCTCGGCTGGAGTCGGCGTCGGATGTGCTCAAGCAGTTGAACGACAATCTGCGCGCGTTGCAGAAGACGCAGAAGGAAACCGGAACCGAACTGCAAAATGCGCGCGAGAAGCGGGCCAAGGTGGAACAGCGCCGCTCGGACGCGCAGGAACTTCGGCTGCAAACCGAGCCACTGCAGCACGGTGCTGTTGTCGACGATGCGCTGGCAGCAAAACTCGAATCGATGCGTGCCGAGGCGCTGGGCGAGCACCAACTGAGCGTGGAATCGTGCGACAACCGCGAGCAGGAAGTCCGTAAATGGCTACAGGACAAGATCGATGCCGAACACAAGCGGCTCGAACGCCTGACCGAGAGGATCATCAAGGCGATGGCCTCCTTCAAGGAGACGTTCAAGCTGGAAACGGCCGAGATGGATGCAAGCCTTGAAGCCGCTTTCGAATATGAAAACCTGCTGGCGCAGTTGAACCGCGACGACCTGCCGCGTTTTGTCGCGCGCTTCAAGGAACTGCTCAACGTCAACACCATCAACGAAATCGCCAACTTCAATGCGCAGCTGGCGCGCGAGCGCGAAACCATCAAGGAGCGTATCGCACATATCAACAAGTCGCTGGGCGAGATCGATTACAACCCCGGCCGCTACATCGTGCTGGAGTCGCAAACCAGCCCCGATGCCGAAATCCGCGACTTCCAGCAGGAATTGCGCGCTTGCACCGAAGGTGCCGTCACCGGTTCGGACGATAGCCAATATTCCGAGGCCAAGTTCTTGCAGGTCAAGGCCATCATCGACCGCTTCCGGGGACGCGAAGGGCTGTCCGAATCCGATCGCCGCTGGACGAGCAAGGTCACCGACGTGCGCAACTGGTTCCTGTTCGCCGCCAGCGAGCGTTGGCGCGAAGACAACAGCGAGCACGAGCACTACTCCGACTCCGGCGGCAAGTCGGGCGGGCAGAAGGAGAAGCTGGCCTACACCATTCTGGCTGCCAGCCTGGCCTACCAATTCGGCCTGGAATGGGGCGCGGTACGCTCGCGCTCGTTCCGCTTCGTGGTCATCGACGAGGCGTTCGGGCGTGGCTCGGACGAGTCGGCGCAGTACGGCCTGAAGCTGTTCCGGCAACTCAATCTGCAACTGTTGATCATTACGCCGCTACAGAAAATCCACATCATCGAGCCGTACGTATCCAGTGTCGGCTTCGTGCATAACGAGGACGGGCGAGCCTCCAAACTGCGCAATCTTTCGATCGAGGAATACCGGGCACAGAAGGCATCGATGCCAGCGCAGGCCGCACCGGAGTCAGCGCGTTGAGATGGACGGACGCGAAGGCGTTGAAGGCGCAGTTGGCGCGGCTGTGGGAGCGCGGTGAGCTTTTGCGCGATCGGGTAACGGGCAATGCACGTTTCCCGTTGCGCCTGTCGCTCAAGTCACCGAGTTCCGCGGACATCACCGATCGCTTCGACGCGGTTCGCGCCTGGGCGGCTGAACTGACTGCCATGGATTGCGTGCGGATCGAGTGGCAGGCGGTTCGTCACCGCGTCCAGGGTGCACAACAACTGCCTGCCAGCGTGTGGATAGACACCGTGGAGGATGCGTTGGCCTGGTTGGGCAAACGCCGCGAATGGGATCGCTTTTCGGCTCAGGTTGCCAGCACCCGGCAAACGCACCCGGCGGTGCTGCCATGGCTCGCAAAACGCCCCTTGCAGGCGTTGGCACTGTCCACCGAATGGCCGCGCTTGCTGGACGTGGTGGCGTGGCTGGTCGCGCATCCTCGTCCGGGTATCTACCTGCGGCAGGTGGACTTGCCGGGCGTGCACAGCAAATTCATCGAAGCCCATCGCAGCGTGCTGGCCGAGTTGTTCGAGCTGGCATTGCCATCCGATGCGGTGGATCTCGGTAAAACCGGTGTCGGCGCGTTCGCTGCCCGTTATGGCTTTCTGGAAAAGCCGACGCGCATTCGCTTGCGGGTACTGGACCCCTCGCTTCAGGCAGTGCCCGGTTCGATCTGTCCCGACGTGACGCTGGATTCCGACAGCTTCAGTCGTCTGGCGCTCGCCGTGCGGCGCGTGTTCATCACCGAGAACGAGACCAACTTCCTGGCATTTCCGCAGGTTCGCGAAGCCATCGTCATTTTTGGCGCGGGTTACGGTTGGGATGCACTGGCGCGCAGCCAATGGCTGAAACACTGCGCAATCCATTACTGGGGCGATATCGACACCCACGGCTTTGGCATCCTGGATCAGTTGCGCGGCTACTTTGCTCATGTCGATTCGTTGCTGATGGACAGGGCAACCCTCGATGCGCATACCGCCGTCTGGGGCAATGAGGACAAGCCCCTGCTCGCAGACTTGCACAGGCTGACGCCCGACGAACGGGCGCTCTACGACGATCTGCGCGACAACCGCATCCGCGCGGGACTGCGGCTTGAGCAGGAACACATTGGCTTTCACTGGCTGGCCCGTCGCCTTCAACAGCTCCTCGATGGCAACACGGACCTCGATTCAGGTGCCGTGCCATAAGCGCAAAGAACGGCAACGACCTCAAGCGTTGAACGTCATTCCACTACGGGCTTGGCAAACCCGCGCAGCCATGGGTCGAGGTGGGCGATGTCAAACGTTCCAGCCTCAAACATCTGCATCATGTCCGGGTAGATCTGCGCCGGGGGGCGCTGCAAGCGCCAGCCATTGATTCGCAAGAATACATCCGCAGCGGCAAAGGCGATGCGCTTGTTGCCATCGACGAAGGGGTGGTTGATCGCGAGGCTTTCGACCAGCGCGGCTGCTTCGGCCACGATGTCCTCGTAGTAGCCAGTTTGTGGTCGAAACAGGGCCGCTTCCAACGCGCCGGGATCGCGCACGCCCACCGCGCCACCGTATCGCTGCATCAGCGCAGTGTGCATGCTGAGCACATCGGCCACCGTCAGGTAGTCGCGCGGCACGGTTTACTTCGCCAGTTCGCGGTAGAGGCTGTCGAACTCGTCGAGGCTGGAGGCAAACGAAGCCAGCACATGGCGGCGGGGACGCTCCTTCTGCTGCCGGTCGATGTAGTCGCGCAAGGCTTCATCGAGCACGGCCTGGAACTGGCGCCCTTGGTTTTCTGCGATCTGGCGCAGCGCGGCCAGCACCTCTGGCGCTGCTTGAGAGGAAAACTTTTCGCGGATGGCAGCGGTCATGTTCATCTCCATCATGATTGAGCTTGATGTTTCATGATAGAGCAAGATGCTGCGGTGTGCGACCAGGTGGTTCGCGTTCGACGCTTGACCGGCCGCCGTGATTGACTCTCAACTACGTCTCACAAGTTATTGATTTTAGTAAATTGTCGTCTGCGACGATCCGTAGGGCGATCGCCAGGAGCCTCGCGTTCACGGGGATTCGCGCAAAGGAAAAATCCCGGAGACTATCCTGGCCCTTCAATTGGTGGCGGATGGAGGACGGTTCGATTCCGCCTGTCTCAACTGAATCGGAATGGAGCGGGCGTAGGCGGGAACGTGCTGCTTGCATCAAATAACCGCTTCCAGCCCTTTGCGCTCGATGAGGTCCAGCAGCTTCTGCGACGGCCCGCTGGGGCGCTTGTCGCCCACCTCCCACTTGCGGACGGTGGACGCGCTGGTGTTGAGCACCGAGGCCAGCACCGCCTGACTCAGGTGCAGTCGTTCACGCAGCGCCTTGACCTTCTTGGCATCGTAGTCCTGGACCGGTTCCAGACACAGCACGTCGTACTTCTGCATCTTGCGCTTGTCGATGAAGCCCAGACGATGCAGATCACCGGCCGTTTCGTGGACGGCTTCGAGGATGCGGCTCTTGGCTTTGGTCTTGGTGGGCATCGGCAAATCTCCTGCAAAGTGCCATCGGCGACGGCTACGTCCAGTTGCTGTCCGGTGCGGACCAGCAGGTCGGCGGCGATGGCCTGTAACCGAGCCGCATCAGATGCAGAATGCACGGAATCTTGACACGTGAGTCTTCGCTGAAAACCATCAGGACGGCGCTCTCTGGTTGCCTGGCTGAACGTTGTTCGCGTCTTCATGAGCGGCGACGGTGTGGCCCCAGTCATTGACCTCGGACGCCTCGAATTTTATCAACCGCATACGATCAAACTATCAGATGGCGACGCAACCGGCCACGTGGTGCAGGCATCTTGGCAAAAAAAAGGGCCCGGAGGTCATCCGAGCCCTTCTGATTTGGTGGTGGGATGGTACCCCGCATCAAACGACTATTGAAAGTACGCGATACCGGCGTTCTGGCCAGTTGCGAAGTCTTGCGTACTGGTGCGAAAAGCGGGGGTTGACAGGCGAACCTGCGGACAATCAAGCAGGTTTTTCGGCCTGATTGGTCACCGAAAATGGCCCTCAACCTCGTCTGCACTCCAGGACCTATTCAGTTCCCGGAACGGGAATCGAACCCGCGTCTGGCGCCCCGACCAAAAGCACGCCCATTTACACCCATTACGGGGCAAGGCAGCCCTCCATGCGGCGAATGGCGCCCCTATTCACCGCGCCGTATGCGGGGAAAGACTTGCGTGCGCGGAGAATGCGCCCCATAATCTCCGCATGAATAGCGGCGATTACACATACATCTGGCAGTCCAAAGACTGGCCGAACTGGGACTTCGACCTGGCAGCACTGGCTGGGCCTATGGCTGAGGTCAGCCGCGCCCAGGGGCTGTTGATGGGCCGTCTGGCCGATGTGGGCATGGCCCTGCGCGATCAGGCGAGCCTGGCGGCACTGACCGAGGACGTGGTCAAGACCAGCGAGATCGAGGGCGAGCAGCTCAACGTCGAATCTGTGCGCTCGTCCATCGCCCGCAGGCTGGGCGTGGACATCGGCGCGCTCGCTCCGGTCGATCGCCACGTCGAGGGCGTGGTCGAGATGGTGCTGGATGCCACGGCCAACTGCCAAGCACGGGTCACGCAGGAGCGATTGTTCGGCTGGTATGCCGCGCTGTTTCCTACCGGCTACTCCGGTCTTGCCAAGATCAAGGTCGGCGGCTGGCGCGATGACGCCAGTGGCCCCATGCAAGTGGTGTCCGGCCCCATCGGCCGCCAGCGGGTGCATTTCGAAGCACCGCCGGCCGAGCGTCTTGAGGCGGAAACCAGCCGCTTCCTCGACTGGTTGAATGGTGCATCGAACGAGCCACCACTGATTAAAGCGGGGCTCGGCCATCTGTGGTTCGTCACGCTGCACCCGTTCGACGATGGCAATGGCCGTATCGCGCGGGCCATTGGCGATCTGCTGCTGGCACGCGCCGACGGCAGCCCGCAACGCTTCTACAGTTTGTCGGCGCAGATCCAGCGCGAACGCAAGGCCTACTACGACATCCTGGAGCGGACGCAGAAGCGGTCGATGGACGTCACCGAGTGGCTTGCCTGGTTCCTCGACACGCTGCATCGCGCCGTCGACCAGGCCCAGCACACACTCGATGCCGTGCTGACCAAGACGCGGTTTTGGCAGCGCTGGGCGACCACACCACTGAACGAGCGACAGGTGAAATTGCTGAACAAGCTGCTCGACGGCTTCGAAGGCAAGCTCACCAGCAGCAAGTGGGCCGCCATTGCCAAGTGCTCGCCGGACACGGCGCTGCGCGATATCAACGACTTGCTTGCGCGGGGCGTGCTGCGGAAATCGGATGCAGGTGGGCGTAGCACCAGCTATGTATTGGTTGAGTCTGTATCTGGGGAAGGCGCATGAAGAAAGATGCAGACGATGCGGAAACTGCCATCATCAGGTCATCCGAGAAGGTCATTCTGGATTGCCTCGAGCGGGACATCGCAGCGCACCCCGAACGGTTGCAGCCTATCACTGCCGAGCAGGTGCGACGTGTTCAATCGCTGGTTTTAGACGTCTCGGTAGAGCTCGACACTCCACTGTCGCCAGACGACGCATAACTCAGATCCACGAAGAATCCCTTGGCTCGTCGGCCGAACAGCGCCTTCATGTACTCCTGCCAGCTCATTCGGAAGGAGACCAAGATGGAAGTCGTACACCTAAATCAAAAACAACTTGCCGCCCGCTGGAGCATCAGCTAGGCCACCCTGGAACGCTGGCGCAGCGAGGGGATCGGGCCCAAGTTCCTGCAGCTCTGCGGCCGGGTGCTCTGCCGGCAGGTCGACATCGAGGCCTACGAGGAGTCGTGCTTGCAGATTTCAACCAGCCAGTCGGTCACGGCGCAAACTGAAAGTCCGCAGTCCGCAAGTGCGGACCGATCAAGCAGTTTGTTGAAAATCAATGGCCTGGCATTGGCCGTGCGGGCTGGTGAGGGTTCCTGCGGAAAGATTCGAACTCCTGCGGGGTCTCGGTGGGATGATACCCCGCACCAAACGAATATTGAAAGTACGCAATCGAAGCGCTGCGGGCTGCTGCGAACCAATGCGAACTCAATCGAAAAGCCTGCCGGATTGTAGACCTGCAAGCAGGTTTTCCAGCCATGCTGGTCGCCGGGAACGGGCGTCAAACTTGTCTGCGATTGGATGTCAGTTCAATTCCCAAACCCGGAATCGAACCCGCGTCCGCATGGTGGTTCAGACGGCAGGTTCGGCGGCCGCGTCATTGTCGGCTGCGGGATCGGTGAGCCGTCGAATCGTCAGGGCACAGCGTTGTTCAATCAAGGTGTTGATTTGCTCAACCACGGCGTTGCCAGAAAAACTTTGTCCGGGGTCAGACTGGAGCTTGCGCCCCGTCGCTGGCAGTAGTTTTGCCAATTCCAGAATGCGCCGTTTGGCCTGTGCCTTGGTAAAGCCGACGCCTTCGGCGAACTGCTCCCAGTGCCGCTTCTGGACTTCGCTGAACTTGTACTTGCTGCCGATTTTCATCGCCATCTTCTGCGTCAGTGTTGGATACACCGCCGTCGAGAGCGTGTCGTAACACGGAGCCAGGACGGGGGCCTTGCCTGGCTCTTTATGCAAGTACAGCAGAGAGAAATTCTTGGCGTGCGCATCGTGATTGCCGATCAGCGCATTGAAGATCACGTAGTCGAGCAGTCGCAGGACTTGCGGCGCACTGGGGCGGGTTGCACTGCGCACCAGATCAAAACACTGCGCCAGATCCGGACCACCTTCATTCTGGTATTTCATTTCCGGCACCACGCCCAGCGCCTGGCAAAAGTCCTCTTGATGGAGGCGTTGCCGGTGCCCCTGGGCGTCGATCAGTCGGTCGTAGCGCTCAACCAGCAGAAGCGAGCGATCCAGCACAAAGTGAACTTTCGATTTCGCTGGCTTGAGCTGCATGGCCTCAGCCAGCGCCATGCAAAATCCTTCGTTGATCACGCTGTCGTCAACGGCGTGGATGGCCGGTTTCAGGATGTGTGAGCTTGGCGTGCCGTTGAGTGGCAGCCCGATGCGAGCACCATCGAAAACCACTGGCAACTTGTCTTGGGCACCAGCCAAGGAAAGCCGCAAGCCGTCTTTGCCTGCCAGCATGGGACGACGCGGCAATTCATCCAGGATGGCCACGACTTCCTCGTCGCTCAGCCATTGAACGTCATCGCTGTGGGTCGGTGCAGGCAAAGCTTGTCCCGGCTCAAGGAACGTCACGGCCCCAGCGCATTCGCCGCCGATGTGGTCCAGCAGCGCAAAGTCGTTCTGGCCTGACACTTGAAGCTGCTGCGCAATCAGGCGGCGCATTTGCCCTTCGGGTAGAAGACCAGCAAAGAAAGGACGCGTTTTGCGATCGTCGAACGGCTCCGCTTGCAGGGGCAGCGAGGCGGACAAGGCAACGACGTCTTTGTGTGACAGCCAATCTGGTGCGTAGCAAAAGTTTAGCCGCCCATCGACCAGTGCCAACGTGCCGACACGTTCGGCGAATAGCCAGACTTCCAGCTCATGCGCCATGGTTGCCACCGTCGCGTTGATCGTTGGCCACGGATGATGGCAACCCGCTCAACTGGACCTCTCCACCCAGGGCATCAATGACCCGCAGTACGTTTTCCAGTCGCAAGGTGGGTTTGCCTGCTTCAAGGTCGACAATGAAGCGCACACCGACCCCAGCCGCCAGCGCCAACTGGGGCTGTGTCAGTCCGAGTTGCTTGCGAGCGGCACGCAGTGCATCGCCGAGTTGTTGAGGTGATCGAATGGCTGTCATGGCTTGCTCAGCTTCCCGTTCGGGAAATTATCAGCCACAACCGGGCTAAGTGCAAGCGATATTTACCGATCGGGAATGTTTAGTGTGGTTAGGGCATGATGCGGTCTTTTGTTTCCCGATCGGGAAATAGTGGCGCTATCGATTCCAAATTGACACCCATTTACACCCAATGTGGCGCGGTTTTCAGAACTGCGCCATTACATCTTCTTTGCGGCGAATAGATCAGTGCTCAAATATCGCTTGGCTCACGCGCGGAACAGCGCCTTCATGGACTCCTGCCAACTCATTCGGAAGGAGACCAAAATGGAAGTCGTTCACCTCAATCAGAAACAACTGGCCACGCGCTGGCATCTCAGCGAGGCCTGCCTTGAACGCTGGCGCAGCGTCGGGATCGGACCAAAATTCCTGAAGCTCTGCGGTCGGGTGGCTTACCGCCAGGTCGACATCGAGGCCTACGAGGAGTCGTGCTTGCAGATTTCAACCAGCCAGTCGGTCACGGCGCAGGTCAGTGCCGGCTGAGCAATGTTCCGATTT
>PGZC01000032.1:0-23518 GCA_002839995.1 Gammaproteobacteria bacterium HGW-Gammaproteobacteria-4 | reverse complement strand
AACTGAAAGTCCGCAGTCCGCAAGTGCGGACCGATCAAGCAGTTTGTTGAAAATCAATGGCCTGGCATTGGCCGTGCGGGCTGGTGAGGGTTCCTGCGGGTTCGTGCGGAAAGATTCGAACTCCTGCGGGGTCTGGGTGGGGTGGAACCCTGCGCCAAACCTATGTAACTCAGCGCCTTAGAACCGCTGCTAACTCCTGCGGAAAGGTGCGGAATCCAGCCCCAGCTGCCAGTAATCCTACCAGTTCTGCCCGGCCGAGGTCACCAGCGAAGTGCATCAGACAGGACTTCAGTTCGATTCCCATGTGCGGAATTGAACCCGCGTCCGCACTCCGAGATCTCGGCCTCAGACTGGAGAGACCAATTTCGTGTCGACCAAGGATCGCAAGTGATCGTCCAGCAGTCGAGGAATGTGCCCTCCCGAGATGAGCACGCCAGCCTCCATGTTTTTTTCCATGGCGTGCCCGGTCAGGTTCGCGCTGGTGATGAAACACATCCTGCCGTCGGCTACAGCGACTTTGGCGTGGACGCGCCCGTCGGAGAAAGGGTCGGCCTTGTCTCGCCAGGCATAGAGTCTGGCGGCGGGGACCAGCGTCCTCATCTTGCCGATAGCATCGAAGGTGATGCTGCCGCCGTGGTCCTGAGACAATTCGAGCAGCATGGAGATGACCACTCCGCGATCATTTGCCGCATTCAGCGCCTTGACGATGGTCGAGACGTCATAGGCCACGAAGCTGGTGATGAACAGGGTCTGCTCAGCGGCGTTGATGACCTGCAGTAGCGCCTGCTCGGTTCGTCGTGCCGAGACGAAGGGTGTCGTCGGCCCCGTCCACACGAGTTCGGTGGATTGTTGATTCGTAGCTTTGGTGAAGACATGGCCGGCGGCGAGCAGCATCGATGCTAGTTCCTCGGCGCTGACAGAGGTGCTTCGCCAAGCATCGATGAGCTGATCCACAACCTCAGCAGCAACGGGGGTGCTGACTGCGCCCGACAGTGCACCGGCTGCTTTGACGGCATCAGTCCGACGAATCCGGCTGGCTATGGCCTGGACCTTCTCTGGAGAGACCAGACAGACCACGGCTGCGACTGCATCCAAGAGCTTCTCCATGTCACAAGCCCTTGAAGAAGGCCGCGTCGATGCGTTCCAGGGTCGGAACCAGCAATGATCGATCCAAGTAGCGATTGCCGCGCTCGCAGGAGGTCTCGGCCACCAGGCTACAAGCGTGGCACGCCGCCGCATGAAGTGAGCGATCTTTCTCGGGATCGTGCTCGGAGCAGAGCGGGTCAGAGGAGCAGATCTTCGAGCGATTCAAGGCTTGTTCCAATAGGCGACCCAGATTCTCCGGCTTGCCGAGATCGACGAGACCGCCCAGCGTTCCATCGGAGTCCGCCGCTGCCGTGTAGATGAGGATACCGGCCTGTGGACTTTCGCCCGAGGTGTCGGCATAGATTCGCTCGCGGATACTCGCTGCGTTGTAGCCGCACTCCAACGCCAGCTCACGAATCAGCAGGTGCGAGAGCGTGTGGAGCATGGCGTAGCGAATGCCCGGGTAGCCCTCGTCAGGATCGAGATGACGTGAATTGCGCCATCCCCTGTGGCCTCCCCGGAGCATCTTGTCGACCTGCGCGACGGCAGGTAGTGCTTCCCAAGCGACGAGCGCCTGCTCGTCGAACTGGATGAAGATACCCTCACCATGCACCTGGTTTGCAGGAACCCAGTCCGGTTTGCCTCGTGAGAGGTTGGCCATCTGGGGCCGTTCGTTCGGGTCACCCGTTTCTTCGGGCGCCTCCACGCGAGTGAAACCGAGCAAGGCATTGACCTCGCGCAGTCGCTCCAGAAGCAGCACTCTGCTGATGTGCTTCGCAAAGGCCGGTGGCGTACCGACCTTCTTGCTCATGAAGTGCGGGTAGTCCGTGGGTGGGTTTGCCTCTGTCAGCACGTCCCACTCGGGGCCCTTGATGTCGGCCTCACCCACGATCTCCTGTCCGCCACCGGTACGGTGCGCCTCGATGGCCGACCAGATCGACGCCGCCGGATATTTATCGATCCCTGGCAGCGCCCCGGTCTTCTTCAAGGTTTTCACCGTCACCGACACTTCGGCTTCGGATTCCAGTTCCTCGAAGAACTCCCAGCCATCCTGGATCAGCTGACTGAGTGGGTCCTTGGTCTGGGGAATGGCGAGCGCCGAAAGTGTGATCGGGAACCAACTGTTCGTGGCGCCCAACAGAACCGCCCGCGCTTCCTCGTCGCATTCGTTGTCGAAGTGATCGAGGTGGGGATGTCGTCCGCGACACCCCGGCAAATTCTCTTTCCCGGCCTTGCCGAAGGCGTGTGCCATGCTCCTCGAAGCACCACAGGCATCGCACTTCGCCCACAGGTTCTCGGTCTGCAACGAGGCGCCGCTCTCGAAGAAGCGCAGCGTGCCCTTACAGGAACTGTTGCCGCCGTGGACGAAGTAGTGCCAAGGGAAGTCGTCCAGGTGGCCGTCGCGGCAGGCCAACAGGAAACGGGCCGGTACGGCATCGGCGTCCTTGGCGGGTTGATCGCCCTTCGAACCTCGACAGCCTTTGTGGACGAACCGGGTTCGCTCTGGCCTGAAACGGTTCTCCTTGATCTCGAACAGCCCGGCATCGAAGGGGGACAGCAGGCCGCATTTCACGCAGCGCATCCAACGCGGGAACGGCCGAACGGGAACGCCGATGTTGGCCTCGGCCGACCAGACATCGACGAGCTCGCTTTTCTGGAACGGCGGCATCCGCAGGTTCTCGACCTGTGCTCCAAGCACCTTCCGAACGGCGGCCAGCAGTCTGGCTTCCTGGATTGGTTGGCAGCGATCCTTCTCCCATCGGTCGATGCCGAGCGTCACGACAGACAGGCTCGGCAGGTCGATCAATGCCCCTGGCCCGTAGGTCCAGAGCAACTGGCTGGGTCTGACTTCTCCGACTGGAGTCTTATTGGTCGTCGTCATGTTCAATCCTCATCCTTCGTCGCGGGACGAGGCTTCCAATCGTGGTCGTCCGTGATGTGGCTGGTATTCATGATCAAGCGCACACCGGGCTCCACCTCACGCATCGACATGGGCACGGTCCAGTTGTCCCAGGCCTGGATGCCCGGTGACCTGATCAATGCAACGGTCTTGTCCTTCTCGGGGCCGCGCTTCTCATAGGCCAGAATGCGACCGCCTTTGCCCACCTCCTTGGCCCACTCGTCTGCGCGCTCCTTCAGTTCCTGTTCGGCCAGGTTCTTGGTGCTGGACAGCTCGCTGACATTCCATGCCCGTTTGACGAGCACATCGATGGCCTCGGTGATCTCGCTCTGATCTGACTTGTCCAACTTGCCTGCCCCCTCGTTGGGGCTGAACGCATCGTTCTCCAGGCGCATCAGGCTCAGCAGCGAGCCGGTCAGGCCACGGTCCATCGCGCGCGGCGAGAAGGGTGTCACCGACTGCGCTTCGACGTGCTTGTAGAAGGTGGCGTGGTAGTGCTCGAAGGTCTCGTAGTGCGAGAGGTCGCGTGGCCGTGCCCAGGTGAGCACGGTGCAGACCAAGCCGGGGAAGGAACGCCCCACTCGGCTGGTGGCCTGGATGTACTCCGCCGTGCCCTTGGGCTGGCCATTGACCGCCATCAGTCCCAGCCGATTGACGTCCACCCCCACCGACAGCATGTTGGTGGCCAGCACCACGTCGATCGCCCGGGTGTCGCCCTCTTGCCACTTGGTCACGTATTTGCCGGCTACGGCATCGAATTCGGACTTGAACTTCACCTCGAGGTTGTCGAGGTATTTCGGGATGTCCTGGCTGGAGACCCGTGAGGTCAGCTCGCGAATGTTACTGACGCTGCGTTGCGCCAGCGCAGGCCGCTCGACCATGCTCATCTGCACCCGGTAGGAACGCGTCTGCACATCGTCCTCGGCCAAGCGCTTCATGCCCCCCAGTTCTCGCAGCGAGTTGAAGTAGCCGACCATGGTCATGTAGGGGTCTGCGGGCTCGCCGAAGCGGTCGAACAACGCCTGAGCAGCGGTCAGAAATACCGTGTAGACGCGAATCAACATCGCAGGTCTTGAGCTTCCGGGAGAGCAGACCCCGAGGTAGCGCCGTCCCGGCTTGTCCTCGATGGGGCGTTGGACAGAGAAGTAGTTGTCCTCCACGTCCAGCCCATGAGGCGGGAACACCGACACTTGGCGCATGAATACGTTGTTCACCTGCTCGCGGGCCTTACGCACCGTGGCGGTCGACGCGATGATCTTCGGCTTGACCATACGTTCGCCAAACTTCCAGCCGCACAGTTCGTCCACGGCCGTCTCGTACAGGCCAACCATGGTGCCGAGCGGCCCACTGATCAGGTGGAACTCGTCCTGGATGATCAGATCCGGTGGTCGGATCGGGCTGATATTCTTGACCTTGGTCGCACTGAGCCCCCTGCCTGCCTGATGGTTGCCATTGCAGTCCGCGCCTTGCCATAGCAGGCCGTGCCGCTCGCATTCCTGGCCGACCCGACCGAACAGCGTGCGCACCTGGCCCCGCCACGCCATCATGGCGAACTTGTCCACGGTGGCGATCATCATCGTAGGGGGACGGTGGTAGATCTCCTCGTCCACGACGAGCACCGGGATGCCCGGGTGAGGGAGCTTGCTGGACTTGCCTTTCGAGAAGTCGCAACGGCCCTTCTTGTCGCCACAGTAGACGAAGGTGCGCCCACGGCCCTTGTCGACCTCCACGTCGCGCCCAGGGGCAACTTCCGAGCCACACCAGGGGCAACTGGTCAGTTGCGCGGGAGACGCCGCCCCGGCGTTGTACTTGCCGGGGTTGCGGATGTCCTCGATGGCCCGATGGCTGTCCTCGGTCGTTCCGGGCGTCACCTTGTTGCCCACCCACAGTCCGATGGTGAAGGGTTCGGTGCCGAGCGATTCGTCACCCTTGGTTAGCGCCTCGCGCCGCAGCACCTCCATCGCACAGATCAACGCCGTTGCGCGCTGGAACTGTTGCAGCGTCAGAAGGCGCAGGGTGTAACGCATGATCACGGCCAGACCGCGCGATGCGTCGTAGCCGCCCAGGTTGCCCTGCATGCGCCGAATGGCCATGGTGAAGGCGGCTACACCCAGGTACGCCTCCGTCTTGCCACCGCCGGTGGGGAACCACAGCAGGTCGGCATAGGCTTCGACGGGCTGCACGCGATCCGGGTGCGTCGGGTCGGCCAGGGATGGGATCGACAGCAGCAGGAAAGCCAACTGGAACGGGCGCCAGCTGCGGTTCTTCAGCACGTCGAACTGCTCGACAGTGACGTCCTTACCGCGCCGGATTTCGAGGGCGTATTGGCTACGCACGCGCTGCGCGGCCATTGCCTGGTTGGCGAAACGGAAGGCTGCCAGCGCTCTCTCGTCGCTCTTGAGAGTATCGATGCCCTGCTGCAGACGCGTGTGGATCTCCTGGCATCGATCCATCGCCTGTCGGGCCTGCGCGTCGTAGCCGAGCACGTCGACACTGACCCGAGCACGCTGCTCGTCGATCCACGCGGCGTAATCCTTGGTTAGCAGATTCAGGGCATCGACCAGTGGATCGATGTCCAGAGTGGCGAGGCGCTGCATGTCGAGCAGGCCACTGCTCACCATCTCCTTCATCGCCGGTCGGTCGGCGGGATCGAGACCCGGTGTCTCGGTGACCTGCACCTCGTACTGCGGCATGACGGTAGTGCGCACCTCGGTGGCCAGCGTCACGTCATCCGCCGTGTCGGCATGGACGGCGACGCCATGACCTACCGCGAACTCCACCCGGTTGCGGTAGATCATCTCCAGCGACTCCCGCTCCGGGTCCATGCCGTCCGCATCCAGTACGGGCCGGCGGCGGAAGATGGCGCGCTTGGGGGTTTCTGCTTCCGATCGAACGATCAGCTCCGGCTGGAACACCCAGGCGGAATCGCGGTTGGTCTCGGGTTCCTCCTGTGCATTGACCAGGAACAGTGTCACCAGGCGGTCACCATTCGCGTTCTTGGCACGCACGGAGCCTTGCACCCGCACTTCGGGATAGCTCTTGTCTGGCGCTTGGTGGGGGATCACGCCTTCAATGAGCGGCAGCACCAGCTTGCCGCCACAGGGAATGCGCTGCCAGACCTTCGCCTTGGTCTGCTCCTCGGCACCGGTCTCCTTGTTCTTGCGGGTGCGGTAGATCTCGTGCTCGTCACTGCGCTCATAGCGACCCCAGCGCACCTCGATCTCGATTCGCTCGGCGTCGCCATCCACACAAAAGGTCATGCCGAGGCTGCTTGGCACCAGAGACTGATTGCTGGCCGCGTCGATCTCGTCTGCCGCATCGGATTCGGGCTCGACACGCCCCGTCGCCGTGCCGAACTCCGCACCGGGTTCATGCTGGCCGGGCGCCTTCGGGTCGGTGGGCTCTTCGACCTCGTCGTTTGCCAGTGGCCCTTCGAGCCCTTCGATGCCGCCCTGTGCTGCCTCACGCGGAGCGAGCTTGCCCACCAGATAGCGATCCCGCACGCCCATGTCGACGATGCATTCGTGAGGGCCGCCAGCCGGCCCGAGCAGATCGTCCATCACAGCCAGTTGCAGCAATTCGCGGATGTAGGCGAGTTCCTGCTGATGCTGAGGTGAACAGGCGTCGGAACCGACCGTCGGCACGTCGGTGATGGTCTTGTGCAGCGCCTTGGGCAGGGCTTCGACGAAATCGGCCCACTGGACACGACCGACACTTCCCGAGGACGACGGTGTGAGTGCGGTGAGGCCGATCGAGACGGGTTCGGTGACCGACAGCACTCGGTCGAAATAGAGCGTGGTGGTTGCGAGATCGGAACGAACCCGCAGCACGCGCCCGACACGGGTGATGCCGCCAGCGGGGTTCAGGACCAGGACCCAGTCGTCCTCCTCGATGCTTTGATAGAGAGAACGCTCACCCTTCAGAACCAGGACGTAAGGCTGGAGCCTGTGGTCGGTGCCGAGGCCATGATCAATGGCGATCCATGCGTTGACGTTCGAATTCGCCGACATGCAAAACCTCACGCTGTGTTGATGGAGACGAGCGTCCCCAAGTGATCCATGTTTTTCGCGCGGGTCTTTTTCTTGTATTCCAGCGCGTCACAAACCGCCTCGATCTTCTGGCAGAAAATGTCGGCATTCAGCTTGTTCATCCACAGATCGCCTTTCGTCGGATCCGCTCGATTGGTGCTCTGCCACTGAGCCGCATTGTCGAGAGGATGTCCTGGCTGAAAAGGATAGATGTTGAAAATCTTGTGATCGATTTTGGTGATCCAAGACGCTCCGACCTCAGTGATGGCACCCCAGGACACCTTCGTGTTTTCGCTTGTCACGAAAAGCACGAAGATTTTCTGGGTCGAGTAGCTTTCGACGAAAAACTCGCGGAGATAGTCATATACGGAACGACCCTCCGGCACACGGCACACTTCGTCATCGCAGTTGGTGTACAGGATGTCATCAGACGGCACATCGTTGAAAACCAGCATCTGGTAAATGATGTCTGAGAAAGCTTTGTCCGGATACGTTTGACTGATGAGAACTTTCTTCTTCTGCGAATCGACCGCTGCCTTCAAGCCCAAATCTGGACTATTGGTATTGATGGACTTGGAAATAACTTCTTCCATCGCCTCACGAGAAACATTCACGCCCAGCGCAGCCAGTGCGTCGGCTGCCTCCTCACTGGCTTTCTTGCGGAAAGCATCTACGGATGCCCTCAGCTTCGCTTCATCATTTCTTTGTGTTTCCTCTTTCTGCTTCTTTTTCTCCGCATTGACGATGTCCGTGAATGTCTCGCGCTTCTTGAGGATTTCTGCGAGCAACTCGTTTCTCACATACTCCCGAACGGCCTCATAGCGCGGATCATCCGATTTGTATCCCTGCCGGTTGCTCAGCGCCATGTCCGGCAGTTCCGTCAACTCGAAGAGATCGACGTGCAACTGTCCGACGACATAGACTTCATTCAGCTTGTTCTGGCCAACGACCGGAAGGATGTTGAACTCGCCCATCTTTTCATTGGCGAATAGCGAGATGAAGTTGTCCGGGAAATCGGTCATTTCCGCCTTTCGCCCTCGTGTAGTCTTGTAGGTGCCAATCCAACCCAATACTTCCAGCGAATATTCGTGTTCTTGTCCGTCGCTTGCCTTCATGGTGATCGGCATGACTTTTTTGGCCTCTGCCGCTATCAGATCGGTACGCCTGCCGGGATGACTGTCGGGAACCAGGGCACATAGCGGTGCGAATTTGTCGCCGAGCGTGATCAGCGTACTCAACTCTCCCATGATGCTTCGGTCGAAGTCTTCGATCGTCACGGTCTCGGCTCCACGGATGACGTGAATCCGGAAATTCGCATCGACCAAGGGGAAAATTTTGAGAATGTTGCGCTTGACCGCCGCCAAGGTCTTGTGGAGGCGATACTGCGGATTGCGCATGATGATGGCGGAACCATGATTCTCAATACGCTCGAAAACGATATTCTCGTCAGCAATGGCCTTCAGTTCGTGGCCGTTTTCCGGATGACGAGTCAGCACGAATCCCGACCTTTCCCCGTTGGCGACGGTGAGGACATCGACGTCTTCCGAGACTGATAGCGCAGCCAGCTTGCCGACACCCTTGCGGCCCATCTTGCGACGAGCACCGGATTTCGTCTGCGATTCGCCCTCCGTGGTTCTGGAGACGCCCGCAACGTTCAGATATCTGGTTATGTCACCAGCCTCGTAGGACATACCATGTCCGTCATCCTCGACACGAATGTCATCCTTGTTGGAGATGATGTAAACGTTCTTCGCATCGGCGTCATAGGCATTGGCGATCAACTCCGCCAACACGTAGTAGATGTTGGTGTAGAGGTTCGGCCCGAGCAGTTCCAGGATGCGCGGGTCGACGTTCAGTCGATATTCTTTCATTCTTTTTCCCCATCAATGAAACGGTATCGCGCTCCGCGTTTCTCGCCTTGACGTTCGACCCTGCCACCTGTGATCAGGTCGGCGATCGCGGCGTTCCACTGCCCGTCCGTGATGCCCGTGGCGGCGAGGATGTCGGCTTTGGTGTGCCAGCCGGGCTTCGTCTTCAAATGCTCAAGAACGATGCGCGCCGAGCCGTTCTGATAGTTGGCGCGAGGCTCGGCGACTTTCAGGAATTCGTTTTCGTTGGCCGGAGTGTCGCCAAAGTCGAACATGGGCTGTGGCGCCGACCGAGGTATGGCGCGATGGGAGCATGGCTTGGGTGAGCTTGATCGAGCAACATTTCCGCCGTGCAGTCCTTGGGCGACTTCTTCCTCATAACGCTGGCGGTTCAGTTCCGACAGCCGTCGCAGTACTTCGAGACGGGCCGTTTCGCTGATGGTGAAGCGGACACGATCACTTTCGGGCAGATACGGCACTTCATGGAAGCCGTGACTGAGGTCGAGGTCGTCCCAACCATAGGCGCGAGCAACAGCCGAGTCCATTTCGCGATGGAGCTCACGGAAGCTCTCGAAGCGTGGATCTCGTTCAGCGGAGTCGTGGAAGCGGTTGTAGGTGTCGGTCAAGCCGATTCCAAGATCTGAGCATAGGCTTCGACGATGCGCATCGTAACGAACGCCGATCTCCTTGAGACGTCGGTCGTTGAAATCGCAGAGAGACAGCGTCTCGAACGCGTCGCTCGGCGAGTAGTTGAGCCGCGTCTCCAACGATGACGAGTTCTTCCGCGCCCATACGTCGTTGATGGACGAAGCCAACAAAGCGAAGGTCGCCATATATTGAGTCGCAAAAACCGCTAGCCTGTGCGCGTAGATCCACTCGGCATTGACGACAGCGATGCCGAGATACTTGGACACGAGGGAACAGGTCAGGATCTTCGCCTGCTGGTGAGCACGGTCCCATTCCTTGGGATGCCGCTCGAAGTGGTGGCCGCGGCCGATGGCGTGGTAGAGGCCTGGTGTCTTCTCTGCAAAGTGCCACCACCGTTCACGTCGCTCTTTCCGTTTATTCTTAGCTCGCTCAGGCTTTACACGCTCTTCGATCCATTCATACGGCAATCGGTACTCTCGTGCTCGCTCCTCAGACCAATCCCAGAAATTGATCACCCAGCGGCTCGGTCGCTGTTCGGGATCGGAATTGAGATCATCGCCATTGATGTAGGGAAAGATCACCTCGACATTCTTTGGGTCGGCATCCAGCATCCGCTGTGCCTCATCGGGTGAGAGCACGAAACCCATGCCGAGTACGATCGAGCCTTGATACGCGATGCCCTCGTTGGCTTTCAGGCGCTTCGGGCTCCATTCTTCGCGATCGGAGAGGAATGCGGAGATGAATGGTGCCGGACGACCAAGCAGCGAGCGTTCACCGCGCCACTCTCCCTTGTGGACATGCACGCGGCTGGTGACCACCGCGGCGGCACCGGGCCAAGGTTCGTTTGGATACGCGGCGTGAATGACGGCGCCCGCGCCGACCATGGCCTCCAAGCCGACCTGCCGCGTGTCGCCCTCCGCGATGGTGTTGACGGCGAGCAGCCCGAAACCGCCACCGTCTCGCAGTAGACTCCAAGCCCTCAGGAAGAAATAGGCGACCAGATCAGCCGAGCCTCGCCGACCTTCGGCGATGTGAGCGACCAGCCAATCACGGAAGGCGGTGCCCGCGACGCCGGTGATGCGCTGCCCCCCCAGAAAGGGCGGATTGCCGACGATGCCGTCAAAGCCGCCGCGTTCGTGCGCGAACACCTCCGGAAACTCCAAGGGCCAATGGAAGGGCCGACGCGCGGGTTTGTCAGCGGACAGATCGGTCGAGAGCACGGCGATTGATCTCCGGCGCATGGAGGCGAGCACCTCCCTGTCGCCGTCGATGGCCTGTCCGGCCTGAATAGTCAGCGACACTAACGCGTTCTCAAATGCCGCACCGTTGCCGCCCAATGCGAACACTTCCCCGATAAACGCATCGGTGATGAGCTCCGGCACTTCGAGCTTTCGGCGCGCATTGGCATCCAATCGTGCCATGACCTCGACGTCGCGGATGTCACGGATCGGCATCTCACGCAGCCGCGTCCGCAATTCGATCGCCTCGTGAACCGCGCGCTCGATGTTCTGTCCGAATAGGCGCTGCTGGCCTTTCCCAATCAGCGTCATGGAGAGTTCGGTGAGTTGATCCAAACGGTGGATACCGAGCAGACTGTCGCCGCAGCGCAGGTTGTGGTCGAGGAAGCCGAACGGACGGCCCTTGGCCAGTGTCACCAGCCAGATGGAGAGCTTGGCGAGTTCGACCGCCAGTGGGTTCAGGTCCACTCCATAAAGGCAGCGCTCGGCGATGAGGCGACGGGCGATCACGGTGCGGGCTTCGGTGTCGCGGGGCAGCGGCTCCATGGCATCCGCCGTATCCGAGACGTCGCCATCCACGCTCACCGTCTTGCCTGCGGCCTCGGCCTGCGACCAAGCTTCGACGAGGCGATCGGCCAGCCAGCGGCAGGCTTGCACTAGGAAGGCGCCCGAGCCCATGGCCGGGTCGCAGATCTTGAGATCGAGCAGTTCTGTGGGGGACTTGAGCACCCACTGCTCGCGCGGTTTGCCTTCCGCCGATCCCATATACGCGATCGGCGTGAGCGTCTCGGTGACGATGGCCTCAGTGAGTGACTTCGGGGTGTAGTGGGTGCCGGTCTCGCGCCGGTCGGAGCCGGTGGTGACGATGAAGGCGCCGGCGGGATAGACGAGCGGATAGCCCCACGGATCGGTGCGCACCAGATGGGCATAAGGCCGGATGCAATCACGCAGTGCCGTATCCCCATGACAGGCGGCCAGCAGGCGGTCGGTGAGCGCGTCGTCGACGGGCTTGGCTAGATCGTTGCGCACACGGCTGGCGGAACTGCCGGAACGTTCCTGAAGTAATTCGGCCAAGCGTTCCGCGCCATCCAGCCGGGCGGACTCCATCTCGGCCAACTTGACCCAGGGGGACTTGGCATTCTTGGTGCCGTCGAGTTCCAGCGTGACCTCGGCGGTGCGTTTGACGGTGCGTTCGAGCAGGCCTTCGTAGACGTAGCCGATCTGTTCGACGTCCAGCGCGCGGTAGGACAGCGTCCGCCCCTGAAATTGCTGGATGGCCTCGAGCAACAGCAACACGGTGCGGTTGTCGATCGGCAGCGGCTTGGCCGTGTCGGTGCGCCAGTCCGAGCCCTTGGTGCGGCCCTCGAGGAATGGGAACCGATCCGGGTCGAAAAGCGAGCCGCCCAGCGCGGGCAATCGCAGGTTCTCGTGTTCGATGCCGCCAAACACGGCGCGGAAGATGGCCAGCAGACGCGACCAGGCATCCCAACGGCGTTCGAGGATCTCTTCGGATTCCGTGCGCAACTGCATGCGCAGCGTCAATAGTGCATAGTTGGCCTCATAGCGCTCGTCGCCCAGCAGGAGCAAGCCACGCTCTTCGGCGGAGAGCAGGAAGACCAGGCGCATCATCACCGTCAGCGCGGCTTCGTAGAGTTCGGACTCCTTCACGTCGCGCAGCAACTCGCGGTCGCGGTCTTGGTCGGCCTTGTCGAGAGCCTGGATCAGCACCTCGACGGCGCGCCGCACCTGCTCACCGAGCGCATCGGTGACGTCGTCCTGATACTTCAGGGAGCGGTCGAACAATGAGGGCAGTTGCTCGGATTCGTCGACAAAGAAGCGACGGATACCCAGCAGGTGCACGAAGGCCTGCAGGGTGATGGGTTCCTGGCCCCAGATACGGGCGTACCAGCTGGCGAAGGTGGTGACGGCACCCACCGAGGCATCGACCAGCATCCAGCGCTCGCCGTTGGTCACCAGCCCGAGGCGGCAGCCAGTGGCACGACACAACTGGACCATGCGATCGGCCGGAGTGACGGCCCATCCGTCCAGCTTCAGGGTGGCATCGAGGTCGACATCCTGCGCATAGGTGTGGATGAGCAGCAGCGGCCCGTTGCTCCGTTGCTCGTCGATGACGGCGAGGTCCGGGGACAGCGTCACGCCATGCTCGGGCAGGCTGACATTGAGGTTGGCCGCACACCAGTTGGCGCGCTTCAGAACGTCGCCTTTGCCATCCTCGTCGAGTTCCAGCCCGCGCGACAGCACCTCGTCGATCCATGCGGCGTGGAGCTCGGCGAACTGTGGATCATCCGTCTCCAGCGCCTCACACCATTCCTCATAGGCCTGACGTAGCCGTTTGCGTTTGAGTCCATCGAGTTCCTCCAGACCTTGGGGAAAGACCTCCTTGAGGACGGGAACCGCGAGGAATGGGCCGGAGATCTCGATGAGCGCGAGCCACGCGTGATGCATGTCGTGGGCGCTCATGCCAAATCCCCGGCGGACTCGGGGACCAGGAAGACGACGGCGACCGGGAAGGTGCGGTCATCGAGTTTGGCGTAGCGGGTTTCGATGGCCTGGACCTCTTGGATACGCTCGGTCGGGATGCGCGCGAGGCGCGCCTCCAGTGCGGCGGTGTCACGTCTGAGTTGGGTGCGCTCGTCCTCGGTGAACAGCGAGAGCTGTTCTGGCTGCTGGTCTTTCTTCAACTCGCTCTGGATCGCCCTTTCGAGTTCATCGAGCACGGCACCGATGTCGTCGATTTCCTGCCGTTTGCGGGTCTGAAGCGTGTTGGCCAAAAACTTGAGTCGATCCTGCGAGCGAGCATCGACCGATCGAAGGATGGCGTCTCGATGGTGATCGAAGCGAACCCGGAGGGCGTCGAGCAGTGACGCACCTGCGGTGACCGGCTGCGCCTCGTCCAGCCACTGCTGGACACGAGTGACACTCTCTTCGCGGCGGAACGACTGATCGCGCAGATAGCCGCCCGAAATGGTCAGCTCCTCATGAAGTCGATGGTGGTTACCGCCGGTGATCACCAGCCGCGAGATGACGACCACGGCCGGGCCGTCGATGCGTCCATCCGGCACCGTGCGAACGGTGACGCGATGCAGTTTCTTCACGTCGTCCTGCGCCCAGACCTCGGCACGCAACAACCGCAGACACATCTGCACCAGACGATGATTCAGATGGACCAGCACGACGTCGTCTCGACCACTCGCGACGGTATGATCAAACGTGATGGGGCGTATCTGTTGAGTGTGTGGGTGACGAAGGCCTTCCAAGCAGCGCGCCCACGAGCCTGAGAGTGACGGCATCCTGAATACGCTGCCCTCGGGCGCGCCTGCCAGGGTGACCGGTTCCAGTGGGGGACGGCCCGCCAGCGCGAGGCCAGTCTTCACCGCCATCAGGATGTGATCGGGGGTGAGGTGGAAATCCTGCTGAGTGGCGAGGAGACGTTCGTGCAGTTTGGCGACGCGTTCCTTCAGCTCACGTTCGGCGCGCACAAAGCGCCGGGCCTTGGCGGTCTTGGCCTCCGCAAGGCGGGTGTCCAGGTCTTTCAGCGAGCCTTCGATGAGGCCGGACATCTGGGGCGCGATTACCGGATTGACGCTGCCCATGTCGGCACGCATCGACTCCAGTTTGCGCAGAGCACGCAGGATGTCCTCGCCATGGCCACCGACCGATGCATGGTGTTTTCCACCATCGACGGGGTGCCAGATCAGCACTTCTTTCTCTCGCTGCCCGTGGCGGTCGATACGACCGTTGCGCTGCTCCATCACGTTAGGGTTGTAGGGGATCTCCAAGTGGATGAGGCAATTGCAATGGTTCTGCAGGTCGATACCTTCGGAGGCCGCATCGGTGGCGAGCAGGATGCGGACGGAGGAATCCTTGGGGGATGCCTGGAAGGCCGCTTTGATGGGCTCCCGCTCTTCCTGAGTGAATCCGCCGTGGAGCAGGCCCAGGCGTTCACCGCCGAAGCCGTGGCTGGCGAGGATCTCGTGCATCCACTGGTGAGTGGTGCGATATTCGGTGAACAGGATCACCCTGCGATCGTTCCACTGGCCGCCCGGTTTCAGGTTGGAGGAGAGCCATTCGATGATGGCCCTGGCCTTGGAATCGGCCTGGTTTTTGGCTCGCTGCGCCCATTCCCTTAGCTCGCCCAGCATCCGTTGCTGTTCCGGTGTAAGTGGTTGGGCTCGGCGCGATGCCTCCTCGACAGCCTCCGATTGGGCGTTCTCGACTTCCTGGTCGTTGGCGTAGTCCTCATCTACTTTCAGGATGGCTTTACGCAGGATGCGCTCAGCCATGGCATCTTGCACTTTGGACTTAGCGCCGTTCGACACAGAGGCGATGTGCTTCTCGAGGGTGGACGCGAATGCCGCTGGCGACGAAAAAAGGCGCTTTTTGAGCAGTTGATTGACGAACGACGTACCGAACGTGCTGCCAGTTTTCTCCGCGTCTTTCTCGCGACTGGCACAGTAATCGTCCAACTTCTGATGGATCTCCCGTTCCTCATCCGTGTACGGGACCGCCAGCGCCTGCAGCTTGCGCTGGGCATACAGCGGTTTGCCATCGGCGTCGACCAGATCGCTCTTCAGGCGACGGATCATCACCTGGCTCAACTGCTTCTCGTCGGGGAGGATGTTCCGGGCGAAGCGCTGGTCGTCCAGTAACTCCAACAGCGAGGTGAACGACTCGGTGTAGCCGTTGTGTGGTGTTGCGGTCAGGAACAGCCGATGCTGGAAGTGTGGGCTGATCGCGCGGATGAACCGCGTGCGCTGACTCTCGAGTGCGTAATGTGCGCCGGCGGCAGGGGCGATGTTGTGCGCTTCGTCCACGACCAATAGATCGAACTTGCGCGGATGGCCGGCATGCGCAGGTAGGACATCACGCATGGCACGCAGCCCTTCGCCACTCTTGACCCAATCCATCGAGGCGATGAGACGTGGGTGGGATGTCCACGGGTTGGCATGGATGCCGCGCTCACGCCGCAATTGCTTGATGTAGGCGGTGTCGACCACGCGGAACTCAAGGCCGAACTTCTCGAGCATCTCGACACGCCATTTCTCCTGGAGCGAGGCGGGACAGATGATCAATACGGTACGAGCACGGTGCCGGAGCAGCATCTCCTGGATGACCAGCCCGGCCTCGATGGTCTTGCCCAGACCGACGTCGTCGGCGATGAGCAGGTTGACGCGAGCCATGTCGATGGCGCGAACCAGCGGGTCTAACTGGAAGTCCTCGATGCTGACGCCACTACGGAAAGGCGCCTGCAGGAAACCTCTATCGGCATTGGTGGCGGCACCCCAACGGACGGCATCGAGGAATGCTTCGAGCGTGCCCGAGTCGTCCTGCCCTGTGATGGAGGGCAGGCCCGCGCGCTCGATGACTTGTGCGCCAGGTTCGATCTCCCAGATGACTTCCAGTTCTTCGCCGAGACCATCCTCGTCGATGGATGAAAGCGTCACGCAGTTCTGCGACGCCGATGTCGATTCCAATTTCGAGGAGGTGACATCCGCCACGACCCATTGGCGGCGGCGAACCTCGACCAATTGGCCGGGCTCGGGACGAGCACGGTAGGTCTGGTGCTTCTGATCATTCGAGATTTCCATGTGGTCGGCCATCTTCCTGTTCAGTTCTTCTTGTGCGCGCCAGCAGACGATGTGCAGCGCTTTGTTTTTGCAATGGCGACCGCCTGTGCGACGGTATCCGTGGCTTCGATCGGGGACTCGTGTTCCCAGAATCGCAGTACCGTCCAACCGCTTTCGAGAAGCCTCGAATTCGTGTCGGTGTCCCTGAGGCGATTTGCCTCGATCTTCTGCCGCCAGAACTCTGCGTTCTGTTTCGGCCAGGTGCCATGCTTAGGGCATCCGTGCCAAAAGCACCCATCGACGAAGACGGCGATCTTCAACCCCGGGAATGCCACGTCTGCCACGCGGCAAGGTTTCTTCAGGACCTCGTAATCGACTCGGTAGCGCAGGCCCCTCCGGTAAAGCTCACTTCGTAGTGCGATTTCCGCATCAGTCCCTTTCTGCCGAACCTTCGCCATGCGGCGACTGGTCTCGGGGGACGAGGGTTGGATGCGCGACATCGGAAGCCCTCGTCAGCTCGTCATCGGGCCGTGACCGATGCGATATGCGTGTTGATGCTGCGCGCGATGGCACGACCGAGATCGACGGGAACCGCGTTGCCGATGAGCCGCCCGAGAACCTTGAAGCTCACTTCGCCGTCCTCCGGCACGAACGCGTAGTCGCGTGGAAAGCTCTGGAGGATCGCTGCCTCCCTCAACGAGATGGCTCGGTCCTGTTCCGGGTGCCCGAAACGGCCATTGCCGAACCCGTAGCATTGCGTGGTCATGGTCGGGGCGGGTTTGTCCCACTCCATGCGTCCATAGACGCCCGGGTAGGTGCGTCCACTATCGGCGCGGTGACAGTCGGCAACGAGATCATCCGGCCAATCGCGCCAAGTTCCACCGGGCTTCGAGACTTTGATCCGCCGAAGATTCTTTTCGGAAAGCGTCGAGGTGACGTGCAATTTGTCCCTCGGGGCCGCTTCGCCCGCACTCAACGGCCGCAAGCGGCCGATGGCCTGGCGAACCGTCTTCGGTTTCTCGTGGGTGGGTTGGATCATTTCGATGTCGCCATGACGTGAGGCCAGCAGCACCATGCGTCGCCGCATTTGCGGCACGCCATAGCGGGAGCTGTCGACGACGTCGAACCAGACCTTGTAGCCGAGCCGCTTCAGCGTATCGACGAAGTCATGAAATACCTCGTGTTTCGCGACGGTGGGGACGTTCTCCATCGTGATGACATCGGGTTTGGCGCCTTTGGCGAGACGCGCGAACTCATACAGCAAGCCCCACTTGCCATCCTTCCCGTCCAGTTCGTAGCGCTGTGCGTAAGTCGAGAAGGGTTGGCACGGGGCGCAGCCCGCGAGAATCGTGAGGTCAGCGTCACCGAACAGCGCTTTCAGTTCGGGCGCGGTGACCTTGCTGATGTCCCGTTCGACGAATCGGGCCTGGTTGTTGGATTCATAAGGAAAGCGGCAGGCTGGGTCCAGATCGATACCGGCGACCACGGGCAGCCCTTCCAGCACGAAGCCGTGCGTCAGCCCGCCCGCTCCGCAGAACAAATCCACACAAGAAATCGTTGTCACATCAAATCTCCTCATTTCGTTTCGACCGTCGGATGAGGCGATCGAAACCCGTCATAGGCAAGTCATTCATTCCTTGCCTCGACTCTCGTTGTCTGCGGCGCCACCAGACCGCACCCATTCATCGACTTCCTCGGTCTTGAATTTCCAAAGTCGGCCGATTCGATGAGCAGGCATGTTCCGCTTACTGATCCACGCGTAAACGGTGTCCTTGCTAACGCCGAGGTACTCGGCGATCTCCTCGACCGACAACCAGCGATCTGACATGACGTCGATTTCCATCAAGAAGTCGGAGTTTGGGTAATTTGCAGATGATCGCACGGATCGGTGGCCGAGTAAATCGGGTTCAGTGGGATTAGGTATGGTTAGTGAGGATCAAAGCGGGTTCAGGTTTAGCCAGGAGAGCACTACGCTCCGGCGACCAATCGCGGTGGCGAGACGTTGCGACCCTGTCAGCAGGCCAACAGAGCCACTTCGGCCTCCCGCCGAGTGACGAGTCCCGGCAACACCTTCCCGCCGCCATACACCCAGCGCCGCAGCTCTTGGCCCGCAGCATGCCAGTCCCGCTGATTGACCCGTCGCCTCAGGGTCGATGTCTGTAACCGCCCCGCGCCGAGGTTGAAGGTGAAGTCGACGATGGCCGCGAGTCGTGCCTCTGGCTCGGCGGCCAGCACCGGGCAGTAGCGAAGCGTGGCGGTGAGTGCTATACGCAGGTCCTGACGCAAGTAGATCTCGCCCTCTTCCTCGTTGATTGGTGGATGGTCTGGCTTGCACAAACGGCCGTAGCCGATCGTCCAGTAGCCGGCCGGGCAGATATAGGGATGGGCCCGGCGCAGCGGATCTGACCTCGGAATTCGATGGAATCCTTCGAAGCGCTTCGCCAGGGCGATTGCTGCCTGGGGAATCTGGCTCATGGCCTCACCCGGTCGAACACGCGCCCGATGAACCAGAAGTTCAGCACGCCGGCCCACAGGGCTTGGTCGGCTTCGGTCCATGCGTGGAGGATGGCGACACCCCAGTTGGCACCGCCTTCGATGGCGGCCACGAAGGCGGCCGTCTTGGCAGCGCAGTACAGCGCCATGAACCAGTAGGTGATGACTGGGCGGACGCTGCTCGACAAGGCATCGGCCCAGCGCACACCGGTTTTCTCGCCCTGTGTACGGACAGCCTCGCGTAGCGTCTCGATGGCGCCCACGTTCCACGCCGCATCGGCTCCGGTGACGTTTCGCGCCATCGCCAAGAAGTATCCCCTCAAGCAACCGGAAGAGATCCTACGCGACCTGGTTGCCAGCACGCCTGGCGCCGAGGGCAAATGGTTCGCTGCTGCGAAGGATGCGGGCCTGTTTGATGTGGCGATCGAACTGGCCACGCGCAGCCCGACCGATCCGCGCACGCTGACACGCGCTGCCCGTGACTACGCCGAGAAGCAGCCAGCATTCGCGCTCGCAGCCGGCTTGGCCGCGTTGCGCTGGATCTCTCTTGGACATGGCTATGAGATCACCGGCGCTGATGTGCTCGATGCTTATTCGGCAGTCACGCAGGCGGCAGGGAACGCAGGTGTTCCAGCCCAGCAGATCAACGAGCAGATCCGGGACATGCTCGCCAGCACCCAGCCCGGCAATTCGTTGATGAAGACGATTCTCGCGCGTCATTTGTCGAACTGAAAGGGTCCCGCTTTTCGCAGCAACCCGCATCGGTTCGCACGACTCCGAAACTCCCTCATGGTGTCGGCGGCAGCCCATCCGGGCAATTTCACTGCATGTGAGTTTGACCGAGAGGACCGCCACCAATGCATCAAATCAACCATCTACCACCGGAGCGGATGACGCCGGAACAGCGTCGCCACCAGATCGCGTCGTTGCTGGCCAACGGCCTGGCACGCCTGCGTATCACCGGCACAGAACAGTCCGCAGCCAGGGCAGAAGCGAGCGAGTTTGAGCTTGGCTTCTCTGGCAACCAGCGCGTTCATACAGACCCCGTCAACAAGACAACTACGGAGTCGAAATGAGCACGCAAACACCATCATTTTCCACGCCGCCATCGGTGGCGGCACAGATCGCCAGGCTGCCCGAGATGCCGATGGCAGAGATCCGGGCGCTTTGGCAGAAGCTGGTCGGTGGCGACACGCCCACCCACAACCGCCAGTTCCTCGAACGCCGGATTGCCTACCGGCTGCAGGAGCTGGAGTTCCGCAAGGTCGACGCCAACCTGCTGGATCGCAACCGGCGTCGCATCGAATCTCTGGTCGAAACCGGCAAGGTGAAAAAGCGCGACCGCGACTACCGTCCGACCGCAGGCACGGTGCTGGTCCGCGAATATAAAGGCGTCGAGTACCGCGTGATCGCAATCGCCGACGGCCAGTATGACTTCCAGGGGCGCATGTACCCGAGCCTCTCGATGATCGCCCGCGAAATCACCGGTATGCGCTGGTCGGGGCCGCTGTTCTTTGGCCTCAAGCCGCCGTCCAATGCCAAGACCAAGCCCGCCACCAAGAAGAGAGGTGGACGATGAGCGAAGTCTTGAAGCGCCGCATGCGCTGCGCGGTCTACACGCGCAAATCCACCGATGAAGGGCTGGACCAGGAATACAACTCCATCGATGCGCAGCGCGATGCCGGTCATGCCTACATTGCCAGCCAGCGTGCCGAAGGCTGGATACCGGTCGCCGACGATTACGACGATCCCGCCTTTTCCGGCGGCAATATGGAGCGCCCGGCACTCCAGCGGATGATGGCGGACATCGAAGCTGGCAAGATCGACGTGGTCGTCATCTACAAAATCGATCGCCTGACACGCAGCCTGGCCGACTTCTCAAAGATGGTCGAAGTGTTCGAGCGCTACGGCGTTTCATTCGTGTCGGTCACCCAGCAGTTCAACACGACGACCTCGATGGGCCGGTTGATGCTGAACATCCTGCTCTCCTTCGCGCAGTTCGAGCGCGAGGTCACTGGCGAGCGCATCCGCGACAAGATCGCGGCCAGCAAGCGAAAGGGTATGTGGATGGGTGGCGTGCCGCCGCTCGGCTACGACGTCGAGAACCGGCGGTTGGTGCCCAACGAGCGTGAGGCCAAGCTGATCCGGCACATCTTCCAGCGCTTCGTCGAGCTCGGTTCCAGCACCGCACTGGTCAAGGAGCTGAAACTGGATGGCGTGACGTCGAAGGCGTGGACCACGCAAGACGGCAAAACCCGCGATGGCAGGCCGATCGACAAGGGCCACATCTACAAGCTCCTCAGCAACCGGACCTACCTTGGCGAGTTGCGGCACAAGGACCAGTGGTACCAGGCCGAACACCCGCCAATCATCAGCCGCGAACTGTGGGACAGCGTCCACGCGATCCTGGCCACCAATGGCCGGGTGCGAGGCAACGCGACTCGGGCAACCGTGGCCTATCTGCTCAAGGGCATCGTGTTCGGCAACGATGGCCGCGCGCTGTCGCCGTGGCACACGACCAAGAAGAATGGCCGGCGCTACCGTTACTACGTGCCTCAGCGCGACGCCAAGGAACACGCGGGCGCCTCGGGCCTGCCGCGTCTGCCCGCCGCAGAACTGGAGTCGGCGGTGCTCGACCAACTGCGCGCGATCCTGCGTGCGCCGAATCTGCTCGGCGACATGCTGCCGCAAGCGATCAAGCTCGATCCGACCCTGGACGAAGCCAAGATCACCGTGGCCATGACCCGGCTCGACGCCATTTGGGATCAACTGTTCCCAGCGGAGCAAACCCGGATCGTCAAGCTGTTGGTGGAGAAGGTGATCGTGTCGCCCAATGACCTCGAAGTGCGACTGCGCGCCAACGGCATCGAGCGGCTGGTGCTGGAACTGCGTCCCGAGCCGGTCGAGCAACAAGCAGAGGCGATGGCATGAGCGACATCCGCATCCAGAAAACCGGCGAGCCGGACATCGTTGAAGCGAGTGATGGCCGACTGACCCTGTCCGTGCCGATCCAGATCAAACGGCGCAGCGGCCGCAAGCTGGTCACCTTGCCAAACGGCGAAACCGCCCCGGTCAGACCGTGGGACGTAGCACCGACCTCCATCCAACTGGCGCTGGCCAGGGGCTACCGCTGGCTGGCGATGCTGGAATCAGGAGAGGCGAAGTCCTTGAAGGAGATCGCCACGCGGGAGGGGATCGACAACAGTTACGTCAGCCGCATGGTCAACCTGACCACGTTGGCGCCCGACATCGTAGCGGCCATCCTGGACGACGCACTGCCGAACCACATCACGTTGTTCGATCTGGCGATTGATCCGCCGGCGCTGTGGGATGAGCAGCGGGCGCGGATTTTCTTTTGATTGCTGCGCGGATGAGCCGCAAAATGTCTGTCAGTTCGACTATCGAGAAACAGACGCGGGATGCACGCAGTTCCAACACAACCAAGAAACGACGACGAGATTCAGGCGGCAGTTCGCAATCTGTTTCTTGGCGCCGTGCCTGAACGCGAACAGGAACTGGCTTGTCTCTGGAGCCAGTATCAGTTGCGATTCAACTTGCTCCCGGACCACGGACGTGACGGATTATTCGTCATGGACGCCGGTGCATATCGGGACGTTCGGTTTAATCATCGCGCTCTCCGTGCATTCTGGGTCGCAACGTTCTCCGCATGGGAGAGCTTTCGTGTCTGTGCAGAGGGAGGCACTGACCTGACCCGGCTTCACTGCCTCTTGGATTCCGTCGCCGCCATACTTAACGCAGATGATCCGACGACAGTCCAACTGCCGCCAGGTGTCCCGGAGCCAGGGCAGTTCGTCGACCGAGGCGAAGATGTTCAGGCCAGAGCAGCGTCCGAACTAGCTGTGTTCGCAACTGCATGGGCCCTGCTGCACGAGGCTCGACACATCCAGTTTCAGCAAGAAGGAACCTCGACCATTGAGGATGTCAATGCAGATGCTCTGCGTGCTGAAGAGTTGGCTTGTGACGACTTCGCGACCGCATTCATTTTGGATGGCATCCATCAGTACTCCCAATCGCAAGGGGAGAGCGAGACCCTGGTGGCACAGAAGCGGCAGACCGGGATCTTTTTTGCTTTGTTCGGCATGACGGTTATCGGACGGGGAAGATGGAGCGAATCCGCTACGCATCCGAGCATCCAGGACCGGATTCAAACTGCATGGGGCCGGATAGCAGATCGAAATCTAAATCAGACTGCTGCGCTCCTTGGTGCTGGCGCTTTCATGACCCTGGACCAAGTCTGGGAAGGTTCTCCTCATTTTCCAGCCGCATCTAATCGCTTCCCTGACCAATGCTGCAATCCAACCGCTTGATTCGTCAGCGCGTAACTCGTTGATATGTAAGGATCGGAATTCGGGCCTTTGCGGACTTCGGGCCGGTTCCAGGGAGCGAGGCCGGAGCGAGGAATGGCCAGGAGAGAGTGGAATGTGGCCCGGAACGGGCTGAAAGGCTGACCGACGAAGTCCGCAGGCTTCCGCAGGAACCCCCAAGAACACGCGGGAACTGGCGCGATCAGGCAAGAAAAAACCCCAACCGAGAACGGTTGGGGTTTCAATATTGGTGGAGGTGGGGGGAGTTGAACCCCCGTCCGAAAGCCCTACGTCTCCGGCCCTACATGCTTAGCTCACCGTTGGATCTCGTTCCCTGACAGCAC
>PGZC01000031.1:35427-40494 GCA_002839995.1 Gammaproteobacteria bacterium HGW-Gammaproteobacteria-4 | reverse complement strand
CGCTGGGCATGAGCGTGGACCGCGCCAGCCTGCGCGTGCGCGCGTCCAGCGCTGGCCGCTACGTGTCGGTGAGCATCCACTTCGAAGCGCAAAGCCGCGCCGACTACGACGCCGCACACAGCACCCTGCGTGCCCATCCCGGAGTGAAATGGACGCTATAACCCCGATCGCCCGGCGCTGGCTGGTGCGCGATCTCGGCCGCCAGCCGTACGAGCCGATCTGGCGCGGCATGCAGGCGTTCACCGATGCCCGCGACGAACACACGCCCGACGAACTGTGGCTGGTCGAACACGACCCGGTGTTTACCCTCGGCCAGGCCGGCAAGTGGGAGCACGTGCTGCTGCCCGGCGACATCCCGGTGGTGCCGGTGGATCGCGGCGGCCAGGTCACCTATCACGGCCCCGGCCAACTCGTTGCCTACCCGCTGATCGACCTGCGCCGCGCCAGGATCGGCGTGCGCGAACTGGTCGATCGCATCGAGCAATCGATCATCGACGTGCTGGCCGAATGGAACATCACCGGCGAGCGCCGCTGCGGCGCACCCGGCGTGTACGTCGCCGATGCCAAGATCGCCGCGCTCGGCCTGCGCGTGCGCCGCGGTTGCAGCTTCCACGGCCTCGCGTTCAACATCGCCATGGATCTCGAACCCTTCCACCGCATCAACCCCTGCGGCTTTGCGGGCTTGCAGGTGACCTCGATGACCGACCTCGGCGGCCCGTCGAGCCTGGCCGCGGTCAAACCCGAGTTGGTGGCGGCACTGTCGCGCAACCTGCGCCTGACCGCCGATTACGTCGTCGGGTAGCCCGCATTCCCGGAGGTGTTGTCGTGTATTGCGCATCCTTCATTTGGCAGCCGGGCACGTACGACGCCGAGTTTCACCGGCTCAATGCGTTGATCGAACAGGTTGCGCACAGCCTGCCCGGCTACCTTGGCGTCGAGTCATGGCAGGCGGCGGATGCCAGTCGCCGCTGCGCCAACTACTACTGGGCCGATCTGGAAACGCTCAAGCAGTTCTCGGCCCACCCCACGCACCAGCAAGCGAAACGGCAATATGCGCGTTGGTATAACGGCTATCACATTGTCATTTCCGAAGTCATCCGCTCGTACGGTGATGGCAATTTGTCGCACATCACGCAAAAACAACCGTGATGTCGGCGCAGCCTGATGCAGGCTTGGCCGCCTCGCGTCGGCATGACGCGCAACCGGTCGCGCAACTGCTGGTTGATACTCAGTTGTTGTGCCGCGTGTCGCTACACGCTACACTTTGCCCATGATAGTCGGCTTCCGCCACAAAGGGCTCGAAGCGCTGTACATGACCGGTTCCGCGCGCGGGGTGCAAGCGGCGCACGCCCCGAAGCTGAGTCGCATTCTGGCTGCACTTGATGCCGCGATATCGCCGACGGAATTGAACCAACCCAGCTACAAGCTGCATCCACTCAAAGGTGTGTTGAAAGGCCATTGGAGTATCTGGGTGAATGGCAACTGGCGCGTCACGTTCCGGTTCATCGGAGCCAATGTGGAACTGGTCGATTATCAGGACTACCACTGAGAAGGGTCATAACCATGATGAAGAATCATCCGCACCCCGGTGAGCTGTTGCGCGAAGACGTGCTGGCACCACTCGGAATCGAGGTGACCGACGCCGCCCAGCGGCTCGGGATGTCGCGCACCACCTTGTCGCGTGTTATCAACGGTCGCGCGGGAATCAGCCCGGATCTGGCGATACGGCTGGAGCGTGCGGGGGTGAGCACTGCCCGGTTCTGGATGACCTTGCAAGCCAACTATGCGCTGGCGCAGGCTGAACAGCGGAAACAGCCTCCGGTAAAACCTCTGCGGGCCGCGTGATGCGCACTGGGCCACGTGTTTCCCCGGACTGTTGATAGCCCGTCCACCACTGGCGTGAGAGCCCAACATCCATGAAACCAGCAGCGCTTGCCCAACGGCAGAAAACGCGAGCGCTCGGAATGAAGCGATTCGTCCTCGTTACCGGTGTGCTGTCATGGGGCGTACCGATGTTTTTCGTGATCACGTTCGTCGTGCATCGGACCGATCTCAGCCCGAAGATCGCCATGTGGCTCCTTGCTGAACGTCAATACCGCAAAGCCACAAGCGCATAAACGAGGTCGCAACCGTGATGAAGAGCCACCCGCACCCCGACGAACTGCTGCGCGCGCCTCGGCTCACATCGATGGGCTGTCGATCACCAATGACGAGCGACCGCAACCCAGTCCGCTGAAGAAGCGAAATTTGGAGTGTGCAACACGCCAGAATCGGCATTGTGGCAAGCTACATCCCACAGCCCACAAGATAGGGGTTATTACCATGTCGCTCCCGCTTGAAGTCCTGGAACTTGAGTTGTTGCGCCTGCCGCCCGCTGACCGCACGCGGTTGCTTGACCGCGTGATCGCCAGCCTCGATGCCGACAAGGCCCGAGACAAGGCATGGGACGCCGTCGCCGCCACGCGCGACGCCGGGATCGAACGCGGAGAATCAGTACCCGTCGCCGGTCGCGACGCCATCACCCGCCTGCGTTCTGAACTTACGTGAGCTACACGCTGCATCGCGACGCAGAGCGCGAGCTTGCGCATGCGGCACGCTTTTATCGGCGCGAAGGTGGTCGCGCGCTGACGGCACGCTTCCTTGACGAGTTCGAGCATTCGGTCGAATTGCTGATCGAGCACCCCGGAATTGGCTCGCCTACTTCGGATGACCGCCGTTGGTTTCGCTCGCCGGCTTCCCGTACTCCATCATCTATCGGCAGATCGATATGGGCATCTTAATGCTCACGCATCGCGAGCGGTTTCCCGCTCGCCCTCGCAGCCGTTATGGCCGCGCCGCGCCGTTGCCGCTAAACTGGAACGCCTTCGCCAGCACCTACCCGGGCGCCATCCCGCGCCGCAGGCGACCGGGCTGGCCTGCAAACCCTCCACCTGCGCCGCGTGCGCCTTCCGAGTCTGTCATGTCCGAACTCCCCACCAGCAAATCGATCCCGCTCCAGGTCCTGGGCGATGGCCCGGCCACGCTCGAACCGGGACGCAAGCAACTGGGCGGCGACAAGATCGCGCGCAGCCCGGTGCAGTTCGATGCCAACGCACCGGTATTGCGCAAGCCGAACTGGATCCGGGTGCGGCTGCCATCGGGCAATGCAGTGCAGACACTCAAGGCCAAGCTGCGCGAAAACCGGCTGGTGACGGTGTGCGAGGAAGCCAGTTGCCCGAACATCCACGAGTGCTTCACCCACGGCACCGCCACCTTCATGATCCTGGGCGAGGTCTGCACCCGCCGTTGCAGTTTCTGCGATGTGGCGCATGGCCGGCCCAAGCCACCCGACGCCAGCGAACCGGCATCGCTGGCGCGCACCATCGCCGACATGGGCCTGCGCTACGTGGTGATCACCTCGGTGGATCGCGACGACCTGCGCGATGGCGGCGCGCAACATTTCGCCGATTGCATCCGCGAAGCACGGGCGTTGTCGCCGGCGCTGAAGATCGAAATCCTGACGCCGGATTTTCGCGGCAAGGGGCGCATGGAACGCGCGCTGGAAATCCTCGCCACGGCGCCGCCGGACGTGTTCAACCACAACCTGGAAACGGTGCCCGACCTGTACCCGAACGTGCGCCCCGGCGCCGATTACCAGTGGTCGCTGACGCTGTTGGCGCAGTTCAAGGCGCAGCACCCGGAAATCCCGACCAAGAGCGGCATCATGCTCGGCCTCGGCGAAACCATGGAACAGGTTGAACAGACCCTCCGCGATCTGCGTGCGCACCGGGTCGATATGGTCACCATCGGCCAGTACCTGCAACCCACGCCGCACCATCACCCGGTGATCCGCTACTGGACACCCGACGAGTTCAAGGCGCTGGAAACCCTCGGCAACGCGCTGGGCTTTACCCACGTCGCCTCCGGGCCGATGGTGCGCAGCTCCTACCATGCCGACCGGATGGCGGCGCAGGCCGGGTTCACAAAGGGTTAACCGCACTCGCTGCACTGTGCCGCCAACAGCCGGATTTGCGGCATAGTGGCATCCGGCAGGCGAACTCGCGTCGCTGGCGCAAGTCACACGGTACGGCGATCGCGACCTTTGGCACGCGCCGAACACGTTCCATCAGGCACACTGTCGAATCTGAAACCCGGGCTCGGGCGAGGAAATAGCATGTACAAACGCATTCGTAACTTTGCCGCGATCGCCTTGCTGGCCCTGGCCACGGCAGCCCCGGCAATCGCGTTCGCCAAGGCCGCCTCCAGCGAGCCGGTGGCGCGCGCCCCGACCCGCGACCAGGCGCTTGCGGCGCAGCGCGTTTACGGCCTGCTCAGCGACAGCCGCTATCACTACAAGCCGCGCCCGCTCGACGACACGCTGTCATCGCAGATTTTCGACGATTACCTCGAATCGCTGGACAGCCAGAAGCTGTTCTTTACCCAGAGCGACATCGATGCGTTTGCGGCCTATCGCACCACCCTCGATGACGCCATCCGCAACGGCGAGCTGCAACCGGCGTTCGACATGTTCAATGTCTACATCCAGCGTGTCGGCCAGCGTGTGGCCTTCGCACGCAGCCTGCTCACGCAGGAATTCGATTTCACCCGCGAGGAAACCTACCGCTTCGACCGCAAGGACGCCGTGTGGGCCAAGGATGACGCCGAGCTGGAAGCGATCTGGCGCCAATACGTGAAAAACGACGCGCTGCGCCTGCAACTGGCGAACAAGAAGCCGGCCGCCATCGCCAGCACGCTGGACAAGCGTTACGCCAATCTTTCCGAGCGGGTCGAGCAGATCAAAAGCGAGGACGTGTTCCAGACCTTCCTCGACACCTACGCCAGCGCCATCGAACCGCACACCAATTACATGACACCGCGCACCACCGAGAACTTCAACATCTCGATGCGCCTGTCGCTGGAAGGCATCGGCGCAGTGCTGCAACGTCAGGACGACTACGTGGTGATCCGCTCGGTGGTACCGGGCGGCCCGGCCGGGTTGTCGGGCAAGCTCAGCCCGGGCGATCGCATTGCCGCCGTTGGTCAGGGCAAGTCCGGGCCGATGGTGGATGTGGTGGGTTGGCGCATCGA
>PGZC01000031.1:0-35278 GCA_002839995.1 Gammaproteobacteria bacterium HGW-Gammaproteobacteria-4 | reverse complement strand
GCTCAAGCAGGAAAAAGTCGATGGCGTGGTCATCGACCTGCGCAACAACGGCGGCGGCTCGCTCACCGAAGCGATCGAACTGACCGGTCTGTTCATCGACACCGGCCCGGTGGTGCAGGTGCGTGAAGCGGCCGGGCGGGTCAGTGTGGAAGAAGACCGCGATGCCGGCGTGGCCTGGAGCGGCCCGCTGGCGGTGCTGGTCAATCGCGCATCGGCATCGGCCTCGGAAATCTTTGCTGCCGCGATCCAGGATTACGGCCGCGGCCTGATCATCGGCGAACCCACGTTTGGCAAGGGCACCGTGCAGAATCTGGTGGATCTGGATCGCTGGCCGCCGAGCGAAAAACCGCGCTTCGGCCAGGTCAAGCTCACCGTGGCGCAATTTTTCCGCATCGATGGCGGTACCACGCAGCTCAAGGGCGTGCAGCCCGACATCGCCTTTCCGGTCAGTCTGGACGCCAGCGAGTACGGCGAGAGCACGTATGAAAACGCACTGCCGTGGACCCGTACCCGGCCAGCTGCGCATAGCCTGCTCGGCAATTTTTCGCCGCTGCTGAGCCAACTCGCCACGCGCCATGAACAACGCGCCAGCAAGGACCTCGAATTTGCGTGGTGGACCAGCGACGTGGCCGAATATCGAAAGCAACGCGAGCGCAAGGAAATTTCGCTGAACCTCGCCGAGCGCCGTGCCGAGCGCGATCAACTGGAAGCCAAGCGCAAACAGCGTGAAGCCGAGCGCCAGGCGGCCGGGCTGGATACACCGTCGCAGGCGCGGGCCGATGATGGCCTGCAGGCCGACGAGCGCGATATCGCCGCCCAGGTTGCCGAAGAGAAGGCGCGCGAAGAACGCCCGGATGCGCTGGTGAAGGAAAGCGCGGCCATTCTCGCCGACGCCATCGACTTGCTCAGCACCGACAGTGCGCTGGCGGCTGCGGTGCATCCGACCGTGGCGGCGGGGCTCTGGGCCGACTGAACCCCATGCCAACCCGATGGCACTTCCCTTAGCGTCACAGGTCGGCTCAAGCGCAGCGGAGCCGACAGCAGTTTCTCGGTAGCGCAATGTCGGCTCCGCTGCGCTTGAGCCGACCTACGTCCAGGATGTCGTCACGTTTGGCGCATCCCCGCCCAAGGAAGTGCCTTCGCATGCCAGCCCGATATCACCTGCGCCTGGCCGACCCGGCCAAGGCCCGCGGCGACGAGCCGGCGTTCGCTTTTCGTGCGGTCAGCGCCGAAGGCTTCGCCGAAGAACTGGAAAACGCGCTGCGCGAGGACGGCCTGTTCAAACGCTGGAAAGGCGCGCAAGCCGACCCGGATGCGATCGATCCGGGGCTCGGCGCGACCGATGCCAGCGCCGTCGTCAGCGGCGCGCAGCACGACCTGTCGATCGAGCTGATCGCGACCACCACCCTGCCCGGCCCGATACTGCGCCATCGCCTGCGTCTGCTCGCCGGCCACGGCTGGGCGCTGCACGATGTGACCGCGGCCTGAGTGGGAGCGCACCCTGTGCGCGACCCGAACCCGCGATGCAGCAACAAGTCGCCCACCGGGTGGGCTCCCACAAAAGCATCGGCCGCCATGCAGCCTCAACCGGTATTCTGGATACCCGCAGCGATGCCGTTGACGGTCGCCACCAGCGCGTGAAACAGATCGTCCTCGGGCCGCTCGGCAGCACGCCAGCGCGCCAGCAGATCGACCTGCAGCAGGCTGATTGGATCGACGTACGGGTTACGCAGACGGATGCTCTGTGCCAGCCGCCGGTCGCCCTGCAACAGGCGATCCTGGCCCTTGATCGCCAGCACCGCGTGGACGCAGCGCTGGAACTCGGCGGCAATGCGCGGGAAGAACTGCGCATGCGCGGCACCGGCGAGCCGCGAATACCGCTCGAAGATGGCGAGATCGGACTTCGCCAGCACCATTTCCAGATCGTCGATCAAGGTGGCGAAGAACGGCCAGTCGCGCACCATTTCCGCCACCGCATCGCGGCCGAAATCGGCGATCGCGGTATCGAGCGCGGTGCCAAGGCCATACCACGCGGTCAGCCCGGCGCGATTCTGGCTCCAGGCAAACACCCACGGTATCGCGCGCAGGCGTTCGATGCCGCCACTGCCGCCGCGCCGCGATGGCCGCGAGCCGATACGCAAACGTTCGATCACGTCGATCGGCGTGGCGGCACGGAAGTAATCGGCAAACCCGGGGTCTTCGTGCACCAGCGCACGGTAATGTTGCCGCGATAGCTGCGCCAGCGCACCGACCCGCGCACGCCACAGGTCTTCACGCGCATCTGCCGGACGCGGGCGCAGGGTGGCGCGCAACACCGCGCCGGCAGCCTGCTCCAGATTGCGCTCGGCCAACGCACGCACGCCGTACTTGCGGTGGATCACCTCGCCCTGTTCGGTGACGCGCAAAAAACCGTTCACCGAACCGCGCGGCGCAGCGATCACCGCACGCTCGGTCTTGCCGCCGCCACGGCTGGCCGAGCCGCCACGGCCGTGAAAGAAAGCGATGGCGATACCGCTTTCCTGCGCCAGCGCGGTGAGCGCCACCTGGGTGCGCTGCAAGGCCCAGCGTGAGGCCAGCAAGCCGCCATCCTTGGCGCTGTCGGAATAGCCGAGCATCACCATCTGCCGGTCGCCGCGTTGTCGCAGATGCACGCGATACACCGGATCGGCGAACAGCGAACGCAGCGTCGCCTCCGCTGCCTGCAGGTCGGCAACGGTTTCAAACAGCGGCGCAACATCGATCGGGATGACATCGTCGTGTTCGACGCAGCCCGCCACCCGTGCCAGCGCCAACACCGCCAGCGCATCGGCGGCGCTGCGGCTCATGCTGACGATGTACGGGCCGATCGCCTGCGCACCATAGTGCTGCCGCGCCTGCGCAACGGCGCGAAACACCGCCAGCACCGGCAGCGCGACGTCGGCATCGGGCCGTGCCACCGGTTTGCCTGCGATCAGGCCGTGCAATGCCGGCGCGCGCTCCGCCGGCTCGCGTTCGGCAAAACCCGGCTCGCCAAGCAATGCCGCCAGTGCGGCGTCGTGGATCGCCGAATCCTGGCGCAGATCCAGTGTCGCCAGATGGAAGCCGAAACATTGCAAACGGCGGATCAGACGACCCAGCGCGAATTGACCGGCATGGCCGCCGCGATGCGCGGCCAGGCTGGCATCGATGCAGGCCAGATCGGCGGCGAACGGTTCGTGACTGGCATAACCGGCGTCGCTACCGCGCGCAGTGGCGCTCAGGCGCGCGGCAATCAGATCGAGCAATTCGCGATACGGCATGTCGCCTTCGCGTGCCGGTTTGCGCGCCGCCACTTTCGGCAGCAATTGCCGATACGCCGCGAGCCGATCGAGCACTGCCGGATCGACCGCCACCCGCGACAGCGATTGCGTGAGTACGGTGCGCAGCGACAGCACATCGCGCCGATACGCCTGCAACACCGCTGCACGCTGCGCTTGCAGGGTGTCGAGCATGGTCTCGGCGCCCACGTTCGGATTGCCGTCCATGTCGCCGCCGACCCAGGTGGCGAATTGCAGCGCCGGCCCCAGCGCCGGGCATTGCCCGTACGCGGCGGTCACCGCTTCGGCCAGCGCTTCGTGAAAGCCCGGCACCACCCGGTACAGCACTTCGGTGAGGTAGTAGCCGACATGCTCCATTTCATCGCGCACGCTCGGCTTCACCATCGGCATGTCGCTGGTCTGCCACGCCGAAGTGAGCGCCACGCGAACCCGCTCACGGCCTTTTCGCCGCTCGGCCGGAGTGAGGGTGTGGTCGATATCATCGACCAGACGCCGCACGACGTCGCGCTCCTTGTCGAGCAACACGCGGCGCACCGCTTCGGTGGGGTGCGCGGTAAACACCGGCTGCACGCACAGGCGCAGCAACACGCGTTCGACCTCGGCGTAAGCGACACCGGCATCGCGCAATTCGTGCAACACCGCCTCAAGGCTGCCCGGCTGCGCAGCCGCGCCGGCTTTCTGGTATTCGCGGCGGCGGCGGATGCGGTGTACCCGCTCGGCCAGGTTCACCGCCTGGAACCACAGCGCAAAGGCGCGCACCAGTTGTTCGGCCGATTCGAGTTCCAGCCCTTGCAGCGTCTGCGCCAGCTCGGCGGCCGGCTGCCCGGCTTCGCGACGACGGATGGCGGCGACACGCACGCTCTCGACCTTGTCGAGAAAGGCCTCGCCCTCCTGTTCGGCCAGGATGTCACCGACCAGTGCGCCGAGTTCGCGCACATCCTCGCGCAATGCCTGGTCGGTTGCGGGCAGATCCAGCGCACGCAGTGAGGGGTCTTCGCTAGGGACATGAATTGGCGTCATCGCTACAGCCTACACGCCCGCGGCAATTGAGCAATGCTCCGCATACGTATGGCATCGGCTAAGCTGCACCCTTCATACGCATTCGAGAGCGCCGCACATGCCCAGGCTTTTCGCCCGCCGCCCCATTGCCGCCCCCGACAGCCAGGGCTTCAGCCGCCAGATCGGCGGCCTGGGACTGATTGCCCTCGGTGTCGGCGGCATCATCGGCACCGGCATCTTCGTGCTCACCGGCACCGCTGCGGCGCTGCACGCCGGGCCGGCGGTGGCTTTGAGCTTCGTCATCGCGGCTTTCGCCTGCGCGCTGGCGGCGATGTGCTATGCCGAACTGGCAACGGTAATCCCGGTGTCGGGCAGCGCCTACAGCTACACCTACGCCACCCTCGGCGAATTGCCGGCCTGGTTCGTGGCCTGGAACCTGATTCTGGAATACCTGCTCGGTGCCAGCCTGGTCGCGGTCGGCTGGTCGGGTTATCTGGTCAGCGCGCTAACCGATGTCGGCGTGAGCATCCCCGCAGCGCTCACCCAGGCGCCGCTGGCGCACACCGTTGAAGGCTGGCAAGGCAGCGGCGCCTTGTTCAACCTGCCGGCGATGGCAGTGATTGCGGTGATGGGCGCGCTCGCCTACACCGGCCTGCGCAACAGCGCGCGCGCCAACGCGGTGTTTCTGATGATCAAGTTGTTCGTGATCCTCGGCTTCATCGTTTTTGGCATCTGGCATGTCGATACCACACGCTGGTTGCCGTTCATCCCGGAAAACACCGGCATTGCCGGGCAGTATGGCTGGACCGGTGTGATGCAAGGCGCTGCGATGGTGTTTTTCACCTATCTGGGCTTTGATGCATTGGCAACGATGGCGCAGGAAGTGAAGCAGCCGCAGCGCAACGTGCCGATCGGTATTTTTGGCGCGCTGGCGGTTTGCACCGTGCTTTACATCGCGGTGGCAATGGTGGTGACCGGTCTGGTCGATTACCGCGATCTGAATGTCGATGCGCCGGTGGCGCTGGCGCTGGATCGCACCGCCGCCCTGCTGTGGCTGGCGCCGTGGCTGAAATGGGGCGCCATCGCCGGCATGACTTCGGTGCTGCTGGTGATTCTCACCGCACTGCCACGCATCTTCCATGCGGTCGCCAGCGACGGCCTGCTGCCGACGCGGCTGGCGCGCCTGCATCCGCGCTTTGCCACGCCCGCGATTTTGATCGTGATCTGCACCGGCACCGCGATGCTGATGGCCGGACTGCTGCCGCTGCATGTGCTGGGCGAACTGATCTCGCTGGGTACGCTCGCCGCGTTCAGCGTGGTTTGCGCCGCGGTACCGGTGCTGCGGCGCACACGGCCCGAGCTCAAGCGCGCGTTCCGCGTACCGTTCGCCGATTTCACCGCCAGCCTTGGCGTGCTCGCCTGCCTGTACCTGATGTCGTCGGTGAGCGCCGCCGGCTGGATGCGGTTCGGCGCATGGACCGTCATCGGCATTGCGCTGTATGCGCTGTATGGCTATCACCGCTCGCCGTTGCGGCGGGGCGACGTGCGGTGAGGCAAAGCGGATGTCGACAGGCTGTCATTGCGAGGAGCGAATCAACGTGGCAATTCGGAAATGCCAGGAAAACCAAAGCGCTGGATTGCCTCGCCACGCTCGCAATGACGGCAGACGGCGGATGTTCAGGGCTTCCCTGGCCATGCCGGTCCTGCTGCTCGCCGGCTGCCAGTCGCCCGCGCCGCGCAGCACGGATCGCGCACTGCCCGCTGCACCGTTCGGCGAAGCGATCCGTGCCGAATACGACGCACTCGGCAAACGCGGCGGCCGGATGTACGTCATCGATACCGCCCGCTCGCAACTGCTGATCTACGCCTATCGCGGCGGCACCGCGGCCAGGCTCGGGCACAATCACGTCCTGCGTGCCGCGCAGATCGAAGGTTACGTACACGTGCCCGCCACCGCGCCGGCCGATGCACGCTTCGATCTGCGCGTGCCGCTGGCGCAACTGGTGATCGACGAACCGCAACTGCGTGCCGCGACCGGCGACGCCTTTGCCGGCGAGCGCACGGCATCCGACATCGCCGGTACGCGCCACAACATGCTCGGGCCGGATGGCCTGGATGCCGCGCGTTTTCCGGATGTGCGCGTGCGCTCAACGCAGGTATCGGGCGACTGGCCAGCACTGGTTGCCGATGTCGAAATCACCCTGCACGGCGTCGCCCGCATGCTGACGGTGCCACTGCGGGTGCACCGCGACGGCGCCGACATGAACATTTCCGGATCGCTGGTTCTGCGCCAGAGCGAATTCGGCGCGCAACCGTATTCCACACTGCTGGGCCTGCTCGCAGTGCAAGATCCGGTGACGATCCGCTTTGAGTTGCTCGCCAGCGAACAGCACTGATATCGCGTGGCGGTGGCGGCGTGGATGCGGTGTGGAGCCGAACGAGAATTTGTGTATCAGCCTTGAGTACGACACGGAAACCGGCGACTGCATCTTCTGGCTCCGAATCGCAAAGATCCGTTGATACATTTCTTCCCAAGAACCCGTCGGGCTTTACAAGTACCGAGGCATCCAGGAAATCGGGACAGGGTCGATGGTGGCAACCATCGCGCCCCTCCAAAAAGGGCCGGACAGCCCTTTATCAACGACCGGCAAAATCAGATCGCCGCGCCGCAGCCAACTCGGCGATTATCCGCTGCACACCCTGCCGCCAGTCGGGGACGGTCAGCGAAAAATCGGTGCAGAACCGGCTCGTATCCAGAACCGAATACGCCGGGCGGGTTGCCTTGGTCGGATACGCGCTGCTGGCGATGCCGGTCACGGTGGGTGCATGCGCAATCAAGCCGGCCGCGAGTGCATCGGCGAAAATCGCCTCGGCAAACTCGGCCCAACTGCATTGCCCGGCGGAGACCGCATGCCAGATGCCACTGCCCTGCGGCCGCGTGTGCAGGGCGAGCGCGGTGACCTCGGCCAACCAGCGCGCGCTGGTGGGTGAGCCGATCTGGTCGTTGACGATGCGCAGTTCGTCGCGCTCGCCAGCGAGGCGCAACATGGTGCGCAGAAAATTGTTGCCGCGCGCGGAATACACCCAGGCGGTACGGAAAATCAGGTGTCGGCAGCCGCTGGCGCGGATGGCGTCTTCGCCGGCCAACTTGGTCTTGCCGTACACGCTCAGCGGCCCGGTCGCGTCGTCTTCGCGCCACGGGCGTTCGTTGCCGCCGCCGAACACGTAGTCGGTGGAGTAATGCAGCAGCGTGCTGCCGGTCTGCGCGCAGGCGGCGGCGATTTCGGCGACGGCTTCGGCATTGATGCGCTGCGCCAGCGCCGGCTCGTCCTCGGCCTTGTCCACGGCGGTATAAGCCACTGCGTTGACTACCGCGTGCGGCCGCAAACGGCGAATCAGCGCGGCTGCCTGATCGGGCTCGGAAAAATCGGCGCGCGCGCCGACGCCCTCTCCCGGCAACGTGCCCGAGCGGGTACAGGCGTGCACGCTGTCGAGCGCCGACAGGCAGCGATGCAACTCGAATCCCACCTGGCCGTCGGCGCCAAACAGCACAATGTTCATGGGTTGCGGCTCAGCCGCCGAACGACGGCAGACGTTCCGCCGGGATATCGGCGAGAAACGGTGCGGCGGCGTCCTTCGGCGACAGCGACGGGCTGCGGATCGGCCAGTCGATGGCCACTGCCGCATCGTCCCAGCGGAGGTTGGCGTCGGCGGTGGCATCGTATTCGCGGGTACACAAATAGCTGAACACCGCGCGTTCGCTGAGGGTGACGAAGCCGTGCGCGAAGCCTTCGGGAATCCAGAACTGGCGCCGGTTCTCGGCGCTCAGAATGACCGCCGCCCATTGCCCGAAACGTGGCGAGCCGCGCCGGATATCGACCGCGACATCGTAGACCTCGCCCTCCAGCACGCTGACCAGCTTGCCTTGCGGGTTCGGCCATTGATAATGCAGGCCTCGCAACACGCCAAGCTGCGACACCGATACGTTGCTTTGCGCCACCGTGAAATCCAGCCCGGCCTCGCGGAATCGCGCGCGGTTCCAGGTCTCGAAAAAACAGCCGCGCTCATCGGCGAATACGCGCGGCTCGATCACCACGCATTCGGGCAGCGCGCTCGGCGTGCGCTTCATCGGATGGCCCCTCGCGTCAGCAAGCTGAGCAGGTATTGGCCGTAACCGTTCCTGGCCAGCGGCTTGGCCAGCGCTTCGAGTTGCGCGGCATCGACCCAGCCGTTCTGCCAGGCGATTTCTTCCGGGCAGCACACACGCAGTCCCTGCCGCGCCTCGATGGTTTCGATGAAGGTGGAGGCTTCAAGCAGGGATTGATGGGTGCCGGTATCGAGCCAGGCAAAGCCGCGGCCCAACGGCTCCAGGTGCAGATCGTCGGCATCGAGATAGCAGCGGTTGAGATCGGTGATTTCGAGCTCGCCGCGCGGCGATGGTTTGAGCTGTTCGGCGTAATCGCAGACCTTGCCGTCGTAGAAATACAGACCGGTAACGGCGTAGTTGGACTTGGGCTGCGCCGGCTTTTCTTCGACACCGATCACGCGGCCGTCGGCGGCGAACTCGGCCACGCCGTAGCGCTCGGGATCGCGCACCCAATAGCCGAACACCGTGGCTCCGTGCGCGCGCGCATCGGCGCGATGCAACATCTCGGAGAGGCCGTGACCGTAGAAAATGTTGTCGCCAAGGATCAGGCAACTCGGGCCACCGGCCAGAAACCCGCGCCCGATCAGGAACGCCTGCGCCAACCCATCCGGGTTCGGCTGCACCGCATATTCGATGCGCATGCCCCACTGCGACCCGTCGCCGAGCAAGCGCTGGAACAAGACCTGCTCGTGCGGGGTATTGATGATCAGCACCTCGCGGATGCCCGCCAGCATCAGCACGCCCAGCGGGTAATAGATCATCGGCTTGTCGTACACCGGCAACAACTGCTTGCTCACCGATTGCGTGATCGGATACAGGCGGGTGCCGGAGCCACCGGCGAGGATGATGCCTTTGCGTTGGGTCATGGTTTTACCTGATGCCTGTTGCATCTCTGTTTTTGAACCCCCTCTCCCATCGAGAGGGGGAGCGGTGCAATCGCACTTCCTTAAGCGTCGTAGGTCGGCTCAAGCGCAGCGGAGCCGACGTTGCGCTACCGAAAGCCCTTCTTGTCGCCCACAGGGTGGGCTCCTGCAAAAAAACGGTTGCGCTCACTGTAGGAGCCCACCCTGTGGGCGACCGAGCGACGTTGCGCTACCGGAAAATCGCTGTCGGCTCCGCTACGCTTGAGCCGACCTACGTCAAGATGCCGCCGAACAGGGTGCGTTAACGCATAAGGACGTGCCATTGGGGTCGGGCCGCCGCTCAGGCCACCGCGCCGAGCCGCTGCAGGCGATAACTGCCATCGAGCACACGCCCGGTCCAATCGCGGTTGGCGAGGTACCAATCCACCGTCGCCGCCATGCCCTGCTCGAAACTCACTGCCGGTCGCCAGCCCAGCTCGCGCTCGATCTTGCCGGCGTCGATGGCATAACGGCGGTCGTGACCGGGGCGATCGGCGACGTAGGCGATCTGCCGCTCGCGCGGTAGCCCATCGCTGCGCGGCTGTCGCTCGTCCAGCAGTGCGCACAGGGTACGCACCACGTCGATGTTCTCGCGCTCGGCGTTGCCGCCGACGTTCCAGGTTTCGCCGGCGCGCCCAGCCTCCAGCACGCGCCGGATCGCCGCGCAATGATCCTTGACGTACAACCAGTCGCGCACGTTGCGGCCATCGCCGTACACCGGCAGCGGCTCGCCGGCAAGCGCGCGCTGGATGATCAGCGGAATGAGCTTTTCCGGAAACTGGAACGGCCCGTAATTGTTCGAGCAGTTCGTCGTCAGCGTGGGCAGACCGTAAGTGTGATGAAACGCCCGCACCAGGTGATCGGAGGCCGCCTTCGACGCCGAATACGGCGAGTTCGGCGCATACGGCGTGGTTTCGCTGAACTTGCCGGTGTCGCCGAGCGAGCCGTACACCTCATCGGTGGAAACGTGCAGAAAACGAAACGCTGCGCGCTCGGCATCGCCGAGACCGCGCCAGTGATCACGCACACATTCGAGCAGGCTGAGCGTGCCCACGACGTTGGTCTGCACGAACGCCGCCGGCCCATCGATGGAACGATCGACATGGCTCTCGGCTGCAAAATGCACCACCGCCTGCGGCCGATGCTCGGCCAGCAGCGCGGCAACCAGCGCGCGATCGCCGATGTCGCCGTGCACGAAGCGGTGATGCGGATTGTGTTCCAGCGACGCCAGCGTGTCGCGATTGCCGGCGTAGGTCAGCGCATCGAGCGTGATCACCCGCACGCCCGCCGCCACCGCATCGAGCACGAAATTGCCGCCGATGAAGCCGGCGCCGCCGGTTACCAACCACGTTTGCATGAATCATTCCTTATCCTGGCTCAGGGGATTCCCTTGCACGATGCATCGAGCGGTCGCCCGCTTCAGAACGGAATGTCGTCTTCCGGGAAGCTGCTGTCGTCGAACGGTGCACTGGACGAACTGCCAGAGCTGCTGGGTGCGGAATTGCGGTCATGACCACCGGAAGGACGGCTTCCGCCGCGCTCACCGCCACGATCTGCACCACGCTCGCCGCCGGGCGCACCACCGAGCATTTGCATCTCGTTGGCGATGATGTCGGTCGTATAACGCTCAACCCCATCCTTGCCGGTGTACTTGTCGGTCCGCAGGCTGCCTTCGATGTAAACCTGGCGCCCCTTCTTGAGGTATTCGCCGGCGATCTCGGCGAGGCGGCCGAAAAACTTCACCCGGTGCCACTCGGTGCGTTCCTGCTTCTGGCCCTGCTTGTCGGTCCATGACTCGCTGGTCGCCACGCTGATCGTGGTAATCGCTGCGCCGCCCTGGCTGTACTTCACGTCCGGGTCGTTGCCCAGATTGCCGACCAGAATTACCTTGTTGATTCCACGTGCCATATGGGGCCTCAATCAGCATTTCGGAGATAAGAACGTTAAGTATAAAGGGCGCGGCCGGCAATCAGCGAATTGCCCGTTGTCGGGTAAGACAATGCTGACAACGCAGCGATGCGTTAATTGGCCGCTGCGACGGCTGCCTGACGCGCTGCGGCGGCATGGCTGGCGCAACGCAAGCCCGGGTTTGCGCAGCAAGACACAGTCCCTTCACACTGCCCGATGGCATGATTGCACCCGCGATGCGTTACAGCAGACCGCCGCAACGCCGGTTTGTGGCAAAGTGGCATGCCACACGGGCGAAGCGGGATCGCCGCTACCACCGTTGCCGCACCATGGAGCTTTGGATTGACCGGGGAGAAGCGCTGTGTTCGTCTTGATTGCAGGCAACAACCTCGATGCCCGCGCCGGCCTTGAGCAGGCTGTCGCGGATTTCGACCTCGACTGGCAGATTGCGTTTGCGAGCGACGCCGCCGCGGCGTTGGAAGTTGCCACCCAACGCACCGTCGATGTGGCGGCAGTGGACCTGCGTTCACCGGGCATCGACGGCCCGGCACTGCTCGCAGCGATCCGCAAGCGCCACCCCGAGGTGGTGCGGCTGCTGCTGACCGACGAATCGCAGCAAGGCGATGCGATGGGCGTGCTGGAATCGGCGCATCGTTTCCTGAACAAACCGCTGCGCGCCGACGAATTGGTCGAGGCGGTGGAAAGCGTTTGCGAGTTGCGCGAAATCCTCGATTCGCCGCAGTTGAAAGCCCTGATCGGCGCCATCGGCGAGTTGCCGCCGGCACCCAACCTTTATCTCAAGCTGACCCGGGTTCTGAGCGACCCCAACGCACCGGCAAACGCCGCGGCGACGCTGGTCGCGCAAGATCCGGTGATGGCATCGAAAGTGTTGCGCCTGTGCAACTCCGCGTTTTTCTCGGGTGGCCGCACGGTATCCGATATCCGCACGGCAGTCGTCCGACTGGGCCAGGAGAACCTGCGCCGCCTGGTCCTGGCCAGCGAAGTGTTCAGTGGCAGCAAGATCGACAGCGGCATCGATCGCGAGGCGATGCAATTGCGGGCGTTGCGTGCATCGCAACTGGCCGCCCGCCTGCTCGGCGGCAGCAGCGCCGAGCTGGCTGCAACCGCCGCCCTGCTCTCCGACGTCGGCATGTTGTTGCCCGGCGTGTCGATACCAAAGGCTGGCGATACGACACCCGACGCGATGCCGCACTACGCCGAGGCCGGCGCCTATCTGCTCGGCCTGTGGGGCTTGCCGATGCCGATCGTGGAGGCGGTCGCGAGCCACCATCAGCCCGGGAAATCCCGCTCGCGCGGTTTCTGGGTGGGCGGCGCGGTGCATGTCGCGCGCGCGCTGGTCAGTGGCGAGGACATCGACGAGGACTACCTCGACTCGGTCGGTCTGCGCGACCGTCTGCCGGCCTGGCGCAAGCTGGCCGCCGACATGGCAGCCGCCACCTGAATCATCGCCATCGGCCTCAGGCCGCTTCCTGCAACGCCTCGGCTTTCGCTTCGCTGCGCGCGATCACTACCGAACCGACCAGATCGCCGGTGACATTGACCGTGGTGCGACACATATCGAGCAGGCGATCGACGCCGAGGATGATGCCGATGCCTTCGGCGGGAATGCCGAACATCACCAGAATCATCGCGATCACCGGCAACGAGCCACCCGGAACGCCGGCCGCGCCGATGCCGCCGAGGATGCAGATCATCAGCACCATCACCTGCTGACTCAGCGCCAGATCGACCCCGAACAGCTGCGCCAGAAACAGCACCGTCACGCCTTCATACAGGGCGGTGCCATTCATGTTGGCGGTGGCGCCGAGCGTGCATACGAAACGCCCGACCCGGCGCGGCACATTCAGCGATTCTTCGGCCACTTTCAAGGTGGTCGGCAACGATGCGCTGCTCGACGAGGTGGAAAACGCAGTCAGGATCGCCGGCTCGGCGCGCTTGAAAAACCACAACGGCGACACCTTGCCAAAAAATCGCAGCAGCAACGGAAACACCACAAAGAAATGCAGGCCCAAGGCCAGCAACACGGTGCCAACGTAGCGCGCCAACTGGGTCAGCACGTCGTAGCCGAGGCGCGCAGTGATGGTGAACAGCAACGCCGCTACCGCATAGGGTGCCAGCTCGATCACCCAACCGATCAGCTTGAGGCTGATCTCGTACACGCCCTGCACCGCACCGACAAACGCGCGGGTGCCGTCGGTTTGCAGCACGGCCGCCGCGATACCGAACACCAGCGCGAAGAACATCAGCGCGATCAGATCGCCGTTGGCGGCCGCAGCAACCGGGTTCTTCGGCACGATGTTGAGCAGCATGCCCATCATCGAAATGTTTTCGCGCTTGCTGGCAATGTCGGCCGAGCGTTCGGCCGCTTGTGCGATCAGCGGCTGCACCACTTCCGGCGGCAGGCCCTCGCCGGGGCGGATCACGTTGACCACGATCAGACCAATGGTGACCGCAGCGGTGGTCACGATCACGATGTACAGCAGGGTTTTGCCGCCAATCCGGCCAAGCGCGGCGGGATCGCCAATTTCAACAACCCCCAGCACCAGCGCCGAAAACACCAGCGGCACCACCAGCATGAACAGGGCGCGCAAAAACAGGTCGCCCACCGGCTGGGTGACGTAGGTGATGAAGCCGTCCAGCCACGGCGCATCGGTGCCGAGCCAGTACGCCAGCAGACCGCCGATCACGCCGGCCACGAATCCAATCAGCATTCGGGTATGCAAGGGCATGGCGTCAGCTCCGGATGGCGTCGATCAGATGGCCGCGGTGTGAGGGCACTTTACCTTCCGCCAACTGCGCCTGATAGTCGCGCAGGGCACGCCGGATCACCGGCAACAGCAGGTAAACGCCGATCAGGTTGGGGATGGCCATGATGAACATCAGCGCGTCGGCGATGCCGACGATGCTGTTCAGCGACATGGTGCAGCCGACGATCACCATGCCCAGGAAGAAGAACTTGAACACGTACAGCACCAGCCGTGAATCGCCGAACAGGTAGGCGGTCGCCTTGGCGCCGTAATAGCCCCAGGTGATGATGGTCGAATAGGCGAACAGGAACACCACGAACGTCAACACGTAGGGGAACCACGAAATCACCGAACCGAATGCTTCCGAGGTGAGTTGCACGCCATCGCTGGCGCCGGCGCTGTACTGCCCGGTGATGATGATGACCAGCGCGGTCATGGTGCAGATCACCACGGTGTCGAGGAACGGCTCCCACAGCGCGACGAAGCCTTCGGTAATCGGGTGCCGCGTCTTTACCGCGGCATGCGCGATCGGCGCCGAGCCGATGCCGGCCTCGTTGGAAAATGCCGCGCGGCGAAAGCCGACGATGAGCGCGCCGATCACCCCGCCCTGCACGCCGTGCGCACTGAACGCGCCGTCCCAGATGGCGAGGAATGCGGCTGGTACGTGATTGAGATGGCTGCCGATGACAAACAGGGCGGCCACGACATAAATCGCCGCCATGAACGGCACCAGCTTCGCGGTGACCGCGCCAATCCGGGTGATGCCGCCGATGATGACGATGCCGGCGAGCGTGGCGACGCCGACGCCGAACAGCCAGGCGTAGCCGGCCAGCGGGCCATCCGCACCGCCGGTGATGTTGAGCACCTGGGCATAGGCCTGGTTGGACTGGAACAGCGCACCGGAACCGACCGCGCCGAGCATGGCGCAGAACGCGAACACGCCGGCAAGCGCACGGCCGACGTGGCGCAGCCGCGGATAGTTGATGGCGATGCCGTGGTTCAGGTAGTACATCGGGCCACCCGAGACGCTGCCATCGGCATGCTCGCGCCGGTACATCACCCCGAGCGAACATTCGGCGAACTTGGTGGACATGCCGAGCACGCCGGCAAGGATCATCCACAACGTCGCACCCGGCCCGCCGATCGTGATCGCCACCGCGACACCGGCGATATTGCCCAAGCCGACCGTGCCCGAAACCGCCGAGGTGAGTGCCTGGAACTGGCTGACTTCACCGGGACTGGTCGGATCGGCGTAATCGCCGCGGATCAGGCGAAAGCCGTGCGCGAAGCCGCGCACATTGATGAACCGAAAATAGAACGTGCACACCAGCGCGCCGAGAATCAGCCACAGCATGATCAGCGGCAGTTTGGTGTCGCCGGGAAGCGTGATTTCGTAAAACACCGCGCTGGAAATGGCATTGGCGACCGGTGCCACCACGGCATCGATGCGTTGATCGAGGGTTTGCGGTTCGGCAGCGACGTTGGTGAAAGGCAGGGCCAGTGCGATCAGGAAAATCAACCGGGCAAAACGCATTCGCATCATCCGCGTGGCAAAACAAGAAATGCGAGCATACACCACGGCGATTTTGATGATGTGCTGCACAAGGTCGCCCACAGGGTGGGCTCCTACAGTGAGCACAACCGCCTTTTTGCAGGAGCCCACCCTGTGGGCGACCGAGCGAAGCGAAACCGCTTTTTTGTAGGAGCCCACCCCGTGGGCGACCGAGCGAAGCGAAACCGCCTTTTGTAGGAGCCCACCCTGTGGGCGACCGTGCGAAGCGTCGGGGCGAAGCCCCGCGTAACCGCGAATGGTCGATTGGCGAGTCGCTTTATCGATCAACGCGGGTAGAGCGGCGGCAACGGCTCCTCACCGCCGCTGGCTGCCGACTGCGCGCGCAGGCGAATGCCGCTCGCGAACGCATTGCGCAACGCGTCGCGGGCAGCGCCGCGATCGCCCGTGCCCCACAATGCCGCATGCAGCAGCGCGACCGCTTGCCGCTGTGCGGGATCATCCAGCAGCGCATCGAGCGGGCGCCCGGCAGCGATTCGACGCAAGACCGCATCCACCGCGGGCAGGTCTTGATGCGTCAGCGCGCGGCGCAACGCCCGTTCCAGAGCGGCAGGCTCGCTGTCGTTGACGGCGACCGACGCCGCCGTTGCTGCCGCGCGCGATGGCGTGCGCAGCGCACCGCGCTTCCAGGCCAGCGCCAACGTCGCCAGCCACAACAGCAGCAGCGCGGCACTGAGCGCCTGCCAGCGCCACACCCCACCCGAGTCGAACCGCGAACCCACACGCGCCGTCGGCAGCGGTGCTGCTGCACCTGACGCTGGCGCCGAAGCGCCCGTTGCATCCAGCGCGGCTGCCACTTGCAACGTGAAGCCGGCGACCTCGGCAACCGCAGGCCGGTCCTCGGCCGTATTCCACCACGCCACGCGCACCGGCGGCACCTGGATTGCGCCTGCGCGCGACGCGACCAACGCAAAACGCCGGCTGACCTCGGCATGCAATACGCCGTCGACCAGACGTTCGCTGACGCTGGCCACATCGGGAAACACGCGCAGCCCCGGCACATCGGGAATGTTCAGTTCCGGCACCTGCGTCGCCAGCGCACCATCGACACGCAACCTTAGTTCAACGCTCACCGGCTCGCCGACATTGGCTTCGCTACCGGGTTGGCTGCGCTCCATGCCGACCGCAAGCGCGGGAAACCATGGCATGGCTGCCTGCGCGGGCTGCGGACGCACATTCAGCGTCAGCGACTCGCCCATCGCGCTGACGGCGCGCGCGCCGCCAACGATGGAGTCGCGCAGCCCGGCCAATGTCCGCCCGCGGAACCGTGGCGCTGCGAGCATCAATTCGCCGCTGCGCTCGGGGCTCATCACAAAGCGCCGTTCCAGTGTCTGATAACGGCGCCCGGCGATCTGCCGCTGGTAGCTGACGTCATCGCCGATACGGCGAAAATCCGCACCATCGATTTGCGGCGTATCGAGATCGCCATCGAGCAGAGTGATCGCGTAATTCAGGCGCAGCGTGTAGATCACCGCCTGTCCGACGTACGGATCGCGCGTGTCCACCTGCACCTCAAGAAATACATCCTGGCCCTGCGCTTGCTGCCCGGTCGGCGCGCGCGCGACGGTCAGGCTCAATGGTTCGGTGGACTCGCTGCCGACCCGGATCGCGGGAATGGCCAGCACACCGACGCTGCGCGGCTCCAGCGCCACCGCCCACAGCGTGCGCGTGCTGATGCTGCCGTTGCTTATCGTGGTCTGCGTCTGGCTGGACTGGCCGGTCAATATGAAGTCCGCTTCCAGCGCCGTGAAGTCGGGGGTGTCCTTGTTGTCGCTTTCGATATTGAGGGTGACCGTGTCGCCCTGACTGATCCGGGTTCGATCCAGCCAGGCACGCGGTGCGGCGCTGGCGGCGGCGGAAAATGCCAGCAACAACGCGATGCCCACAAACTGCTTAAACCGATTCATCGCTCTTCACCCTCGGCTTCCCGACGCTGGTACTCGATCACGAACTTGCGCCGCAACAAACCACCGGGATCGTCGGGAACCCGGCGCAGGGTTGCTTCGAGCGCCTGATCGCGCTCGCGTTGCTCGCGCTGTTCGGGCGATAACGCCGCCGCCATCGCCGGTTCATCGCGTTCGGGCTTGTCAACCGCCTCGTTTCCGTCGGTCCCATCGGCCAACGCCTTCGACATCGCTTCGCTCAGGGCGTCCTGCGCCTGCTGTTCGGCCTGTGTATCCGCTGTGCCTTGTTCGCCCGATGGCGGTTCGCTGGCGCCGTCGTCTCCAGGCCTGTCATCGCCCGATTGCGGCGATGCCGACTGATCGCCCGTGCCGTCCTTGTCGTCCGCGTCACCGGATTGCGGGGAGTCTTCGGCTTCGCCTGCATCGCCCGAATCGCCCGCGTCGGGCGGCGCGCCGGACTCGTCGCCTTCGCCGGATGCCTCGCCGCGTTCATCCGGCTTGTCGCCCTGCTGGCGTTGCTTGCCAGCGTCGTCACCACCATCTTGTTGCTGCTTTTGCGCGTCCTGCTGTTGCTTGAGCTGCTCCACCAGGCTGCGGTTTTCGCGCGCATCGGTCAGCTCCGGGTCCTTTTCCAGGGCGCGATCATAGGCCGCAATCGCTTCATCGAAACGTTCCGCCTGCGCCAGCGCGTTGCCGCGATTGTAATGCGCCAGCGCATCATCGCCACCGGCAAACGCTTCGGCAGCCGCGCTCCAGTCGCCGGCACGATACGCGGCCGCACCAACACGCTGCGGATCGCGGGCCAGACGCCGCGCGCTTTCGATATCGCCAGCGCGCAAGGCGGCATCGGCGCGTTGCTCGCGGTTGTGCCACAGCGCATCCCAATCGACGGCCTGCGCTGGCATGACGGGCAGCAACGACACGGCAAACAGCGTCATCAAGCCGCCGCGCCGAAAACCCGGCAGCGCGATCAGCAGCAACAACGGCAATAACCAGACGCCATCGTCGCGCCAACGCCGCGCTTGCGCGGAATCGTCGCGCAACGACGCATCGCTTTTCGACTCAGGTGCCAGCAGACCGAGCCGATCCAGATCGCCGCCATCGGCTTGCAGCCGCGCGTAGCGACCCCCACCGGCGTTGGCGAGCGCGCGCAGTCCGGGCTCGTCCAGTTGCGCCAGTTGCGGCACGCCGGCGCGATCATAGACCAGCGCGCCGTGGGCATCGCGAAGTGCCGCGCCCTGCTCGGTTCCCACACCGAGCACCGACACCCGGATACCGCTGCCGCGCAGTGTCTGCGCCGCCGCGCGCGCGGCCGCATCGGCCGCATCGGTGACCAACAGCACGTCGCCGCCACTGAAGCCGGCGCCGGTGATCAACGCTGCCGCGCGGCGCAGGGCACGATCGGCACGCTGCCCGTCCACCGGCATCGAATCCGTCGCCAATGCGTCGACCAGCGCGATGACGGTTGCGGCATCGTCGGTCATCGGCGCAACAGTGAACGCGTCGCCGGCATACGCGATCAGTGCGACCTGGCCGCCGGCACGTTCCGTGAGCAAGGTCATCAGTTTGTATCGGGCGCGGGTGATGCGATCCGGCGCAACGTCATCGGCTGCCATGTGCGAGGACAGATCCACCGCCACTACCAGCGGTGCCTCGAGCCGATACAGCATGGCCGCCTGCTGCCGCCACGCCGGTCCGGCGAGCGCAATGATCGCGATACCCCACAGGCTCGCGAGCCAGATCGGCGCCAGCAGGCGCCTTCGCCCAACCCCCGCCAGCAACACGTGCGCACGCAATGGCGCATCGATCCAGCGCGCGAGTTCGCCGTCGCGGCGTTGCGCGCGAAGGCTCCGCCACACCAGCAGCGGCAGCAACAGCAGCGCAAGCAACCACAGCGGGCGCAGGAAATGAAAATGCTGGATCGCCTCGTTCATCGCTGGTAATCGCGTTGTGGCCAAAGGCTGGCAACGAGCATGAGCAGCAGCGCAATGGCAAGCGGAATCGGGTAGCGCTCGTTGCGTGGCCGCTCCGGCAGCCCGAGCTGTGCCGCAGGCTCGATTCGATCGAGCTGCGCATAGATGCCGGCGAGCTCGGCGGTATTTCGCGCACGGAAATAACTGCCGCCGGTTTGCTCGGCGATCGCACGCAGCCCGGCTTCGTCGATGCTTGCATTGGACGATCCCCGAAAGATACCGAACAATCCTTCGCCGCCGTCACCGCCGAAAGCAATGCTGTGAATACGAATCGACTCCGCAGCGGCCAGCGCAGCAGCACGTGCGGGGCTGAGACTGCCGGCATTGCTGACCCCATCGGTCAGTAAAATGATGACCTGCTCGCCATCGGCTTGTTCGATTTCCTGCTGCTGACGCAGCCGCTTCACGGCGACCGCGATGGCATCGCCGATCGCGGTTTCACGCCCCGCCAATGCCACCACGGTATCGGCCAGTTGCTCACGCACGGCGTTGCGATCGAAGGTCAGCGGGGTGATCGCATAGGCGCGGTCGCCGAACACCACGAGTCCGACCCGGTCGCCAATGCGCCGTTGCAGGAAGTCGCCGACCACGGCCTTGACCGCGGTAAGGCGATCGACGATGCGTCCGCCCAGGCGCATGTCGGCCTGCCCCATGCTGCCGGACAGATCGACCACCAGCATCAGATTGCGGCCGCTGCGCGGCGGTTGCACGGCATCGTCAAGGGTTTGCGGACGCGCCGCTGCGACGCACAATAGCGCCCAGATCAGCAATGCCCACCAGCGCGGCGAAATCCGGCGCCGCGCGTCGGCACCGCTTTGCCACAGCGCGTCCAGACCCGGATGCGGCAAGCGCAAGCGGCTGCCGCTGTAAGCGCGCGCCGGCAGCAGACGCGCTGCCAGCCACGGCAGCGGCAGTGCCAGCAACAGCCATGGCCAGGCGAATTCAATCATCGCCGCGCCCCGGCGATGGTCAAACCTGTCGTGCGCTGGCGTTGGCCGTATCCGATCATCGCCAACTGCATGAAACGCTGACGCGCGATGGGCTCCAGCGCGTCGGCCGCCGCCGCATTCGTCTGCGCGCTCGGCCGGAATGGGCCGGTCAACAGCACACGCCCCGGCCCCTTGGAGAACGGCTGCCCGGGATCCTCGCCGTCGAGGAATTGCAGCCATTGCTCGCCGGTCAACTGGCCCGCGGCATCGCCGGATGCGAGGCGAGCTGCGCGGCGCAGCAGTTGCGAGATGATGATCAGGCGTGTCGCCGGATCGATCCCGACCGCCAGCTCCCGGGCGACCAAGGCCTCCAATTGGCGCCGATATGCGCGCCGCCGGTAGCGGCGCCATAACCAGCGCCCGCCAATAAAAAGCACAAGGCACGCGAGCAGCGATAGCGCCCACCAGCCCGGCGCCAGCGGCCAGACGCCCGGCTCCGGCGGCAGGTATATGTCCTTGAGCGGCAAAGGTGGCGTGCGCGGATCGATCATTGCCGCAGGTCGGACATCAGCAGTGGCAGAAGCGATTCTGCGGCATCGGTGGTCGACAGCGTGTGGCTGCGAATGCCGTAACGCGTCAGACGCGCGCGCGCAGCGCTCAAGGTGCCGGCAAAGCTGTGTTGCCAACGCGCCAGATCGGCGCGCGCCGACAGATCCAGACGCACGGACTTGCCGCCGACCTGCACCGGCAAGGCAATCGCTGGCGGCGCGGTTTCGATCGGATCGGTCAGCAGCACGACCAGCACTTCGTGGTGCGCCGCGAGTCCGGCGAGTTGGACATCGGACACGCCATGCAGGGCGTGCGCTTCGACCAGTGCGATAACGCGTGCCCCGGGACGAAGCAGCCGTGCAGCCGCGGTGAACGCCGCGGCCAGACCGCTATCGTCAGCCGGCGGCCTGGCATACCAGCGCGCCGCGGCATCGAGTACGCGCAGCACCCCGCGGACACCAGCGGTCGGCACCAACGGTGGCTCGGCATCGGCGCCGCGCAGGATGCCGATGCGATCGCCGCTGCGTTGCGCGGCCCACGCCACGATCGCCGCAGCACGCGCTGCCTGCACCGACTTGTAGCAGCAGCGGGTGCCAAAATAAAGACCCGCGCTGGTGTCGGCAACCAACAACGCCATGCGCTCGCGCTCGGCATGAAAGACCTTGGTGTGCAACTTGCCGGTGCGCGCCGTTACCCGCCAATCGACATGGCGCACGTCATCGCCGCGCGTGTACATGCGCGTCTCGGCGAACTCCATGCCGCGACCGCGGAACGGCGAACTGGCCAACCCGCTCAAGCCGGCGCGCGCGCGCAGCGGTGGCGGCCAGGCCTGCACCCGCGAGCGCAGCGCGATCAGCTCGCTCAACTGCGGACAAATCGCCGGATCGAGCGCTTCGACGGACATCAGGGCAATGGAACCCGCTCCAGCAACGCCGCCACGATGCGATCGCCGCTCCAGCCTTCGGCAGTCGCCTCGTAGCTCGGCAAAACACGATGACGCAACACATCGGGAGCGACTGCCTGCACATCCTCCGGCATCACGTAATCGCGGCCGGACAGCCAGGCACGTGCGCGCGCGCAGCGCTCCAGCGCGATCGACCCGCGCGGGCTCGCACCCCAGGCGATGCGTTTTGCCAGTTGTGCGTCGTATGCCGACGCATCGCGACTGGCAAGCACCAATTCGACGATATAGCGTTCGACCGGTTCCGCCAGATGCAATTCAAGCACCGCCCGGCGCGCAGCAAAGATGCTCGCCTGACTGATCCGCTCGCCGCTTCGGGTAACCGGCGAACGCGCCGCAAGCTCCTGCGCACGCACCAGCCGCATGATCCGCATTTCCGCATCGCCGCTGGGGTAACCGACCTGCACATGCATCAGGAACCGGTCGAGCTGTGCCTCGGGCAACGGATAGGTGCCCTCCTGCTCGATCGGATTCTGGGTGGCCATGACCAGGAACAGTTCCGGCAGCGGATAGGTCACCCGGCCGACGGTAACCTGGCGCTCGCCCATCGCTTCCAGCAACGCGGATTGCACCTTGGCCGGCGCACGATTGATTTCATCGGCCAGCAGCAGGTTGTGAAACACCGGGCCTGGCTGAAACGCAAACTGCGCCTCCGCCTGTTGCCAGATTTCGGTCCCGGTCAGATCGGCGGGCAGCAAGTCGGGGGTGAACTGGATGCGCTGGAAATCCGCTTCGATGCGACTCGCCAACGCTTTCACTGCCGTCGTCTTGGCAAGGCCCGGCGCACCTTCCACCAACAGATGGCCATCGGCCAGCAGCGCGATCAACAAGCGCTCGACCAGCCGCTCCTGACCGAGAACGGCTGCCGACAGGGCGCTGGCGAGGGAGACGAAATCGTTGTGTAGCTGGCTACCGGACGAACCGGTCGCGGGGCTGTCATCAGGCATCATCGAGTCATCCAGAGCAATCGGGTCATCGAACAACGGCGCACGCGGTTGGCGATTATCCAGACCGGGACGGCGTGTGGGAATCGAGCCGTGCGGCCACCACATGCGCCAACACGTTGCGGTGCATGCCCGATTGTGAGTGATCGTGTCGCCGACGTGCAATGGCTATTGGTAATGCCGGCCTCCGCGCAATCGCGCAGGACTCGGGACTCGGGACTCGGGACTCGGGACTCGGGACTCGGGACTCGGGACTCGGGACCTCGGGAGAAGCAAATGGTCCGCAAAGGACGCAAAGGACGCAGAAAGAAGAACGACAAACAGACCTTGATGTCGGTTCCGCCGGCGCGATGCGGGTCGAAGCAAGCGATGCATTGCGGTTGCGCCGACCGCAAGCTTGAAAGCTTCGCAACGTTCCCGCACAACGCACAAGGGCCGCTTGCGCGGCCCTTGCATGCACCACAATGCCGAGCGAACGGTTTAGCCAGCCGCACCCGCGGAACGCAGGATTTGCGGGGTCACGAAGATCAGCAACTCGGCCTTGTTCGCGGACCGGCCTTTTTTGCGGAACAGCGCGCCAAGCCCCGGGATATCGCCCAGGAACGGCACCTTGCTCAGGTCCTCGCGCGACTTGAACTCGTAGACGCCACCGACCACGACCGTCTGGCCGCTGCGGAACCTGACCGATCGAGGTATCGATGAAGCCGGAAACCTCGTCTTTCTTGATCGCCATCGAGAGGAACACGCGGCCATCCTGGGTGATGGTCGGGGTCACCTTGAGCTCAAGCAGCACGTCCTTGAACTGCACGTTCGGGATCGGCACCGAGGTGCCGCCCTGCTGCGGCGCGATGGTGACAAAGCCGACTTCATCGCCCTGGCGGATGATCGCCTCGCGCTGGTTGGAGGTGATCACGCGCGGATTGGAAATCACCTCGCCACGGCCCTCGGATTGCAGCGCCGAAAGCTCCAGATCGACCTCGAACATCGGGCCAAGAATCGCAAACGCCAAGGAACCGGCGGGGTTCAGCACCGGCAGATTGACGTTCAGCGCCTGATCGAGCGTACCAAACGTCGGTACCGTGAGATCGGCCGGATCGATCGGATTGGGCGAGGCCAATTCAGCCGCCAATGCATTGGAGGAATTGTTGAACTGCACGACGCTGTCGAGCGTACCGCTGCTGGTCACCGTATTGACCTTGTTGTTGCGGCCGCGGAAGCCGAAGCGCGAACCCACTTCGCGGGCAAAATCATCCGCGGCCACCACGATACGCGCTTCGATCATCACCTGATCCACCGCGCGATCGAGCAAGGTGACCAGGCGCTTGATCTCGGACACGCGCTTGGGAATGTCGATGACCAGCAAGGTGTTGGTGCGACGGTCGAAGCTGATGCTGCCGCGATCGGACAAAAACCCCTGGCTGCCGCTGGACGAACTGCCGCCGCCGCCACCACCGCCACCGGAGCCGGTTTTGCTTTCTTCGGTCAGCAGGTTGGCGATGTCCTCGGCGATGCCGTAGTTGATGGGAATGAACTCGGTGATGGTTTCCGCGCGCTCATCGAGGGCGATGCGCGCATCCTCTTTTTGCTGCTCGAAGTCGGCCAACTCTTTTTGCGGGCCGATCCAGACCACGTCGCCGTCGCGCCGTTTGTCGAGCTGCTTGGCGCGCAGCATGATGTCCAGCGCCTGATCCCAGGGCACATTCTGCAGGCGCAGGGTGATGTTGCCCTGCACCGTGTCGGCAGCAACGATGTTCAGATTCGACTCATCGGCAATCAACTGCAGCACGGTGCGGACCGGGATGTCCTGGAAATTGAAGGTAACCGGCTTGCCGGTGTACTTGGGCGGCGCCTCGCCGCTGAGCAAGGCCGCCGCGACCGGGTCGGCGGCGGCCTTGACCGGCACCACCTCGACCACGTACTCGTTGCCGGTCTGGTAGGCCAGCGCATCGAACGCAGCGCCGGTGTCGATGACGATGCGCGAGCCGCCCGCGTTGGGCCGCGATTCGATGCTGCGCACCGGGGTCGCGAAATCGCTGACATCCAGCCGCTTGCGCAGCGAGTCGGGCAAACCGGCATTGGCGACGTCGATAACGACCTGCGACTTTTCGGTGCGCATGTCGGCCAGCACACCCTCGCCGTCGAAGCTCAGCACCACGCGACCGGCGCCGCCGTCACCGCGACGGAAATCGATATTGCTCACCGTCAGGCCGCTATCGACCCGTTTGCTGGGGTCATCGGGATTGGCGGCAATCGCGGCGGTTCCCGCCATCGCGCCACCGGCTACCGAAACGATCAGTCGGTTACCCTCGGCCCGGGTTTCGAACGCCGCCGCCCGGAACAGGTCGATCACCACCCGCGTGCGGCCCTGGCCTTCAACCGCGGAAATCGCACTGGTTGCACCGCTGCCCACCGCGATCCGGCGCTGATTCAGCCCGTTGCGCGTGTCGGGAATGTCGATGGCAATTCGGGACGGATTGTCGGTGGTGAAGGTCTGCACGCCGCCGACCGGCTCGGCGAATTCCAGCACCACATCCACGGCACCGCCGCTGCCGGTCTGGTAACTGGCGTTACGCAGCACGTTTTCGGCCAAAGCCGAAGCGGGCGCCAGAGCCAGCCAGAGACTCAGTGAGGCCAGTGCGGCCCAGCGGGGACGGGCCATGCCCGAAACAAGGTTAATTGCGGTCATCATGTTTCCCTCGATTCACTGATTATCCAGAGCGACTGCCACCGAGCGCTCAAGCCAGCCACCCGCACCATCGGGTACCAATTCCACCAGTTCGATGCGCGAGTCGGTGACGCTGGCGACCCGCCCCTCGTTCTGCCCCATGTGGTTACCCGGACGCACCCTGTGCACCACCTTGTCCGGCGCCATGACCAATGCCGCACGCACATTGCCTACACCCAGCGTGCCGACCATATCCAGCGAGTCGAGCGGGAACGTCTCCAGCGGTTCCTTGCGCCGGTTCGGGTCGGGCCGTGGTCCGCTGCTGCTCGCGCGGCGATCGTTGCTTGGCGCGCTGAACGGGTCGCGCATCGTTTGCACGGTGTACTGAAACGTTTCGAACTGCTGCATCACCGGCAGCGGATCCAGCGGCGGAGCCGGCCGGCTCTTCACGTCGGCAACCCATGCCTGCAGATCCTGGGTGCCGCGTGCGCACGCCGCGAGCAATACGGCGCTCAGCAACAGCATCAGCCAGCGCATCGGCTGCGTGCGATGTATGGAATCTCCTCGCATATCAGCGCCCTCCCGCCTTGGTGTCTGCGGCCTTGGCCGCTTCTTCCACTTCTTCTTCGTCGAGGTAACGGTAGGTCTTCACCGTGCCGGCGAGCACCAGCGTGTCGCTCGCCGCGCCGGATTTGTCCTGCAACGGCTTCAGCGAAATATCGTGCATGGTCATGATCACCACGCGCGGCAACGAGGCGACACCGCTTACAAAGGCGCCGAACTGGTGGTAGGTACCGGTCATGCGCAACGCGATCGGCTTTTCCGCGTAAAACTCGCGCGCCACCTCGGCACCCGGCTGGAACAGGTCATTGCTGATCCCGCTGGCCAACGCCGTCTGCGAAATGTCCACGATCAGGTCCGGCATCTCGGTGCGGCTGGGGAGTTGGCGCAGCATCTGCTGCAGCATCGCCTCCATTTGCGCCAGTTGCTCCTTCAACGGCTCAAGATTGGACGCGCGCGCCTGCTTGACCTCAAACGAGCTGCGCAACTCGGTTTCGGTTGCCTTGAGGTTGGCCAGCACATCGCTTTTTTCGCTGATGATCAGATACCAGGCCAGCAACAGGACCAGCAAGCCGATAATCACGGCGGCAGCGGCCTTTATCGGGGTCGGCCAGTTGCCGGCGTCGTTCAGATCAAGGCTTTTGAGGTCGATCGGCTTGCTCATGGTGTGCTCCCCGCCACTGCGCCGCTCGCCTGGTCATCCGCTTGTTGCTCCGGGCTTGCCAGACGTACCCGCAATTTGAACTCGAACGGCAGCGCCTTGTTGTCGCCTTTGGCTTCGATGATGGTCAGGTCGGGCGTGCCCATCCAGTCGGACGCATCGAGATTGCGCATGTATGAGCTGACCCGGGCGTTGGATTGGCTTAGCCCTTCAAGGGTGAGCTGATCCCCGGTTTGCTGGATCAACATCAGCTTGATGCCGTCGGGAACGGTGCGCACCAGTTCGTCGAACAGATGCACCATCTGCGAGCGGCTGGCCTGCAACTCCTCGATCACCTGCTTGCGCGCCAGCAGGCGGCTCTTGCTGCGGTCGAGCTCCTCGATCTCGAGAATCTGCTTTTGCACCTCGGCAATGCGCGCCTCCAGGAACGTGTTGCGCGCAGTCTGCGACTCGATCTGAGTCGAGTAGAAGCCGTTGATCAGCACCGCCACCAGCACGGCGACCAGTGCCGCCGCGCCAAGCATGGCAAAAAACTCTTGCTGACGCCGCTTGCGACGCTCGGCGCGCCAGGGAAGCAGGTTGATTCTGGCCATTAGTCGAAGCTCCTGAGCGCGAGGCCGCAGGCAATCATCAAGGCCGGCGCGTCGCGTTGCAGCGCTTGTGCCTTGACGCGCGGGCTCAATGACATATTCGCGAGCGGGTTGGCAATAACCGTCGGCACGCCGAGTTGCTCTTCGATCATGTCGGCGATGCCGGCGATTGCGGCACAACCACCGGCAAGCACCAACTGATCGACGCGATTGAATTCGCTGCCCGCGTAGAAGAACTGCAACAGGCGGCTGATCTGCTGGGTCATGGCCTCCTTGAACGGCTCCAGCACCTCGACGTCGTAGCTTTCCGGCAAACCGCCCTGACGCTTGGCCTGACCCGCCTCTTCGTAACTCATGCCATAGCGCCGCATTACTTCGTCGGTCAGTTGCTTGCCGCCGAAAACCTGCTCGCGGGTGTAGATACTGCGCTGATCGCGCAGCACATTGAGCGTGGTCATGGTGGCGCCAACATCGACCAACGCCACCAGGTTGCCTTTCGGCACACCGAGCTGATCGGCAATCAAGGCAAAGGCGTTTTCCATCGCAAAGGCCTCGACATCGACGACCTTGGCGGTCAAGCCGCCCAGCTCCAGCGCCGATACCCGCAGCTCGACATTTTCCGAACGCGATGCGGCAAGCATGATGCTTACCATTTCATCGTTGCCGGGGACCGGCCCGAGAACCTCGAAGTCGAGGCTGACTTCTTCGATCGGGTAGGGAATGTACTGCCCCGCTTCGAGCTGAACCTGATCTTCGAGTTCGTTTTCGTCGAGGTTCGCGGGCATGGTGATCTGTTTGATGATCACCGCCGAGCCCGCGACCGCCACCGCGGCGTCTTTGCATTTCACGCCGGCTTGCGTCAGCGCGCGCTTTATCGCTTCGCCCACCGCCTCGGTCTCGACGATGTTCTTTTCCGCGACCGCGTTGGGTGGCAGCGGCTCTACCGCGTAGTGCTCCACGCGGTAGCGGCCGGCGCTCTGACTGAGCAACAGCAGCTTTACCGCGGTGGAACTGATGTCAATGCCGACGAGCGGCGTCTTGCGTTGTCCGAGAAGACTCACGGATTCTCCCCTTGCCACGGGCGCTTACGCGCATTTACTACGTAAGCACATTAAATACCGGTTTTAACCTGTTTGGCAACCATGTTGTTTTCCGCGTCCCGCCACCGACCGGAATCCCGCCCCTCGCCTACCCCCTGTTTCGACCCGATTTCCGGTCCCGATTTGCGCCCACGCTGAGCGATCGCCGGTGGGCAGCAGCGCGGCCACGCGCAGCGCCAACGCCGTTTCGCGCCTCGCCTGCAACCTTGAGAATTTCGAATCCAGCCATGGCGGTGCCGAGCAACAACGGGGCGTACGAAAACCGGCAATGTGTGTCTGCAACACCTGCATAGCCAGCGACGCTTTCGCGTCGCGAGCGGTTACGTCCAAGCGCCCCCTGCACCTGGGTGGATTGGCAATATCGTCAATCCCCCGTGCGTTCTATACTATGTCGTCTGCAATCATGCAAACTCCGGGACCCCTCTCGAAACCCGTTGCGCGCCCGGCACGCGGCCGCGAGGCGCCTTGCAGCCACCGTTACCAACCCCGTGTAGATCGTGAAAACAATGCCGAAATCTCGTCGCCTGCTTCGACTGGCGTTGGTCGTTGGCCTGATCGGACTGGCACTTGGCCTGGTCACGATCGGAGCCCTGTACTGGCTGATCGCGCCGCGCCTGCCCGATGTGCAGGTGCTGCGCAATACCGAGATGCAGGTTCCGCTGACGGTGTATTCGCGCGAGGGCAAGCTGATTGCCCAGTTCGGCGAAACGCGCCGCTACCCGGCGCGCATCGAAGACATCCCCGAGCAGATCAAGCAGGCATTCATCGCCACCGAAGACGCCCGATTTTATGAGCACTCGGGCATCGATGCGCGCGGTATTGCGCGCGCCGTGTGGCTGCTGGCGACGACCAGCGGCCGGCGCGTACCCGGCGGCAGCACCATCACCCAACAGGTTGCCCGACAATTCTTTCTGAGTTCGGAATATTCCTATTCGCGCAAGCTGACCGAGATTTTTCTGGCGCTGAAGATGGAGCGCGAACTGAGCAAGGACGAGATCCTCGAGTTGTATCTGAACAAGAGCTTTTTCGGCAATCGCGCGTACGGCATCGCCGCCGCCGCAGAGTTTTATTACGGCAAGCCGCTCGATCGGCTCTCGCTGGCGGAAGCCGCAACACTGGCTTCGATTCCGAAATTTCCGTCCAGCGGCAACCCGATATCCAACCCCGAGCGCGCGCTGATCCGGCGCAACTACGTGCTCGCCCGGATGCTCGAAAACGGCTTCATCGACAAGGCGCAATTGGAGCAGGCGCAGCGCGAAGTGCAAAGCGCGGCGCCGCACGAGCCGCCGATCGAGGTCGAGGCACCGTACCTGGCCGAGATGGTGCGCGAGGCCGTTGTCGAACGCTACGGCCCGGACGCATTGACCAGCGGGCTCAAGGTCTACACCAGCATCGCCGCGAGCGAACAGCTTGCCGGCAACCAGGCGGTTTACGATGCGCTGGCCGCCTATGACCGGCGCCATGGCTGGCGCGGCGCCGAGGCGCATTGGCCGCTCGATGCTGCGCCCGACCACTCGGCTCTGGCAAAACGTCTGCGCGACCTGGGCCCAGTGGCCAACCTGTTGCCGGCGCTGGTGCTGCAATCCGACGCAGGCACCGCCTCGCTGTTGCTGGGCAATGGCGAGCGGGTTGCGCTGAACCTCAAGTCGGTATCCTGGGCGGCGAAATATCTCAGTGAGCACAGTCGCGGCCCGGTACCCAAACGCGTTGACCAGGTGCTGGCCGCGGGCGACGTGGTCCGGCTCATTGCCGATGGCGACAGCCATTCACTGGCGCAGATTCCCAAAGCGCAAGCGGCGCTGGTTGCGCTCGACCCCGAAGACGGCGGCATCCGCACCTTGGTCGGTGGCTTCAGCTTTGCCCGCAGCAAGTTCAATCGGGTGACGCAATCGCAGCGGCAACCCGGCTCCAGCTTCAAGCCCTTCGTTTACGCGTCAGCGTTCGAACGCGGCTTCACACCCGCCAGTGTGGTCCTGGATGCGCCGGTGGTGTTTCGCCAGCAAGGCCTGGACGCGGATGGCGAGGAGAAGGTCTGGCAGCCGCAAAATTTCAATCAGAATTTTTCCGGCCCCATGCGTCTGCGCGAGGCGATGGTTACTTCGCGCAATCTGGTGTCGGTGCGCCTGCTCGATGCGATCGGCGTCAACTACGCGCGGCGTTTCATCCAGCGATTCGGTTTTTCGGCGCAAAGCCTGCCCGAAGACCTGTCGCTGGCGCTAGGCACCAGTTCGGTGCCTCCCCTGCAACTGGCGCGCGGTTATGCCGTATTCGCCAACGGCGGCTTCCTGATCGATCCGTGGTTTATCGAGCGGATCGAAAATCGCGATGGCGTAACGCTGTATCAGAGCCACCCTGCGACCGCTTGCCGCAACTGCCCGCAACGCATGGCGCAAGAAAAAGCGTCGGGAACGCAGGCGGGTGGTTTCGATCTCGGCGGCAACACCCGCCAGACAACCGAGACCGTCGGCCCACCCAGCCAGATGCTGGCACCGCGTGTGGTTGAGGAACGCACCGTTTATCTGGTCGGCTCGCTGATGCGCGACGTGGTGCGCCGCGGCACCGGCCGTGGCGCGATGGTGCTCGGCCGCAACGATCTGGCGGGCAAGACCGGCACCACCAACGACTATCGCGATGCCTGGTTCTCGGGCTTTGGCGGTGGCATCGTTACCACGGCCTGGGTCGGCATGGACGATTTTGGCAGCCTGGGCCGCGGCGAACTCGGCGGGCCAACCGCGTTGCCGGCCTGGATCGGGTTCATGCGCACGGCTCTCGCCGACCGACCCGAAGTTATCCCGCCGCTGCCGACAGGCGTGGTCACCGCCTGGGTCGATCGCGATACCGGCTTGCTCGCAGCGCCGGGTAGCCCGGATGCCATCGCCGAGTTTTTCAAACTCGAAGACATCGCCAGGCTGGAAGCGAACACTGCAAACGCGCAGCCGAAAACCAGCGACCGCGAGGCATTTGATATCTTCTGAGCGTATCCCTGCCTGAAAGCAAGCTGGATCAATGGATCGCCCACGTCGAGCCCGTTCCGCAGCATCCACTCGGCTGCGCCTGCGCATTGCCGCCGAAGCTGCGCGCATGATGCGCGAATCGGGCATAACCGACGCGACCAGCGCCCGCAGCAGGGCAGCGACGCGCCTGGGGGCGAGCGATCCGCGCGACCTCCCCGATCTTGACGAGATTCAGGCCGCGCTGCGCAGTGAACAGCGCCTGTTCGCCGGCGAACAACACGCGCGGCATCAGCGGCGTTTGCGCGAAGCGGCAGTGGAGGCGATGACATTTTTCAGCCGCTTCGACCCACGCATCGCAGGCGCCGTAATCGACGGCAGCGCCGAGCCGCACAGCGCCGTGTGTTTGCACCTTTTCGCGGATAACTCCGAAACGGTCATCCAGTTCCTGAATGAGCACACCATCGTGCATGTCCACAAGACCTGCGCGATCCGCCTGGATCGCGAGCGCACGATCCGCGCCGACAAGCTGGAGTTCAGCGCGAACGGCATCCCGTTCGAGCTGATTGTGTTACCGCGCAGCGCGCTGCGGCAGGTGCCGCTGATGCGCGGCAGCGATACGCCGATGACGCGCGCATCGCTGCCGCAACTGCGCGAATTGCTGGCCACAAGCGAGTCGACCAGGTAGATCGCCGTCAACGTGGCTCTGGTCACAGCGATGTAGCCCGGGTAGAGGCCCAACGGGCCGAAACCCGGGGGTAGAGGCCCAACGGGCCGAAACCCGGGGGTAGAGGCCGCAATCCGGCCGCTCCTGCGCGTCCTGCGATGTGCATGGATGCACAAGTGGTGCGGGAGGCAGGATGCCGGAAGCACCCGCTCGCGGCACTTGCACATCCATGTGCTTCGAAACCCGGGGCCGCGTGATGGTCGTCGTTGTATACGCAGTCCCGGGTTGCGCGCTGCGCGCGAACCCGGGCTACAGCCAACACGGTTGCTCCCGCGCCGTTACCGACGGAGGCAGCGACTCAGCGCTTGTCGAGCGCGACGTAATCGCGCGCGGCCGCGCCGGTGTAGATCTGCCGCGGACGGCCGATCTTGGCTTCGGGGTCGATCTGCTGTTCCAGCCAATGCGCCACCCAGCCCGCGGTGCGCGCGATCGCGAACATCACCGTGAACATCTCGGTCGGGATGTTGAGCGCCTTGTAGATCAGGCCGGAATAGAAATCGACGTTCGGATACAGCTTGCGCGATACGAAATACTCATCCTTGAGCGCCGCTTCCTCCAGCCGCAACGCCACTTCGAGCATCGGGTCGTTGACTCCCAACTCGGCGAGCACCTTGTGCGTCATCTCGCGGATGATCGCGGCGCGCGGGTCGTAGTTCTTGTAGACGCGGTGGCCAAAACCCATCAGACGGAAGCCGGAGTTCTTGTCCTTGGCCCGATCGACCGCACTGGCGACGTCTTCGGGCCGTCCGATTTCCTCCAGCATCTTCAGCACCGCCTCATTGGCGCCGCCGTGCGCCGGACCCCACAGCGCGGCAACGCCGGCCGCCACGCAGGCGTACGGATTGGCGCCGGTGGAACCGACCAGACGCACGGTCGAGGTGGAGGCATTCTGCTCGTGATCGGCGTGCAGGATGAACAGCAGATCCAGCGCCTTGGCCGCCACCGGATTGAGCTCCAGCGGCTCGGACGGCACTTCGAACATCATGTGCAGGAAGCGATTGACGTAATTGAGGTTGTTGCGCGGGTAACGCCCCGGCCACCCGATCGAATGGCGATAACACGCAGCCGCGATGGTTGGCACTTTCGCCAACAGGCGGATCGCCGCCATGCGCCGCTGCTCGGGATCGTCCAGATTCAGGTCGTCGTGATAGAACGCCGCCAGCGAACCGAGCATGCCGCACAACATCGCCATCGGGTGGGCATCATGGCGGAAGCCCTGCAGGAAGCTCTTGAACGCCTCGTGCATCATGGTGTGATGGGTCACGGTGTGGTCGAACGCATCGAGCTCGGCGGTCGTCGGCAACTCGCCGTTGATCAGCAGATACGCCACTTCGGTGAAATTGGAGTGCTTGGCCAGCTGTTCGATCGGGTAGCCGCGGTACAGCAGCACACCGGCATCGCCATCGATATAGGCCACCGCGCTTTTGCAACTGGCGGTCGCGGTGAAGCCCGAGTCGTAAGTGAAGTAACCCAGGTCTTTGGGTACCTTGCTGATATCCAGACAGGGCGAGCCCAGGGTGCCGCGCAAGATCGGCAATTCCGTGGTTTTGCCGGCAACGGTATCGGTCAGGGTGAGGCTCTTGGCATCGGACACAATGGTCTCCTCGATCGGCGATTTCAGGGCGCGGCCCATACAGACCAGCGCCCGGGGCATGGGTTCCACACCGCGAACCGGAACGGCACGAGGCAGGATCCACGAATCGCGCCATTATCGCATGTCGCTACCTGCGATCGGACAAAATCGGGCAGCCGCCGCACACGCCGATATCCACGCCGGCTTACTTCAACTTGCCAAGCGCTGCCAGACCATTGTCGCGGGCACGCTGCACCACGATTTTCTGCGCCGCGGCGAAATTGCCGGCCATGTCCTTCGCCCACAACTGCAATGCCGCCGACTGCATGGCACGGCCATACGAAAAGCTGAGCGGCCACGGCTGAGCGCCGATCCGGTTGATCGCGTTCAAATGCGCGGTGGCGTCGGCATCGGATTGACCACCGGACAGGAACACGATACCGGTGAGCGATGCCGGGACTGCCGAACGCAGGCAACGCACGGTTGCCGCGGCGACGTCCTCGATGCCGACCTGTTCCTCGCAATCCGACCCAGGCACGACCATCGAGGCCTTGAGGATGGCGCCTTCCAGTTGCACGTTGAAATCGTAAAGGGCGCCAAACAAGGAGCGCAGTACCACCTCGGTGACCTCGTAACAGGTTTCGATGTCGTGGCTGCCGTCCATCAGGACTTCCGGCTCGACCATCGGCACCAGACCCTGCTCCTGACACAGCGCGGCATAACGCGCCAGCGCGTGGCTGTTGGCTTCGATGCAGGTGCCGGTGGGAATGTCGTCGCCAATGTTGATGACCGCACGCCACTTGGCGAACCGCGCGCCCAGCGCGTAATACTCCTGCAGGCGCGCACGCAGACCATCCAGGCCCTCGGTTACCACCTCGCCGGGGTTGCCCGCCAGCGCGTGGGTGCCCTTGTCGACCTTGATGCCGGGGATGATGCCCGCATCGCGCATCACCTTGGTAAACGGCACGCCGGCCTTGGTCTTCTGGCGGATGGTTTCGTCGTACAGAATCGCGCCCGAGATGTGCTCGCCCAGGCCCGGCGCTGTCAGCAGCATCTCGCGGTAGGCGCGACGATGCTCCTCGGTATCGATGATCCCCACCGCATCGAAGCGCTTCTTGATCGTGGCGTTGGATTCGTCGATGGCAATGATGCCCTTGCCCGGGGCGACCATCGCCTTGGCGATGTCTTCAAGCTGTTCGATGCTCATGGTTGATCCTGTGCGGTGAGTGGATGGGGGGATGCAACGGCGATGAACCGGCGAGGCGCGCTGCGGAGCCTCGCATTATACGACTGCACCCGCGGGCTGAACTACAACGACCCCAGGCCCTCGGCGCTCCCATCCGCACCCACACCAAGCAGACGCAAGGTGTTGGTCGCGCCGCGCGCTTCCATGCTGTCGCCACTGGTGAAGATCACCCGGTCGCCGGGTACCAACAGGCCGTGCCGGAACAACTCGCGGATCGATTCGCGGGCGGCAACGTTGGCAGCCTGGCCACGGCTGTCGAAGTCGATCGGGAACACCTCGCGCATCAGCGCCATTTGCCGGCGAGCGCTGGCGTGCCGCGACAGGCCATAGATCGGCACCGAGGAGCGGAAACGC
>PGZC01000030.1 GCA_002839995.1 Gammaproteobacteria bacterium HGW-Gammaproteobacteria-4 | reverse complement strand
TGCAAAAACGCGACGGCGCTCATCTGTAGGAGCCCACCCTGTGGGCGATCAATGTCGCGCGGTGTTGGGCAATTTCGGTCGCGCACAGGGTGCGCTCCTGCAAAAACGCGACGGCGCTCATCTGTAGGAGCCCACCCTGTGGGCGATCTGTGCTGCTGGGCCTCACCCCTCTATCAATCCCGCAAAAAAAAGCGCCACACCGCGGCGTGGCGCGAGACCCGGGGGAGAGGGCCCGGGTAGGGGATGCGATGATCCTTAGAAGCGATAGCCTAGATGCAAGCCATAGACCAGCGGATCGACGTTGGCGGTGCCAACCTTGACGCCATCGACCTTGATCTTGGAGTCGATATCGATCCAGCGCAGATCGGCAACGATGTCCCAGCCATCGGCGATGTTGAACACAAGGCCGCCTTGTGCGGCAATGCCGAAGCTATCGCCCATGCTGACGCGCGTGCCGGTCAATGGGCCACGCTCCTTGACATCGAAGGTGAGCGTGTAATTCACGCCGACGCCGAGGAACGGGTTGACCTTGCCATCGGGCAGGAAATAGTACTGAAGGCTCAGCGTTGGCGGCAGGTGTTTGAAATCTGCAGCAGTATCGCCGTTCAACTGCACGGAATGCTCGAACGGGGTGGATGCCAACAACTCCACTGCCCAATTGGGCGTGTAGTGGTAGCCAAGGGTGAAGCCAAGCGCGGTCTGGCTTTTGATGTCGGTTTGCAGGGCGCCGCCGGCAAGGCTGCCGTTGCCGCTCTTGGGGTCGACAACGGTTGGGCCGAAGCGCACGAACCAGTCTTCGGCGTGGACGTTGCTGACAGCACCCAGGGCGAGGGCGGCAGCGAGCAGGGAGAGGGGGAGCGATTTCACGGGTTTAACCTCATCGGTACGTAGGGACTGAGGTTAGTTTCCCGTTAGTCGGAAGGCTGCGCATTGATCATTATCAAAATCGGTGGGTTTTATATCGCCCTTTGCTGTTATTGCTGGCTCAGGCCACGGCGAAGCAGGCGCGCCAACAACTTTTCGCGCATTCCCGAAGGTGCGCTCAGGCCCATGCGGGCCATGGCCTCCGGGTCGTTGGGTGAAGACGTGAACAGTGCCTGGCCGATGGTGGCAAGCTTCATCTTCGGCGTGGCGGTGTTGCGCTTGAGCCAGCCCAATGCCTTGACCAGGCGTTGCTCGACGAGTGTGAAGTCGCTGCCCAGCGGGTAATCGGGCAGATCGCCGCTGGCGCGGAAAGGTGCCAGCACGTTTGCCAGGTGCTCGGGGGTGTTGCGCTTGGCCGCCGATCCGTCGATCCGATTGGCGGCCAGCTTGCCGGCGGCGATCGCGCTTTGTGCCAGCGTTGGCTGATAACGCGAATCGCTGATCGCCAGCATGGCGCGGATGCAATCTTCATCGCTGCGGCCGCGCAGGTCGGCAACGCCATATTCGGTGATCGCCACGTCGCGCAAATGGCGCGGGATGGTGGTGTGGCCGTAATTCCAGACCACGTTCGAGTCGGTCTTGCCGCCGCTCTCGCGTACCGCGCGCAGCATCAATGCCGAGCGGCTTTCGCGCAGCGCGTGCGCCATCGCCACGAAGTTGTACTGGCCGCCCACACCGGAAACCACCTGGCCGTTATCCAGTGCGTCGGAGGTGGCGGCGCCGAGCAGGTTCATCATCATGCAGGAGTTGAAGAAACGCGCCTCGCGCCGTTGCAGGCGCTCCAGCGTTTCCTGGCCGCCGTACAGCTCGTTGATGTGCGAAATGCGGGTCATGCCGATGCGCTCGCGCTCGCGCTGCGGCAGTTCGCGCAGCCAACGGTACAGATCTTTCGAGCCGAGGAAAAAGCCGCCGTGCAGGTGCTGGCCTTCGGCCGCGATGCGCGCGTGGTCGGCGTCGCTGGCGCGGCGTTCGTGGATCCGCTGCATCAGCGCGGTGTCGTCCACCACCCGGCGCTTGATCACCCCGGCATCGATCAGGTGCATGAAACCGTCCATCACCATTTCGCTGGCGCCAAACAACCCTTGTTCGAATGGCCCGAGCCCGCCCCAGCGGCAGACGATGGGCGAGCTTTCCACTTCCGGCCACAGTGCCGCGATCAGTGCGCGATAGGTGTCGTTGCGGGTGTGGCGCAGGATCAACGCGTGGGTGAGCGCATCGGACAGGGTGCCGATGCCGATCTGCAGCGAGCCGCCATCGCGCACCAACGTGCTGGCATACAGGCCGATCGCGAAGTCGGCATCGCCCACCGGTTCACGCGGCAATGCGAACAGCTGCGGCGCCGGGCCGGGCAGGTCGAGCACGGCGTCGAAGAAGCCCGGGTCGAGCGCAGCATGGCCATCCATGAACGGCAGATCCGGATGCACCTCGGCGATGATCAACGGCCGTGGCAGGCCCATCGCCTCGAGCTCGTCGAGCAGGTCCAGGGTGAGGTCGGGATTGCAGCTCAGGCTCAGGCGTTGCCCGCCCGGCTCGCGCGCCACCAGTTGCACCAGCACATTGATGCCGCGCTCGGCAACGGCACGCGCGACGTGGGTGTAATTGAGGCTGTTGTAATGCCGCTGCGCGCCGCTTGCACCGAGCAGGCCACCGGACTGGAAGTAGAACTCCTCGACCTCGATGTTCGCCGGCAGGTTGTCGCGGCGCATCGCAAGCGCGTAGTCCAGCGCCGGAAAATCCTCGCCGAAATGGCGTGCCAGGAACGGCCCCAGAAAACGCTTTTCGATGTCGCTGCGCGGTATCGGCGGTGTGAGCGATAGCGCGGTGTAAAGCTTCAGGTGCAGCTCCGGCTGCGCCGTCACGCGCCGGGTAATGGCGTTCAGCAGCCGGTGCGGCTTGCCCAGGCCCAACGGGGCGGCCATGCGCAGGGTGTTGCCGGTACGGGTGAGCAGCAAATCGACTGCTGCATCGAGCGAATCCAGGGAAAGCGGCGAGATGGTCATGCTTGGCAGTATCGCCCGAATGCCAGCGCAGGAAAATGGCTCGTGTAGTTCGTGTGTTGCCCGGAGTGCCGACACGCATGTGCCGCTGGTGGTTCAGCCAGCACGGTATCGATAGGGATGGTCGATAGTTCATGCGCCGCACCTGGGCTGACATCATCGATTACACGTGTGGTCTGACCGTATGGCTACAAATGTAAGCGAAAGCCCCATTTCCGACGCCGAAAGCGTTGTCATGCAGGCGCTGTGGCAACGCAGTCCTCGCATGGCGGAGGAAGTACTGGTGGCGTTGACGGGCGAGCGGGACTGGGCGTTCAGCACAGTCAAGACCCCGCTCAATCGCCTGCTGCGCAAAGGCGCGGTCGTTGCTGAGCGAGACGGTCGTTGTGGGGAGTCCTCTCCATGAGCCTCGTTGGGTTCAAAGTCCGTGTGCCGTTCCAGTCGCACCGGAACAGTCGGTTCGCGATATCCCCCCAACTGTCATTGCGAACGCAGTGAAGCAATCCATGAGCCGATCACGGCGTTGTGGCGAAGTGGTCGGTTTGCGCCAGGGCGCAGCATGGATCGCCACGGGCCTTACGACCCTCGCGCTCCTCGCAATTCCGGGATGTGATGAGTAGGCGGGCGGTGCGCGTAGCGAAAACCCCCGCTCTCATGCACTCGCGGCGCTTGCACATCCGTGCATGGCCTAGTTCGCGCAGCGAGCGAGCGTCAGCGCCGTTGGTACAAGAAGCGGGGCCCCTCGCGGAGCCCCGTCGCGGCCAGGCGAGCCGTGGACGATTCAGCAACCGGCGGTCTTCTTGAACGTCAGGCTCTTGTTGCTGCCACCTGCGTTGTCGTACTTGGCGCGGATTTCGTCGCCCTCGACGATGCGCTCGTCCTTGAACTTGTCGAGCGTGAGTTCATCGGTAACGGTGATGGCGATGGACTCGCCGGTCTTGTTGTGCTCCAGGATCGCGATCGCGGAATTGCCGTCGGCGGCCATCTGGATTTCGGTGATGGTGCCGACCATCTTGACCTCGGCGGCCAGTGTGGCGGGCGAACCGGCGATGGCGGCAAATGTCAGGGCGGTTGCGAGGATCATGCGGGTGAGTCGGGTGTTCATGGCGTACTCCTTGTGAGCGTGAATAGCGGGTGGATGGGATTGCGGTTCGATCAGAAGATGACCTCGAACGTGGCATAGAGGTCGTAGGCGTGATCGAGCGGCGCGGTGGTCATCAGTTGCCCATTGACGTCGGAGAGCTTGACCGGGGCGCCGACCCAGTTGTTGCTGCCGGTGTACTGGAAGTCGTAGTACTGCGCGCCCAGCCGGAAGAACGCCTTGGCATCGTGCGACGCGATCGCCTTCTTGTTCAGTTCCAGAATCAGGTAGGCGTCATAGACATTGCCGCGGGTGCCGACCTTGGAGGTCCAGATGTCGGCGGCTGCCGGCGCGAAGGTGATCCAGTTCCTGGAACCGTGGTTGTATTCGAAGCCGAACTTCGGCCTTACCGCCTGATCGCCGTCGAAGTCATAACGAAAGCCGAGCGAATATGCGGTGCCGGTCTTGCTGCTGGGTGCTTCGGGATTGAAGAAACCACCGGTCAACAGACCCTGGAAGCCGAATTGTGCGGAAACGTTGTCGTTCGGATGGGTAATGCTGCGGCCGACTTCGGCGAAGTAGTTGAGATCGCCGCTGCCCACGCCCTCGAAGATGCCGATGGCGCCCGCGCCCCACCACTCGATGTCGCCCAGGTTGGTTTGCGGCATGGTGTCGCCGAAAAAGGTGTCGCGCATCACCGGCGCATCGAAAATGTTGAAGCCGCGGTTCCATTGCGTCCAGATGCGCAGCGGGTCGGTGTCGATCGGGACGAACTGGACGCCGAACATGTCGGTGTCCTGCGGCGAGTTGTTGGGCTGGGTACGGAAGCCGGCTTCGAATCCGCGGCCATAGCAGAGCTTGAAGTAGGCGCCCGGCAGGATTTCGACATCCGGCGCATAACCGAGCGACATGCCATCGAAGGCGTAATCGACCAGCAATGAGGGTGTGCCGCCGTTGCCCGGACGCCCGGTATTCTGCTTGAGGTTGCGCGGCACACCGTCGGACGAGGGGCGACGGCCGACCGAGAACCAGAGGTCCTGCCCGGCGATGTTGCTCCAAGTCGCGTAGGCTTGATCGACGTTGATGAAGCCGCTCGATGGGATGTGTCCGAGCGTGCCATCGAATACGCCGACGCGATCGGCGAAGAACGGTGCGGCTCCGGCATTGGTCACGGCGTTGGCGTCGTTGGCGCCGAACGTCTTGTACATCAGCAGGCGGGTGGTGATCACCACGTTCTGCGTCGCCTTGATGTGCATGTCGAGGCCGAAACGGTTGGTGTAAAGCGTCGAGTTCTTCGGCTTGAATGAGGGCACGGTGGCGGCGAATCCGCCGATGCCCTGCATCAGGCCGGCGTTCATCGGGTTGGATACGAAGGCGTTGGCCTGGTCGTAGTTTTCGACCGCCGCCATGTTCTGCGAGAACTGCATCAGCGCGCTCAGGGCGCCGGCAGTGGACAGGCCCATGCCGCCGAAGAACGTGGATGAGCCCGGCTCGGTGGACGGATTGGCGAAAAAGTCGGCCTGCAGCGCCTGCTGGGTGTTGTCGAACGTGGACTTGACGTCGGTGAAGGTGCGCGTCTCGCCCTTGAGATCGTCTACCCGGAACTGGTAGTCGCCGCCAAGATCCAGCCATTTGGCGAGCGACTTGTCCTCGACCTTGCTGATCTTCTTCTGCAATGCCTCGGTCGCCCTGACGTTGGCGTCGTTACGGGTTTTTCCCGCCTCGACCTGGCTTTTGAGCTCAGCCAGTTCTTTGGCCAATGCCTCGATCTTGCTCAGCAGTTCGGCTTCGTCGGCGTGCGCCTGGAGCGGCATGAGAAGCGCGGCGATGCACGCCGCGAGTAGAGTTTTCGATAACGTCTTGTTCATCGATGTTCTCCATGGGTAACGATTGGAAAATCGAATCACGCGCGGTCGCGTAATCAGTGCGCGTCGTCGTCCGCGTCGTCATCCCAGCCGGTGATCATGGCTTTGAGCTGGGCGGACACGGTGTGGCCGGTGGTGATGAGGTACAGATGCGCGATCAGGAACGCGAGCATCAGGAACGCGCCAGCGGTATGCAGCAACGCGATGGTCGCCAGCTCCAGGCCGAAACGATTGGCCGACAGTTCGCTGTAATACAGATAGGCGAGGCCGGAAGCCCAGAGCAGCGGATTGATCAGCGCCTTGATCGCCAGATAGGCCTGCGCCTGCATCGGGTTGTGTTTGCGTGCGCGGGTGATCCGGAACGGGTGCGGCTCGCCGCGGAAGATGCCCAGGGCGTAGTAGCGGACGATCGGGCCGACGTTGCTCATGGTCGGGATGTATTGCCGCCATTCGCCGGTGGTGAAATGCCAGAAGATGGCGAATGCCCACAGCACGATCAGCGCCCATGCCGCGGTGGTATGCACCGTGTGCGCCTGCTCGAAGCCGAGCAGACGATAGCTGCCGTGGATTTCGAAGCCGGTGACCAGCATGGCGATGATCAGCAGCGCCTGCGACCAGTGCCAGAAGCGTTCGAAACGTTCGAAGATGTAGATGCGTGCCATGACGTTCCCCTTGATCAGTGCTTGCGGCGTGCGATGCGAACCGCGCCGTGCAGCGTTACCGCGGCGAGAGTGATCGCTGCCAGCAGCCAGCCGAGTCGATCGAGCAGCGGATTGCGATCGCGACCCGGGATATAGATGCCTTCCACCTTGTCCAGCCGCCCGCCGCGCGTGTGGCATGCGTTGCAGGCGAGTGCCTGCTCCTTGGGTGCGACCATGTGCGTGATCGGCCACTGCGAAATGGTTTCGATGAAATCGACCTGACCCGAGAACGCACGGTCGGTGGTGGCCATACCGGCGGCGACCGCTTTTGGCCAATCGAGATTGGTCCAGTAGGCGGTGTCGTCGTGACCGTAGAGATGGGTCACCACCAGCGACTTGGTAACCGGGTCGTACGGCTGCTTGCCGCGGAACGTCTTGATCGGCCAGATCATCGACTTGCCGTCGTCGGCGCTGCCCTGGAAGCGGTTGATGTAGACCGGCTGCTGCGACGCGTCGAGTTCATCGCCGATCAAGGTGTATTTCACGGTGCCGTTGAACCAGATGTAGTCGGGGACGACGTTTTCGCCGAGTACGAAGTCGCCCTTGGTGCCGGCGTAAGTGACGTAACTGTCGTCGTCAGTGATTTCCAATGGTTCGCCGTCGGCATCGCGCTTGCCGGCGGTGGACCAGTCCCAGGCCATCCGCGTCGGCACGTCGCCGCGCGCGAACGCGGGGATATGACAGGTCTGGCACGCAACCGTGTCGGTGTGATCGTTCAGCTTCGCCACGCGTTGGTGCGGCGCCTGACCGTGGCAGGACTGGCAGGTTGCGGGGTTGGCGTCGCCGGTCTTGCCGCGCAGGCGCGCGCCGCCCTGGTCCATGGCGGTCGGCGCGTAGCGACTGCCCGGTACCTGGTGGCCTTCGGTTTGGTGACAGGTGGCGCAGGCGAAGTCGTTGCCATCGGCGTCCATGTGCACGTCGAGTGCGCGGTCCGGGAAATCGAGCGAACTGTCGAGATCGCCGTGTTTGACGCCATCGCCGCCGCCGCCATGGAAGTGGCAGGCGCCGCAGTTCTCGCGGCGGGTCTTGCCGACCCGTTGTGCGACTTCGCGCAGGTTGGTGGCGCGGATGAACTTGCCCGAGTGCGGCGGGTACTCGGTCTTCTCGGTCAGTACGTTGCCGGCAAAGCCGAGCGGTTTCCGGTATTTCCCGGTGTTGTCGTGGCAGACCAGACAATCGACGTTCTCCTCCGATGCGAAGTCGAAGGTGTCGTCCTTCATGCCGTAACCGATATGGCAGCTCGCGCAGTCGTCCAGGTTCGATGCGGCCGACGTGCAGAAGTTGTTGATGACGTGGCGCTTGCCGAGCAGTTGCCCGGTTTCGGGATTGGCGAACTCCCAGTTCCAGTGCTGGGTCTTGTGGATCTGCTTGGCGGCCTCGGTGTGACAGACCAGACAGGCCTTGGTGACTTCCGGGCCGGAAGCGAAGTCCTTGTTCAATTCCGCGAATTTGCCGTGATCGGCAGTCGATTGCGGACCTTCGTTGCCGCGCGTGTCGGCCGCGGTGCCGGATGCCGCGCCCATGCTCGCCATCAGTGTCGTGGCGGCAACGATCATCAGCGTGCGTTTGGCGATGGACATGATGCCTCCTGATTCGAAGTCGTCGGATCAGGCGGTACAGGCGAGGGATTCACCTCGGGGAGATGGACGGCACTGCCGACGCCTGTATGGTAGAAACAACTAATTTAGAATGCTTTGACATAAGTCAAATTTGTTTTGCGGCGCAGCATTGTTGGAATTGGCCGTGAATTAGCTTGAATGCTCTATTGTGAGATGGCAGTGCTGCCAAGTTGGTGGCGAATTTGCTGCGTTGCATCGTGAGCGATGGGCGCCGGGTGCTGCGCTCGGTCAGTCGCTGCGCGACAGCGCAAGCTGCGCTTGCTATGCCTTCGCTTCGCTCGGTCAGTCGCTGCGCGACAGCGCAAGCTGCGCTTGCTATGCCTTCGATTCACCGGTCGCCCACAGGGTGGGCTCCTACAGGTGAGCGCGACCGTTTTTTTGTAGGAGCCCACCCTGTGGGCGACCGGTGAATCGAAGGCGGGGCAGGCGACATGCGGGTACGTTACGATGGCGGCCTGCTGGGCTTGCTGAGCCCCTTTGCCCTGCTGGCGGGAGCGGTGAGCCTGTCGATGCTGGTGATGCATGGCGCGAGCTTTGTCGCGATGCGCGTGGAGCATCCGATCGGTGCGCGGGCGCGGCGCATCGCACGCATCGCCGCCGCCGCGACTGCGGTGGCCTTCGTGGTGGCCGGGGTCTGGTTGTTGCGGCTGGATGGTCACGTCATCACCAGTGCGATCGATCCGCTGGCGGCATCCAATCCGCTGTACAAGCAGGTCGGCATTGAACCCGGCGGCTGGCTCGGCAACTACCGCAGCTATCCGTGGACCATGATCGCGCCGATCGTGCTGGCTTACACCACCTGGGCGTTCCGGGTGATGCGCGGTCAGGTCACCCGCCAACATGTCATCGAGTCGGAGGAGTTGTACTGATGTGGTACTTCACGTGGATTCGGGGTCTGGCGCTGGCGTGCAGTGTCGGCATCCTCAACGCGATCTGGTACGAGGTGCATTCGAACCAGGCGCATGGCCGCACGGGGCCGTTCAAGCAGCCTTGATATCGCCTTTTTGGCACACTGGTACCCAATGCGTGGGATGGCATGGCAGCCAATGCGATCCGCCAAGCGGCCGCCGCACAGGGCGGGGAGTGCCGCGCACGTGTTGTAGCCCGGATTAGCCACGGGTCTTATCCGGGGCGTAATCCGGGACCACGGTAAGCCTGTCGGATCGCGATCCCGGATTACGGCTTCGCCTAATCCGGGCTACTGATCGGATTACTCAGCAATCCGCGCAATAGATGCCGTGCAGGGTGTGGATGATCGCGCTGACCGGGCCTGGCGCCAGCGAGTAATAGACCGTCTGCGCATCGCGCCGGGTCTGCACCAACGCTTTTTCGCGCAGCACCGCCAGATGTTGGGAAAGCGCCGATTGGCTCAGTTCGACATGCTGGTTGAGTTCGCCGACCGACAACTCGGCGTCGTGCAGCAGGCACAGGATGCGCAGACGCTGCGAATTGGCCAGCGCCTTGAGCAGGTCGGCTGCGTCGTCGGCCCTGGCGGCCATCTCCTGCGCAGCGCTGCGCGGCGATTGTGCTGCTGGTGTTTTGCGGGTACGCGCGGCCATGGTTATTTCGCGCCTTCGATGGCACCGCCGGCTTCGGCCCAGCCCATGAAGCCGCCGGCCAGCGACAGTGGTTCGCTGAAGCCCAGGCGATCGAGCGCTTCGGCGGCCAGTGCCGAACGCCCGCCAGTGCGGCAATACAGCACGATCGGTTGCTCGCGATGGCCCAGCGCCGCGTCCTTGAGGCAGTTCACTGCCGGGTGACCATCGACCTCGAATTCAAGAACGCCACGCGGAATGTTGACTGCGCCGGCAATGTGGCCGGCGGCGTATTCGCCGGGCTCGCGGACATCGATCACCGGTACGCCGGCGGCTTGCAGGGTGCGCAGGCGCTCGGCGTCGATTTCGGTGATAGCGGCGCGGGCTTGGGCAACCAGTTGCTGGGCGGTCAGGGACATGGCAGGGCCTCCACGGGATTCGATGCTTGACATCATACGAGATTTGTAATTAAGATAAAACTAATTTAGATGAATTTTGATTCGCGTGGCGTTTCTTGCGCTGGATCAAGACCGGCGCTACCGGGCCGGTGTATGAGAAGTACATCCTCAAGGCGCTCGGCAGCGCGCGTTTGAAGCCGTGAGCCGAGACCGGGCTGTGGTTGGTCTGAAATGCAACAGGAGTTCGCCATGAACATCGATCGCGTGGTGCTGGCATTTGCCGGAGTGATGATATTGGTCAGCGTGCTGCTGACGCATTTCGTGTCGCCGTGGTGGTTGCTGCTGACGGTTTTCGTCGGCCTGAACCTGCTGCAATCCGCGTTCACCGGATGGTGCCCGGCGGCAAAGGTGTTTGCAGCGCTGGGCTTCCGGCCGGGGAGTGCATTCCGATGACGATGTTGCGGCTGTCCGTGCTGGTTTCCTTCGCACTCGCGCTGGTCGCCTGCGGTGGGACGGCCTCGGACCCGTCGGCAGCCGTGGCGATCCCCGAACTGGCCGGGCAAACGGTGCAGCCGGAAACCGCGCCGCGCGAGCGGATCTGGGATGGCGTGGTCGAGGCGGTCAACCAGGCCACGCTGTCGGCACAGACCGGCGGCCGCGTGCTGGAGTTGCCCTACGACGTCAACGACTACGTGCCGGCCGGTGCAGTGGTGGTGCGCTTCACGGCGGTGGAACAGCAGTCCGGGCAACGCCGTGCGCAGGCGGCGCTGGCGGCGGCGCAGGCGGCGGCCACCGAGGCCGAGGCCAACTATCGCCGCATCGCCGGGATATTCGAGAAAAAGCTGGTGGCGCGGGCGCAGCTCGACCAGGCCACGGCCCAGCGCGATGCCGCGCGTGCGGCGCTGGAATCGGCGCGTGCCGCGGTGCGCGAGGCCGGCGAGCAGGTCGATTACACGGTCATCCGCGCGCCGTATTCGGGCATCCTCACCCAGCGCCATGTCGAACTGGGCGAGACGGTGCGGCCCGGTCAGCCGCTGGTGTCCGGGCTGTCGCTCAATCAGTTGCGGGTGAATGTGGAGATTCCGCAAAGCGACATGCTGGCGGTGCGCGGGTACGCCAAGGCGTCGGTGCTGCTGGCCGAAGGGACGCGTCTGGCCGCCGAGCGGATGGTGGTGTTTCCGTTCGCCGATCCCGCCACCCACAGTTTCAAGGTGCGCCTGGAACTGCCGGATGCCGAGACCGGGTTGCAGCCGGGCATGACGGTGAAAGCGGCGTTCGTGATCGGCGAAGCCGAGCGTTTGCTGGTGCCGCTGAGCGCACTGGTGCGGCGCAGCGAGATCGCCGGCGTCTATGTGCTCGGCGAACGCGGCCCGCAACTGCGGCAGTTGCGCCTCGGGCATCGTTACGGCGAGCGGGTGGAAGTGCTGGCTGGACTGAGTGCGGGCGAGCGCATTGCGCTCGACCCCAATGCCGCGCGGGTTGCGCTGGCTGCGCTGCGGGAGCCGGTCGATGAGTGAAAACCTCGGCTTCTCCGGGCGCATCGCCAAGGCGTTTCAGGGCAATCCGCTGACGCCGGTGCTGGCATTGGCCGGGTTGTTGCTGGGCCTGGCTGCGGTGATGGTGACACCGCGCGAGGAGGAACCGCAGATCGACGTCACCATGGCGAACGTGACGGTGCCGTTCCCGGGTGCCAGCGTCGAGGATGTGGAGAATCTGGTCAGTTACCCGCTGGAACAGGTGCTCTCCGAAATCGAGGGTGTGCGTCACGTCTATTCGGCGAGCCGGCCCGGCGTGGCCGCGCTCACCGTCGAATTCCAGGTCGGGGTGCCGCGGCAGACTGCCATCGTGCGGTTGTACAACCAGGTGTATGCCAATGCCGATTGGGCACCGTCGGGCCTCGGTGTCGGCCAGCCGCTGGTGCGGCCGATGGGTATCGACGATGTGCCGGTTATGGCACTGACCCTGTGGACCGATGACGGCGAGCGCGGTGCCACCGAGCTGGCCGAAGTGGCGCATACGCTGGAGACCGAACTCAAGCGGGTGCCCGGCACGCGCGATGTCTACACTATCGGCGCGCCGGATCGTGCGGTACTGGTGCAACTGGACAGCGCGCGACTGGCCGCCTACGGACTTGCCGCCGAGGATCTGGTAGCGGCGCTGCGCGCCGCCAATGGGGTGACGCAAGCCGGCGAGCGCGTTGGCTCCGACGGCGTGGTGCCGGTGACCGCCGGCACGTTCCTCGCCGATGCCGATGAAATCGCGGAACTGGTGATCGGCCTGCACCAGGGCAAGCCGGTCTACCTCAGCGACGTGGCGCAGGTGACGCGCGGCGCCGATTTGCCGAGCCAATACGTGTGGCACGGCGCGCCAGCGCATCGTGCCGGCCCGGCGGGCATGGCGCCAGCGGTGACCCTGGCGGTCGCCAAGCAACCGGGGCGCAACGCCGCCGACATCACCGCAGCCATCGCGCAACGGATGCAGTCGCTGCGCGGCAGCCTGATCCCGGACGGCGTGCAATACACCATCACCCGCGACTATGGTCAGACCGCAACCGACAAGGCGATGAAGCTGATCCACAAGCTGATCTTCGCCACCGCGGCGGTGGTGCTGCTGGTGCTGGTGGCGTTGGGCTGGCGTGAGGCGGTGATCGTCGGTACCGCGGTGGTGGTGACCCTGGCGCTGACCCTGTTCGCTTCCTGGGCGATGGGCTTCACCCTGAACCGGGTGTCGTTGTTCGCGCTGATCTTCGCGATCGGCATCCTGGTGGACGATGCCATCGTGGTGGTCGAGAACATTCACCGCCACCTGCGTGCCGGTGCGCACAGCCTGCACGAGGCGATTGCGCCGGCGGTGGACGAAGTGGGCGGGCCGACCATTCTGGCGACCTTTACCGTGATCGCAGCGTTGCTGCCGATGGCTTTCGTCAGTGGGCTGATGGGCCCGTACATGCGCCCGATCCCGATCAATGCCAGCGTCGGCATGTTGTTGTCGCTGGCGGTGGCGCTGGTGGTGACGCCGTGGTTGTCGGCGAAGCTGCTGGCGGGTGCGGCGGAACACGAAAGCCCCTCTCCCCCCGGGAGAGGGGGCGGGGTGAGGGTTCAGGCTGAGCGAACCGCTACTGCATCTCCGGACCCTCACCCCCAGCCCCTCTCCCGGGGGGAGAGGGGGGCAAAGCCGGCGCTGTCCGGTATGGTTTCGGGATTCTTCGAACACCTGTTGCGGCCATTTTTGCATACCGTGGCCGGCGCTCGCCGCCGGCGCATGCTGTTCGCCGGTATGGGCACGCTGGTGCTGCTGGCCGTGGGCCTGGTGGCGGTGCAGGCGGTGGTGCTGAAGATGTTGCCGTTCGACAACAAGAGCGAATTCCAGGTGGTGGTGGACCTGCCCGAAGGCAGCACCCTGGAGGACACCAGCGCACTGCTGGCGCGGCTGGCGGCGGCACTGGATGACGTGCCCGAAGTGCGCGACTACCAGGCCTATGCCGGCACCTCGGCGCCGATGACGTTCAACGGTCTGGTCCGGCGCGCAACCGCCAGAGCCACGCCATCGCGCATGCGGTGCGGCCGATGCTGGCGGAAATCGGCGCGCGGGTCGGTGCTTCGGTGAAAGTGGTGGAAGTGCCGCCGGGGCCGCCGGTGATGGCGCCGATCGTGGCCGAGATCTACGCGCCGACCGATGCCGATGCGCGCGTGCTCGCGGCCGCACTGCGCGAGCGCTTCGCCGCCACCGCGGGCATCGTCGATATCGACACCAGCGTGGAGGCCGATGCGCAGCGCGAGATCGTGGTGGTCGATCGCGCCCGCGCCGCGCATCTGGGCGTCAGCCAGGCCAGCATTGCGCAGACCCTGCAACTGGCGTTGAGCGGTTTCGATGCCACCTACCTGCGTGATGGCGCGTCCAAATACGCGGTGCCGCTGCGCCTGCGCCTGCCGGCTGGCGATCAGGCCAGCATGGACGCGTTGTTGGCAATGCGGGTGCGTGCCGGCGACGGTGGGCTGGTGCCGCTCTCGGAACTGGTGCAGGTGCAGCGTGCCGGTTGGGAAGGCGCGATTCTGCACAAGGACCTGTTGCCGGTGGTATACGTCACCGGCGACGAAGCGGGCGCCAGCGACAGCCCTCTGTACGGAATGTTCGATCTGATCGGGCAGCTGCGCGATACGCCGCTGGCCGGGCATCGCATCGCCCAGCACTTCATCGCGCAGCCGTTGCGCAGCGATGGGTTCGCGGTGAAATGGGATGGCGAGTGGCAGATTACCTACGAAACCTTCCGCGACATGGGCATCGCCTATGCGGTGGGTCTGGTGCTGATCTACCTGCTGGTGGTGGCGCAGTTTCGCAGTTATCTGGCGCCGCTGGTGATCATGGCGCCGATCCCGCTGACCGTGATCGGCGTGATGCCGGGCCACGCGCTGCTCGGCGCGCCGTTCACCGCTACCTCGATGATCGGCATGATCGCGTTGGCCGGAATCATCGTGCGCAACTCGATCCTGCTGGTCGATTTCATCAACCACGCGCTGGCCAAGGGCCAGGCGCTGGAAGACGCGGTGATCGAGGCCTGCGCGGTGCGCGCGCAGCCGATCGTGTTGACCGCACTGGCGGCCATGCTCGGCGCCTTCTTCATCCTCGACGATCCGATCTTCAACGGCCTGGCGATCGCGCTGATCTTCGGGTTGCTGGTCGCCACCGCGCTGACCCTGATCGTGATTCCGTTGCTGTATTACGCCATGTTGCGGATTCGGCCACTCACAGGAGACAAGTCATGAGCGAGGGCAGCCAGATCGATATCACTCTTGAACAAACCGGCGACTACGAATTCCGCATCCGTTTCGAAGGCAGCGCGGTCGACGATCTGATCACCGACGAACCACCGCCACTGGGCCACGACAACGGCCCGAATCCGTCACGGCTGCTGCTGGCGGCGGTCGCCAACTGCCTGTCGGCGAGCTTGCTGTTCGCCATGCGCAAGTTCAAGAACCAGCCAGGCGCGTTGCGCACGACCGCCATCGCTCACACCGAGCGCGACGGCGACGGGCGTTGGCGCATTCCACGTGCCGAAGTGGTGCTGCATCTGGCCGAGCCGGCCGCGCAGTACCAGAACCTCGACCGCATCCTCGCCCAGTTCGAGAACTTCTGCGTGGTCACGCAAAGCGTGCGCGCCGGCATCGCGGTCGCAGTGCGGGTATGCGATGCCAAGGGCGTTACCGTACACGAAGCGTGAGTGGCATTCCGCGCGTGGTCAGTGCCTGGGTATCGCGCAGGTTGGGCCATGTGCCATCGGCGTGAACCCGACATCGAGTGCCAGACTTTGTGGGCTGCCATTTCGTCGGCGCGCCAGTCACAGCGGTATGCGATGCCCGTGATCGTATTCGCGGACCCAATGCTTACGTGAACGCGGCAATCCGCTCCCGGCATATGTCGAGCGTTCGGGCCACGGCGGCCTCGCCCGACGGGCCGTAGTCGGGGAGCTTGGGCAGCGCGATCACGCCAAGGGCAGTCTGCATCCGTTGCAGCACATCATCGATCGCCGCATGGGTGTCCGATGCCCGAAGCCCGGCGATTGCAGAGACCGCGAGGAAGTCGGCACGCTTGAGCCGTTCGTCCTTGCCGTTGAGCTTCAGTGCCATGCGGTCATGTTCTAGGCGTGGAAAGACGCGCGTTGTCAGCGTGTCGTAGACGGGAGCAAGCCGAACGCTGCGGAAGGCCGGATTGCCGGGTTCGGCGATCTTCAGAACGGCCATGTTCTTGAGGTGCATGTCGCCGTCGGCGATGAGCCAGGCGAACACCACGCGCTTCATGAGGATCAGGAGGTCTTCGTCGGGCGACGTGGACAGGCCTCTCAGGGCACGCGCCACGCGTTCGATGGTGCCGTCGTACTTGGCCTCGGGTGAGAGATCGAGCACCGAACAAAGGTCTTCCATCGCCAGCAGTCGATGGTCATTCGCATCCGTGCGAATGTCGATGCGCTCGACCAGAAGCGCCGGAGGCATGCCATCAGGCATCGCGATCAGTGCGGTGTCCGGAACCGCGAACCCGGCTTCCCGAGCGAGGGCAAGTCCAATCCATTCGACCAGCGGCAAGGCTTCGAAGCCGCTGGTCCCTGCGGGCTTCAGGATGTGCGTGAACGGTGTTCCGATGCTCGGCGAGAGCCTGCCGTCCGGGTCGAACGTCATCGGTGCCTTGATCTGCACGCCGGAGAGGCGCGGTGTATCGGCACGGTCATAGATTGTGGCGAGGTTGCGCTCGAAGTCCTGCTCCATCGCGCTACGACCGGGCCCGGCATAGGTGCCTGTGAACACGCCCGCCGCGGTATGGGCGGCGAGCGGCGTCGCGAGGACATCGAGCGGCAGGGCGGCAAGCTCGTCTGCGTTCTCGGCCATCGTGATGTTGGACAGGTAGCGCCTGCCCGAGCGAAGCATGGCGCGCTCGTCGCGATCGTGCAGGACACTTTCCAGCCAACCCTCCGGCAGCAGCGAGACCACGAAAGGCGGCAATCTGCCCGGCATCGTCTGGCGGATCACTGGCGGCACAGGCGGGCCGCTGTCCACCTGCGACCACCGCCATTCAAATCCGTCGTGAGCGAGCGTGCCGATGGTCAGGCCGTGCCATGCGACGGTCAAGACGAACGCGGCCTCGTTGCGCGCGGTCGCAATCGAAGGGCCGCGCAGCAAGAACTTCTCGGCCCCCTCGCCCTCGCGGTACCAGTCGTTTTCACGGGCCAGCGCCCATACGGCGTCGCTAGCGGCCTTCGCGCCTCCGTACTCCTCGGCAAGACGGGCGGCAATGGCCTCGCGCGTTGCTGCATCGATGGACGCGGCATGTTCGCTGCGCAGGCGAAAGGCCTCCAGAAACCGCTGGCGGATCGAGGACACATTGACAGTGAACTCGCCCAGGCTGTCGGCAACGGTGGCGGAAGCGAGCGAGGGCTTGGCCGGAGCCTTGTTCTGAACGATCTCCAGTGCCCGCAGGCGCGTGCGCTGCACGCGCGGACCAGTCAGGTAGAGGCGACCGTCGCGGGTCGGCCCCAGCACAACCGCGCTGGCCGCCGAGAGGTAAGCATTGGGATACAAGTAGCGGCCAATGCGGACGGCATGGGCGAGGACGGCTTGATCGATGTCGTCGGTGGCATCGACATAGATGCCCCGCATCAACTGGACGAGCTTGCCCGTCCCCGCCAGATAGTGGCTGCGGGTCTTGTCGAGGGTCTCGCCGACGAGATGAAGGGGCATTGTTTCTAGCCTTTCCGTGTTTCAGATACGGGAAAGTTAGCGCACGGCAGGCCACCAAGCAAGAGAAATCTAACGTTTCCGTATTTCAGATACGCGAAAGTTGTAATTGCGTTGTTCCTGCGTTGTGCCAAATCTGTTAACACCGGGAGATCGGATCGCTACATTCACGTCTCGGAACAACACCGGAACAACGGAGAATGCGATGAGCGACAACTTCTACTCTGCGAGCCTGAGCAGGACGCAAGGGCGCAACACTTGGGCCATCATCTTCCGGCACCCGAAGCGGACAGACCCCGCCACAGGCAAGGAAGGCCTGCGAGTCCGGCAAAGCCTCAAGACGGAAAACGAGCAGGAAGCGGCGGCGTTGCGCGACCAGATGAACGCGCTGCTGGCGAGCCCGCAGTTCTGGAGCCTCGGCGCGCGTGAGCAGGCCCTCGGCCTGTTCGACCCGCGCGTCGTCGATATCTTCTTCTACAAGCTCGAAGGCGGCGAGACCGACTTCCTCGCGCTGCGGGATGACGTGATCGCGCTTCCATCCTCGCAGTCCAGCGACTACCGCCGCGCGCTCTTTCTCGGCACCACTGGGGCTGGAAAGACAACGCTCCTGCGACAACTCATGGGCACCGACCCGCTGAAAGAGCGGTTCCCCTCGACCTCGACGGCCAAGACCACGGTTCACGAAACCGAAGTGATCCTGCAAGAGGGTCCGTTCTGCGCCGTCGTCACGTTCTTCCCGATGGAAGACGTGCGCGAGCACCTGAAGGAGTGTGTATCCGCCGCCGTGCTCGCGGCATACAGGAACGAGTCCGACTCCGACCAGATGCGCCGCCTGCTGACGCACGTCAATCAGCGCTTCCGCTTCAACTACGTCCTCGGCAACGGCCCGGTCAAGGACACGAGCGATTTCGACGATGACGATGACGACGGCGACATCGACCCCGAAAGCGGCGACCTCCTGAAGCGAACGAACGACGTGCTGGCGTCGGCGCTGACCTCGGTCAAGGAAATCGCGGCACGCTACGGCGAATCGCTCCGCACCGAACTGAACGCAGCCGACGAGAAGGATCAGAGGGTCATTGACGAGTTGTTCGAGGAAGATCTCGACAACCGTACGCGCAACGACGAGGCTTTCCAGCAGGTCGTTGATGCTGTCATGGACGAGATTGAAGAGCGATTTGCCCTCCTGCCCGACGGCAAGCTTCAAAAGACGAAGGTGGGCTGGCCTCTGACATGGAGGTGGGAGACCGAGGATCGCGGCGCCTTCATCGCGTCGATTTCCCGGTTCGCGTCGAACTACGCGCGGCTGTTCGGCACCCTGCTGACACCGCTGGTCAACGGCGTTCGAGTGTCCGGCCCGTTCTACCCGGCGTGGCCGAACGACAGACCGAAGCTGGTGCTGCTCGATGGCGAGGGGCTGGAGCATTCGCGATCGATGTCTCCGATCTCGACAAGCCAATCGAAGCGCATCGATATGGTTGATGCGGTCATCCTGGTGGACAACGCGATGCAGCCGATGCTGAGTGCGCCGGTCGCTGCGATGAAGGAGCTCGTCTCCTCGGGCAATTCGGCCAAGCTGATCTTTGCCTTCACGCATTTCGACAAGGTCAGCGGCGACAACCTGCCGAACCCTTCGGCCCGCGCCCAGCATGTTCTGGCATCTGCGGAGAACGTGCTCTCCGCCATCGGCGAAGACCTCGGCCCGTTCGCCGAAAGGGCCCTGCGCGCGCGCCTGAATACCTCGAGGGTCTTCCTTGCAGACCTCGATCACAAGCTGGACGTTGAATCGAAGGATGGAAAGCGGACGGCCAGCCAGCTCGGAAAGCTGTTGAAAATGATCGACGGCATCGTTGAGCGTCCGAAGCTGATTGACTCGCGCCCGATCTACGACCGAATGAACCTTGTGCTTGCGGTCGAGCGCGCGGCGGAAAGCTTCCACAGCGGGTGGCGGCCCCGCCTTGGCCTTTCGGTCAAACAGGGCATGGAAAAGGAGCACTGGACGCGCATCAAGGCCCTCAGCCGTCGCTTTGCGATGGGGTCTGACGAATACGATACCCTGCGTCCTGTTGCCGACCTGAGGCAGCAGCTTCAGCAGCGGCTCTACGTACTGCTTCAGAACCCCGTGGGCTGGAACGGACCCGAACCGACAGACGACGACAAGCAACACATCTTCGATGCCATCGCCGAAGACCTGAGCCGCCGCCTGCTTGACCTCGCATCGCGGCGGGTGAAATCCGAGCGCCTCAGTGAGTGGCGCAGCGCCTATGATGAATCGGGTCCGCGTTCGACGTTTCGACGCGCCAAGCTGATTGCCGAGCGAGTCTATGACCTTGCCGCGCCGGTACCAGATGCGACGCCATCGCCGGATCGGAATGCCTTTTTGCACGACGTGGCAGCTGTGACCAGAGAATCGATCGAGAGGGTCGGAGCGAAATTGCAGTGATGACGCGGCGATGTTGATGGATCATGGCTTCCTGAGAGTGGCCCCACGGTGGTTGCAGAGCGACGAGGTTACCGTCACGCTCGGGAGGCGGCGACATGAGTTTCAGGTTATGAGCAACAGCGTCCGGATTGATGTATCGCTTGAGCAAACCGGCGACTACGAATTCCGCATCCGTTTCGATGGCAGTGCGGTCGACGACCTGATCACCGACGAACCGGCCGCGCAGTACCAGAACCTCGAGCGCATCCTCGCCCAGTTCGAGAACTTCTGCGTGGTCACCCAGAGCGTGCGCGCCGGCATCGCCGTAGCGGTGCGCGTTTGCGATGCGAAAGGCATGACCGTGCATGAGGTGTGAGGGTTGTCGGGCGTGTACCCGTCGAGCCAATATCATTTGCAGCCCGGCGCTCAGATTTTGGTCTGCGCACCGGGTCGTGCGGTAACCCGATTCAGATCATCTGCCGCGGTCACCGCCCTGGCGCGGGCGTGAGCGCTGGCCATCGCCGTAACGGCTGCCGTCGCGCGCGCGATCCTTGTTGCCGGTGCCATCGCGTTTGCGATCCATCGTGCGATCCTGATCGCCGGTGCCGTCGCGCTTTTGCGTCTGCTGGCCCTGGCCGTTGTCATCAGCGTTGCGCGGGCCAAAACCGGCTTGTGCGCGTTCTTCCGCTGTCATGTTTCGGGCGCGGCTCTGCATTTCGGTGCGAAAACGCGCCTGATCGTCAGCGCTCATGTTGCGCACTTCACTGCGCAACTGGATCAACTGTTCATTGCTCAGTGTGCTGTAATCGGTGGCGTCCTGGGCGACTGCGCTACCGGCAAATGCGATGGCGCCGAGCAATGCAGCGGTGGTCAACACGGTCTTGAGGGTCATGGCGGATTTCCTTTCAGGAGGGGAGGGATGGCACCTCGGGTGAGCCGGCGACCAAGGTGGGCGGCAGCCGTTTCGCGTCGATTTCCGACCGCGTTCAAGGTGTAACAAGATGTTGCGTCGCGGCAGCGTGCGCTTGCGCAATGCGGCGGTCCACGCGCAGAGTTGAAGTCATGAAGCACCACAGCGAGCACATTCTCATCGTCGATGACGACCCCGACCTGAGCCAGCGCCTGGCCCGCTATCTCGAAGAACAGGGCTATTCGGTCGCACTGGCTGGCGATGGCGAGCAGATGCTGGCGCGGATGGCGCAGCACAAACCCGACGTGCTGCTGCTCGATCTGATGCTGCCCGGCGAGGACGGCCTGACGCTGGCGCGGCGGTTGCGCGCGGATCAGGTGTTACCGATCATCATGTTGTCGGCGCGCGGAGAGGATGTCGATCGCATCGTCGGGCTGGAAGTTGGGGCCGACGATTACCTCGCCAAACCGTTCAACCCGCGCGAATTGCTGGCACGGATTCGCGCCGTGCTGCGCCGTCGCAACAACTCGACCGCCGAATCGTCAACGACCGTGCACACGTATGTGTTCGGCTCGTACCGACTCGATCCGGTCGGACACCGCATCAGCCGCAACGGCGAGGAACTTGTGTTGACCGCGGCCGAGTTTGCGTTGCTGCGCATATTCAACGAGCACCCCAATCAGGTGCTCAGTCGCGATCGCCTGATCGACTTGCTGAAGGGTTACGACCGCTCGCCATTCGATCGTTCCATCGACGTGCGGGTGACCCGCCTGCGCCGCAAGATCGAGGCCGATCCGACCTCGCCGCAATTCATCCGCACCATCTGGGGCGAGGGGTACCTGTTTGCACCGGACGGCGATCGCCGGCCATGAATCGGGTTCGACTGGGGCTGTTCGGACGGACCGCATTGGCGCTGGCCGGGCCTTTTCTGGTGGTGCAAATCGTGTTGGCGGCGGTGTTCGTGGTGCATGTGAGCCTGCCGCTGGCACGTAGCGCCACCGAGGATCTGGCAGCATTGATTACCCTGGTGACGCAGACCTGGGCGGAGTTGCCGCCGGACACGCGGGCCGATTACCAAACCGAGTTGCGCGTGAACCATCATTTGCAGGTGGAACTGGCGCAAGGTCCGCGACCGGGCGACGAAACCCATTTGCCGTACCCGGCCTTGCTGCAGCGGGCGTTGGCCGAGCGTACTGGCGTCGAGTCGCATCTCACCCGTAGCAGCAATCCGGAAATGTACTGGGTCGATGTGACGACGCCCGAAGTCGTTCTGCGGATCGGATTCAGCGACGACCGGATTGGCGCCTATCCATCGCGCGTTGTGCTGACTGCGCTGGCGGGTGTCGTGTTGGCCTCGTTGTTCACCGCGATGCTGCTGGCACGTTGGTTGACCCGGCCGTTGGCGCGCCTGACCCGGGCCACCGATACGGTCGGCCACGGCGAGCTGCCGCCGCCATTGCCGGAGACCGGGCCACGCGAGTTGCAGATTCTGGCCATGCGCTTCAATTCCATGGCGCGCGACGTGCGCGATTTGCTGCAAGGCCGAACCACGCTGCTGGCCGGCGTGTCGCATGATTTGCGCACTCCGCTGGCACGGATGCGCCTGTCGTTGGCGATGCTGCCCGAAACCGTCGATTCCACGTTGATCGCCGATATCGAGCGCGATGTCGAGAGCATGGATCGGCTGATCGGGCAGTACCTGAGTTTTGCGCGTGGCGTGGCACATGAGCCGCCGCAGCATCGCGATCTGGCGGAAATCGTGGGCGAGGCGGTAGCCGACCTGCGACGGCAGGGCGCGCAGGTCGCCTGGCAAGCGCCGGGGCAATGCGTTCGTCGGGTGCCGGTGCTGGCACTGCGACGGGTGTTGGCCAATTTGCTGGACAATGCGTGGCGGCACGGGCAGGGCAGTGCGATCGAGATGCAACTGGATTGCACACCGGAACGCGTGTTGGTGCGGATTCTGGACCGTGGTCCCGGAATCGCAGAGGATGAGCGCGAGAGCGTGTTCGAGCCGTTCCGGCGTGCGCGGCAATCGCGCGCGCCCGGCAGCGGCCTGGGGTTGGCGATCGTTCGCCAATTGGCCCAGGCCAACGGCTGGGCGGTAAGCCTGCATGCGCGCGATGGTGGCGGTACCGAGGCGCGCGTGGAAATTCCGATGCTTGCCGGATGACCGGCATCACCGACTGCGAGGTGTCGGGTTTCGCGTTGTAGTCGTGCGAGCGCGTCGTTGCCGATCACGCACCGATTTTGTCGTTCGCGCGGAAACATCCTGTAACAACTCCGTGTTTTGCGGAAATGCCCCGGAAACGACCGGTCGTCATGCTTGCGCTCAAGGCATCGGGTCGATGCCCATGTGTCGAGCGGTTCCCGCCGGCTTCGCCGAGCCCCTCTCCCTCCCGGGGAGCCGGCGCGGAACCTTCCACTTGGACCGTTTACTTTCTGGAGCGCATGATGAGCACAACTGACCTGCCCAGTGGCCGGCAATTCTTCACGCGGACGGCGCTCGCGTCGGCGCTGGTTCTGTCGATTGCTCCGCCTGCAAGCGCAGCCGAGATCGATGCCGCAGCATTGCGCGCGCAGGCGCTTGCCCAGTTTCAGCCGGTGCCAGCGCGTGCGCCGGGCAGCGAGCGCGATACCCCTGCGCAAATCGATCTGGGCCGACGACTGTATTTTGAAGCCGCGTTGTCGCTCGACAACAGCCAGTCGTGCAACTCCTGCCATCGCATCGACAGCCGGTTGGGCGGTGTCGACAATCTGCCGACCTCGCCCGGTGTCAAGGGCGAGAACGGCAGCCGCAACTCGCCTACCGTGCTCAATGCTGCGTTGCAGATGGCGCAGTTCTGGGATGGCCGTGCCGCCGATCTGGCAGAACAGGCCAAGGGGCCGGTGCTCAATCCGGTGGAAATGGCGATGCCGGACGAGGCGACGGTCGTCGCGCGGCTGTTGGCCAAGCACGAATACGACGCCGCGTTCGCCGCGGCGTTTCCCGATGCGTCCGACCCGATCAGCTACGACGCGATGGCGTCGGCCATCGCCGCCTTCGAGCGGACCTTGCTGACGCACGATCGCTTCGATGATTTCCTCGGCGGCGATCTCGCGGCCTTGGACGACGTCGAGCGCGCTGGGCTGAAGACCTTCCTGGATGCCGGCTGTGCGGCATGCCACAACGGCGTGGCGCTGGGCGGCAACAGCTACATGAAACTCGGTCTGGTCAAGCCCTATTCCGCCTCGGACGATTCCGGGCGCGAGCAGGTCACCGGCAATCCGGCCGATCGCCAGGTGTTCAAGACGCCGATGTTGCGCAATATCGCGCTGACCGCACCCTATTTCCACAACGGCCAGGTGGCGACCCTGGACGCGGCGGTGCGGCAGATGGCGGAATACCAGCTTGGCCGCACGCTCGATGACCGCCAGGTTGCGCAGATCGTGGCGTTTCTCAACACGCTGACCGACAAACAGCGCGGCTGACATCGCGCCGGCGGCGGCGTTTCGGCATTCGCCTGCGGCGAAGCCGCGACTGCACGGATCGCGAGCGCTCTGGCATGATCTGTCCGAGCGCTCGCGGTGAGCGTCGCAGTCCGAAATAAATTCATGCGAACGAGGTACGGGGTTGCTTTGCCGCACCGCCCGTAATGGCGCAAAACCGGACGTGTTCACTCATGTACGTTCTCTCCGCGACAACAGGGACACACGATGAAATCTTTGCCGTTGCAACGGCGCACTCTGGCGGTGCTGGGCATCGTCGTGCCCTTGCTGGCCTTGTTGGTTTATGTCGCGTTGCGCTCCGGGCCGCTGGCGCCGGTCGCGGTGACCGTCGCTACCGTGCAATCGCAGGCGCTGTCGCCGGCGCTGTTCGGCATCGGTACCGTTGATGCGCGCTACACCTACCGGATCGGTCCGACCGTTGCCGGGCGACTGCAACGGCTCGATGTCGATGTTGGCGATCGGGTGATGGCAGGGCAGGTGCTCGGCGAGATGGACCCGGTCGATCTCGACGAGCGCATTCGTTCGCAGGAGTCGGCGCTGCAACGTGCGCAAGCAGCGCAGCGCGAGGCCGATGCACGCCAGACGTTTGCCAGCGCGCAGGCGGTTCGCTACCGGCAATTGGTTGCGGCGCGCCTGATCAGCGAGGAAGTCGCCGCCGCCAGGCAGCAGGAATTGCAGATTGCCGATGCGGTGGTATCGGCGGCGCGCGAGGATGTCGGACGGGCTCGAGCCGACCGCGAAGCATTACTGGCGCAGCGCGGCAATCTGCGTCTGATCGCGCCGGTCGATGGCGTGGTGGCGCTACGCCATGCCGATCCGGGCACGACCGTTGTCGCCGGCCAGGCAGTGATCGATGTCATCGAGCCGGGGCGGCTGTGGATCACGGTGCGTTTCGACCAGATCCGCGCGACCGGACTCGCGGTGGGTTTGCCGGCGCGGATCGCGCTGCGTTCGCGCAGCGGGCAAGTGCTGAATGGCCGGGTGGTACGGGTCGAGCCGATGGCCGATGCGGTGACCGAGGAAACGCTGGCCAAGGTGGCTTTCGACCGACAACTCGAGCCGATGCCGCCGATCGGCGAACTGGCCGAGGTGACGGTCGATCTGCCGGCGCTTGCTGCGGCGCCGACCATCCCCAATGCTGCGATCCGGCGCGAAGGCAACCGACTTGGCGTATGGCAAATCATCGATGGCGCGTTGCGGTTCGCCCCGGTAACTCTCGGTCGCGAAGACCTCGATGGACAGGTGCAGGTGCGCGAGGGGTTGAACGTCGGCGATCAGGTGGTTGTTTTCAGCGAAAGGTCGCTGACCGCGCGCAGCGCCATCCATGTGGTCGAGCGCATCGCCGGCGGGTCGCCATGATCAGCCTCGCCGGTCGCGACATTCTGCATGCCTGGGGTAAATTCGTTTTCACAGGGATCGGCCTTGGACTGTTGATCGGCGTGACCCTGATCATGGCCGGTGTGTACCGCGGCATGGTGGACGACGGCAAGGCGCTGCTCGACAACAGCGGTGCCGATCTTTGGGTGGTACAGAAGGACACACTGGGCCCGTACGCGGAATCGTCCAGTCTTCCGGACGATATCTACCGAAGCCTGCTGGCCATGCCGGGCGTTGCCCAGGCCGCGAACGTGACCTACCTGACCATGCAGGTGCGTCGCGGTGAGCGCGACGTGCGCACCATGGTGGTGGGAATCTCCCCCGGCACTCCGGGAATTACGCCCGGTTGGCCGCCGTATCTGGTGGCGGGGCGCCAGATTACCCGCAGTCACTACGAGGCCGTCGCGGATATCGCCTCCGGCTTCCGGCTGGGCGATCGTCTGGCCATTCGCCGCAGTCACTACACCGTGGTCGGGCTGACCCGACGCATGGTGTCCTCCAGTGGCGACCCGATGCTGTTCATTCCGCTCAAGGATGCGCAGGAGGCGCAGTTTCTCAAGGACAACGACGCCATCCGGCAAAGCCGGCGCCGTACCGAGGCCAATCCGGCCTTCAGCCGCCCCGGTGTGCCGGGCTTGCTCGATTCGGTGATCGCGTCGCAAAGCAGCAATGCATCGATCAACGCCGTGCTGGTGACACTGAAACCGGGTCATGTGCCGGACGACGTCGCCGAATCCATCCGTCGCTGGAAACGCCTGACCGTGTACACCCGTACGCAGATGGAAAACATTCTGATCGGCAAGTTGATCGCCACCTCATCGCGGCAGATCGGCATGTTTCTGGTTATTCTCGCCGTCGTCAGCGCCGCCATCGTGGCGTTCATCATCTACTCGCTGACCATGGACAAGATCCGCGAGATCGCGGTGCTCAAGCTGATCGGCACCCGCAACCGCACGATTGCCGCGATGATCATGCAACAGGCGATCGCGCTCGGGCTGATTGGATTCGTGGTGGGCAAGATCACCGCGACGTTCGCGGCGCCGCTGTTCCCCAAGTATGTATTGCTGATAGCGCGCGACGCCGTGTTCGGGTTTTTTGCGGTATTGGCGATCTGCGTCCTGGCCAGTCTGGTTGCGATCCGCATGGCGCTCAAGGTCGATCCGGCCGAAGCGATCGGTGGCTGACATGAGCGGTCACGGTATTCGCATCGAGGGCCTGAAAAAGCGCTATGGCAAGGGCGACACTGCCGTCGATGCGCTGAAGGACGTGAACATGCAGGTGGCACCCGGCGAAGTCGTCGGCCTGATCGGCCCGTCGGGCTCGGGCAAGAGCACCTTGCTCAAGAGCCTGGGCGCGGTGATCGAGCCCAGCGCCGGCCGCATGGTGCTGGGCGAGCAGGTGATTTATCACGATGGCTGGAAAGTCCGCGATCTACGCGCGCTGCGACGCGACAAGATCGGCTTCGTGTTCCAGGCGCCGTACCTGATACCGTTTCTGGATGTCACCGACAATGTGGCGTTGTTGCCGATGCTGGCCGGCGTCGCCAACGCCGCCGCGCGGGCGCGGGCGCTGGAACTGCTCGCCGCGCTGGACGTGCAGCACCGCGCCTGTGCCATGCCCTCGCAACTTTCCGGTGGCGAGCAGCAGCGCGTCGCGATCGCGCGCGGCCTGGTCAACCGGCCGCCGGTGATCCTGGCCGACGAGCCGACCGCGCCGCTCGATTCGGTGCGTGCGATGGCCGTCATCCGTATCCTCAATGACATGGCGCGCACGTTCGAGACCGCGATCATCGTGGTCACCCACGACGAAAAAATCATCCCGACCTTCAAACGCATCTATCACATCCGCGACGGCGTGACCCACGAGGAAGCCGGTGAGGGTAGGGTGTTGGCGTGATGCATCGTTAACGTTGCATGGACAACGCATCGTTGAACAGCATGGCAAGCCGCGAGCCGGCCAGATGCAGCCGCTTTTCCGCCAGCGGCCGGTGTTTGTCCAGATAGCGACTGCCGATTTTATGGCGGCTTGGGTAGAGCGATTCGGCGCCGATCAGCGCGCACGATTCCAGCGCCCATTCGCGGGCGCCGCTGTGCGGCGGCAGAGCGTCGCGTGAAAGCGTGGTCACGGTGTCGCCGAGGCGCTTGCTCATGCCCTGCCAGCCGCCGTCGCGTTGCAGGGGCCGGCGCAGGATCAGGCTGTCCCACACGCTGTGCAGGTTCCAGCCTTCGCCCAGGTAGCTGATCTGGAAATCGTTGCCGCCGCGATCCGAGCGCAGCCCGGCGTGCATCGGCTGGTGCACGTCGCCGACGAAATGGACGACGAACTTCAGTGCCTCGATGCGCTTCGGGCGCGGTTGCGCGCGGTCGGCCAGCACCTGCAACTGCGCATCGATGGCGCCGATCACGCAGTTGCCGTCGCGGCAGTCGCGCGGTGGTTGATAGTCGCAGCCAAGATCGGGCAGGTTGAGGTAATGCCAGGGTGCGGTGTGACGCCAGCCTTCCTCGCTGCGAATGCCATCGGCCCAGTTCGATACGCCCGCGAGGCTGGGTTCGGCTTCGTCGGCGAGCAGTGCGTCGATCTCGGCCTTGGCTTCCGCCGACAACATGCTTTGGGCGAGTGCGCCGACGATTCGGTGCCCGTCCGGGCCCCAGGCGCATGCCGCCGGGGCGGCGAAGATGCCGCAAAACAGCAGCGAAAACAGGGTCTGGCGCAATGACGGCATGGCGATGTTTCCGGTAACGGCGCGGGGGCGTTAACATAGACCATTCCCACGTCAGCCGCTATGCGGTCCCACAGCAGTCAAGGAGTAACCATGGCCATCAAGGTCGCAATCAACGGGTACGGCCGCATCGGCCGCAATGTCATGCGTGCGTTGTACGAGGCCGGGCGTACCGGCGAGATCCAGATCGTCGCCATCAACGACCTGGGCGACGCGCAGACCAATGCCCACCTGACCCAGTACGACACCGCGCACGGCAAGTTTCCGGGTACGGTGACGGTGGATGGCGGCGATCTGTTGGTCAATGGCGACCGGGTGAAGGTGTTTGCCGAACGCGATCCGGCGAAGTTGCCGTGGGGCGAGTTGGGTGTCGATGTGGTGCTCGAATGTACCGGTTTGTTTACCACCAAGGAAAAGGCCGGCGCGCACATCAAGGGTGGTGCGAAGAAGGTGATCATTTCCGCGCCTGGCGGCAAGGACGTCGACGGCACGTTCGTGTACGGCGTCAACCATGACCAGCTCAAGGCCAGCCACACGGTCATTTCCAACGCCTCGTGCACCACCAACTGCCTGGCGCCGCTGGCACAGGTGCTGCACCGGAAAATCGGCATCGTGCATGGTCTGATGACCACCATCCATGCCTACACCAACGATCAGGTGCTGACCGACGTGTATCACTCCGATCTGCGCCGTGCGCGTTCGGCCACGATGAGCCAGATTCCGACCAAGACCGGCGCCGCCGCCGCGGTCGGTCTGGTGCTGCCGGAATTGAACGGCAAGCTCGACGGGTTTGCGATGCGGGTGCCGACCATCAACGTGTCGGTAGTCGATCTCACCTTCGTCGCTGCGCGCGCCACCAGCGTCGAGGAAATCGACAGTGCGGTGCGCGAAGCCGCTGAAGGCCGTCTCAAGGGCATACTCGGCATCAACACCCAGCCGCTGGTGTCGATCGATTTCAACCACGATCCGCGCAGTTCGACCTACGACGCCACCCAGACCCGGGTGATGGACGGCACCTTGGTCAAGGTGCTGAGTTGGTACGACAACGAGTGGGGCTTCTCCAACCGCATGCTGGACATGACCCTGGCGCTGATGGCTGCCAAGTAAGCGCGGGCAGGCCCGGAGCGCGTTGGCGCTCCGGGTTCCGATCCGCGCCGCGTCAATTCCACACACGAGAGGTTACGCGATGTCCTACTTGGTGCTTGCCCGCAAGTGGCGGCCACGGCGGTTTGCCGAACTGGTCGGGCAGGAGCACGTGGTCAGGGCGCTCACCAACGCGCTGGAAGCGAACCGGGTCCATCATGCCTTCCTTTTCACCGGCACCCGTGGCGTCGGCAAAACCACCATCGCCCGCATTTTCGCCAAGAGCCTGAACTGCGAACGCGGTATCGGTGCCGAGCCCTGCGGCGAATGCGGCGCGTGCATGGATATCGATGCCGGCCGCTTCATGGACCTGCTCGAAATCGATGCCGCCAGCAACACCGGCGTCGATGACGTGCGCGAACTGATCGACAACGCGCAATACATGCCCAGCCGCGGCCGGGTGAAGGTGTACCTGATCGATGAGGTGCACATGTTGTCCAAGGCGGCGTTCAATGCGCTGCTCAAGACGCTGGAAGAGCCGCCGGGGCACGTCAAGTTTCTGCTCGCCACCACCGACCCGCAAAAGCTGCCGGTGACCGTGCTCTCGCGCTGCCTGCAATTCAACCTCAAGCGGCTCAGCGAGGAGCAGATCGCAGGCCAGATGCGGCATATCCTGCAAGCGGAGCAACTCCCGAGCGACGATGCCGGCATCGCGTTGCTGGCGCGTGCCGCCGATGGCAGCCTGCGCGACGGTTTGTCGCTGCTCGATCAGGCGATTGCCTATACCAGCACAACCCTGGATGAAGCCGGTATCGCCGCCATGCTGGGCACGGTCGATCGCAATCAGGTGGCCGGATTGCTGCGCGCGCTCGATGGTGCAGACGGCGCTGCGCTGATGGCGGTCGTTGCCGACATGGCAACGTATTCCCCGGATTACGGCGCTGTGCTCGACGCGCTGGCATCGGCCCTGCATCGGGTGCAACTGGCGCAACTGATACCCGGCAGCATGGCCGATACGCTGGACCTGCCGGTTGCCGAACTGGCGTCGTCGCTGCCCGCGGATCTGGTGCAGTTGTGGTACCAGATCGCGATCAGCGGCCGGCGCGAGTTGCCGTTGGCGCCGAGCCCACTGGTCGGTTTTGAAATGTGCCTGTTGCGGATGCTGGCGTTCCGCCCGGAAGAGCCGTCGGCTGCCGGCAATCGCCCCGCACCTGTGCGGCCTGCCTCCGCGGCGGCTTCATCCGGACGCCGCACCGCGCCAGCGGCAAGCCACGCGACAGCATCGTCGCCGCCGATAGCGCATGCAACGCCGCAACCCACTGCGCAAGTGCGCGAAGCAGTTCCCGTTGTGACATCTGCGCAAGCGCCGGCGGCCTCCGCCACCACCCTGGCAAGCGCCGAGCAATGGCTCGATGTGATCGAGCAGGCCGGCTTGCGTGGCCCGGTGCGCGAGTTGGCGGCGCATGCCGCATTCGTCGATTATCAGGCGCCGCTGTTGCAGCTGGCGCTGCCGCAAGGCATGGATTATCTGCACAGCGATGCGATGCTGGACAGCCTGTCCGCGGCGCTTGCGCCGGCGCTCGGTCAACGGCCGCAGATTCGTTTCCAGATCGGTGCGGCGGCGCCTTCCGACACCCTGCATCAACGCCGCGCGCGTGAGCGCGAGCAACGCCAGAGCGATGCCGAAGCCGGTTTCATGGCCGACCCGGCAGTACAGCATCTGGTCAACGCCTATGGCGCGCGCGTGCTGCCCGATTCCATTCGCCCCCTCAAAGAGAACTGATCATGCGTGGACCGATCGCCAACCTGATGCAGCAAGCCCAGCGCATGCAGGACAACCTCAAGCAGGCTCAGGAAGCGCTTGCCAAACTCGAAGTCACCGGACAGGCCGGTGGCGGCATGGTGAGCGTCACCATGACCGGACGCATGGAAGTGCGCTCGGTGCGCATCGACCGCAGCATGCTCGGCGATGACCCGGAAATGCTGGAAGATCTGTTGGCCGCCGCGTTCAATGACGCCGTGAACAAGGCCAATGTCCTGAGCCAGGAGCGCATGGGCGATGCCACCGCCGGGTTGTCGTTGCCGCCGGGGATGAAGATTCCGGGGCTGTTCTGATCATGTATGGCGTCAGTGTGTTACCGGGCGCCGCAGGAGCACACCAGCCATGAGCACCACGACGCTGCTGGAGCAATTGATCCAGGGCCTGCGTTGCCTGCCCGGCGTGGGTCAGAAGAGCGCGCAGCGCATGGCGTTTCACCTGCTTGAACGCGATCGCAACGGTGGCCGCGTGCTGGCGCAGGCGTTGAGCGAAGCCATGGAGCGTGTTGGTCATTGCCAGCGCTGCCGCGATTTTTGCGAGGCCGAGTTGTGCGCGGTCTGCTCCAGTGCCAGCCGCGATGCGCATCTGCTGTGCGTGTTGGAGTCGCCGGCAGATCGCCTGGCCGTGGAGCAGGCGACCGGTTACCGCGGTCTGTATTTCGTATTGCAGGGCCGGTTGTCACCGCTCGATGGCCTTGGCCCGCGCGAGTTGGGTCTGGATCTGCTGGCCGAACGCCTGGCCAGCGGCGAGGTTGCCGAGTTGATCATCGCCACCAATCCCACCGTCGAGGGCGAGGCGACCGCGCATTATCTGGCGCAACTGGCGCGTCAGCACGATGTCAAGCCGAGCCGTCTGGCGCACGGTTTGCCGCTCGGCGGCGAGCTGGAATACACCGATCGCGGCACGCTGGCGCATGCATTCGGCTCGCGTCAGGAAGTGCTTGTGGCGACCGGACGTGCGGGCGACAGGTAGCGCATACCACGGCGTGAGAGTCGCCCACAGGGTGGGCTCCTACAGGTGTGCGTCACGGTGCTTTTGCAGGAGTTCGCCCTGTGGGCGTCTGTCTCGGTAGCGCGATCACCAAACGCGTTATATTCGAATCACTAACTTATGGTGTTGCAAGCCCCGAGGTTTTCATGTCAGACACTCTGTTCAGCAAGATCATCCGCCGCGAGATTCCCGCCGATATCGTGTTCGAGAATGCGCACGTGGTGGGCTTTCGCGACCTCAACCCGCAGGCGCCGGTGCATGTGTTGTTCGTGCCGCGCGAGCCGGTGCCGACGCTCAACGATCTGCGCCATGACCAGGCCGAACTGGCGGGTCAGCTGCTGCTGGCGGCAGCGCACTACGCGCGTGAGCAGGGCTTCGCCGAAGCCGGTTATCGCACGGTGATCAATACCAATGCCGATGCCGGGCAAACCGTGTTTCACATCCATTTGCACCTGCTCGCCGGGCGCACGCTGAGCTGGCCACCGGGCTGACTTCGCAATCACTGCGTGACTTCGGGTGCGGCATTGCGCCGCGTCGTCATGGTTGTGAAAACACGATAGGCTTGCCACTTCGTTCGCCACCGCCCGGAGCGCGGCCCCATTGCCCCTGATCCTGATCAAATTACGCTATCTCGGTATCGCTGGTGCATTACTGGCATTGCTGGTGGCCAACGCGATCATGGACCTCGGCCCGGCGCGTACGCCCTTGCTCAGCGTGCTGGCGGTGTTGTTGCTGGGCAACGCGGTAGCGCACGTCTGGCTGCGTCGGCGCGAGACCGACGCCGAAGCGCTGGTCCTGGTACAGATGGCGATCGATGTGATCGCATTGACTGTTGTCTTGCAGTTTTCCGGTGGCCCGGGCAACCCGTTCGTTTCCCTGTATCTGGTGCCGGTATCGGTCGCGGCAGCAACCATGCGCCGATCCTATGCGATGGCGGTGGCGATGCTGGCGGTGGGCCTTTATTCATGGTTGTTGTTCGGCCATCAGCACCGGATGCATCTCGGCGGCAACGGCTTCGCTACGCACGTCACCGGGATGTGGGTGCAGTTTCTGATCAGCGCCATGATTCTGCTGGTGGTGCTGTGCCGGTTTCGGGCCATCGTCGAAGATCAGCGGCAGCGACTGGCACAAGCGCGTGAGCGCCAGTTGCGCGACGAATCGCTGATCGCGGTGGGTGCGCTCGCTGCCGGTACCGCGCATGAACTCAATACGCCATTGACCACGCTGGGCATGCTGGTCGATGAATGCGCGGATTCCGCAGTGCCGCCGACAGCCGACGACTATCGGCTGATGCGCGAGCAATTGTCGCGTTGCCGCAACCATGTCGGTGCGCTTGCTGCATTGGCGCGACGTGGGGCTTTTGGCGAGACCGTTGTGCAGCCGGTCGATGAATTCATCGACGATTGCCTGGAGCAATGGCAATTATTGCGCCCGGGCGTCACGGTGCGCAGATCGCGCCTGCTTCCGGGCGTTCGCATCGCGGTGGATCAGGCATTGCCGCAGGCGGTGATCAATCTGCTCAACAACGCTGCCGATGCCAATGTGCTGGCCGGCAGCGAACAAACGATCGTGCTTGAAAGCGATCGGGTGGATGGTCGCTTTGTACTGCACATTCTCGACCGTGGTCCGGGTCTGCGCCCGGATTCTGACGCGGTCAGCGGCCGCGCGCGGGGTTCGGGCCTGGGTATCGGATTGTTGATCTCCAATGCCAGCATCGAGCGTTGTGGCGGTCATGTGCGTCTGTTTGCGCGGGACGGCGGCGGCTGCGTAACCGAGGTGGTACTGCCGACGGAGCGAGAACAATGAACGATCTGCACCGCATCCTGGTGATCGACGACGACGAGGCATTTCGCAGCACGTTGGCTCGCGCATTGACCCGTCGCGGCTTTGCGGTGGATAACGCAGCCGACGCGGAAACCGGCGTGGCGGCCGCCAGAACGGGGATGCCCGATGCCATCGTGCTCGACCTCAAGCTGGGGCAGGATAACGGTTTGAGCCTGATCCGGAGCCTGCTCGACTGCTGTCCCGATGCCCGTATCGTGCTGGCGACCGGTTATGCCAGCATCGCCACCGCGGTGGATGCGGTGCGCCGTGGCGCCTGGGGCTATCTGCCCAAGCCGTTTACCATCGATGCACTGCTGGCAGCATTTGATGACCCGGACATGGACGGTGCGCCGCCGGAGCCGGTGGATTCGCCGCCGTCGTTGCGACGCCTGTCGTGGGAGCATATTCAACGCGTGCTGGCGGAAGCCGATGGCAATGTTTCGGCGGCGGCACGCCTGCTCGGCATCGATCGGCGCACACTGCAACGGCGCTTGCACAAGCGCCCGGAGCGCGAGCGCGGGTAGTTTTTCGGTTCGGTTCGCGACGTTTGCCGCAGTGAATTGCGCTCAGCGCTCAAGCAGCGGCAGTTTGTCCGGCTTGCCGTCCCAGTCGCTGGCATCCGGCGGCGGTTCCTTGCGCGTGGTGATGACCGGCCACACCGCAGCGAGTTCGGCATTGAGCGCGGTGAAGTGCTCCTGGCCGGCGGGCACGTCGTCTTCCGGATAGATCGCCTTGGCCGGACATTCGGGTTCGCACAGGGTGCAGTCGATGCATTCCACCGGATCGATCACCAGGAAGTTCGGCCCCTCATGAAAGCAGTCCACCGGGCACACTTCCACACAATCGGTGTATTTGCAGCGGATGCAGTTCTCGACGACGACGAAGGGCATGGCGTTGATTCCGGTCAGGCTGACGTGCAGCGACAAAGGCGGTCAATTGTAGCGGCAGGAGGCTTTCGCCACAAAACATGAAGGCCCGCAGCGCGGGCCCTCGACGTTGCACCAACGATGCTGGTGCTGCGAATCCAGAGTGGCGCTCCCTACGAGGTTCGAACTCGTGTTCCCGCCTTGAGAGGGCGGTGTCCTGGGCCACTAGACGAAGGGAGCACAAAGGCTTGGTAGTGCAAGCACAAGCCGCTAGTATAGAAAGCTCCCGCTTGCGACGCAACGGAAAAATCCGCGCCCGGCATCTGCCGGGCATTCAAACACGCAAGGAACTGCTGCGGCTACGCCGCCCGACATGAGCTCATCCGCCATTTCTCCCATTTCACTCCAGCCCGTGCACGTTGCGCGCGACCAGCATCCGATTTCGCGCAAGGACATCAGCCCCAACGCCTTGCGCGTGCTGTATCGACTGCGCGAGGGCGGTTATGCATCCTATCTTGTAGGTGGCGCCGTGCGCGATCTGCTGACCGGCGGGCATCCCAAGGATTACGACGTGGCGACCGACGCCACGCCCGAGCAGGTCAAGCAGTTGTTCCGCAATTGCCGGTTGATCGGCCGCCGTTTCCGACTGGCCCATGTCGTCTATGGCCGCGAGATCATCGAGGTGGCGACGTTTCGCGCCAATACCGACGACGGCACCGGCGATCGCGAACTCGAAGATGGGCGCCTGGTTCGCGACAACGTGTATGGCACCATCGAGGACGACGCGGTGCGCCGCGATTTCACAGCCAACGCGCTGTACTACACCGTCGAAGATTTTTCGGTGCGCGATTACGTCGGCGGCTTCGCTGACGTGCAGAACCGGGTGTTGCGCCTGATCGGCGACCCGGAAACCCGCTATCGCGAAGACCCGGTGCGCATGTTGCGCGCGATTCGCCTCGCCGCCAAGCTGGGTTTCAGCATCGCGCCTTCTGCCGCCGAGCCGATTCCGCGGCTGGCGTCGTTGCTGGATGGAGCGGCATCGGCGCGTTTGTTCGATGAATGTCTGAAGATGTTTCTGACCGGCCATGCCGAACGCAGCTTTCTCGGCCTTGAGGCGCACGGCTTGTTGTCGGCACTGTTCCCGCAGGCGACACAGGCGTTGGCGCGGGCCGGCGAGCCGACGCGGGCGATGGTGCTCGCCGCCCTGGAGAATACCGATCGACGGGTGGCGGAGCAACGGCCGGTCACGCCGGCATTTCTTCTTGCTGCACTGCTGTGGCCGGCTTACACCGAAGAGCTGCAGGCGTTGCTGGCGCAGGGGCTTGATCCGGCAGTGGCGCAGCAACGCGCTGCCGATCGGGTGATCCTGCATCAGGCGCAGCGGGTGGCATTGCCGCGCCGGTTTTCGCTGGCGATGGAAGAAATCTGGTTGTTGCAGGCGCGCTTTGGTCAGCGTCAACGCAAACGCGTATTCCGCCTGTTGGCGCATCCGCGTTTTCGCGCGGCATTTGATTTTCTCGAGTTGCGCGCGATCCAGGATCCGGAGTTGCTGCCCGAAGTGGAGTTCTGGCGCGAGGCGCAAATCGTGCCCGCCGAACAACTCGCGGAGAAACTCGCACCGGTGCGCAAGGGACGCAAGGCTGCGGCGGACGAGCCGGATGCGCCGTTGGTCGGCGATGGCGCGACACTGCCACCGGCGAGGAAACGCCGGCGTCGGCGGCGGCCGCACCCGGCGGGCAGCTCCGAAGCATGATCGACGCGTTTATCGGCCTTGGCGGCAATCAAGGCGATGTACCGGCGGCGTTTGCCGCCGCAACCGTCGCATTGGCAGCGTTGCCGCACACGCAGCTGGTGCGGGTGTCATCGAATTTCCGCACGCCGGCCTGGGGCAACGCCGCTCAGGCCGATTTCATCAATGCGGCCGCCCACGTACAAACCACGCTGGCTGCGCGCGCGTTGCTCGATGCCCTGCTCGACATCGAGCGACAGCATGGCCGAATGCGCGATGGCGAGCGCTGGGGTCCGCGCACGCTGGATCTCGATCTGCTGTTGTACGGCGATCTGTGCTGCGATCTTCCCGGTCTGCATCTGCCGCATCCCGAAATGCATCGCCGCGCCTTCGTGCTGGTGCCGCTGGCACAGATCGCGCCTGATATCATCGTTCCCGGGCAGGGCAGAGTGGTTGATTTGCTCGCGCCGCTGGATACCGACGCCATCACGGCATTGACTTAGGAGAACCTCTTGAAACCTGCTACGCGACCCGATTGCTGCGTTGCGCGGTGCTCGGAATCCTCATGTACGAGAAAGTACACTGCGGTTCCTGCGCTCCGTGCGCCTTGCACTCGGGCCGCTCGCGACGGTTTGAAGAGGTCCTGCAAGTTTTTCTTCGGCATGAACCATCATGTACGCAAATAACGACAAAGCGTCCGCCCGACCCAAGCTGACCGTGCCGCAATTGCGGCAATACAAACGCGATCGCCGGAAGCTGGTGGCGCTGACTGCGTACGACGCCAGTTTTGCCGCGGTGCTCGACGCCAGCGGCGTGGACCTGATTCTGGTGGGCGATTCGCTGGGCATGGTGGTGCAGGGGCACGACAGCACGTTGCCGGTGACGCTCGACGATGCGATCTACCACACCCGCTGCGTCGCGCGCGGATTGCGCAGCGCGTTGCTGATCACCGACTTGCCGTTCCAGAGCGACGCCACGGCCGAGCGTGCGCTCGATGCTGCGACGCGTGCATTGCAGGCGGGGGCGGCGATGGTCAAGTTGGAGGGCGCGGGCCACAAGCTCGACACCATCCGCTTTCTGGTCGAGCGCGAAATCCCGGTGTGCGCGCACCTGGGCCTCACGCCGCAATCGGTGCTGCGCCTGGGCGGCTACAAGGTGCAGGGGCGCGAGGCCGCTGCTGCGCAGCGCCTGCGCGACGACGCGCGCGCGGTGATGGAAGCCGGCGCGGAACTGCTGGTGCTGGAATGCGTGCCGAGCACGCTGGCCGCACAGGTCAGTGCCGACCTCGCGATTGCCACGATCGGTATCGGTGCCGGCCCGGACTGCGATGGCCAGATTCTGGTGCTGCACGACCTGCTCGGGGTCGGCACCGGTCACCGGCGGCCGCGCTTCGTCAAGGATTTTCTCTGCGAGGGCGGTTCGGTCGCGGCCGCGATCGAGGCCTACGCCGCAGCGGTGCGCGAAGGCCGTTTCCCCGGCCCCGAACATGGTTATGCCGGATGAAGAC
>PGZC01000092.1 GCA_002839995.1 Gammaproteobacteria bacterium HGW-Gammaproteobacteria-4 | reverse complement strand
GCCACCCACACCGACAAGCCGGCCGCTGCCAAACGCTGCGGTGAGCTGTTGATGCAGTTGCTGGCCGCGAACCTGCGCCCGCGCGACATCATCACGCCCACCGCGCTGCGCAATGCCACCCGCGCGGTCGCCGGCACCGCCGGTTCCACCAATGCGGTGCTGCATCTGCTCGCCATCGCGCACGAAGCCGGCGTGGCGCTGGATCTGGAAACCTTTGAAGACGCCTCGCGCAGCACGCCGGTGATCGCCGACCTCAAGCCCGGCGGCCGCTATACCGCAGTGGAATTGTTCGAAGCCGGTGGCACCGCGCGGGTACTGGCGGAGTTGCGCGCCGCCGGCCTGCTCACCGATGCGCCGACCGTCAGCGGTCGCCGCCTGTTCGAGGAACTCGATGCCGCGCCGGCGGCCGCAGCCGGCAATGCCGCACAGCCGGTGGTGCTCGATCACCGGCATCCGCTCAGTGCACGCGGCGGCTACTCGATTCTGTACGGCGCGCTGGCGCCGGAAGGCTGCATCGTCAAGCTCGCCGGCCACGGTCGCAGCCGTCACGAAGGCCCGGCGCGGGTGTTCGATTCCGAGGAAGCCGCGTTTGCCGCGGTGCAGGCGCGGCAGATTCAGCCCGGTGATGTGATCGTGATCCGCTTCGAAGGCCCGGCCGGCGGCCCCGGCATGCGCGAGATGCTGGCAGTCACCGCGGCGCTGGTCGGTCAGGGCCTGGGCAACGACGTGGCACTGATCACCGATGGCCGTTTTTCCGGCGCCACCTACGGCTTCATGGTCGGCCACATGGCACCGGAAGCGGCGCGCGGCGGCCCGCTGGCACGCCTGCGCGAGGGCGATCGCATCGTCATCGATGTCGCGCAGCGCCGCATCGATACCGACGCCGATCTCGACCGCCGCGAACCCACCCCCGCGCCGGTGCGGGTCAGCCATGGCGCGCTGGCCAAATACGCACGTCTGGTCAGCTCCGCCTCGCGCGGCGCGATCACTACCGCCTGAGTTTCAACCATCAACCCACCGACCATCGCAAGGACACCATCATGAGCAACAACAAATCCGCTCCCGCCGCACTGCAAGGCAAGACCGTCGCCGTCATCGGTTACGGCAGCCAGGGCCGCGCCCACGCGTTGAACCTGCGCGACTCCGGCGTCACCGTCACGGTCGGCCTGCGTCCGGGCGGCCCCACCGAAGCGCGCGCGCTGGCCGATGGTTTTACCCCGGTCACCCCGGCCGATGCGGTCGCGGGCGCCGATCTGGTGGCGGTGCTCACCCCGGACATGGTGCAACCGCGCCTGTATGTGGAAGTGATCGCGCCGAACATGCGCGCCGGCACCTGCCTGTTGTTTGCGCACGGTTTCAACGTGCATTACGGCCAGATCAAGCCGCGCCGCGATGTCGATGTGATTCTGGTCGCGCCCAAGGGCCCCGGCGCGCTGGTGCGCCGCGAGTACGAAATCGGCCGTGGCGTGCCCAGCGTCTACGCGGTCGAGCAGAACCCGAGCGGCCATGCCGAGGCGTTGGCGCTGGCCTACTGCGCCGGCATCGGCGGCACCCGCGCCAACGCCATCGCCACCACCTTCAAGGAAGAAACCGAGACCGATCTGTTCGGCGAGCAGGCGGTGCTGTGCGGCGGCGCCACCAAGCTGGTGCTGGCCGGCTGGGAGACGCTGGTGGAAGCGGGCTACCAGCCGGAGATCGCCTATTACGAATGCCTGCACGAACTCAAGCTGATCGTCGATCTGCTGTACGAGGGCGGGCTCACCCGCATGCACCAGTTCATCAGTGAAACCGCGCAGTACGGCGACCTCACCCGTGGCCCGTACGTGGTCGATGACCACACCAAGGCGCAGATGAAGAAGGTGCTCAACGAAATCCAGGACGGCACTTTCGCGCGCGAGTGGATCGCCGAATACCAGGCCGGCAACCCGCGCTACCGCGCGCTCAAGCAGGCCGATCTGGATCACCCGATCGAGCAGGTCGGCAAGAAGCTGCGCGCCGCCATGAGCTGGCTGGGCAAGGACGGCGAACCCGCTGCGGTCGCGGCCGCACCGAAGGAGAAAGCTGCGTGAACGCAGCGCGCTGGCTGGTGCAGGCACTGGAGGCCGAGGGCGTCGACGTCCTGTTCGGCTATCCGGGCGGCACCATCATGCCGTTCTACGACGCCCTGATCGGCTCGCGCCTGCATCATGTGCTGGTGCGCCACGAGCAGGGCGCGGCGCTGGCCGCGAACGGTTATGCCCGGCGCAGCGGCCGCGTTGGTGTGTGCGTGGCCACCTCCGGCCCCGGCGCCACCAACCTGGTCACCGGCCTTGCCGATGCGCTGCTCGATTCGGTACCGATGGTGTGCATCACCGGCCAGGTCGCGTCCGGGGTGATGGGCACCGATGCCTTCCAGGAACTGGACGTATTCGGCCTGACCATGCCGATCGTCAAGCACAACTTTCTGGTGCGCAGCGCCGACGAGTTGCCCGAGGTCGTCGCCGAAGCCTTCCGCCTGGCGCGCGAAGGCCGGCCCGGACCGGTGCTGATCGATCTGCCCAAGGATGTGCAACTGACCGGCGCCGACCACCTGCCGCCGCATCAGCCGCTCGCGTTCGTCGCGATCGACAACCCGTTTCCGGTCGGTCTGGTCGATGCCATGGCCGAAATCGGCGCCGCGCAGCGGCCGGTGATCTATGGCGGCGGCGGCATCGCCATCGCCAACGTGGTCGAGGAATTCCGCGAGTTCGTCGAGGCCAGCCAGATCCCGACGGTGGTCACCTTGCGCGCGCTCGGCGCGTTGCCGGTCGGTCATCCGCTGCTGCTCGGCATGCTCGGCATGCACGGCTCGCAGGCGGCGAACCTGGCGGTGCAGGGAGCCGATCTGCTGATCGTGGTCGGTGCCCGCTTTGATGACCGTGCAACCGGCAAGCTCGCTACCTTTGCCCCGCATGCGCGGATCGTGCATCTGGATGGCGATCACGGCGAAATCGGCAAATTGCGTTTTGCCGATGTCGCCCTGCACGGCGAGCTGGGCACCAGCTTGCAGGCATTGTGCGCGGCCTCGTCGCATTGCGATCGGTGGCGCGCGCTGTGCGCCGAACGCATGCGGGATTTTGCCGCGCGCTACGACGCGCCCGGCACCAGCATCTATGCGCCGGCGCTGCTGCGCGATCTGTCCGCGCTCGAACCCGAAGCCGTGGTCTGCTCGGATGTCGGCCAGCACCAGATGTGGGTGGCGCAGCACTGGGCCGTCGCGCATCCGCGCAACCATCTGTCCAGCGCCGGCCTCGGCACCATGGGTTTCGGCCTGCCGGCGGCGATCGGCGCGCAGTTGGCCGACCGCAGCGCGCGGGTGATCTGCGTCAGCGGCGACGGCGGTTTCCAGATG
>PGZC01000029.1 GCA_002839995.1 Gammaproteobacteria bacterium HGW-Gammaproteobacteria-4 | reverse complement strand
CCGATGGTAGTGTGGCATTAGCCATGTGAGAGTAGGTCATCGCCAGGGTCTTTATACCCAAAACCCCCGCATCCACATGCGGGGGTTTTGCTTTGCGCGTTCAATTACCTGAAATCAGCCCGTGGCGTCAGGCCGACATTGCCACACCCTGGAGCGCGGACCCCGGTACGAGCACGGTAAGTACTACCGCCAGGTGATCCGAGCCGGCTGCTGGCAGCACCGTAGGCGCCGGCTCGGTCGTGCGCATGCTGGTCAGGATGTGATCGAGCGGGCGCTGTGGCTTCCAACTTGGGAATGTCGGCTGCGACCACGCCGGCGGCAGCAGGCGCGTATTTCGGTAGAGACATTCCATCTCGGGCGCGTCGGGCGGGCAGTTGAAGTCGCCCATCAGCACCACGTTTGTGTAACCGCTGAGCAGTTCGGCCAGATAGGCAGCCTGTACGCGACGCGAGCGGGCGCCCAGCGATAGATGTGCCACGGCCACGGTCAGCCCTTCCGTGCCTTGCCCCATACGCGCTATCAAGACCCCGCGCCCCGGTAGGCGCCCCGGCAACGGAAAGTCGAGCACTTCGTGCAACGGCAATCGACTGAGCAGCCCATTGGCGCTGGAAGCGATACCGCCAATGCGGCGATTCGGTTGATGGCTCCAGAACGGCATGTCGCATTTCTGTGCAAGGTAGTGGGTCTGGTTCATGAAGCCTGAGCGCAGGCTTCCGGGGTCGGATTCCTGAAGCCCGACCACGTCATAGCCAGAGATCGTCCGCGCGAACGCGTCGAGCGTGCCGCGCTTGCCAGCAGGCAATACATTGCTCCAGCCACGAGTGATGTAATCGCCATAGCTTGCAGTGCGCGAACCGGCCTGGATGTTGCACGTCAGCAGGGTGAGTGTGCGCTCGGTCATGGCGTTAAGACTACTGGATGATCGCCCTCGTTCAACGACAAACATGATCCGTGATTGGGTCACGGATATGCGTCGCGTCACACAACCGCACACGCACCGCCCGCAGACCCAGTTTATCGCCTGTGCCGAAAGCGAGCCGAAAAAAAGGGCCGCGGAGCGGCCCTTTTCCATCGCATCGCCTTGGATCGGATATTACTTGGCAGCAGTTGCCTGGGCTGCCTTCGCGGCGGCACGTTCGCGATCGATCAGGTATTCAGCGGTCTTCAGCATGCCAGGCAACCCCGATACGGGCGATGCCATGACCCGATACTTGCCCGCGACGACCAGGCTTGGCGTGCCCTGGATCATCCAGCGCGGCGCAAGCTGCCGGGCGCGGTTGATCTTGGCATTCACCGCGAAGCTTTGCATGGTGGACTCGAACACCTTGGGGTCAACGCCATAGTCTTTGTAGAAGCCGGCGATTTCGGAAAGCGAGGTAAACGGACGCTTATCGATGTGGACCGCCTTGAACAGGGCCTCATGCGTCTTGTCCAGGAGCCCCATGCTCTCGGCTGCGTAAAATGCTCGCCCGAACGCCTCCCATGATCCGCCCTGCGACATCGGCATGTAGATGAAGTTGACGTCCTGCGGCAAGTCCTTCTTCCAGCTTTTCACATACGGCTCGAAGTTGGCGCAGTGGATACAGGCGTAGCTGAACACTTCGACGACTTCGATTTTGCCATCGACCGGCGCCATTGGCTGCGCTGACGCCATGGTGGTGAACTCGCGGCCTTCCTGCGGTGTGCTGTCGTCCGAGCCCGTCTGAGCCAGTGCGGCGATCGGCAGCAGGCTGGCGATAGCGAGTAATGCCATGCGACGAATCATTGAGTTCTCCCAGTGGATTGATGTCAGCGCAGTGCAGCCTAACCGCCACCTGCTGAACGGTGGCTGGCGAGCATCAGCGTGCGGCGGTACGCTCTGCCGACGCGGCGTGAAGGCCCTCGACATAGCTTGCCAGCGAGTCGATTTCCTCGTCTGTGAGCAATGTTGCAACACCCTTCATTACGGTGTTGGCATTTTCTCCACTGCCATAGCTCGTGCCGTCACGATAGCGGCGCAGCAAATCGGCGGTATAGCGTGAATGCTGGCCGGCCAGCGCCGGATAGGCAGGGCCAGGGTTGCCGCTGCCGCTTGGGCCGTGGCAGGCGGAGCACGCCGGGATGCCACGAATGGCATCGCCGCCGCGGTACAGGTTTTCGCCAACCTGATAAAACTTCTTGCCGCTATTGGGGCCGCTGGCAATCGGCGTATCGTCGGCAACGCCGGGCAGTGCGTTCTGACTGGCGAACCAGGCACCAAGGTCGCGCGCATCCTGCGCACCGAGCATGGCGGCAAAACCGGACATGATCGGGTTGGCGCGCTCGCCACTCTTGAACAGCGCCAGGTGGCGGGCGATGTAACGCTCGTGCTGGCCGGCCAGCTTCGGGTACAGCGGGTCGGTCGAATTTCCGTCCATGCCGTGGCAGGCGCCGCAAACGGCGGCCTTGGCCTGTCCGGCTGCCGCATCGCCAGCGACCGGTGCTTGATTGGCGGCTGCGAGTTCCTGTACCGCTGGCGCGGGCACTTCCGCGATCGGGGTGACGGTTGCGCCGTCGGACTGCGCGAGCGCGGGCGCGGCGAGCAAAACGCTGACAAGCAGCAGGCCGGGCACGGCCAGGTTGCGCGAGGGTGTCATGAGCAGGCTCCGGGACGCGGGTATAAGTCGAAATGGCTGGCGCCTTGGCACCGCCGCGAAAACTCCGAGATTATCCCAGTGTGTGGCGGTAGCGGTCAACGAATCCGATGCCTCGGCGATCAACGACGGCTCGTTGCAGGGCCGACCGACACGCGAGGCCGCCCACAACGGATAGCGTGTGCGTGATTATCTGGTGTCGCGGTGCATAAACGGCGATCATGCCTACTCTCGATTGCACAGGCTGCGCGGCATATGGCAAATCCTCTTGTTCAAGCCAGCTATCTGCTGTCCGCGCACCTGCCGCACCAGTTGCCGCCGGACGTGGGTCGCGAAGTGGCGTTTGCGGGGCGCTCCAATGCCGGGAAGTCCAGCGCCTTGAACGCGCTGACGGGGCGCAACGGTCTGGCGCGTACGTCCAAGACGCCGGGCCGCACCCAGCAACTGGTCTACTTTCTGTGTGCGCCGGACACCTACCTGGTCGATTTGCCCGGTTATGGCTATGCCAAGGTCGGCATGGACCTGCGCTCGCACTGGTTGAAGTTCATCAACCACTGGTTCCAGACCCGCGACGCGCTGTGCGGCCTGGTGGTGGTGATGGATATTCGCCATCCGTTGCGCGAGTACGATCAGCAGATGCTGAAATATGCCACCGTACGCGGCTTGCCCGTGCACTGTCTGCTGACCAAGGCCGACAAGATATCGCGCAGCGATCAGGTCATCACGTTGCGCAAGGTCGCCGACGCGCTGCCGCCGGGCGCTACCGTCCAGTTGTTCTCGGCAACCAAGAAAGTCGGCATCGATGAAGCGCGCAACACCGTGGTCGGCTGGCTCGGCCTGGACGCCGCGGACCGATCCGCCGAGCCGATCACCGATTAGCCGCCGCAATTCGCCGTACCGAACGTCGTCACCCATCGCGTTGTATTGTTCGATTGAATCTACAGGAAGTCATCCGTGTCCAGCCCAAGCGCCGCACCCAGCACGCCCATCAGCGATCGCAAAGAGTTGGTCGAGTACCTGGAGTCCGGCAACAAGCCACCGGCCGATTGGCGGATCGGCACCGAGCACGAGAAGTTCGGATTTCAGCTCGATGATCTGCGCCCGCTGCGTTTCGACGGCGAGCGCGGCATCGAAGCGGTGCTGCGCGGGTTGGCTGCGAGCGGATGGACGCCGATCACCGAACATGGTCATCTCATCGCGCTCAGCCGCGATGGCGCATCGGTCACCCTGGAGCCGGCCGGGCAACTGGAGTTGTCGGGTGCGCCGTTGGCCAGCATTCATGAAACCTGCGCCGAGGTATCGGCGCATTTGCGTGAAGTGAAGACGGTCTCCGATGCGCTCGGTGTCGGCTTTCTGGGCATGGGCTTCCAGCCCAAGTGGCAGCGCGAGGACATGCCGTGGATGCCCAAGGGCCGCTACCAGATCATGCGCAATTACATGCCCAAGGTTGGCGCGCTCGGCCTCGACATGATGACCCGCACCTGCACTGTGCAGGTCAACCTCGACTTCGCGAGCGAGGCGGACATGGTCAAGAAGTTTCGCGTGGCGCTGGCGTTGCAGCCGGTGGCTACCGCGCTGTTCGCCGACTCGCCGTTCACCGAGGGCAAGCCCAACGGCTATCTGAGCTATCGCTCGCATATCTGGACCGATACCGATCCCGACCGCACCGGCATGCTCGATTTCGTATTCGAACAGGGTTTTGGGTTCGAGCGCTATGTCGATTACATGCTCGATGTGCCGATGTATTTCAGCTATCGCAATAGCGAATACATCGATTGCAGCGGGCTGAGCTTTCGCGATTTTCTGGCCGGCAGGCTGGCGCCGTTGCCCGGCGCATTGCCGACGTTGAACGACTGGTCCGACCACCTGACCACCGCGTTCCCGGAAGTGCGGATGAAGAAGTTTCTCGAAATGCGCGGTGCCGACGGTGGGCCGTGGAATCGTCTGTGTGCATTGCCCGCATTCTGGGTCGGTTTGTTGTACGACGATGCGGCGCTGGACGCGGCATGGGATCTGGTCCGCGATTTCACCCGCGAAGAACGCCATGCCTTGCGCGATGGCGTGCCCAAGTACGCGTTGAAGCTGCCGTTTCGCGGCGCCAGCGTGCGCGAACTCGCCATCGAAACGCTGAAAATTGCCCAGGCCGGTCTGGCCAGGCGGCACGTCCTGTGCGCGCAGGGCGGCGATGAAACCGCGTTCATCGAGCCGCTACTGGAAATCGCATTGGCCAACAAGACGCCAGCCGAACACAAGCTGGAGCTGTTCCATGGCCGTTGGCAGGGGTCGGTGGATCCGGTGTTCAGCGAGTTTGCTTACTGAGCATTGCGCGAACAACCGGCAGCGCAGCGCTTGCCCACAGCGCGTGCATGGCCGCGCCGGGATGCAGGCCATCGTCGGCCAGCATGGCGTCGTCGCTGCCATGAGCACGCGATACGGCAGTGATATCGAGGAACGCGGTTCCCCGCGCCGCAGCCTGCGCACGTGCAATCGCGTTGTAGCAGTCGATCTGCGCGGCGATTCGCGCCGGATCGTGGCCGCCGCTACGGGCAAACGGGGTGACGCCCCAATCCGGGATCGAAAGCACCAGCACATGCTGTGGGCGCCCGTCGGTCAGTGTTATGGCTTGTTCCAGCAACTGTGCAAAGCGCGGACCATATTCGGCCAGTGGGTAGCCACGGTATTGATCATTCACCCCGATCAGCAGCGACACCAGCCGCCAGTGGCCTGGCGGCTGTTCGGCGGTGATGGCAGCCGCCAGCTCGGCGCAGGTCCAGCCGGTCTGCGCAATGATCTTTGGTCGGCCGAGTTCCAGCCCCGCGTCAGCCAGCAACTGCACAAGGCGATCGGGCCAGTGGGCATTGGCCGCCACGCCCTCGCCGATCGTGTAGGAATCGCCGAGCGCGAGATATCCGTGCAGTGATGTCTCCATCACACCAATACGGCGGACGCCGCTGGTCGCGGGTGGCGCTTGGCTCGACGTTGCAGGACGCGCTCGATTCGCGCGAACACTTCGCGCAACTGCACTGGCTCAGGCAATAGCGTGACCCGGAAATGCGAGCGACTGGTGACATTGAAACTGGAGCCGGGCACGATCAGCACGCTCTCGTGTTCCAGCAGCTCAACCGCGAACTGGTGGTCGTCGAAGCCCGTTGCCGCTTCACCGACGACTGCCGGAAACGCGTACAAGGCGCCGGCCGGACTGTGCAGCGACAGCCACTCGCTTTGCGCGCAGGCTTCAATGACCACGTGTCTGGCCTCATGCAGTCGGCCGCCGGGCGCACACAGGGCGCCGATCGTGTCGATACCGGTGAGCGCCGCCGGCACCGCCCACTGCCCCGGCACGTTGGCGCACAGGCGCAAGGCGCCGAGCAGATCCAGGGCGTGATGATAGTCGGCGATGCGCCGGCGTTCGCCGCTGAGTACCGCCCAGCCCACCCGGTAGCCGCAGGCGCGATGGACTTTCGACAGGCCGCCGAAGCTCAGGCACGGCACGTCGCCGGCAAGCGGTGCCAGCGGCTCGAAGCATGCACCGTCATAGGTGATGCCATCGTAGATTTCATCGCTCATCAGCAACAGGCCGTGGCGACGGGCGACCGACACCAGTTCCTGAAGCAATTCACGCGGGTACACCGCGCCGGTCGGGTTGTTCGGGTTGATCAGCACCAGCGCGCGCGTGCGCGGGGTGATCGCGCGCTCGATCTCCTCCGGATCGGGCAGGAACCCGTTTTCAGCGGTGCAGCGGTAATACACCGGCTCGCCGTCGTTGAGGATGGTAGCGGCGCTCCACAGCGGGTAGTCGGGGCTGGGCAGCAGCACCTCATCGCCCGGATCGAGCAACGCACGCAGTGCGAGATCGATCAGTTCGCTGACGCCATTGCCGATAAACACCGCATTGGCATTGATGCCGCTGACGCAGCGTGCTGCAAACTGCGTGGCAACCGCTTCGCGCGCCTGCGCCAGCCCCTGCTGATGGGCGTAGGCATCGCTGGCGGCCAGGCCGCGCACGATGGCTTCGGACAGGTGCGCCGGCGCGCGAAAACCGAACGCGCCGGGGTTGCCGATATTGAGCTTGATCAGCTCGCGGCCCTGGGCTTCGAGTTCACGCGCGCGGCGGGCGAGTTCGCCACGGATTTCATAACGCACCTGGCGCAGGCGGCCGCGGGTGTTCAGGGGTTTGTCGGTCATGGCTGCGGGGGGTGGGAGGGCAGGGTGCGATAACGATCGCGTGCATGAAGCGTATCGTGGATTGGCTCGCGCTACACTCCCTCCGATGAAATTCGACATCAACTCCCTGTGGGTGCTTGGCTGGCCCGGCGACCAACGTGCCCGCGATGACCTGGCGCAGGCGCTGCGCGAGTGGCCCGATGCAAGCCTGGGGCGGGTGGTGGCCCAGCATCGCAGCGGCTACGACGTGGCCACCGATCTGGACACGCGGGTTCGCGCCAATGCGCCGCTGCCATGGACGCGGGCGCGCTTTCCGCCGGAACAGCGCGCTGCGGTGGGCGACTGGGTGATGCTCGATGTCGATGCGGCGCAGATACTTGGCATGCTGCCGCGGCGCTCGTTGCTGGCACGTGCGGCCGCAGGCGAGCATTACCGCTGCCAGCCGATCGCTGCCAATGTCGATACCGTGCTGGTGGTGACCGGTCTGGATCGGGACTTCAATCCGCGCCGGCTCGAGCGTTATCTGTTGCTGGTGCACAGCAGCGGTGCACAGGCGGTGATCGTGCTGACCAAGGCCGATACCGGCGTCGACGTCGAGGCCGCCAAGGCACAATTGCAGGCGCTGTGCGATGGCGGGGTGCCGGTGTTTGCGCTCAATGCCAAGGACCCGGAAGCCGCGCGGGTACTGGCGCCGTATCTCGGCGCTGGGCAGTCGGTGGTGCTGGTCGGTTCGTCGGGTGCCGGTAAATCGACCCTGACCAACACCCTGCTCGGGCGCGAGCGGATGGCCACCGGCGCGGTGCGCGCCAACGATTCGCGCGGCCGCCACACCACCACCCATCGCGCCTTGCTGCCGTTACCGCACGGCGGCTGCCTGATCGACACGCCGGGCATGCGCGAGATCAAGTTCACCGGCGAGGAGGCCATCGACAGCAGCGGCTTCGAGGACATCCAGGCCGCCGCGGCGCGTTGCCGGTTTCGCGACTGTGCGCACGGCAACGAGCCCGGCTGCGCGGTGCGTGCCGCGATCGAAGCCGGCACCCTCGATCCCGGGCACCTCGCCAGCTATTTGAAGCTGTCTGGCGAATTGGGCGGAGCCGCGGCGCAACTGGCCTTGCGTCAGGCCCAGCGTGCCGACGCCAGGGCGCAGGGCAAACCGGCGCGCAAGCACGGGGTAGACAAATACGGGCGCGATCGATGACGGCCGATGCCGCGCTGAGCCATCATGCCGCGCTCGATGCCCGCCTGGTGGCCGCGGTGCGCCCGATCCGCATGCTCGAAGCGGTGAGCTGGCCGGCGCAGGCGCAGGAGTCGTTTCTGGCCGCGTGGCGAGTCGGGCACCTCAGCATGCCGCGCATCGCGTATCCGCGGTTCGATTTTCACGAAGTGCGCCGCGAACTCGATGCCGTTCACCGCGCCGCCGATCCCGATCATCCGCTCGGCCACTATCTGCAGCAGACCAGCGAGAGCTGGCGCATCGCCACGCGCCTGCTTGATGTGCTCGGCAGCCACCGGGTCACCGCATACTAACGGCCCGACCAATCTGGAAGCCGCACGCCACTTCGTCGATCTGGCCGATGAGCTGGATCAGGAGTTGCGCAGTGCCGAGGCCAGCTATGTGTTGCCGGCAGAGCAGGTGCAGCAGGAATTGCAGCAGGCCATCGATGCATTTTTCGTCGGCCATTCGATCCGGGTCGAGCTCGACGCCAATCTGATCGCCAAAGCCGCGGCCAGCCCGACCCGCATCCGTCTGCGCACCAACACCGGCTTCAGCGAATACGACCGCAACCAGTTGCTGATGCACGAGGCCTTCGTCCACACCCTCACCGGCCTCAATGGACGCGAGCAACCCGTGCTCAAGTCGATGGCGCGCGGTGCGCCGCGCACCACCGCCACCCAGGAAGGGCTGGCCACGCTTTCGGAGATGCTCAGCGGGGCGATGGATATTGGCCGCATGAAGCGGATCAGTCTGCGCATCATCGCCATCGACAAGGCCATCCACGGCGCCGACTTCATCGAAGTGTTCCGCTTCTTCATCGAGTCCGGGCAGTCCGATATCGACAGTTTCACCTCGGCGCAGCGCGTGTTTCGCGGCGTGCCGCTATCCGGCGGCGGCGCGTTCACCAAGGACACCGTCTACCTGCATGGCCTGCTGGCGGTGCATACGTTTTTCCGCTGGTGTCTGCGCCATCGCCAGCTCGCGCGTGCGCGACAGCTGTTTGCCGGCAAGATGGCGCTGGAAGACGTGTTTGCGCTGGAATCGCAGTTCGCCAATGGCGCGGTCGCCGCACCCGGCTTTTTGCCGCCGTGGATGCAGCGCGCCAACGGACTCGCCGGGATGCTGGCGTTCTCGCTGTTCGTCAACAAGATTCGCCTGGACAACGTGGCGGCCGACGACCTGGTGTTGGGGCTGTAGCGCGTCAGATTTGCGCGCTCGCGGTGCGGTCGGTCGGTTGCTTCGCAACAGCGCTCGCTGCGCGAGCTACGCCTTCGCTTCGCTCGGTCGGTTGCTTCGCAACAGCGCTCGCTGCGCGAGCTACGCCTTCGCTTCGCTCGGTCGCCCACAGGGTGGGCTCCTGCAAGTGCCGCGAACGACCCCTGTAGGAGCCCACCCTGTGGGCGACCGGCACTGCGATTTCAGCGCTTCATGAAGCCGAAGAACTCTTCGTTGGTCTTGGTGTTCTTCATCTTGTCGAGCAGGAACTCGATCGCGCTGAGTTCGTCCATCGGATGCAGCAACTTGCGCAGGATCCAGATCTTCTGCAGCAGATCGGCATCGATCAGCAGTTCCTCGCGGCGGGTGCCGGAGCGATTGATGTTGATCGCCGGATAGACGCGCTTCTCGGCGATGCGCCGATCCATGTGCACTTCCATGTTGCCGGTGCCCTTGAACTCCTCGTAGATCACTTCGTCCATCTTCGAGCCGGTCTCGACCAGCGCGGTGGCGATGATGGTCAGCGAACCGCCTTCCTCGACATTGCGCGCGGCACCGAAGAAACGCTTGGGCCGATGCAGCGCATTGGCATCGACACCACCGGTGAGCACCTTGCCGGAGCTGGGCACCACGGTGTTGTAAGCGCGCGCCAGGCGGGTGATCGAGTCGAGCAGGATCACCACGTCCTTCTTGTGCTCGACCAGGCGCTTGGCACGCTCGATCACCATCTCGGCAACCTGCACATGACGCGCAGCCGGCTCATCGAAGGTGGAGCTGACCACTTCGCCGCGCACCGTGCGCTGCATTTCGGTCACCTCTTCCGGGCGCTCATCGATCAGCAGCACGATCAGGTGCACGTCCGGATGGTTGTACATGATCGCGCTGGCGACGTTCTGCAGCAACATGGTCTTGCCGGCCTTGGGCGGCGACACGATCAGGCCGCGCTGGCCCTTGCCGATCGGCGACATCAGGTCCATGACGCGACCGGTGATGTCCTCGGTGGAGCCATTGCCGCGCTCCAGGGTGAAGCGCTGACGCGGGAACAGCGGCGTCAGGTTTTCGATGGTGTCCACCTTGAGCAGGGCGACGTAACGCTCGCCATCCTTGGGGCTGCGGATGCGGCCGGCGATTTCATCACCGGTGCGCAGGTTGAAGCGGCGGATCTGGCTGGGCGAGATGTAGACATCGTCGGGGCCGGCCAGATAGCTGGCGTCGGCCGAGCGCAGGAAGCCGAAGCCGTCGGGCAGGATTTCCAGCACACCCTCGCCGGCAACGCCGTCGCCGACGCGGGTCAGCACCTTGAGCAGGGCAAAGATCACGTCCTGCTTGCGCGCGCGCGCCACACCCTCATGGATGTTGAGCTGCTCGGCGATATCCAGCAGCTTGTGCGCCGGAAAACGCTTGAGGTCGTTCAGGCTGTAGGTCGGGAAGTCCGGCGGAATCGTCGGCGGCGGCCGGTTGTCGCGCGGCTCGGTCTCGGAGTCGTCGTTGCTGACACGCGCTGCCGGAGCGTTGCGGTCGCGGTCGCGACGATTGCGGCGATGGCGGTCGCGTCGCGCATTCTCACGCGGTGCTTGATCGCCGCCGCTATCGTTGTTCGCTGCGGTTGCGCTGGCATCGCCAGCCGCGTTGTCGCTCGACCCCGAACCGCCGGCATTTACTGCGGCTTCGGCAGCAGGCCTGGGCTCGGCAGCGGGCTTGGGCGCTGGCGCAGCTTTCGGCGTGCTTGCGGCATCGTTGGAGGAAGCGTCGGCTTGCGTGCGCGCAGAAGCCTGCGCGGCGTCGCCGTTTTCGGTGGGTTGCTCGGACACGGGATGCACCTCGCCTTGAAGGTTGCGAGTGTGGAAGAGAGGGGTGTTTGCGATAAACGCTCGGGGCGCGAGTGCGCGCCACACAACGACACACTACCACTTGCGATACCGCCGCGGCAAGCGGACGTGGCGTCAGGGTACGCAATCGGGTGCCCCCGCAGTTCGATCCTCCTGGCAGACTGTCGGACTTGAACGATCGAAGCGCGAGAAAGTGTGGTCTTCGCTTCGCTCGGTCAGTCGCTGCGCGACAGCGCTCGCTACGCGAGCTATGCCTTCGCTTCGCTCGGTCGCCCACAGGGTGGGCTCCTACAAAAAAACGGTGTCGCTCACCTGTAGGAGTCAGTCGTTGCGCGACAGCGCTCGCTACGCGAGCTATGCCTTCGCTTCGCTCGGTCGCCCACAGGGTGGGCTCCTACAAAAAAACGGTGTCGCTCACCTGTAGGAGCCCACCCTGTGGGCGACCGGACGATACGGTGCGCGATAACCCAACAGGGTCGCTGCGCCGCACGCGGCCCCGCAATCTGCGTCTCCTCGTGCATCGCATCGGGTGTCATCCGCGATCGGAGCCGCTGGTCACGGTGATTTGCCGTTGATCACATAATTGCCACAGCCGTTTGGGTTGCTGTCACGCTATCGGCCACATCATCGATTCGCCTTGAGTCTGGGGAGCCAACCGCATGAATACGCCAAGCAAAAGCCTCGCCGCCGGTTTGTCCGACATCTTCCTGTCGCCAAGCACCCTGTTCAGCGCGCTGCCAGCGCACCGCGCCTGGACCTGGGCGGCGCTGGCGCTGCTGATTGCCGTTCAGATCGTCGCGATCTACGCCTTTTTCGGGCCAATGAGCCCGGAGTGGATCGTCGAGCAGCAGTTGGCCGTTGCCAATCTGTCGGGCAACGACGCCGAGGCGGCACGTTCCACCCTGATGGCGATGGCACCGAATATTGCGCACATTTCGGCGGCCACCACGCTGGTGATGGGCGTGCTGATATCGGCATTGCTGGCGCTGGTGTATTTCCTTGGTGAACGGATGCTGGTGCGTTCGCGGCAACGCTACGGCGCGTGGTTCGCGATTGCGGTCTGGGCGCAATTGCCGATGCTGCTCAACGCACTGGGCCTGATCGCGTTGAGCCTGATGGCGGCTTCGCCGGATCAGCCGTTGGCGGTGGCCAATTACGCCTCGCTCAATGGCCTGGTTCTCGACCTGCCGTTGGGCCACCCCTGGTACAGCTGGGCGCAGGCATTTAGCCTGTTCTTCGTCTGGAGCGCTGCGTTGGTCGCCGTCGCGGTGCGCGTGGCGCAGCCCGTCGCATGGGGCCGCGCGCTGCTGCTGGGCGCGTTGCCCTACCTGCTGGTGTTCGGCATCTGGGCGGTGCTGGTGTGACGCCGGCTACCCGAAAGCGTGTCGTCGCCGTGCTCGGGCTGCTGGGCTTCGCCGCGTTGCTGTTGTGGCAACACCAGCGCGCCGGTGGGCGGGCGATCGATGTGGATGTGGCCACGGTGACACGCGAGGCGCTGGCCAGCACCACGCTGGCCTCGGGCAGCCTGGTGTATGCGCAGCAGATCCAGTTGCGCTCGCAGGTGACCGGGCGCGTAGCGGAGGTGCTGGTCGAAGAAGGCCAGCGTGTGCACAAGGGGCAGGTGCTGATGCGTCTCGACCCGGAGGCATTCGATGCCGATCTTGCCAATGCACAAGCCGGGGTGCGCGCCGCCGAGATCGAGATCGAATCGCGGCGCTCGCGCGCGGCGGAACTCGAGCGCCAATTGACTCGCCAGCGCGCGTTGTTCGCGCGTCATCTGGTCAGCCGCGAATCGTTCGAGCAACTGGCCAACGAAACCGAGCTGGCGCAGATTGCGGTGCGCGCCGCGGTGCAGGCGTTGCACCAGCAGCAGGCGCAGCAGGCGCTGGCCCGCGACCGCCGGGAGCGCAGCGTGTTCAGCGCGCCGATCGACGGCTTGCTGGTGTCGGTGGATGTGAAGCCGGGCGAAACCGTGATCGCCGGCACCGTGAATATCGTGGGTTCGGATCTGATGGTGCTGGCCGACCCCAGCGTGCTGCTGGCCGAGTTGCGCGTGGACGAGGCCGACATCGCGCAGGTGCAGTTGGGGCAGCGCGTGAACGTGTTTGCCGCCGCGTATCCGCAGCAGGCGCTGAGCGGCGAGGTGGTGCATATCGGCACCTCGGCGCGGCAACTCGGGGCCGCGCAAAGCCTCGCGTTCCGGGTGCGGGTGCAGTTGGCGGCGCAGAGCCTGGGTTTGCATCCGGGCATGAGCGCTCGCGCCGAGATCCTGACCGCGCAGGGCGAGCCCACGCGCAACGTGCCGGTGGCCGCGATTCGTCGCGACAAGGATGGCCAGTTCGTCTGGCGCATCGATGGCGATCAGCGGGTCGAGCGGGTGCCGGTGACGCTCGGCATGGCCAATGATTTCAGCCAGGCCGTCGAGGGGGCGCTGGCCGACGGCGAGCGCGTGGTCACCGGCCCGGGTCGCGTCATTGCGCAGCTCAAGCCCGGCGATCGCGTCCGCGCAAAGGCCGCAAGCGCCGATCAGGACGTGGCCAGCGTGGAGCCGGTGCAATGAGCGCAGCGGCAATCGACACGGCCGCGGAAGTGATCCGGCTGGAGGCGGTATCCAAATCGTATCCGATGGCGGAGTCGTCCTTCCTGGCCCTGGATCGGGTCGATCTGAGTATCCACGCCGGCGACTATGTCGCCATCGTCGGGCCGTCGGGTTCCGGCAAATCCACGCTGATGAACCTGATCGGGTGTCTCGACGTGCCGAGCGAAGGCCGCTACTGGCTCAACGGCCGCGATGTGGCGCATCTGGACGAGACGCAACTGGCCAACGAGCGCAACCGTTCGGTCGGTTTCATCTTCCAGAGCTTCAACCTGCTGCCGCGCATGAGCACGCTGGCGAACGTGATCCAGCCGCTGATCTACCAGCAGATGCCCTCGCACGAGCGCCGCCAGCGTGCGCAGGAAGCGCTGCGCCGCGTCGGCCTGGCCGAGCGCATGGCGCACCTGCCGAATCAACTCTCGGGCGGCCAGCGCCAGCGCGTGGCGATTGCGCGCGCACTGGTCACCCGCCCGGCGATCCTGCTGGGCGACGAGCCGACCGGCAATCTCGACAGCCACACCAGCAGCGAGATCATGGCCCTGTTCGACGAACTGCATGCCGAGGGCCACACCATCGTGCTGGTCACCCACGAGCACGACATCGCCGCACACTGCGCGCGCGTGGTGCGGCTGGTCGATGGCCGCATCGTCGAGGATCGCCGCAACGCCCCGCAACCGACCCGCAGCGAGGCGACGCCGGCATGATCGAGAGTCGTAGCAAGGCGATGCACGCCACGCTGGAAGGCACCATGGCGGCGCTGCGGGCGATCCGCGCCAACGCGCTGCGCAGCGCATTGACGGCGCTCGGCATCATCATCGGCGTGGCCGCCGTGATCGCGGTGGTGGCGGTGATGCAGGCCCTGTCGAGCACGATCGATCGCCAGCTCGACGACCTGGCATCGGACATGGTCATCGTCAGTGCCGATACGCCGACGCAACAGGCTCTGATCGGCTTGCGCAATCGCCTGTCGTTCGACGATTTCCTGGCCGTGCGCGAGCGCGTGCGCGGGATCGAAAGCATCACCGCGATGATGCAGCCACCGTCGTTCGGCGGCCGCGTGAAGCAGGGCAGCCACACCACGGTGACGCAGATACTGGGCACCGACAGCAACTACCAGGACGTGGTGCGGGTGTACACCGACCAGGGCCGGTTCCTGTCGGAGAGCGATGATTTTCGCCGGCGCCGGGTCGCGGTGCTGGGGCCGACGGTGGTGCGCGAGCTGGAATTGCCGGCCAATCCCGTCGGCAGCTTCATCGAACTGGGCGGCGACTGGTTCCGGGTGGTCGGTGTCGCCGAAGCGCGCGGTTCGCTGTTCGGTTTCGATCAGGACAACTACGTCATCGCCCCGTTTTCGACCTTGAAAGCATTGGCGGGCAGCGCGCAGGACGAGGACGTACAGATCTACTACCGCCCCGCCAAGGGCGTCGCGCTCGAAGCCATCGAGGCGCAGCTGCGACAGGTGCTGCGCACGCGGCGTAAGGTGGCCGACGGCGCGCCCGATCCGTTCAAGGTGCAGACCGCCGAGCGCACCCGCAAGTCGTTCGACAGCATCGTGCAGGGCGTGACCATGGTGGCGGCGGCGGTGGTCGGCATCAGCCTGCTGGTCGGCGGCATCGGCATCATGAACATCATGCTGGTGTCGGTCACCGAACGCACTCGCGAAATCGGCATCGTCAAGGCACTGGGCGCGACCCCGCAGTTCATCCTGATCCAGTTTCTGGTCGAAGCGCTGGTATTGTCGCTGTTCGGCGGCGTGGTCGGCCTGGCGTTGGGATGGGGCCTGGCGCTGCTGATTGCGCTCGCTGTGCCGGGCATGAGCGGTGCCGCGGTGCCGCTGTGGGCGGTGCTGCTGGCGCTGGGTTTCACCACCGCCATCGGCGTGATTTTTGGCTTGGCGCCGGCGATCAAGGCCGCGCGTCTGCACCCGATCGACGCGCTGCGTTATGAGTGAACGATGACACGCGAATTGCCGCAATCGATGGCCGCGCAATGGCGGCGCAGCCTGATCGAAGCCAGTCCGGCCTATTGGGCCGTCCAGATCGTGGTGGCGGTGTCGTCGGTGCTGTTCCTGTGGACCATGCTCGCTCCGGCGTTGACGACAGCCGAGAACACGGCCGACCCGATGTCCGGGATGCTGATTCGCGCAACGCTCGATTCGCTCCTGTTCTTTGCCGCGACGCACGCCGGCATTCGCCCGCTGTTGCGCATCGCCTACGTGCGGCAAACCCCGGACTGGCGCGCGTGGCTGGGGCTGGCCGGCTGGTTGGTGGTGCTGGCGGCGGTGACCGTAGCGTTGGGCGTGCTGATCGATTCGCTGGAAGTGACCACGGTATCGAGCATCTCCGCGATCCGGTTTCAGGCCGGCGACAACAGCTTCGGCGTGGCCCTGCAAGGCCGCCTCTTCTACGTCATTGCCGTGTTCAACCTGTTTTCCGCATACACCATTTGGGCCGCCATCTATCTGGGTTACAAGGCGTTGCAGGGGCGCCGCCGCCTGCAATCCCAGCTACGCGAAGCGCGCCTGCGCCAGCTCACCCACCAGCTCAGCCCGCATTTTCTGTTCAACACCTTCAACAGCATTCGCGGCCTGATCTTCGAGGACCCGCAACGCGCCGCACAACTGGTCACCCAACTCTCCGAGCTGTTTCGCGTACACCTGCAACACACGGTGCGCACCGAACAGACGCTGGAGGAAGAATGGCATCTCGCCCAGTGCTACCTCGACATCGAGGCGGCGCGGCTGGAAACGCGGCTGCGCATCCACGTGGAACTGGACCCGGTATGCCTGCCACGGCGGATTCCGGCATTGAGCCTGTTGTGCCTGGTCGAGAATGCGATCAAGCACGGTATCGCGCCCAATCGCGCACCCGGCTGGTTGCGGGTTTGCGCACGGCCGCTGTCGGCCGGATGGGTGCTGGAAATCAGTAACTCCATCGGCGCTCCCAGCGCCCTGCCCAGCACCGGTACCGGGCTGGCGAACCTGCGCGAACGCCTGCAACTGGGTTTCGCCGGGCGCGCGCAGTTGCAGGTCGAGCCGGGCGAGGATCGCTTCACGGTTCGCTTGACGCTGCCGCACTGAGTATTCTTCCGGTCATGTCCGAACGTCTGCGCACCTTGATCGTTGATGACGAGCGCCTGGCACGCGTCGAGCTCAAGCGCCTGCTGGCCGCGCATCCGCAGATCGAGGTCGTGGGCGAGGCCGCCGACGCCGAACAGGCCCTGCACCTGCTGGCGACGTTGACGCCCGACCTCGCGTTTCTCGACATCCAGATGCCGGGCATGAGCGGCCTGCAGCTTGCCGAGGAAATCGAGGACCGCTGCCAGTTCGTGTTCTGTACCGCGTACAACAGTTTTGCGATCGACGCCTTTGGCCTCAACGCGCTCGATTACCTGGTCAAGCCGGTGGTGCCCGAGCGTCTGGCCAGGACGCTGGATCGGGTGCGGCCACGGCAGCATGCCGGTAGCCCGGTCTACCTGCCGGGCGACCATGGCCTGCTGCTGAAATTCGGCGACAGCGCGCGCATCGTGCGCCTGCGCGAGATCGATCGTTTCGAGAGCATCGGCAATCACGCGGCGGTCTACACCGCGCACGGCAAATCGTTTCTGCTCAGCTCGCTCAACCGCATCGAACAACGGCTCGACCCCGCGCATTTTTTCCGCGTCAGCCGCGCCGACATCCTGCGCCTCGACGCGATCGCGCGCTTCGAGTTCGACATCGGTCTGATCGCGCATCTGCTCGACGGCAGCGCGGTGGCGGTCAGCCGCAGGCAGGCGCAAGTGCTGAAAGCGCGGATGGGCGGGTTGTAGCGTAGCCGTAGCCGCGGGTGTAATCGCGCCGTCATCGCGAATGGCTAAGGTGACACCTGTCGCTTGCCGGAGTGTTGCCGATGCGTTGTTTGTGGTTTGTGTTTTTGCTCGTGCTGGCTTTGCCGCTGTGCGCCGCCGATCTGCGTATCCACGGTTCCAACACCGTCGGCGAGCGGCTTGCCCCGGCATTGGTAAGCGAGTGGTTGCGGGCCGAGGGTTATCGGGAAATAACCAGCGAGGAAACCGCGTTCGAGGAAACGCTGATCCAGGCCACACGCGATGGGCAGCGCATCAGTATCGAAATCCATGCGCATGGCTCGGGCACCAGCGCCAGGGATCTGATTGCCGGTGTGGCCGATATCGGCATGTCCTCGCGTCCGATCACGCCTGCCGAGGCGGAGGCGGCCAAGGCGGCCGGCCTTGGGCAACTCAACGAGCCGAAGCACGAGTTGGTGCTCGCGCTCGATGGCCTGTCGGTGGTGGTGCATCCGGACAGCCCGTTGCTGCATCTTGAAAAGGAAACCATCCGCCGCCTGTTTTCCGGCCAGATAACCGACTGGTCGCAACTGGGTCTGCGCGCGGGACGGATCGCACTGCACGCGCGCGACGACAAATCGGGTACGTGGGACTCGTTCCGCGCGATGGTGCTGGGTAGCTCGCCGTTGTCGCCGCGTGCGCAACGCTACGAGAGCACGGCACGGCTTGCCGCCGCCGTCGCACGCGACCCGCTTGCGATCGGCTTTGTCGGCATGAGCGAGGTCAAGGGCGTGAAGGCGCTGGCGATATCGGATGGCGCGCCGCCGGTGACGCCCGATGCGTTCCATGTCGCGGTGGAGGATTATCCACTGTCGCGCCGCTTGTATTTCTACGTGCCGGCAGCGACCAGCGAACTCGCACGCCGCTTTATCGCCTATGCGCTGTCCGATGCCGCTCAAGCGAGCGTCGAGCGCATCGGCTTCGTGTCGCAGTATGTGACGCCTTATCCGGCGGTCGCCCGCGGCGATGCCCCGGCCGATTACCGCGACATCGTGCACGGCGCCGAGCGCTTGTCGTTGAACTTCCGCTTTGGCTCGGGCAGCTCGTTTCTCGACAGCAAGGCGCTGCGCGACGTGGATCGGCTGACGCAGTTCATGCAGCAGCCGGAAAATGCGGGCAGGGAGTTGCGTTTGATCGGTTTTGCCGATGCCGATGAAGTGCTTCCGTATTCGGCATGGTCACTGAGCAACGATCGCGCCGATTTCATCGCCGAGGTGCTGGGTGTCCGCAATGTGCCGGTAGCACGGGTGCGCGGGATGGGTGGCGCAGTGCCGGTGGCTGCGAACGATTCGGAAATCGGACGCAACCGCAATCGCCGCGTCGAAGTGTGGTTGGCGGAAAAACCGACGCACACGGCAACCGCAGCACAGCTCGGCTCGGCCGCTTCAGGCGCGCCAGCGCTGCCCTGAAGCCATTCGTTGGGCATAACCTCACCTACGTGCCCGGCGCACTGCGGGATTCGACATGGTTCCCCAGCGCTTCCGTGGACGCCTGCGGAGACAGCGAAAAGACGCGGGCCGGTAGCCTTGACGAGGACATCGCGACGCGTATACTTTCACGTATACGTGCTTTCGTTGTGCAAGGGGTCGCCGTCATGTCTCAAATCACGCTCTACCTTGATGAGGCCACGCAAGCATTGGTCGAACAGGCGGCGCAGGCAAACGGAGTGTCGAAAAGCCGCTGGGTGGCTGACATCATCCGCAAATACGCAGCCCATGAGTGGCCGCGCGATTGCCTGTCGTTGGCGGGGCGTTTCGCCGATTTTCCCCTGCGCGAGGAAAGCCCGGCCTCGCAGGTTGCCGATTTTCCGCGCCAGCTTTTTTGATGGCGGGTATTCGACGCCCCGCCATGCTGATTCTCGATAGCAACACCATCAGTTACTACTTTCGCGGCGACTCGCGGGTGGTGCCGCGCCTGCAAGCGCTTGCGCCAGCCGATATCGGCGTGCCGGCCATCGTCGAATACGAGCTGCGTTACGGGCTTTTGCGATTGCCGCCGGAGGCCGCCAACCCGCGTTTGGCGGCACTGGCTGCTTTGCTGCGGCCGGTGCAGGTTTTGCCGTTTGATAGCGAATGCGCGGAACTTGCCGCCCGCATCCGCGTGGATCTGGAAGCCGTCGGCGCCCCCATCGGCCCGCATGACACACTGATAGCCGCCACGGCATTGCGTCATCAGGCCATGCTGGTCACACGCAATATCCGCGAATTTGCCCGCGTACCGGGCTTGCAGTGCGTGAACTGGCACGACCCATGAATGCGGTAGAAATCGAACACGCCCTTTCGGAACTCACGCTGCAAGCCGTTGAGGCTCTTCGGCGGTAGTGTGGGTCAGGGTTGCCGGAACCGGCAAAGCCTGCGCCAAGCGATCGCCGGCCGTGCCGGCACGCGCGCGCCCTCACTCCCCCTCGCGCGATACCCGCAGCACTTCTTCGACGGTGGTGATCTGCGCGCAGACCTTGTTCCAGCCGTCGTCGGTGAGCGAGGGGCTGCGCTGGCGGGCGTGCTGCAGGAGTTCGTGTTCGCTGGCGCCTTCGTGAATCAGGCGGCGCAGGGTGTCGTCGATGGCGATCAGTTCGTACAGGCCGGTGCGGCCGCTGTAGCCGCCGCTGCGGCCGGCATCCGCGCGCGGGCGCGCGAAGCGCAGGCCGGGTTGCCAGTCGTGGCCGAGGGCGCGGCATTCGGCGGCGCCGGGCTCAAAGGTTTCGCATTGCGCGGGGTCGAGCACGCGCACCAGCCGCTGCGCCAGTACGCCGATCAGCGAGGAGGCGAGCAGGAACGGTTCGATGCCCATGTCGCGCAGGCGGGTGATGGCGCCGATGGCGGAGTTGGTGTGCAGGGTGGACAGCACCAGGTGGCCGGTGAGGCTGGCCTGCACCGCGATCTGCGCGGTTTCCAGATCGCGGATTTCGCCGACCATCACCACGTCCGGATCCTGGCGCAGGATCGCGCGCAGGCCGCGCGCGAAACTCATGTCAACCTTGGTGTTGACCTGGGTCTGGCCGATGCCGTCGAGGGTGTACTCGATCGGGTCTTCGACGGTGAGGATGTTGCGGCTGGCATCGTTGAGGCGGGTGAGGCCGGCGTACAGGGTGGTGGTCTTGCCCGAGCCGGTAGGGCCGGTAACCAGCACGATGCCGTGCGGGCGATGCAGCAGGCCATCGAGCTGCGTCAGCATCGCGGCCGGCATGCCGAGGTGTTCGAGATCGAGGCGGCCGGCCTGCTTGTCGAGCAGGCGCAGCACCACGCGCTCGCCGCCGCCGACCGGAATGGTGCTGACGCGCACATCGACCGGGCGGCCGGCGACGCGCAGCGCGATGCGGCCATCCTGCGGCAGGCGTTTCTCGGCGATGTCCAGCCGCGCCATCACCTTGATGCGGCTGACCACTGCCGGCGCCAGCGCCTTGTTCGGGCTGAGCACTTCGCGCAGCACGCCATCGACGCGAAAGCGCACTACCAGCCGGGTTTCGAACGGTTCGATGTGGATATCGGAAGCACGCTGCTTCACCGCTTCGGTGAGCAGGGCGTTGATCAGGCGGATGATCGGCGCGTCGTCGTCGCTTTCCAGCAGGTCCTGCGGCTCGGGCAGCGCTTCGGCGAGCGAGGCGAGATCGCCTTCGCCAGCGGAAAAATCGGCGGCCATGGCATCGGCGTTGTCGCCTTCGCCGTACAGGTTGCGCAGCAGCGCCTCGAACTCGGCCTCGCCATGCGCCTGCAGGCGCAGCGGCGCGCCGCAGTGGCGGCGCAGCTCGGCGAACACCTCGGGCGCGACGCCGGGGCGGTGCGCAATCAGCGCGTGTTCGCCGTCCCAGGCAACGAGTGTGGCGCCGTGACGGCGGGCGAAGCCGTACGACGGTCGCGGTGGGCGCGCATCAGCCATTCGGCGGCGTCTCGGCGGCTGCCGCCGGCGGTGCCGGGTTCAGGTCGGGCGCGGCCGGCGGACGGGTGAACAGGTCGTTAGGATTTTCCGGCACCGAAGGCAGGTCGCCGCCACGAATCTTGCCATCGTAGCGTTCGCGCATCTTCATCTGCTCGTTGCGCAGGTAGTTGTATTTCTCGTTGGTCAGCGCCGCCTCGGCGGCTGCATCGCGCAGGATGTAGGGGCGCAGGAACACCATCAGCGTGCGCTTGGAGCGCGTGGTCTTGCGGGTCTTGAACAGGTTGCCCAGGATCGGGATGCGCGACAGCCCGGGCACGCCCTGCACGCTCTCGCCGACTTCCTGCGAGGTCAGCCCGCCGAGCACCAGCAGGCCGCCGTCGGGGATCATCACCGAGGTGCGGATCTCGCGCTTGTTGGTGATCAGGTCGGCCGCACCCTGCACCTGCGGCAGCAGCGACGACACTTCCTGGACGATGTCGAGGCGCACTGCGGTGCCTTCGTTGACATGCGGCGTCACCCGCAGGATCAGGCCGACATCCTTGCGGTCGATGGTCTGGAACGGGTTCTGCGGCTGGGTGCTGCCACCGGAGCCGGTGTTGGTGAACTGGCCGGTGATGAACGGCACTTCCTGCGCGACCTTGAACTCGGCCTCGTGGTGATCGAGGGTGATGATGCTCGGCTGCGACAGGATGTTGGCGCGCGAATCGCCGCGCAGGGCACGGATCAGCACGCCCAGTTGCAGCACGTCCACCATCTCGCCGTTCTCGCCGATCGGCAGGCGCACGGTGCCATCGACAAAGCCCAGGTTGAGCCCGGAGCCGACGCTCAACGGGTTCTGCGCTGCGGCGATGATGCCGCCGGAAGCGCCAATCGGCAGGTTGGTTCCGCCGATCAGGCCGGTGCCGACGCTGCCGTCGGCGCGGTTGTTCAGGCTGGTGGACTGGAACTGCACGCCCAGTTCATCGGCCAGGTCGTCCGATACTTCGGCGATCACCGCTTCCACCATCACCTGCGCGCGGCGGATGTCCAATTGCGTCACCACCGAGGACAGTTCGCGGAACACGGTCGGTGCGGCGGTGATGATCAGCGAGTTGGTTTCTTCATGCACCTGGATGCTGACCGGGTGCGCGCCCTCGTTCTTGCTGGCGGTGCCGGTGAGGGTGTTCGATACCTGTTCCAGCACCGGTACCAGGTCGGCCGCCTTGGCGTATTTGAGATACACCACTTGCGTCGCGTCGCCTTCGGTAAGCGGGGTGTCCAGATGCGCGACCAGCGTGCGCAGGCGCAGGCGGCTACCCGGATCGCCGGACAGCAGTACCGAGTTGGTGCGCGCATCGGCGACCACGTTGCCGCCGGCGGCACCAGCGGTTGCCTGCGGCTCCAGTTGCGCCAGCGTACGCACCACTTCGGAGGCGTTGGCGTGGCGCAGTTGCAGCACTTCCACGCCGGTGTTGGCGGGGGTGTCGATGCGTGCGATCAGCCGTTCGATGCGCTCGACGTTGCCGGCGCGGTCGGTGATCACCAGCGCATTGCCCTGCGCCGCCAGTTGTGCGCTGGACGGCACCAGTGGCCGCAGCAGCGCGACCAGTTCCAGCGCCGGCACCTGGCGCACCGCGATCACGCGGGTCACCATGCTGTCCGGGCCGGTGCCGCTGCTGCCGACGCCACCATCGGCGGCAGCCAAGCCTTCCGGCACCACCTTGTACATGCCGCCGGTGGGAACCACCGCGAAGCCGTTGACGCGCAGTACCGATTCAAACGTGCTCCACACCTGTTCGGGCGACATCGGCCGCGCCGACACCACCGTCACCTTGCCATCGACCCGCGGATCGACGATGAAGCTGCGGCCGGTGATCTCGCTGACGGTCTGGATCAGCACATTGATGTCGGCGCCCTTGAGGTTGAGCGTATGGCGATCGATCGCGTCGCTGCCCTCGCCGGCGTTCGCCGGTTGCGTTTTTGCGGGTGCTGGCGGCTCGTTGCCGGGCAGCGCCGTCGGCACGAATGGAGTGATGGTCTGTGCGGACAGGGCATCGACGGCGAGCAGCAGTGCGGCGAACAGGACGATTCGAGAAAAGGGCATTGGCATTCCAGGCTTAAAGTCCGACGCTGACCGGTCGTTCGGTGCCGTCGCGGCGGACGGTGAGGGTAACCACGCCACCGGCACGCAGCGCGGTTTCGAGTTCGGTGCGGCGTTCCGGGCCATCCAGCGGGATGCCGTTGACCGCAGTGATCGTGTCATCGGCGCGCAGGCCGACGCGTTCCAGCAGCGCCGGATCGGACACGCGCAGACGCACCCCGATCAATCGGCCATTTTCCGTTACCGGCAGCACGTTCGCGCTGGCCATCAGCGCTGCCACTGCTGGCGTCAATGCCGCGCGTGCGGTGGCCAGGTCGGGGCTGCCGAACACCGGCATCGTGGTCAGAAATCCGCCGCTGGGATCGACCGGCTTGGGTGCAGCGGCGCGCGTCTGCGGGCTTTGTCCGGCGCGCTCCAGTTGCCGCCCGGACAGCGGCAGGCGCTCGCGCTGGGTGCCGTTGCGTACCACGACATGATCGACGTGGACTTCTTCCAGCACCGCATCGCCGGGCAGGGTATCGCCGACCGCGTAGGAGCGCTCGCGGCCATCGGCGCCGGCAATGAAGGCCAGGCCTTCGCCCGGATCAGCCGTCGCGAACGTGCCGCGCAGGGTCAGCGCCAGCGTGGACGCCGCCAATGCCGGCTGAACCGTGGCCGGCGACCCGAACAAATGCCAGTCGGCGATTGCGGTGGTACCCGTAGCGGTGGTCGGATTGACGCTGCCGGTGGCGGCCGAGGGCAAGGGCAGGGACGGGCCGACGAACATCAGCAGCGCGATGCGTACCGCCTGCGCCACGCACAGCGCCGCCAGCGCGATCACACAGACGCGCGCCAAGGCCGGCCCATCCGCGATGGCCTGCATGCGATCCAGAGCCTTGTTCATGCTTCGCTTCCGCCCCCTTCCCCGATCGTGCGCACCCTGTTTTACGGTTGCAGGCGCGCCACGGCCCGAACGCCACGTCGGTGCAATCTGTCACCGCGATCCGGCCAATCTAGCAAACGCGGGCAGGATCAGCCAGCAACCGGTCGGATTTTCCCCGGGTTACGCCGCACATGGATGTGCAAGTGCCGCGAGCGGGTGCTTCCGGCATCCTGTCTCCCGCACCACTTGTGCATCCATGCACATCGCAGGATGCGCAGGAGCGGCCGGCCTGCGGCCTCAACCCCCGGGTTTTGGCCCGCTGGGCCTTTCAGCGGTCGCGGACGATCGTGCCAACTGGTGCCGCGGCCGGACACGTAGGTCGGCTCAAGCGCAGCGGAGCCGACAGAAGTATTCCGATCCCACAACGTCGGCTCCGCTGCGCTTGAGCCGACCTACATCCAGGAAGTTCGCAGGCGCTCGGTCAATGCGAGCGGCTGGGTGGTCGCTTGACCAGCTTTTTGATGCTGCGCGCGATGCGGCCAAACAGGCTGGTCGGTTCGGATGAAGCATTGCTGGCGGCGGCTTGGCTGCTGCCGTTGACGGCGCCCTGCTTGTTGCCTGCGCTGCCGGCTTCCGCACCGCCGCTGCGGCGCGGCCGGCGGCGACGCTTGCGTGGTGCCTTCGTGTCATCGGTGGTGGTTTGTACTGGCGCCGAGGCGACCGCGACCGGTGTCGTCGGCCGCGCCGGCACCGCTTCGCCGGTTTGCGGTGGATTGCTGCGGCGGCGCGGTGGCCGGGTACGCTCGCCAGAGGAGCCGGAGCCGGAGCCGGAGCGTGGCGGGCGGGCACGGTCGCCGGATTTGCCGGCCTTGGCATCCGCTTCGGCGCGCGCTTCGCGGAAAATCTGGGAAACGCTTTCGCTCGCTTCCTCGCCTTCGGGCAAGGGTTCGCGCGCAGCACGCGGCGCCTGGATCAACAGGTCGGCGGTTACCGGCTCGACCGGGATTTTCTGCTCGATGAACGCCTCGATATCGGGCAGGCCCTGCGCGTAGATCTCGCAGGCAAAGCTGATCGCGTCGCCCTCGGCGCCGAGGCGCGCGGTACGGCCGATGCGATGCACGTAGTCTTCGGCGTCGAACGGCAGGTCGAAGTTGAAGACATGGGTGACACTATCGATGTGCAGGCCGCGCGCGGCGACGTCGGTTGCGACCAGCAGTTCGAGCCGGCCCTTCTGGAACTGGGTGAGCAGGCTCTCGCGCTTCTTTTGCGGCACGTCGCCGGAGAGTACGCCGACCCGGAAGCCGGCCTTTTCCAGCGCCCGGGCAACGCGCTCGACCCAGACCTTGGTGTTGACGAAGACCATGGAGCGTGCGCCTTCGCTGCGGCTGAGCAAGCCGATCAGCAACGGGATCTTTTCTTCCATAGCCGGCAGGTACAAGCGCTGACGCACCCGCGCAGCGGTGATCGTCTCGGTTTCGACGACCATCTTTTCCGGCTCGTTCATGTGTTCATAGGCGAGTTCAAGCACGCGGTGGCTGAGCGTCGCCGAGAACAGCAGGGTCTGGCGCACGGTGCGAATCGGCATGCGCCGCAGCAGGAAGCGGATGTCCTTGATGAAGCCCAGATCGAACATCCGGTCGGCCTCATCGAGCACGCAGATCTCGCAGGCGTGCAGCGAAACCACCTTGTGCTGCTTGACGTAATCGATCAGGCGGCCGGGCGTGGCGATGATCACGTCGGCGCCGGCCTGCAACAGGCTGCGCTGCTTGTCGTAATCGACACCGCCGTAGACCAGCGAGAATTTCAGGCCGAGATCCGAGGCGAACGAGACCGCATCCTTGTGAATCTGGATTGCCAGCTCGCGTGTAGGCGCCAGGATCAGCGCGCGCGGATCTTCGGGCTTGCGCTCGGCCAGCGCCGGGCCGGTGAGCAGGCGATTGATGACGGTAATCAGAAACGCGAGGGTCTTGCCGGTGCCGGTCTGTGCCTGCCCGGCGACGTCGCGCCCGGCCAGCGCCAGCGGCAGGGTCATCGCCTGAATCGGGGTGCAGCGGCTGAAACCTGCGGATTCAAGGCCAGCGAGCAGTGCCGGTGCGAGTGCAAAATTGGAGAAAGCAACATCGGTAAGCGGTTTATCGGTCATGAAATCCGTATCCGCGCGAGTAACGTCGCGCTTGCGTGCCCGGCGACGCGGCCCCAAACTTGAGGTGTTCGCCCGGCGGGACGTGATGCCCCGTGTGGGCGCTAGTGTAACTCAAGGTGCCCACCGGCTGCCGTGGTGGCGCCGACCCTTAATTCCGATGCAATCAAGGAGCTACCCGTGAGCGATAACGTCATTCACGTCAATGATGCCGATTTTGAAGCCCAGGTCCTGCAATCCGATCAGCCCGTACTGGTCGATTTCTGGGCCGAGTGGTGCGGTCCGTGCAAGATGATCGGGCCGCTGGTCGATGAGCTGGCGGTGAACTATGCCGGCCGGGTGAAGGTGGTCAAGATCAATATCGACGAGAACCCGAACACGCCGCGGCAATACGCGGTGCGCGGCATCCCCACCCTGATGATGTTCAAGGATGGCAAGGTTGCTGCAACCCAAGTGGGTGCCGTCGGCAAGGCGCAACTCGCGCAACTGGTCGATCGCGCCGTCTGAGGGCTTTGCTACTTCACACCCAACTGCCACAGCATGAACGCCTGATACTCGGCGGTGTCGTGGTAGCGTTGCAGGCGGCCGGATTTGCCGCCGTGTCCCGCCTGCATGTTGGTGCGCAGCAACAGCGGCATCACGTCGGTCTTGCGCGCGCGCAGCCGCGCCACGTACTTGGCCGGCTCGAAGTACTGCACCTGCGAGTCCCACAGCCCGGTGCCGACGAACATCGCCGGGTAGTCCTTGCGCTTGATCTGGTCGTAGGGCGAGTACGAGAGCATGTACTTGTAATACGTCGGGTCGGCCGGGTTGCCCCATTCGTCGAACTCATTGGTGGTCAACGGGATGCTTTCATCGAGCATGGTGGTGACCACATCGACGAACGGCACCAGTGAAATGATGACCCGGTACTTGCGCGGCGCCATGTTGGCGATAGCGCCCATCAGCAGGCCGCCGGCGCTGCCGCCCATCGCCGCCACCCGGTCCGCCGCAGCGTATTGGTTGCGGATCAGATAATCGGTCGCGTCGATGAAATCGGTAAACGTGTTCTTCTTTTTGAGCAGTTTGCCGTCTTCGTACCAGCTGCGCCCCATCTCCTGGCCGCCACGGATATGGGCGATGGCATAGACCATGCCGCGATCGAGCAACGACAGCACACTGGCATTGAACCGCGGATCCATCGACGAGCCGTACGAGCCATAGCCGTACTGCAACAACGCCGCCGTGCCATCGCGCACGAAGCCCTTGCGATAGACCACACTGACCGGAATGCGTGCGCCGTCGCGGGCTGGCGCCCACAGGCGTTCGACGGCGTAGTTGGCCTTGTCGAAACCGCCCAGCACCGGCTCCTGTTTGAGCAATCGGCGCTCGCCGCTGGTCACGTTCAACTCGTAGGTGGTGGTTGGCGTGGCCAGTGAGGAGTAGGTGTAGCGCAGCCACTCGCTGCCCGGTTCGGCATTGACGCTCAGCGCCATGGTGTAGGCCGGTTCGTCGGCCTGCACGTAGTTCTCGCCCGTTTCACCGAGCACGCGCAGCCGCGACAGGCCTTCCGAGCGCTCCTCGATGGCGATGAAGTCATCGAACAACGAAAAATCCTCGATGAATACGCGCTCGTTGTGCGGCACCACGTCCGTCCACTTCTCCGGCGAGCCGATCGTCGCGGCGCTCGCCTGCGCCATGCGGAAGTTGTGTGCCTGCCAGTTGCTGCGGATCAACCAGCGCCCGGCCAGATGGTCGGCCTGATATTCGACCTCGGGCTGGCGCGACAGCAGCGGCTTGAACTCGCCCGGCGTGCCGGCGCTGGTGCAACGCTGCTCGCTGGTCAGCGTGCTCGACAGCACGATGCAGATGAATTGCTCCGAGCGGGTCCGCATCAGGCCGATGTAGTAACTCGGATCGGCTTCGGCGTAAACCAGCGGATCGCCGGCCGGGTCGCTGCCCAGGGCGTGCCGTTTCACTCGGGTGGTCAGCAGCGTGGTCGGGTCGTTTTCGATGTAGAACACGCTGCGATTGTCATTGGCCCAGGCGATGTCTTCGGCCAGCCCGGCGATTTGTTCGGAATACACTTCGCCGGTTGCGAGGTTTTTGATGCGCAGTACGTATTGGCGCCGGCCTACAGCATCTTCAGTCCACGCCAACAGCTTTTGATCCGGGCTGACTTCCCAACTGCCGACCTGGAAATAGTCCTTGCCATCGGCCATTGCGTTGACGTCGAGCATCACTTCTTCGGCGGCATCCAGTGTGCCGCGCTTGCGCGCGTAAACCGGGTAGTCCCGGCCTTCCTCGAACCGGGTGTAATACCAGTAGTCCTTGTCGTGGTACGGCACCGAGCTGTCGTCCTGCTTGATGCGTCCGGTCAGTTCGCCATACAGCGTGTCGCGCAAGGCCTTGTGCGGCGCCATCACCGCGTCGGCATAGGCATTCTCGGCGGTGAGGTATTCAAGCATCGCCGGATTGGCGCGGCTGTCGTCGCGCAGCCAGTAATACTCGTCGTTGCGCGCAGCACCGTGCGGAGCGATCACCTCATGCGGCTGGGTTGCCGCTACCGGCGGCTGCAATTGGGCTGGGGTCTGGGCTTCCGGGGACGGAGCCTGCTTGCCGCAGGCGGCGAGCAGCAGGGCGAGCAGGGCGGTCGGCAGCGCGCGCGATCGTGTGGTCATGGCGACTCCGTCGTTGGTCGTGGCGTGCGCTTACCGCGCACGCATCAGTTTTTGTTTCAGGAAGGTGTAGGCCAGCGCCTGCATGTAGGCCGCCTGCGGATTGTTGGCGGCGCCGCCGTGGCCGCCCTCGATGTTTTCGTAATACAGCACGTCATGCCCCTGTTCCTGCATGCGCGCCATCATCTTGCGCGCGTGGCCCGGATGCACGCGATCGTCGCGGGTGGAAGTGGTGAACAACACCGGCGGGTATTTCGCCTCGGCGCTGACGTTCTGGTACGGCGAGTAGCGTTGCAGGAAAGCCCAGTCCTCGGGCTTGTCCGGGTCGCCATATTCGGCCATCCACGACGCGCCCGCGAGCAGCTTGTGATAACGCTGCATGTCGAGCAGCGGCACCTGGCAGACGACCGCGCCGAACAGATCGGGATACATCACCGTCATGTTGCCCATCAACAAGCCGCCATTGGAGCCGCCCTGGATGCCGAGGCGCGTGTTTGAGGTGACCTTGTGCGCGATCAGGTCCTGTGCCACCGCAGCAAAATCCTCATAGGCCTTGTTGCGATGCTCGCGCAGTGCCGCTTGATGCCAGCGCGGCCCGTACTCGCCGCCGCCGCGGATATTGGCCAGCACGTACACGCCGCCCTGGCTGAGCCAGCCACGGCCGACGCCGGCGCTGTAGTTCGGCGTCAGCGAAATCTCGAAGCCGCCGTAGCCGTACAGCAGGGTCGGGTTGTTGCCATCGCGCGTGAGCGCCTTCGGCGCAACCATGAAGTACGGCACCTGGGTGCCGTCTTTCGAGGTGGCGAAATGCTGGCTGATCGCCAGAGCGCTGGCATCGAAGAACGCTGGCAGTTGCTTGAGCGTCTGCGGCGCGCTGCCGATGCGACCGTACGCCAGGCTGGTCGGGGTGAGAAAATCGGTACTGGTCAGGAAATAGTCGTTGCTTTCATCGGCATCGACCGCGCTGAAGCCCAGCGTGCCAAAGTTCGGCGCGCCCAGCAGCGGCTCGCGCTGCCAGCCGTCCTTGCCCGGAGTCAGGATCACGATCCGGTTCTTTACGTCTTCCAGCACGTTGAGATAAAGGTGATCCTTGAGCGCGCCGAAACCCGACAGCGCGGTGTGCGCATCGGGTGCAAACAGCACGTCGAACGTGCGCTCGCCGGCCATGAACGCATCGAAGTTGGTCGCCAGCAACGAACCGGCAGCGTACTGCGTGCCCGCTACCGTCCATGGCTCGCGCAGTTCCAGCAGCAGGTATTCGCGCACCACCGCCTTGTTGGCGCTGTTGGGCGCATCGATCTTGCGCAGGCGGCCATCCGTGCCGCGCAGGTACAGCTCGTCGTTGTAGAACGCCAGTGTGCGACTGACGAAATCGCGCTCGAAGCCGGGCGTGTCGTCGTGGCTGGCGGCGATGTACATGTCATCGCTGCGGCCTTCGTAGACCACGCTCGCCGCGCTCAGCGGGGTGCCGCGCCGCCATTGCTTGACGATGCGTGGGTAGCCCGATTCGGTGAGGCTGCCGTCGCCGAAATCGGTGAACACGTAGACCGTGTCGCGGTCGATCCAGTCCATCCCGCCCTTGGCTTCGGGGCGATGGAAGCCGTCGGCGACGAACGTGCGCGTATCGAGCGCGAACTCGCGGCTGACATCGGCATCGGCTCCGCCGCGCGACAGCGAAACCAGGCAGCGCGTGTAATCCGGGCGCAGGCATTGCGCGCCATGCCAGACCCAGTTCTCGTTTTCGCTGGCCGCCAGCGCATCGAGATCGATGACGGTTTCCCATTCCGGCTGCGCGCTGCGATAGGACTCGGGCGTGGTCCGCCGCCAGATCCCGCGAACTGCGGTCTTGTCGCGCCAGAAGTTGTAGTAGTACGGCCCGATTTTTTCGACATAGGCGATGCGCGCATCCGAATCCAGGATCGCGAGCAGATCGTCGCGCAAACCCGCGAATGCGCTATCGGCTTCCAGCGCCTTCTGGCTCACCGCATTGCGCGCGCGCACCCAGTCCAGCGCCTTGTCGCCGCCGACGTCTTCCAGCCAGAGGTTGGGGTCTTGTGTGGTGATCCCGTTTGCCATCAGGGCGGTGCTCAGTCCGATACCCGCCAAAGCCAGCAGCGGGCCAGTGTAGCGTGTGCGATTGAACGTGGCGCGCGCGAACATGGGCAACTCCGGAATCGGGAAAATGTCGTCCACATACGCTAGCATGGCGCGGGGCGCGTCGGGTCACGGGGTGCGTCCGAGGGCCGCATCGCGGATCAAACGCGTCATGCGGATCATCATGCAATCGTTTTGGGCAGGGTACGTTGCGTCATTGCGACTACGCGACGGCCCGAAAACTATGGACTGGGGGAGTACGAATCATGACGAACAAACTGCTGGAACTGGTCAATGCCTTGGGCCGCGATGCGGCGCTTGCGGCCGAGTACGAAGCGAATCCCGATGCGGTGCTGGCGCGTTATGGGTTGAGCGATGAGCAAAAGGCGGCGATGAAGGGCGGCGATTGCGCGGCGATCGGGCGTTTGTGCGGGATCGGCGAAAACCTGTATGCCACTAACGGCGTGGTCAAGGCATACGACAAGAAAGACGACGAGTACTGATCCGGGGCATGGCGATGCGCTGGTGTGCTCTGTGGTTGCTGATCCTGCTGGCGCAGGCCGGATCAGCGTGCGCCGGCCCCGATCTGGAAGCGCGGATCGCCGAGATCGAGCAACGCAATATGCACGCGCCATGGCCGCAGTCGGCGGCGCTGATCGAGGCGCTGGGCGACGATCTGGCGCAGGCCACACCCGAGCAGCGTGCGCGCATCGAACTGGTGCGCCTGCGCAATCTTGCCCTGGCCGGTGATAATCGCGGTTGTGTCGATGGCGTCGAGGCCTTGCTCAAGCAGGAATTGAGCCCCACGTTGCGGCTGCGCGCGCTGGGCTTGGGCGCCAATGTTGCTGTCAACATCGGCGATTATTTTCGCGCCTTCAGTTGGCTCAAGCAGGGTCTGGCCGAGATGCCGGAGCAAGGCAAGGATAGAACCGCGTTGCTTGGGCATGCCGCCTATCTGTACGCCATGGCTGGTGAGGGCGAGCAGGCGCTCACTTATGCCCGGCAGGCGTTGCTTGCGGCCGATCAGTCTGATGATCCTCGTGCACGTTGCCTCGCACGCGCGGATCTGAGTCTGGCGCTGGAGAGTGCTGGGCAATTGCTCGAGGCCGAGCGTACCCGTCGCGAGCAGTTCACGGTCTGCTCGCAGGCCGGCGATCCGGTATTTGTCGCTCAGGCACTGGGTGGGCTCGGTATCGTGCAAATGAAACAGGGCTATCTGCTTGACGCATTGGCGCCGATGCGTGAGGCACGCCGTCGCTACCAGGCAGCCAATTTTCTGCATGGCGTAAGCGACACTGGGATCGATATTGCCGAGGTACTGGTGCGCCTGGATCGCAATCGCGACGAGGCCGAGCAGTTGTTGAACGATAGTGTCGCTGCGCTGAAGCAGTCGGAAGCGTGGGGCAATCTGGCGCGGGTGTTGTTTTTGCACAGCGAACTGGCCGAGCGTCGCGGCGACACCGCCTTGGCGCTGGATTACCGCAAGCAGGCGGAGCAGGCCGGCGAGAAAGAGCAGGCGGAAATCAGGGATCGCCGTTTCGCCTACCTGCAGGTGGAGTTCAATTCGCAGGTGGCGGAGCAGCAGATCGCGTTGCTGCAGCGCGACCAGAGCTTGCAGCAGTTGCGCCTGAAGGAAGCCAGCCAGCGGCAATGGTTGATCGTGGCGGTGGTGGTGGTGCTGCTCGCGATCCTTTCGGCGCTGGCGTATTCGTTGCGGCGCACCCGCAATGAGCGCCTGCGCTATCGCTGGTTGTCCGAGCGCGATGGCCTGACCCGGCTGTACAACCATCAGCAGGCGTATCGCCTCGGGCAGTTGGCCTATGCCGGCGCGCTGGGCGCGGCGAAGCCGTTTACCGTGATCATGGCCGACATCGACCTGTTCAAGCAGCTCAATGACCGCTACGGCCATGCCATGGGCGATGAAGTGCTGCGCAGGCTCGGCGAGTGGTGGCGCGCGGTGTTCGGCGAAAACACCGTGGTCGGACGCAGTGGCGGCGAGGAGTTCACCGCGTTCCTGCCGGTCGATGCCGCCGCCGCGCATGCGCTGGTCACGCAATTGCAGCAACGCATCGAGCCGGTGTCGGCCTGGGAGCAGACAGTAAAGCCGACCCTGAGTTTCGGCATCTGCGAGCGCAACGAGCGACACAAGACACTGGCCGACGTGGTGCGTTGTGCCGACCAGGCCCTGTATCGCGCCAAGCACGGTGGCCGCGATCAGGTCGTGCTCGCCACCGCTGCGGAGCCGGAACACACCGCGTCGGCGCAGGCGCAGCTCGACGGGCCCGGCCTGGTGGTGGTTGGCAGCGGCATCCAGATGAGTCGCCACGTATCGGAGCGCACGCTGTCGGAGATTCGCGCCGCGCAATGTGTTTTTTGCCTGGTCGATCCGCTGGCGCGCGCGCAGATTCTGGAGTTGCGCCCCGATGCCATCGATCTGGCGCCGTTGTATGCGACCGGCAAGGATCGGCGCCAGACCTATCGCGAAATGGAAACCGCGATCATGACCGAGGTGCGCGCCGGCAGGCGCGTGTGCGCGGTGTTTTACGGCCATCCCGGCGTGTTCGCCGACGTGCCGCATGTGGTGATCCGCAAGGCGCGCGCCGAAGGCATCAGCGCGCGCATGGAGCCGGGCATTTCCGCCGAGGCGTGTCTGTACGCCGATCTGGGCATCGACCCCGGCCGCAGCGGCGTGCTGTCGCTGGAAGCGACGCACTTCATGGTCTACCAGCACACGCTCGATACCAGCACCCATCTGTTGCTGTGGCAGGTAGCCTTGAGCGGCGACCTGACCTGCAGCCGCTTCCACGCCGAGGCCGAAGGCCTGCGCGCGTTGGTCAAGAAGCTGTCGCGCTGGTATCCGTTCGGCCACGAGGTGATCTTGTACGAGGCGGCGGTGATGCCGATCCAGCACCATCGCGCCGAGCGACTGGCATTGCGCGATCTGCCGATGGCCAGCTACAAGGAGTTCACCACCTTGGTGATTCCGCCGCTGCACCCGGCGCAGGCCGAGCCGGCGGCGCAGTAAGGGCAAACGTATTGGTCGCCCACAGGGTGGGCTCCTGCAGGTGGGCGCAACCGTTTTCGCAGGAGCATCGTGTCGCCCACAGGGTGGGCTCCTACAGGTGGCGATCAACGCTTCTGTAGGAGCCCACCCTGTGGGCGACCGTAATGCAACCGGCAATACATAAAGCCGCCGACTGCGATGCTTCAGCCACGCGCTACCGACGTCGGCTTGCGTGCCGTCGCGATCTTCTCCAGCGCCGCAAATGCCGCGGTGTACGCCGGGCGCTTGAGATAACGGCCGGCGCCGCGCTCGGCGCGCAGCTCGCCCTGCACCCAGGTGAGCTTGCCTTGCGAGATCGTGTGCGAGGGCAGGCCGCAGACCTGCATGCCTTCGAAGATGTTGAAGTCCACCTGCTGGTGATGGGTCTCGGCCGAGATCGTCTTGCTGGCCTTCGGGTCCCACACCACGATGTCGGCATCGGCGCCAACGCTGATGCTGCCCTTGCGCGGATACAGGTTGAAGATGCGCGCGGCGTTGGCCGAGGTGATGGCAACAAACTCTTCCGGCGTCAGCCGGCCGCTGTTCACGCCATGCGTCCACAACACCGCCATGCGATCCTCGACACCACCGGTACCGTTCGGAATCTTGCTGAAATCGTCGCGCCCGGCGGCTTTCTGGTTGGCGCAGAAGCAGCAGTGATCGGTCGCGGTGGTTTGCAGGTTGCCGCCCTGCAGGCCCTGCCACAGCGCTTCCTGGTGCGGTTTGGCGCGGAACGGCGGCGACATCACATGCGCAGCGGCGAAGGTGAAGTCCGGGTTGCGATATACGCTGTCGTCCACCAGCAGATGCCCGGCCAGCACCTCGCCGTAAACGCGCAGGCCGGCGTTGCGGGCACGGATGATTTCGTCCAGCGCGTCCTTGCACGACACATGCACGATGTACAGCGGCACCCCGATCACCTCGGCAAACCGGATCGCGCGGCTCGCCGCCTCGCCTTCGGCAGCCGGCGGCCGCGACAGCGGATGCCCTTCCGGGCCGGTGATGCCTTCGGCCAGCAGCTTGCGCTGCAACTGGAACACCAGCTCGCCATTCTCGGCATGCACCGTCGGCATCGCGCCCAATGACAGCGCACGATTGAAGCTTTGGTACATGATCTCGTCATCGGCCATGATCGCGTTCTTGTAGGCCATGAAGTGCTTGAAGCTGTTCACGCCTTCCTCGTTCACCAGCGTGCCCATGTCGTCGTGAACACTCTGGTCCCACCAGGTGACGGCGACGTGGAAGCTGTAATCGCTGGCCGACTTTTCCGCCCACTCGCGCCACTGCCGATAGGCATCCATCAAGCGCTGCTTCGGCGCCGGGATCACGAAATCGATGATGGTGGTGGTGCCGCCGGCCATTGCCGCCGCCGTGCCCGAGTAGAAATCCTCCGACGCCACCGTGCCCATGAACGGCAACTGC
>PGZC01000028.1 GCA_002839995.1 Gammaproteobacteria bacterium HGW-Gammaproteobacteria-4 | reverse complement strand
CGAGAACGCGTTCGAACGCCAGGTGCGCTTGCCGTCCGGCGGCTCGATCGTGGTCGATCAGACCGAAGCGTTGACCGCCATCGACGTCAACTCGGCGCGTTCGACCAAGGGCGGCGACATCGAGGAAACCGCCTACCACACCAACCTGGAAGCCGCCGACGAAGTGGCGCGCCAGTTGCGCCTGCGCGATCTCGGTGGCCTGGTGGTGATCGATTTCATCGACATGGAATCGAACAAGCATCAGCGCGATGTCGAGAACCGCCTGCAACATGCACTGCGCCACGATCGCGCGCGTGTACAGATCGGCCGTATTTCGCGCTTCGGTCTGCTGGAAATGTCGCGCCAGCGCCTGCGCCCGAGTCTTGGCGAGTCGTCGCAAGTCGTGTGCCCGCGTTGTGCCGGCCACGGCCGCATGCGCAGCATCGAATCGCTGTCGCTGTCGATCCTGCGCCTGGCCGAAGAACAGGCGATGAAGGAAAACACCGGCCAGGTGCTGGTGCAAACTCCGCCGGAAGTCGCCAATTACCTGCTCAATGAAAAACGCCGTGCATTGATCGAAATCGAGCAGCGCCACGACGCGCCCGTTATCGTGGTTGCCGATCAGCAATTGGAGTCGCCGCACTTCAACGTGATCCGATTGCGCGACAACGAACTGGGCGAAGAGAGCAGCCGCCCCAGCTACCATCGCACCTCTCCGCGCAAGCTTGAGACCCACGCGCTGACCAAGGCCAATCTCAACGTGCCGCCGCCGGCAGTGACCCACGTGGCGCCGTCGCGTCCGGCACCCGCCCGCGACGAGTCCGACAGCGAATTGGCGCCGAGCAAGTTGGCGCCAGTCGCTGCGAAAGCGGGTCTGCTGCAACGCCTGTTCGCGGCCATTCGTGGCGACAGCGCGGCACCGGTAAAACCGGCCAGTCCCAAGCACGTGCCGTCATCGCCACGTCCCGAACGCAACCGCCCGGAACCGTCGCGTGATGAAGCACCGCGTGATCGCGATGAGCCCAAGCGTTCGCGCGATCAAGCGGCAGGCGGCCAGCAGCGAAAAACCCGCGGCGGTCGCAACAAGGACAAGGCCGTTTCCGGCGCGCCCAACAAGCGTCTGGACGATGAGCGCGGCAACCGGCAACCCAAGGAACGCCCGGCAGCGCCGGCCAAACCGCAACCGGAAGCTACCGTGCGGCCGACCGAGACAAGCCCGGCGATAACCGGCAAACCGGAGACTGCACGCAGTAGCGAAACCTCGGTCGTCGCTGTGGCTGCGGCAATGCCATTGGCCGAGAGCAATCCTCCAGCCCAGTCGGATGCCGGCAGCGCTGCTGTATCGGCTGCAACACCCGATTCGGTACCGGACAACGGCCAGGAAGGAGCGGAAAGCACGAGCGCGCGTCGTCGTCGGGGTCGTCGCGGCGGCCGTCGTCGTCGCAAGAATGACGGCAGCGAAGGCAACGTCGAGTCCAACGTGACACCGGATCAGCAACCGCTGGACTTTGCCGACAAGACTGCTGCCGAAAACGCGCCGAGCGACGCACCGCGGGCCGAAGCGCCGCGGGCCGAAGCACCACGGGTCGAAGCGCCGCGGGCCGAAGCACCACGGGTCGAAGCGCCGCGGGCCGAAGCACCACGGGTCGAAGCACCACGGGTCGAAGCGCCGCGGGTCGAAGCACCACGGGTCGAAGCACCGCGGGTCGAAGCCCCGCGTGTCGAAGCCCCGCGGGTCGAAGCACCGCGGGTCGAAGCCCCGCGGGTCGAAGCCCCGCGCGTGGAAGCGCCGCGGGTCGAAGCGCCGCGGGTCGAAGCGCCACGGGTCGAAACACCACGGGTCGAAACACCGCATGCGGAAGCGCCGCGCGTGGAAGCCCCGCGGGTCGAAGCGCCGCGGGTCGAAGCGCCGCGGGTCGAAGCACCGCGGGTCGAAGCGCCACGGGTCGAAGCGCCGCGGGTCGAAGCGCCGCGGGTCGAAGCACCGCATGCGGAAGCGCCGCGTGTCGAAGCGCCGCGGGTCGAGGCACCACGGGTCGAGGCACCACGGGTCGAAGCGCCGCATGTGGAAGCGCCACGGGTCGAAGCCCCGCATGTCGAAACACCGCGGGTCGATGTTGCCACTCCAGAGCCAACGCTCACGTCAGCCACTGAAGCCAAATCGGAGCCATCGAACGGCTAATCGAAACCTGGGGCCGCGCAATCACCACAACGGCCTCGAACACGACGGCGTTGCCCGCCATTGCGGCGGGCACGCCTGACACACACCACAAACCACGCATCACGCGTTCGCTCAGTTTCCCGGCCTGGTAGCCCACTCGCCGTTCTGCGATGCCCGCATCGCTGTAACATTGCCGAGGACGGCCCATGCCGGGCTACACCACGCGTCTGCTTACGGTTCGCCTCGGCGGCCACGACTTTCGCATTCGTGCGCTCAGCGACCGCCAGCAATTCGCCGATCCCGACCGGCTTGCCGAGCGCGCCGGCATTTCCTCGGCACAATGGTGCCTGTTCGGGCAGGTATGGCCCGCCGGCCGCCTTCTGGCGCAGACCATGAGTCACTACGTGATCGCCGGCAAATGCATTCTCGAAATCGGATGCGGACTCGGCCTGGCCAGTCTGGTATTACAACGACGTCACGCCAACATCACCGCCAGCGACCATCATCCGCTGGCCGAGTCGTTCCTCAACCACAACGCCGCGCTCAATGGCATGGCTGCCCTTGTCTACCGCGACATGCCGTGGGCTGAAGCCAACCATCCATTGCCGCTTTATGACCTGATCATCGGCAGCGACATTCTGTACGAACGCGGCCACGCCGACCTGCTGGCAGCGCTGGTTCGTCGCCACGGCACTGCCGACGGCGAGGTGCTGATCACCGATCCCGGTCGCGGCAACAGCAACGCCTTTACTCGCAATATGGCGACACTGGGCTATGACGTCAGCGAACAACGCAGCGCGCTCGACGACGACGACCAGCCACCCTACCGTGGCCGTCTGCTGAGCTATCGTCACAACTGACGGATACGGCGTGTCGTCTGCGTCCGGGCAATGAATTGATACCATTGCAGCCACAGCTTTCACCTGTTGAAACAGGTGTGTCCATGTGGGAGCCGCGATGCTGCCATGCGGGAACCCTACCACCGGGAAACCGTCCCAATTGGCAGACCACGCGACGATGGAGCCCCGTCATGCCGCTCATAACCGCTGCTGCACGCTGCAACCTGGTCGGTCTGATCGTGCTGCTGTGTGCATCTGCCGGCATATCGCACGAACGCCCGCATGCCGACACGCTCGCAATCGATTCGACCGACGCACCGGCGCTGGGCGTGATCCATTTCCCCACCTCGGCCACCGTGCCCGAGGCACACGCGGCGTTCGTTCGCGGCATGCTGTTGCTGCATTTGTTCGAATACGAGCGCGCACGCGACGCGTTTGCCCTGGCACAACGACTGGAACCCGACTTCGCCATGGCCTACTGGGGCGAGGCCATGACCTACAACCATCCGATCTGGGACCAGCAGGATCGCGATCAGGCGCTGGCGACGCTGATTCGGCTCGGCATCAACGCGAAGGCCCGCGCCGCCAAGGCGCCCGCCGCAGTCGAACGCGACTTTCTGGCAGCAGTGGACGTGCTCTACGGCGAAGGCAGCAAGGCCGAGCGCGACTTGGCCTACCTGCGCTTCATGGCCGACATGGCGAATCGCTACCCCGACGATCACGAAGTCCGGTTGTTTCACGCGCTGGCGTATTTCGGCGTCCACGCCGGCGTGCGCGATATCCCCGACTACCTGCGTGCCGCTGCCATTGCCCAGGACGTGTTTTCGGCCAATCCGCAGCATCCGGGAGCGGCGCATTACCTGATCCACGGCGTCGATGACCCCGTGCATGCCGTGCTCGGTCTGAGTGCCGCACGCGCCTTGGCGAGGCTGGCGCCGGATGCCGGTCACGCGCAGCACATGGCCTCGCATATTTTCCTGGAACTGGGCATGTGGGATGCGCTGATCGCGGCCAACCGCGCCGCACTCGAGGTCGTCAACCGGCAACTCGCACAGCGCGGAATGCCGCCACGTCATACCGGCCACTACAACTTCTGGCTGCTCTACGGCTTGTTGCAAACGGGCCAGCAGCGCGCCGCCAATAACTTGCTTGAGCAAGCCATCGCCGATCGGCGTGCTTCGTCCGAACCACCGCCGGGGCCATTGCAACTCGACGCCGACACCTCGCTGACCGGCTCGCTGGTGCAGATGTGGGCGCGTTATCTGATCGAGACGCGGGATTGGAACAGCGACATATTGAACTGGCCGTTCGAACTGGGCGATGGCAGCGACCCGAAGCTGCTGGTCGCGTTCGTGCGTTCCATGGCCGGCTTTCGCCGTGGCGACATCCGCATAGGCCAACACTGGCAGCAGGTGTTTGAACACGAGCAATTGCAATTGCAACAGCGCGTCGCAGCGCAAGCCGAAACATTGCCCACCGACCTGCAATTCCTCGATCGACTCGACATTCAGCGCCTGCAATTGCAAGCGGTCGCGCAGATGGCGGCAGGACGGGCATCCGACGCGCTGGCCGCGGCAGCCGACGCGAGCAAGCGCGAAAGCCATATGGCTTCAGCGTTCGGGCCGCCATTGATCGACTATCCCGCCGCCGAATTGCACGGCGACCTGTTGCGCGAATCCGATCAGCCGGCATTGGCAGTGGCCGCCTATCGCTTGCAGTTGAACCGCAGCCACGGCAAACGCAGCGTGTTGCGCAGCCTTATCGCTGCGGCAAACGCCGCGGGTGACACGCAAACTGTGCGATGGGCGGAGCAACACGCGCAGTAACCCAGCCGGCCTGATTGCGGCTCGAGGCAGGTTATTCACGCTTCGAGGCGAATGGCAGAACCCAATGACAGCCACGATGCGCGTAGGTCGGCTCAAGCCGCGCAGCGGTGGAGCCGACATCAGTTATGCCGGCCGTCTGCACCGCGCGCAAGTAGCTGTCGGATCCGCGCCTACGATGCACATGGATGTGCAAGTGCCGCGGGCGCATGGATGCGCTGGAGCGGCCGGCGCTTGATCCGACCGACATATTCACGTTCCGGCAATTACGAAGCACCACACTCGATCACGGCAACGGCACAGCGCGCGCGGCATTGTACAGGCCGTACCATTGTTCACGGCTGAGGGTAATGCCATCGGCCTGGCAGCAGGCGAGCAGGCGCTCGACCCGGGTGGTGCCGACCACCGGCACGATCCCTGCCGGATGGCGCAGCAACCAGGCCAGCGCAATCGCTTCCCTGCTGGTTCCGTACGCATCGGCCAGCGCTGCGACCCGCGCGGCAGCGGCGCCTACATGGGGCGATGCCGTTGCCGGCGCCGCGAGCAACGCGCCACCGGCCAGTGGCGACCATGCCTGAATCGAGATGCCCTGGGCGCGGCAGTGATCCAGGGTGCCGGTTGCCGCTGTGCTGGATGCGGCCGAGGTGTTGACCGCCACACCCTCATCGATCAACGGCGAATGCAGCAGACTCAGTTCGAGCTGATTGATCACCAGCGGTTGCGCCAGATAACGCTGCAACAGGGCGATCTGACCGGCGCTGTGGTTGCTCACCCCGAAATAGCGCACCTTGCCGCTGCGTTGCAGTGCATCGAACGCCATCGCCACTTCCTCGGGCTCGACCAGCGGATCGGGCCGATGCAGCAGCAGGATATCGAGGTGATCGCAGCGCAGCCGGCGCAAGCTGCCCTCCACCGAAGCGGTGATATGGGCATGGCTGAAATCGTATCGCGCCGGATCGCCGGTATTGGGCGTATCGGCAAAACGGATGCCGCATTTGAACTGGATCACGATGCGCTGGCGCAGGCCCGGCATCTGTTGCAGCACCTCGCCAAATACCGCTTCGGATTTGCCGCAGGCGTAGATGTCGGCGTGATCGAACAGGTTGATGCCCTGCTCCACTGCTGCCGTCACCAGCCGCACGGCCCGGCTGCGCTCGACATCCGTGAATGCCGTCGCATCCCAACTGCCACCAAGCTGCATGCAGCCCAGTGCAATACGCGATACGACCAGATCGGTGTGCGCTATCCGCAGGGTTTTCATGCTGATCGTGTGCCTTAATCCTGCTCCGCCGCCTCGCGCCCCTGCTGCCGGATCAGCGCTTCCTCGCGCGCATCGCGGATCGACCACATCACCGCGTCCACATCCGCGTCACGTTCGTCGAACACGAAGCGACCGCTCAATTCGGAATCCGGCTTCAACGCGCTCTGCTCGTAAAGCGCCCACATCTCCTCGCCGAAATGGGTCGATGCCAACTCCGGCGCAAAACGCGCCAGGCTGTCGCGCACGTTGTGCACATCGCGCAGCAGCATCGCGCGCGCGGCATTGTTGCCGGCGGCGCTGACCACCTGCGGAAAATCGATCAGCACCGGGCCCGCCTCGGTCACCAGAATGTTGTATTCCGACAGATCGCCGTGGATCAGGCCGATACAGAGCATGCGCACGACATCGCGAATCAGCGCAGCGTGATAGGCACGCGCCTGCACCGGCGTCAGCTCCACTTCGCCCAAACGCGGAGCGCTGTGGCCATCGCCATCGGTGACCAGCGCCATCAGCAGCACACCATGGAAATAGCCGCGCGGCTCGGGCACGCAGACCCCGGCATCGGCGAGACGGTATAGCGCATCCACCTCGGCGTTCTTCCACTCCGCCTCCTGCTGACGGCGGCCGAACTTGCTGGCCTTGCCCACCGCCCGCGCCTGCCGGCTGCCGCGTTGTTTGCGGCCTTCCTGATACTGCACCCGCGCCTGAAAACTGCGTTGCGCCATGTCTTTGTAGACCTTCGCGCACAGCACCTCATCGCCGGCACTGACCACGTATACCGAGGCTTCCTTGCCGCTCTTGAGCGGCCGCAGCACGGCATCGATCACACCATCGTCGATCAGGGGTTGCAGTCCGCTGGGGGTTTTCATCGATTAACGCGCTGCCGGCAGACAAGAGCGGGCATTATCCTTGATTTGGCCCTGGCCCGTCCTGTACGCGGCGGCGCGCCAAGACGTCAGCTCGCATCCGCACAACAACCACGGTGATCAGCGCGCCCAGGATCGCCAGCGCCGAATCCTTCTGCGCATCCCAGACATCGCCCTGGGTGCCCAGATACGCCACGCCCAGATCGCCACCGAACCACTCTGCCGCAAACCACTCGAACACCTCGTAGATCGCCGCGTGCGAAGCCATGAACGTGAACGGAAGCAGATAACGCCATGCACCACGCTGCGTCACCCGGCTGTCGATCAACTCGATCGCTGTGGGCGTGATCAACAGGCCATAGAGAAAATGCACGAGACGATCGAAATGGTTGCGCTCGAGTCCCAGCAACGAATTGATCGACCGCCCGAACAGCGCCTCCGACCAGACGTCGTACGGCACCTCGGCGTAGGTGTAATGCGCGCCCAACGCATGCAGCGCCAGAAACACGAACAGCGCGCTGATCGCCCTGTTCGACAATCGCCGATGCACCGCAACCGCAAACGGCACCAGCACGAACACCAGCACGTTCTCAAGCAACCAGTCCTGGCGATACCAGGGGTTGATTGCAAGCACCACCCACCACGACAGGTAGATGCCGAACAGCACGAGGCGATAGCGATCACGCGCGATTGGATTGATGGTCATGTCGAATGCGTTTGTTCCCCGGCCCAACGTCGAGTGTAAGCCGGATGCGTTGCGCCCGGTTGTCCGCCCGTCGCACGAGCCAACGAGGGTTGGATGAGGGATACCTCAAACCACGCATCTGTGCTGCCGACCACGGTCGGCCACATGGACGCTGCGACGGTCACAGATCAGTGTTTGGGCAGCGATGCCAGGGGCGATATCGATCGCCTTGATCCACAAGGGTGACTGGTGCGGCCATTGGCCACGCTTATCCGAAAACACCGCCGGCGCGATTACATGCAACGCAAGTACACTCACGGCAAGCCCGGCCCGGGAGACGTTTTTGCGGCCCTGTTGACAGCGGCGGCGAAATGGTGACCCCGGCTCGTGTGATCAGGCCGCTATCGGTGTATTGCATCGCCGTCTGAACCTTGGGTGTCCGGGACTTCGTGTCCGGGACTTCGTGGGCCGAGTCTTCAATCAATGTAGTGCACGTCGGCGACTACGCCTTCCTTAACTTCAAAAATAAGATCGCCAATTTCAAAGGCTTCTCCTTCCGTACCCACAATGACACCTTGCCGCTCGAACTCTATGGACAGGACAGCAACATCTGCCGCTTTCCTCCCCACCCATTCTTCGCGGATAACGGACAACGCGAGACTATTGCGCTCGCGTTGCCGAGCTACTTCTGACCTCGCATCATCAAGCGCAACACCAGCATTGAGCAGCAAGATACAGACGTAAATCGCCGCAGCCAACACTAGTCCGGAAAATACCCAAGGTAGCTTGGTCATCAGCGCCCCGCATCCAACGCATCTTGCGCGAAGTTTGTGCATGTGTTGGGACTTAGCGGATTCCAGCTATATGGTGCCCGATTCGGGTCATTCCGCCGCTGCTCCGCAAACGCATTGATCTCGGCGGCACTTGCGTTGTCATCACAGCTTGTCCGAGCTCCTTTCCCCTTCCCGAACTCGTCCAAGGCTTCCATCAACTTCCCCCAGGACTCAGCAGTTGGCTTCCCGTCGGGACCCAGCTTGAGATCTGGAACGCTCCGACGCCGCACATTTCCGAGATCTCCGTTGTAGCGACCGTACTCGTAGTAGCGAGTTTGTCCTGCACTGTCATACGACAAAACGCCCGCATGAACCAAAGGAACTGTTTGGCTTGTCCCCGGGATCGTGATGGGGTAGCCCGGCCAAACTACGAAGCACCCAGCCAGACCAAGCGGATCAATTAGCGTTATCGGATTCCCCCCGACATAGGCGTACAGATTCGAATCCCTTCCCGCGAACCCAATCGGATCCTTCGCCGTCCACCGCCCGATTTCTGGATCGTAATCCCGCGCACCAAAGCGCACCAGACCGGTATCCCGGTCATACAACCCACCGGCAAACCCAAATGGCTGAAAGCCGGGGTTGGTGTCGGCGACGACGTTGCCAAAGGCATCGTAATCCATCCGTTGTGCGACTGCGCCGGTAGCGGCGTCGATCACCATACGCACACTGCCGAGGTGATCGCTGACAATGCGGTAGGTAACGCCGTTCTTGACCAAGTACGACGGTACATTGCCCTTGTCGGCGTAGACGAAACGGGAGACAAGGTTGCCCTGACCATCCAACTCGGCGACGGGGTTGAGTTGGTCGCGGTACAGCCAGCCCTGCACCAGTGCGCCGTCGACCTGCCTGCCGATTCGCCGGTCCTGGCCGTCGATCAGGTATTCGATCCGCCTACCATTAGCCAGTTGCCCTACGCGCAAGTTGCCGGCGGCGTCGTATTCGAAGGTACTCGTCCCGGCTGAAACAGTCTTGGAGCGAAGATCGCCAGCCTCAGTGTACGCGTACGTGGTGGTGCCGGCCGGGCCACTGGCATCAAGCAGGCGATCCTGCGCGTCGTAGGTGTAGTTGATCGTGCCACCCGCCGTGATCTTGGCCGTGCGGTTGCTGTTGGCGTCGAAGGCGTAACGTTCGACCACCGCGCCATCGCGACGGACCTCGGTCAACCGACCGGCACTGTCATAGCCGTAGCTCAAGACAGTGGCTGAGGTCGAATTGATTGCTTCGCCTTGCTCGACAATGCGGCCAAGTTGGTCGCGAGTGAAATTGACCTGATAGGCTGTGTCGCCAGCCGCCGTAACGTTGCGATTGGCCAACTCGCCAAAGCCATTGTAACGGCGCGTGTCGTCGACTATCCCCACGCTGACACTGGTAACGAGACCGTTGCCGCTTTCGCGCGCGAGACTCAACACACCGGCCTGGATCAGCAAACCATCGGCGTCATAAGCCAATTCCACCGTGTCGCCTTCGACGGTCTCCTGGGTCAGCCAGAAATTGCTGTCAAAGGCGTGGCTGACGCTGCCGTTCATCGGACCACTCCACGTAGTACCTTTCGGCAGCCGGCCATCCCAAGCGAAGGCCAGACCGATGCCGTCAGCAGTACCAATGGTGGCAAGTTGCCCTGTGGCAGCAGTGAAAGCGTAGGTAGTCGTGTTGCCCGTGGGCAGAATTCGGCTCACAAGCCGGCCGCCAACGTCGTACTCGAAGGACACCGTCTCACCGCCGGGGCGCTCAATGGCTGTCACTTGGCGATCAAGGTTGTAGCGATAGCGGGTGATCGTATCGACACCACTCAGATCGGGCGGGGTGTAGGCGGTGGCCTGATCGCGCCGGTCGTACTCGAACACGTGCGCGGTGCGGCCGGGCGGGGTGAGCGCAGCCAGATTGCCCCTGACGTCGTACTGAAAGCCAACGCTAACGCCATCCGGTAGAGTTTGCGCGATAACGCGCCCAGCAGCATCGTAGGTAAAGATTGTCTCGCGGCCAATCGCATCGGTTATGGCACGCAGATAGCCCGCCTGCGCGCCCGCTATAACGTCGTAATAATCGAAGCTTGTCAACCGAGCTTCGCTGCCGCTGCCCTGAAGGAGGTTACTCGGTCGCCCGCGACTGTCATAACTCGTCGTGACGGGATCCAGGCCACGCACCACTTCGGTCTGCGGCCGACTCTGGCCATCCACAGTGACCGTGACCACGCGGTTGGCCGGCGAAGTAAAGGTCCACTCCCGCACCGCTGCTTCGTATACCGCCCTCTCGACCCGGCCATTGGTGGTCACGGTATCGGTGAGTGATTGCAGCGACAGGGCATCCGCCGAATCAGCCAATGTTACTGCGCGGGTGGTCGTCTGTAGGAGGGCCAGCCCCGATGGCAGCGTGATGCGTCGTTCGGCCAGTACCGGCGCATCCATCTTGAAGCGCGGGTCGGGGCCTTCCTTGGTGAACAGCACAGTGCCGCCGGGCTGGGTGATGGTGGTGGCGCCGGCATCGTCGTAACTGCGCGTGGTGATGGTGCCGTCGGGCGACTGGTCGGTGTACAGGCGCTGGCCGTTGCTTTGCTTGGTCACGGAAAAGACGCGCACCCGGCCCTCGCCGCTGATCATCTCGGTGCGGTCGTTGCCATCCGCTTGTTCGGTGTGATTGAGCTGCCAGCAGCCACCGCCTTCGGGATCGAGATCGCGCAGCAATCGGCCATCGGCATCGTAGGTGAAGGCATTGACGCCGCCATTGGGATGGGTGATCTGCGTCATCAGGCCGCTGTCGGTGTATTGCATCGCCGTCTGAACCTTGGGTGTCCGGGGCTTCGTCCGGGGCTTCGCGTGGGTGTCCGGGGCTTCGTCGGGCGCGATTACCTGCAACGCAAGCACACTCACGACAAGCCCGGCCCGGGAGAGATTTTTTCGCGCCTGTTGACGGCGGCGGCGAAATGGTGACCCCGCGCTTGTCAGAAGCTGTTGACATAGCGAATTATGAGGGCTGGGAAAACCATCAAATGGACAGCAGCAGCAATCATGATGCAGCGGTAACCGATCGCAACTGCCCCGAATGAGAGGCGGAAGCGGGCGGGCAGCTTGGATCTCGGGCTTGGGAAGCCGCCTGTTCCTATGGAACTCACAACAAGGTAAACGCAGTACATTCCGGCGAACTCCATCAACACACAAGCAACCCAAAGGGCAGCGTAATGCAGTGGAGAACTCCTTAATGTTGCAACCGCACCGTCGTGTTGCATAAGAACCAAGGCAGCCGCAATCAAAAGCAGGACGGAAATCACGACTCCAAACTTCGCCGTTCGATCACCATCGATGTATGTATTTCTTGTCAATTCGCTCACGGGGTCGGTGCCAATAACAACGCACCACAAGCAGCTTCCCACAATACGCCAGTCGCCAAATCGCTCATTGTGTATCCAACGTTCTCTTGGGCATGCGACTTCGCTGTATTCAACCCTTCCATGATCAACCTATCTCTTTCTCCGATCAGCTTTTCGAATTGGTCGAGATCATCCGCAGGGCACTCTGAAATCTTCTTGTTAATTGCTTTCAGTTGACTCTGAACTTGATCCCTTCCCTTGATCTGAGTGGCTTGATGCAATGAGTAAGCTTGGAATCCAATGTTGGCAACTGTGCATACACCAAAGGCGACCGGGCCAAGTCCAGATGGATCGACATGGCCGATGGGATTCACACCCACATAGGAGTACAGACCCGACTCCCCGCCCGCGAAACCAATTGGATCCTTCGCCGTCCACCTTCCTGTCTCTGGATCATAGTCGCGGGCACCGAAGCGCACGAGACCGGTGTCCGGGTCGTAAAGCCCGCCAGCAAAACCAAAGGACTGGAAGCCCGGGTTGGTGTCGGTGACGACGTTGCCAAAGGCATCGTAATCCATGCGTTGTGCGACTGCACCGGTAGCGGTGTCGATCACGAGTCGCGGGCTGCCCAAGTAATCGCTGACGATTCGATATGTAGCGCCACCCTTCGTCATATAGACAGGCACATTGAGTTGGTCAGCGTAGACGAAGCGAGCAACAACATTACCTTGACCGTCCAGCTCGGCGACCGGATTAAGTTGGTCGCCGTAGAGCCAGCCCTGCATCAGCACACCATCGACCCGCTTGCCGACGCGCCGGTCTTGGCCGTCGATCAGGTAGGTGATGTTTTTACCGTTGGGCAAGACGACCGCGCGCAGGTTGCCGACCGCGTCGTAATCGTAGGCAGTAGTGCCGGCAGCGGTGGTCTTGGCACGCAGATCGCCGGCTTCGGTGTAGGCGTAGCTCGTCGCGCCGTTCGTGCCGCTGGCCTCCAGCAGGCGATCCTGGGCGTCGTAGCTGTAGGTGATCGTGCCGGCGAGCGTGGTTTTGGTTGCGCGGTTGCTGTTGACGTCAAAGGTGTAACTCTCGGCCAAGGCGCCGTTGCGCCGCACCTCGCTCAAGCGACCGTCGACATCATAGGCATAGGCCAGCGTTGCGGTAGTCGCTCCGGTGGTTTCGGCTTGCTCGACAATGCGGCCGAGCGGATCGCGTGCATAAGTCACCTGATAAACCGGAGCACCGGTCGCCGAAACGCTGCGGCTCTCCAACTCGCCAAAACCGTTGTAGTCGCGCGTCTCGTCGACGATCCCCACGCCAACACTGGTGACGAGGCCGTTGCCGGGGTCGTGCGCAAGGCTCAGGCCACCCGCTTGAACCAACAAGCCATCGGCGTCGTAAGTGAAATCCACCGCGTCGCCTTCGACGGTTTCCCGTGTGATCCAGAAATTGCTGTCGAAGGTGCGGCTGATACTGCCACGGACCGGGCCGCTCCAGACTGTAGTTTTGGGCAACAGGCCGTCCCACGTGAACGCCAAGCCGATGCCGTCCGACGTGTCGATGGTCGCAAGTTGGCCGGTAGTGGCGTCATAGGCGTAAGTATCCACTCCGGTAGGGATCGTGCGGCTCGCCACCCGGCCACCGCTATCGTAGACAAAATCGATCACCGCACCGCCCGGCCGTTCGATGCGCGTTGTTTGCCGATCCAGGTTGTAGTGATAGCGGGTGATCGTATCGATGCCGCTCAGATCCGGCGGGGTGTAGGCGGTCGTCTGATCGAGCCGGTCGTAGTTGAATACGTGCGCCGAGCGACCGGGCGGGGTGAGTGCTGCGAGATTGCCTTGGGCGTCGTACTGGAAGCCGATGCGGTCGCCATCCGGCAGGGTTCGCGCGGTCATCCGCCCCGCTGCGTCGTAGGTAAATGTCGTCTCACGGCCAATGGTATCGGTGATACTTCGCAAAAACCCAGCTTGCGCACTATCGGTGGCTGCGTAATAGTCGAGGCGCGTCGCGCGGGCGGCACTACCACTACCCTGGGCCAAGACACTGAGCCGCCCACGGCTGTCGTAACTCACGGTTGCAGGTTCGAGCCCCGCAACCGCTCGCATGAGCGGTCGGCTTTGATCATCAACGCTTAGCGTCACCACTCGGTTCGCGGGCGAAGCGAATGTCCAACGTCGAGCCGCAGCATCAAACGCCGCCGTCTCGACCCGGCCATTGGTGCTCACCGTGTCGGTCAGCGATTGCAGCGACAGGGCATCCGCCGGGTCGGCCAGTGTTACCGCACGGGTGGTGGTCTGCTGGAAGGCCAGCCCCGAGGGCAGCGTGACCTTGCGCTCGGCAAGTATCGGCGCATCCATCTTGAAGCGCGGGTCCGGGCCTTCCTTGGTGAACAGCACGGTGCCGTCGGCTTGCGTGATGGTGGTCGCGCCGGCATCGTCGTAACTGCGCGTGGTGATGGTGCCGTCGGGCGACTGGTCGGTATACAGGCGGCTGCCGTTGCTTTGCCGCGTAGTGGAGAACACGCGCACCCGGCCCTCGCCGCTGATCATCTCGGTGCGGTCGCTGCCATCCGCTTGTTCGGTGTGATTGAGCTGCCAGCCGCCGCCCTCGGGGTCGAGATCACGCAACAGGCGACCGTCGGCGTCGTAAGTAAAGGCATTCACCCCGCCCTTGGGGTGGGTGATCTGCGTCATCAGGCCGCTGTCGGTGTATTGCATCGCCCACGTCGCACCGGTGGGATCGACGACCCCGGTCAAATGTTGGTTGCCGTCTACCGTCAACGCGGTGCGCTGTCCATGCGGGGCGATGATGGCGGTGGGTTGGCCGTTGCCGTCGCGCTCGATGGTGGTGACGTTGCCGTCGGCATCAGTGACGGTAAGCAAGCGCCCCTCGGCATCGCGGGCAAAGGTCAACACCATCTGCCCCGTCAGCGCATTCTCGGTGCGCAGATGGCGGCCAGCGCTGTCGAACACGAAACGGCTGGCGCCGTCTTCGGAGGGGATGGCGAGGTCGCCGTTTGTACCACTCTTGATATCACCCCGTGCAACTCTACGAACGACATTATTGAACGTGTCGGCGATGTACAAGCCGCCATCCGGGCCTATGGCAATGCCGCGCGGTTGATTGAAAGTCGCCAGCGTTGCGGGCCCACCATCACCGGTAAAATCGAAAGCTCCAGTCCCAGCGACTGTGTCGATCAAACCGCCGGTGTTGATACGACGGACACGACCACCGAACTCATTAATGTATACGTCTCCTTCAGCTCCGATCGCCAGCCATTCCGGGCGAAATAGGCTCGCCTCAACAGCGAGACCGCCATCGCCAGAAAACCCCAACGCTCCGTTACCAGCGAACGTTTCTATACGACCGTCCGCAGCAACTCGACGTGCGCGATCATTTATGGAATCAACGATATACATGCTGCCGTCTGCAACGATTGCAATATCGGTAGGACGTGACAAGCGCGCATTAGTTGCTATCCCGCCGTCGCCAGAAAACCCAGCAACGCCTGTCCCCGCTACAGTCGATATTATCCCGTCTGGAGCTACGCGACGAACAGCGTGGTTGCCCGTATCGGTTATATACAAGCTTCCGTCTGGCCCGAGCGCGATACTTGTAGGTTGCACCAAGCCTGCTGCTATGGCAGGGCCACCGTCGCCAAAGTACCCGTATGCCCCACCAGCAACTGTTCGAATAATTCCTTGCGGGGAAACTCGCCGAACCCTATTGAAGCCCGCCTCAGCAATGTAGATGCTCCCATCTGGCCCAACCGCAACTCCGGTCGGACTAACATTTCTCCGCGTTGCAATGGCGCCTTCTTCATCCGGCTGAGTGCCAAACCCACCACTGCCCGCAACGGTATCGATGCGGCCATCTGGCGATATACGTCGAACACGGCCATTACTCGTGTCGGCTACGAAAAGGGTGCCGTCGGCGGCAAACCAAACATCACGGGGTGAGTCGAAAAGCGCCAAGATTGCCGCTCCACCATCACCTGAAAAACCGCGCTCGCCCTGAGGTGACCCGGCAATTGTGCTGATAGTAGGTGTTGAAATCGTCCGTTTGGATCCGAAGCCAGATTGAAGCACACCTGAACTCTCGTCGAATCGATGCTCGATTGAGATACCCCAGTTTGCAGCTCCGCCAAACCTGCCGCGCGTGACTGGTGATCGAAGAGGCAGCGTAAAAGCCGCTGGAATCTCGAAGCCCTGGCAACGATCCCTCGTACCGATGGGGTTCGCACTGTCGCCAAATTGCGCAAAGCCGTTGTCGCCCGGCCGGTATTCGCACGGGTAGATGTAATTCAATTTGATGAACGCGGTCGCACTGCCTACGACCGGTCGCCCCATACCGTCCAGTCCGTCCCACACGAAGGTGTGGCTTAGGTTGGGCGCAGCGGCAAAGCGCTGGGTCTCACGCTGGCCGGCGATAGTAATTGTTAGTTCAACCGTTTGCAGGCTTGCGGGAACACTGCTGCCAGTCAGCGGAATGGTGACGCTGTTACGGCCGAAACCCGGCGCACGCTCGCTCTGGTAGTGCAGGCTGTAGGGCGTGCCGGCGATCGGGATGGATTCGCCCAGCGAGCGCACCTGCGGGCTGACGATGCAGCCTTTGCACTTGTTTTCTTCATCCGAATCCGGCGGATCGTCCTTCTTCGGCGGATCGACTTTCGGCGGCTCCGCATCCGGCGGCGGGCCGTACGGCCAATTGTGATCCCAGGTGGAAAAATGCGTGAGCGGCACGCGCCACAGGCTGATGCCGGGCGCGTACGTTGCCGCGAGTTGCGCCAACTCGGCGTCGGTGATGCCGAACGCCGTCAGTTCATCGGCGCTGGCCGGCTGGCCGCTGCCGGAAACGTCGAGCACGGCGTGGCCGTTGTCTTCGCCCAGTATCTTGACGATGCGACCGTTGGGATACGGCACCCAGGCGGCGATGTCGGCGTTGTAGTAGCCCACCGGCACCGCGGCGCCGACCGGGAAGTCGAGGAAGTTGTCGAGGTAGAACGGCACCGGCTGGTTGAACACCACGTCCTTGCCGTCGACCTTGATGCCCTGCGCGATGGCCTGATCGACCGACAACTCGACCGCGTAGGTGTATGCCGACGTGGCCGGCAATGGCGCCGGCATCGCATCCGGGCCGCTGGCGCCGACGGTGTATTCGGTGGCGCGCACGTCGAGCGTGTCGAGTTGCGCGGTGCTGCCGTCCGCGCGGGTGATCGTTGCGGTGGTGCCGGCCGGGAACAACAGGCTCACCTGGCGGCGGCCGTCGCTGTCCTCGACCACGCTGCCTTGCGCGACCTGGAACGGCTGGCTGGTATCGGCGAGGTCGATGCGGGTGACCTGCGGATCAAGCGCGATCATCACCACGTCGTCGGCAACGAACCAGTCGTTCCATTGCGTCTGCACGCTGCGCTGCACAGGCAACAGGCCGTCCTTGCGATAGACGAGGGTCAACAGGCCACCGCCGTTGACGGCCAGATCGAACCTGCCGTCGGCACGGGTCAGGGTGTGGCCGAGCTCGGGATGGCGCAGCACGCTGACATTGACGCCAGGGATCGGCGCACCGGCGCGGTCGCGCACGCTGCCGCGCAGCACTGCCACGCGCCGCGCTTCGATGGTGCCGGGCGCGACATCGCGCTGGATCGGGTTGCTGCCGGTGTAGAGGAATGCGATGCGCTCGGCGAGCGGCGGCGCGCCGACCGCGGGCAGTTGCGGGGCGACGCTGGCCGGGTCGGGCGGGATCGACTCGTCGGCCGGCGGCGGCACCATCAACTGCAGCGCCGTGCTGGCGTTGCCGGCCGCGTCGCGGGCGAACAGGGTGTAGGTATCGGCGCTGCTGCCGGCAATGGTGGCATCGAAACTGCCGTCGGCGTTGGCGATGACGATGACGCTATCGCCGGTGGTCTGATTGGTGATAACCACCGAACCGCCGGCCTCCACCGCGCCGGCCGCGCCGCTGATGCGGATCGTTCCGGCAGTTGCTGCGAGCGTGATGCGGACGCTGTCCGGCGCTGCCGGCGGCACGCTGTCGCGCAGCACCGTGCGCTGCGCGGTGCCGATATTGCCGACCGCATCCTGCGCCGACAACGCCAGCGCGTTGCTGCCCTCGTCGAGGGCCACCAACTGGCTGAACGCGAGGTCTGCGGCCACCGGCACGGGCGCGCCGTTCAACGCCAGCGCCGCGGGCTCGCTCACGCTGCCGCGCAACTCGGTCTGGCCGACGTTGGTGATCTGGTTTTCCGGCGGGTGCTCGATGGCGATGACCGGGGCTATAGAGTCGATCTGGAAGCGGACGGCCGGCGATTCGAAACGCATGCCGCTATCGTTGGCGACTGCGGCGATCACGCTGTTTTCGCCTTGTGGCAGGGCGGCAAACGGGGTGCAGCGCCAGCCATCGTCGCCGAGCGCAGCGCAGGCAGCCGCCGTTTCGCTGCCGTTGACCGCAAGATACAGGCGTGCCGGCACCGCGCGCAGGCCGTCGATGGTGAAATCGACCGGCGGCGGGTTGAGCCGGGTCGCGCTGCCCTCGGCCGGGTCGGTAATGAGTACGCGAACCGGCGGATCGCCGGCCAGGACGAGCCCGGTCAACGGTGGATGCCAACGGGCATCGGAACCGGGTGCCAATTCGTGCAACAGGCTGCCATCGGGCGCATAGTGGTGCAGGCGATCGGTGCGCAGCACCCACACCGAACCGTCGCGGCGATCGGCTTGCAACGCTCGCGGCAGCCCGTGCGAATGACCGGGCGGCACAGTCAGATCGACCTGGCCGTCGCTGTCGAGGTGATACAGGGCGGATGCGGAAGCCGCCCACAGCCCGCCCTGGCCATCGGCATCGGCGCGTTCGAGCTTACGTGGCGCTGTACCGTCGAATACCCGATTGCCGTCGGCGTCGTAACGCTGCACGCGGCGATCGGCCACCAGCCACAACGACTCGGACACCGGATCGAATGCAACCGCATCAACCCCGGTTGCCGCGATACCGGATACGGCGATATCCAGCGACTGTGTGCCATCCGGTGCGAAGGCGAGCAAGCTATCACGCGTGGCCAACCACAGGCGCGAGCGTGCCTCGTCGAGAGCCAGTGCGCGCAGTTGCGCACTCGGGTGGAACGCGATCTCCTGCTGCATTACGCCGGTGCTGTCGAAGCGATAGAGCGAGTGCTTGACACGCAACCAGAGCACGCCAGCGCTGGCATCGACAACCATGTCGGCATCGGCGCCGGCCGACGCAGGCAGGTCGGTGCTCAGCAAGGGCTCGCCGGCAAGATTGAAGGCGGTCAGCGCATCGGGTTTCGACAGCAGCCAGATGACATTGTCGATACGATCGACGGCGATAGCCTGGGAATGCTTTGCCGCGGCGATATCGCGCAGCACTTCGCCATCGACTGGATCCACGGCAAACGCGCCGGTCGCATCGGCGACCCAGAGCAAGGGCGAATCCGCAGTGGCTGGATTATCGTTTGTCGGATTGTTGTTTGATGGATTGTCGGCAAACGCCGGCAACGGCATGATTGGCAGCGGCATAAATGGCAACGATGCGAGCAACAGCCCCAGCACCCGGGCACGCGAGCGCCCACTTCCTTTCATCACCATGCAATCCCCCTGAATGCCGATGTGCTTTATGTCACCGAGGGTTCTACATCCCCCCCCCCCCGTGTCAAGCACTATTTGATGGCGGTCACAGCCCGGCACCGGGCCGGGGCAGGCGTTCACCAGCAAACAACGACTTGGCGGTGTTGCTTCGATAAAGCCGGGACTCAGGAAAAGCAAATGGTCCGCAAAGGAAAGCCGAGCGCGCAGGCTTGAAACAGGGGAGCCGTATGCACGTGTTTGCGATTACGCACCCATCGCTCACCATCATTCCAGCGGATTCAACGTCCGACACGATGGCATACAGCGAAAGGCTCTGGATTCCAGCTTCCGCTGGAATGAAGAACCGAGGCGTTCCAGACTCACCACAGCCTTCCGCATTGTTGCTATTGCTTTTCCGAGTATCGAGCCCCGAGAAACAGCGCCATTCGGGCCCGTCGTGTCTGTCAGTCCCGCCCTGCCCGCGCGGCATGTTGCTGTTCCAGCGTCAACGCCACCTGATTGCGCAGATAGGCCGGTTCCAGTTGCTCGGCTGGCACGCCCTCGCCGCGCGCCAGGGCAGCGGCGGCCAGGCGAGCGCAGTCGCCGGCGTGCGGCAAGGCCGTGGCATCGACCGTGGCGGGCGGCAAGCCCAGTCCGGTAACGAGTGCGCCGACCTCGGCCGCGAAGCCTGTACCTATACCAAACCCGCCCACGCCTAACGCGGAAGCCACGCACTTTCCGGCATCTGCGGGTACACCCAGCCACTCGGCTACGGTGGCGTGCACCAGTCCATCAGCGCCGCGTTCGAACACACCGAGATAAACCTCGCCCATGCGCGCATCGATGGCCGCGATGATCGGTTGATCGCTGCCGATGGGCGCGCCCTGCGCCAGCACCGCCAGCGTCGATACCGGCAGCACCGGCCGATCCAGTGCCAGGGCGATACCCTGCGCGGTGGCGATGGCCAGGCGCACGCCGGTAAAAGCGCCGGGGCCACGGCCAACCGCAATCGCATCGAGTGCGCTGCGCACGATGCCAGCCTCGGCGAGCAATGCGTCGGCCCACACCAACACCAATTGCGCGTGCTGACGTGGTGCGATGGCATGCCGTTCGCGCAGTTCGCCATCGATCCATAGCGCGACCGAGCACGCCTCGGTTGCGGTTTCAAACGCCAGAATTTTCATGGGCGTTCACCTTCATGAATCATCGGCCACCGCGACGACGGGCGCCGAATGCGTGCTGAAAAACGCTTCGACATCGGACAATGCGCGGGTGCGCGGCAACGGCGGCAGGCTGTTGAGAAAAATCCGGCCGTAGCCCTTGGCGAGCAGGCGCGGATCGCACAACATCAACACGCCGCGATCGGTTTCGCTGCGAATCAAGCGGCCCACCCCCTGCTTGAGTGCGATCACCGCCTGCGGCACCTGCTCATCGAAAAACGGATTGCCACCGCTGCGGCGCACCGCCTGCAAGCGCGCGTCCAGCACCGGATCGTCGGGCGATGCAAACGGCAGGCGGTCGATCACCACCACGCTGAGCGCGTCGCCGGCGACATCGACGCCTTCCCAGAAACTGGCCGCGCCCAGCAACACACCGTTGCCCGAGGCCCGGAACCGTTCCAGCAATTCCAGTCGCGGCGCCGTACCCTGCACGAACAACGGCCATGCATCGTTGGCCAGCAGTTCGGCAGCTTCGCGCAGCGCACGGTGCGAGGTGAACAGCAAAAACGCGCGCCCGCCGGAGCACTGCAACACCGGGCGCACCGCGTCCACCACTGCCTGCACGTAGTCGCGGCTGTTGGGTTCGGGCAAATCCTTCGGCAGATACAGCAGCGCCTGGTGCGGCCAATCGAACGGGCTGGGTTGCAACAAGGTACGCACCTCGCCAAGGCCGAGTCGGCCGGCGATGTGCGCGAATCCGGCGTCCACCGCCAGCGTTGCGGAAGTCAGTATCCACGCCGCACCGCTGCGCTCGCGAAACGCGCGAAGTGGCTCAGCGACATCCAGCGGCGTGCGATGCAGCACAAACCCGTGCGCGCTCAACTCGTACCACAGCACGTCGGCCGGAATCGACGGTGGATCGTCGAAATCCGGCTCGACATCGTCGTCCGGCGTCAACGCTGCGGGCTGCATCAACCACGCCTGCAAGCGCTGGCGCAGGGTCACCAAGCGTTCGTCGAGGTTGGCAAATCCGGGACTGGCCGAAACCAGCGGTGCAATCGCCGAGCCCAGATCGGCCAGCGCATGCGCCAGATCGTGCAGGGCGGTATCGCGGGCATCACCTTCGCGCAGGCGATTGCCGCTGCCACGCACCGGCAGATCGTTCAGGCTCAAGCGCAACTCGCGCACGGCGTGTTCGAGCACGCGCACCGGCTCCTGGATCCGACCGATCGAACCCGCCACTTCGCCGCATTCGGCCAGGGCATCGCGCGCCAGTTCCTGGACTTGCCGCGCACTGATGTTTTCGCCGAAGAACTGCTGCGCCAGGTCCGGCAATTGATGCGCTTCGTCGATCACGAACGCCTGCGCGCCGGGCAGGATTTCGCCAAAACCTTCCTGCTTGAGCGCCAGATCAGCCAGCAGCAGGTGATGATTGACCACGACCAGATCGGCCGCCTGTGCCTGCTGCCGCGCCTTGACCACAAAGCAGTCGTCCCAGAACGGGCAGTCGCTGCCCAGGCAATTTTCGGTGGTGGAGGTGACCTGCGTCATCAGGCCGGGGTCTTCGGGCAAGTCGCGCAATTCGGCCAGATCGCCGCGTTGGGTGCCACCGGACCAGGCGACGATCTGTTGCAGCCGCGCCATCTGTTGCCGGCTGAGAAAGCGGCTGTCGCCGCGCGCCTGCTGCAACCGGTACAGGCACAGATAATTGGCACGGCCCTTGAGCAATGCGGTACGAAGGCCCAGACCCAACGCCTTGCGCACCCGTGGCAGGTCGCGGTGATAAAGCTGATCCTGCAACGCCCGGGTGCCGGTGGAAATGATGCTCTTGCAGCCGCTGAGCAACAGCGGCACCAGATACGCGAAGGTCTTGCCGGTGCCGGTGCCGGCCTCGGCCAGCAACGCATCGCGCGCCTCGATGGTATCGGCTATTGCCACTGCCAATTGCTGCTGCGCGACCCGCGCGGTGAACGTCGGCACGGCCGCGGCAAGCGGCCCGTGCGCCGCCAATGCCGCACTGGCCTGTGCCGCCAGGCCGTTCTCGCCGCTCACATCCGCACCGGCGCGGAAATCGTGCACTGCATCCGCTGCGCCTGCGCGCTGGCGCTGCCGTTGCTGTCGCCCACCTGCTCGCGCACCAGTTGCAGCGTCGTCCAGTTGCGCCGGCACAGTGGCCCGAGTCGCGGCCCGTTTTCGAACGAGCGCGACGCGAACGCAATCGCCTGATCCCAATCGGCCAGATACAACGACAACTCCGCCGCTTCCTGCAACAAGGTCGGGTCGTCCGGCGACAATTCGCGCGCTTGCTGCAACCGCAGCAACGCGCCGCGGTAATCGCCCTGCTGCTCCAGAGCCTGCGCGGCCTGGCGCAGATCCTCGGTCTGCGCATCGCGTAGTGGCTCCACCTGCAAGGCATCGTCGGCGGCCGCGGCAGCGCGTACCTGCGCCACCATCTCGGTGGTATCGACCGGCACCGGCGCAGCCACCGGCGTCAGTTCAACTTGCCCACGACAGGCGACAAGCAATGCAGCACCCGCCAATGCCGCCAGCGAAGCACGCCACGCGGCCGCGTCACGCGCGCTCATCGACCATCCTCCGGCTCACCGGAAAACCACTCCCGCACCGTCTCGAACACACAGCCGCGAAACTCGTCGGGCGCAAACCCGTCCACAAACGGGTATTGCTTTGCGCCAGTGCAACCCGAATCGGTGCGCGCGAGTTCGTCATCATCCACCCATACCCACTGCAGGCCGTCGTTGGAGATCGTCAACGGTTTGCTGGGCAGTTGGCGGAACAAGGCCGACCACACCCGCATCGCGCCGGTGGCGCCATACAGGCCGGTGGGTTGGTTCCGGTCGTTACCGACCCAGACCACCGCCAGATGGCTGCCGGTGTAGCCGGCAAACCAACTGTCGCGGCTGTCGTTGCTGGTACCGGTTTTCCCGGCCGCCTGCAAATGGCCCAGGCCATCGGCCAGCAACGGACGCGCGGTACCTTCGGTCACCGTGCGTTGCAAGGCGATGCCCACCAGCCGGGTGGCGATATCGTCGCCGCGTTGTGCCGGTGCGGCCACCGCATCGTAGCGATGCAGCGACGTGCCATCAGCGGCCAATACCGCGCGCAGCGCGTGTACCGGCTGCACCTGGCCGTTGGATGCGAGAAATTGGTAGATCTGCGCAACCCGCAGCGGACTCAGGTCGATCGAGCCCAGCAACAACGACGGATTGGGTTGCACGTCGATATTGGCCAGCGCTTTCAACAACTGGCTGAGCCGATCGACGCCGACATCCAGACCCAGGCGCACGGTCGCCTGGTTGTAGGACTGTGCCAGACCCTCGATCAGGCGCACCCGGCCATGGCTGGTTCCGTCCGAGTTTTCCGGGCTCCAGGTCTTGCGTCGCGCCAGTTCGACCACTATCGGCGCGTCATCGATAAAGCTCGCCAGTGCGTAGCGGCCCGGCTGTGCCAGCGCCAGCATGTACACGAACGGTTTGAGCAGCGAGCCGACCGGACGCTCTGCGTCCAGCGCCCGGTTGAAGCCCGGCTGGGTGAACTGGCGATTGCCCAGCATCGCCAGCACCGCTCCATCATCGGCATCGGTTACCACCGCACCGACTTGCAGTTCCGGGCGCCCCTTGCGCTCCAGCTTGGGCAACGTGCCGGCAACCGCTTGCTCCAGATAAATCTGGGCACTGGGTGCCAAGGTGGTGTGGACGCTCAGGCCGGCACCGGTGAGGGTGTCGGGCGGATAGTCGCGCGCCAGTTGCGCATACACCAGATCCATGAAAGCGGGATAGCGATTGGCGGCAAAACCGGGGCTGGCGCTGACGCCAAGCGGCGCTTTCTCCGCACGCGCACGTTCGGCGGCATCGATCAGGCCGGTATCGGCCATCATCCCGAGCACCACCGCGCGGCGCGCACGGGCGCGCTCCGGGTGCCGACGTGGATCGTGATAGCTCGGCCCCTGAATCAGCCCGATCAACAGCGCCAGTTCGGGTGTGTCGAGGGCATCGAGCTCGCGCCCGAACCAGAACTCGGCGCCGGCACCAACGCCGCGCACCGCCTGGTTGCCCTGCTGACCGAGGTAAACGTCGTTGAGGTAGGCCTCCAGGATCACCCGTTTATCGAAACGCGCCTCAATGATCAGCGCGTATGCGGCTTCGTTGAGCTTGCGGCTCAGCGTTTGCTCGCGACTGAGGAACAGGCTGCGCACCAACTGCTGGGTCAAGGTACTGCCGCCCTGGCGCACCCGCCCGGAACGCAGATTGGCCCAGGCCGCGCGCAGGATACCCAGCGGATCGACACCGCGATGAAACTTGAAATCGCGATCCTCGACCGCTTGCAGCCCGGTCACCAGCAATTCCGGCACGTCGCCAAGGCGCAGCAATCGGCGCTCTTCGCGCTTGGCGCCGTACAGCGTCGCGATCCGCGCCGGATCGACCCGCACCTGCTGCAACCTGCGCTTGCCGGTGGCGTCGGTGAGGTCGGCAACCACACCGCCCACCAAGCGCAGCCGCGCGCGTTGCCCGGGTACTGCGCCATCGACATCGGTGAAGTCTCGGGTATGAATCAGCACCTGATTGCCGTCGATGGCGTAGCTGCCAGCGACCGGAGCACCAGCCTGATTCCGGTAGCCGGCCGCCGCCAGTTCCAGCTCCAGCGATTGCGCATTCATCCGCAGCCCGGGCGCCAACAGCAACGGCCGCGCATAGACGCGACTGGGCTCCTGCCATTGCAGCGCGCCGAACTGGGTACGCACCTCGCGGTCGAGCCCCCACAAATAAGGCACCACGAAACCGACGCCCAGGCGGGCGCCGCGGCATCGGTTGGGGCGAGTCGGAGCGGGATGTTGCAGGGCGTCTGGACAAGGTGATTACGGGGCAGCGCAACGGCTTGGGCTAAAATGCAAGTGTAACCCGCTTCACTGGCGTGCAAGGCGCGTCGCGGCTGTTGATGATGCTTTCAGGTGGGTCGGCATTCACCCGTCAACCTCATCGGATTCATCAGGCCACGTCAGCGTTCAGCTCGTTGGCGAGCAATTCGGTGCAACCGGCTCACGCCATCGGATGGACGACCATATCGATACCACTGGGGGTTTCACGGATTCCGGAAACCAGGTCAATGACCCGCGACCGGAACGAACGTATCGACCTTTGCCTGGTATTTCGCAACCAGATCGGACCGACCGATCGCCTGATATACCGCCAATAGCACGCGCGCGTTGGCCTCCAACGATTTCGGCGAAACCGGGTTGGCCGATGCCGCAAACGCCGCTTCCGCAGCCAGTGCCTGCGTTTCAGCTTCCGCCACATTACCGGTCGCCAGCAGATTGTCCGCATAGATGTTGCGAATATGTGCGTGTACGAAGTGTTCAGCCGGCAGCAACCCCTCGATCGTCTTGAAGCCACGCGTGGCCCATTCGATTCCCGCGGGCTGTGCGCCCACTCGGGCACTGCTGTACGCAATGTTGGCAGCGATGATCGCCAGATAAATCGACGGCTCGCCATTGGCGGCTTTCTCGAAAATCTTGAAAGCCTGCTCGAACTGCTCGATGCTGCCTTGGTAGTCCTTGCTCGCGACCATCGCAGTGGCGAGATTGTTTCGAGCCATGCCGATGCTGACGTTGTCTGCGGCGAGTCGCGTTCTGAAGATTTCCAGCGCCTTTGCGTGGGCGGGCATCGACTGATCGAAGCGTCGACTGCGATCCATCGCCGTGCCGATCTGGGTCCAGATATGACCTGCACGAAGGCTATCCGCGCTATTCAAATCCTGCTCGATGGCAAGCGCTCGCCGCGCGGTTGCTACTGCTTCGTCCCATTGCCCCAACTCGGTCATTACGCCGGCTTGATACATCAAGGTCTCCACCGTGCGGAAATGACGCTCGCCATATAACGCCATGCGCGTATCCAGCGCCTGCTGGATATGGTCAGCGGCTTCCTTCACTTCACCGAGTTGGGACAGATCATTGGCCAGATTGGTCTGGATCAGCGCCCGCAACTCGCGCTCGCGTGGCACATTTGCCAGCAGCGTGATTGCCTTTCGGTACCAATCCAATGATTCAGCATGACGGCCACGCTCACTGAACAAGCTGCCCAGATCATTCATCGCTTCGGCACGCTCCACCGGTTGATCGTCCGGAATTTCCGCCAACGCTTGCAACAAATCCCGCTCGCCCTGCTCATGTTCACCACGAACAGTGTGCAACCCGCCGCTCAACATCAACACACGCCAGCGATTACCCGCATCGACGTTGGCGCGAGCGGAATCGGCCATTGCCATTGCCTCGTCGAGCCGGTCGAGACGATGCAGCGCATCCGCTTCGCCGAGGTCGATCGAGAGCCGCGTTTCAGCCGCTTGCGCATCGTCCACCCCGTCCATCAGCGTCCTCGCTTGCTCATAGAGGGGAAGAGCCTTGTCGTGCTGGCTCAGGCTGCGCCGCACATCCGCCAATTGCACCAGAGCTTCTGCACGCAGACGGGGGCTGGCATCGAGTTCAAGATCGATACGACGCGAGGTGATTTCGAGCAAGTCCGACAACCTCAGGTCTGCGCCGTCCTCGCTACTGGGATTTGCTGCCTTGATCGAGCCAAGCAACAAGTCCGTTGCCGAACGTGCACGCACCGCCGCGCGTTCGGCTCGATCCCGCTGTTGACGCAGGTCCGCTGCCTGCACCGACAACAGGACGGTCAACGCCGCGATCGATACGGCGGCCAACGCACCCGCCGGCATGGCAACG
>PGZC01000027.1 GCA_002839995.1 Gammaproteobacteria bacterium HGW-Gammaproteobacteria-4 | reverse complement strand
CGCCACCGATACCGATACAGGTGCTCTGGCCCAGGCCGACGTCGGTGGTCTGCTTGACCGCCTCGTAGGTGAGCGTGCCGGAACGGCTGACGATGCCGACCTTGCCGGGCTGATGGATATGGCCGGGCATGATGCCGATCTTGCACTCGCCGGGGGTGATGATGCCGGGGCAGTTGGGGCCGATCAGCCACACGTCTTCGTACTGCGCCAGCACATGCTTCACGCGCAGCATGTCGAGCACCGGGATGCCCTCGGTGATGCACACGATCACGCGGATGCCGGCATCGGCAGCTTCGAGGATGGCGTCGGCCGCGAACGGCGGTGGCACATAAATGACCGACGCATCAGCGCCGGTTTCATCGACGGCATCCTGCACGGTGTTGAACACCGGCAGACCGATATGCTGGCTGCCGCCCTTGCCGGGGGTCACGCCGCCCATCACCTTGGTGCCGTAATCGAGCATCTGCTCGGCATGGAAGGTGCCCTGCTGGCCGGTGAAGCCCTGGACGATGACCTGGGTATTTTTATTGACTAACACGGACATGTGATTCGAATCCTTGGAGGTTGACGCGCGTGAAAAACGGCGCAGGGCGTTCAGGCGGCAGCGGCGACCGCTTTCCTGGCACCATCGGTGATGTCGTCGGCGGCGATGATCGCCAGGCCGCTGTTGCGCAGCAGCTCCTTGCCGGCCTCGACATTGGTGCCCTCGAGGCGCACCACCACCGGGATCGTCACGCCGACATCCTTGACCGCGGCGATGATGCCTTCGGCGATCATGTCGCAGCGCACGATGCCGCCGAAAATGTTGACGAAAATCGCCTTCACCGTGTCCGAGCTCAGGATCAGCTTGAACGCCTCGGTGACGCGCTCCTTGGTGGCGCCGCCACCCACATCCAGAAAGTTTGCCGGCTCGCCGCCGTTGAGCTTGATCACGTCCATGGTGGCCATCGCCAGCCCGGCGCCGTTGACCATGCAGCCGATGTTGCCGTCCATGGTGACGTAATTCAAATCGTGCTGGCTGGCCAGCACTTCAGTCTCGTCTTCCTGCGCCACATCGCGCATCGCCACCAGCTTGGGCTGGCGGAACGCGGCGTTGTCGTCGGAATTGATCTTGCCATCGAGCGCCATCAGATCGCCCGAGTCCATGATCGCGAGCGGGTTGAGCTCGACCAGCGACAGGTCGGCTTCGTTGAACAGCTTGTACAGGCCGAGCATGATCTTGCTGAGCTGATTGGTCTGGCGCGCGCTCAAGCCCATGGCAAAACCGAGCTGGCGGCACTGGAACGGCTGCAAGCCCTGCACATAGTTCACTTCCACGACATGGATGGCGTCCGGGTTTTCGGCAGCGACCTTTTCGATTTCCACGCCACCCTCGGCCGAAGCGATGAAGCTGATGGTCTTGGACGAACGATCCACCAGCACCGACAGATACAGCTCCTTGGCGATGTCGGCGGCCTCGGTGACCAGCACCGTATCCACCGGCAGCGCGCGACCGCCCGACTGGTAGGTCGCCATGCGCGTGCCCAGCATCGCCGCCGCCGCGGCGCGCACGTCATCCAGGGTCTTGACCAGTTTCACGCCACCGGCCTTGCCGCGGCCACCGGCATGAATCTGCGCCTTGACCACCCAGTGATTGCCGCCGATGGCCTTGGCTGCCGCCACTGCTTCCTCAGGCGAACGCGCAACCTGGCCCGGCGGCACGGCGATGCCATATTGGGCAAACAACTCTTTTGCTTGGTATTCGTGAAAGTTCATGCATCACCTTGCTTGGCGGAAAAAGGGTGCCGGCATGCACCGACACACGAAACGGGTCGAACTGGGAGCGCGCAGACGCCAAACGAACCGGCGACCGTGGCGATGACCCGCTATTTTCACCTCCCCACGCGACAAACGCAAAGCGACTCGGCCTATACTGGTCGCAACGTCATGGATACAGTTGCCTGTGAGCCCCCGCACAGCAGCAATACCGCCAATGTCCGACCCGATCGAGGCGTCGCTGCGCCGCGAACTGCATTTGTTCGCGATGTACCGCGTGCTGGAAGCGGGGATACTGGTATTTCTCGCTTTCAGCCCGCTGGCTGGCGTTATTTCGGCGCCCGACCGGCCCGAATTGGCACGCGTCGCTGCGGCCAGCTATATCGCGCTGGCCTTGCTGCTGCTGTGGTTTGCCTCGCGCACGCGTGGGCTGACGCTGCGCCGGCAGGCGGCGGTGGGCCTGGTCGTGGATATCGCAGCGGCGGTGATCGCGGTGCATGCAATCACCGATATCGCCACCGGCGTCTCGCTGCTGCTGGTGTTCAATATCGCTGCGGCCGCCTTGTTCCTGTCGCTGCGCAGCGGCCTGATGCTTGCTCTGCTGGCTGCCCTGGCGCTGTCGGTACCGCAATTGATCGCGGCGATGGCGCAACAAAACGGCACCATGGCGGTGCAGTCGGTGATGGTGGCAATCACCTATCTTGCCTCGGCGGTACTTACCTACCTGCTCGGCAACGACATGCGCGTCTCGCAACGCATCGCTCAGCAGCGTGGCGAGGATCTGGCCAGCCTGGCGTTGATCAACGAGCTGATCATTCGCCGTATGCGCGCCGGGGTCCTGGTGGTGGACGAGACCAACCATGTGCGGGTGATCAACGAAGCGGCCTGGCTGGTATTGGGAAAGCCGCCGCCGGAACAGCGCAATCTGGGCAAAATCGCGCCGGAATTGTCGCGACGACTTTGGCATTGGCGCAACCGCAAGGCGTTCCAGAACACCGCCGTTTCGCTGGCGCCCGAGGCGCCGGAAGTGCTGCCGCGTTTCACTCGACTGTCCAGCAACGATGGCCTGGCGCTGATTTTTCTGCAAGACACCTCGATGGTGTCGCGCCGTGCCGAAGAACTTACCCTGGCGACATTGGGACGGCTTTCGGCGTCGATCGCGCACGAGATCCGCAACCCGCTGGCGGCGATAAGCTATTCCGCGCAATTGCTGGAAGAATCCGAACTTGCCGACACCGACCGACGCATGGTCGAGATCATCAACACCCAATGCCAGCGGATGAACAGCATCATCCAGGACATTCTCGGCATGGCCCGCCGCGAACGTGCGCAGCCCGAAGCGGTGGAACTGGTCGGCTGGTCGCGGCGTTTTCTGGCAGAGTTTCGGGCCACGCGCGCACAGGGCGACGAGCACATCCGGATATCCACTCGCCACACCCAACTCGAAGCCCTGATCGACCCGGGTCATCTGCACCAGATCGTTACCGTGCTCATCAACAACGCCATCAACTACGGCCGCTTGCCGGATCAGCCGGCACGCATCACGCTCGCGCTGCGGCAGGGCGAACACGGCGTGCCGATCGTCGAGTTGATCGATCGCGGCCCCGGCATCGTGCCCAAGGTAGTGGCCAATATCTTCGAACCGTTTTTTACCACCAGCGAAACCGGCACCGGCCTTGGCCTGTATATCGCGCGCCAGTTGTGCGAAGCCAACCAGGCCAGCATCAGCTATGAGACAGTCGCTGCCGGCGGCAGTTGTTTTCGCGTTACATTGGCCGGCGCAGGTGCCCTCGCCCGCCCGCACCGCGCCGCCGGGCCGGACACCGCGACCATCGCGTCGTCGTGATGCATAATCCAAGGTCGGACTGGACACAAGGATCGGGCAAGGTATGGTGAACCCCCGCAGTGCATTGGTGGTTGATGACGAGCGCGACATCCGCGAGCTGCTGGTGCTTACCTTGGGGCGCATGAACCTGCGTGTCGATACCGCCGCCGATCTGCGTACCGCCAAGGCGCAGTTGGCCGAAAACAGCTACGACCTGTGTCTTACCGACATGCGGCTGCCGGATGGCAACGGGCTGGATCTGATTTCACTGATCAGCAGCACCTATCCGCAAACGCCGGTGGCGATGATCACCGCGCATGGCAACGTCGAGGCCGCGGTCACCGCACTCAAGGCCGGCGCATTCGACTTTGTCAGCAAGCCGGTGGACCTGGCGGTATTGCGCCGACTGGTGCAACACGCATTGCAATTGCAGGAAACCCGAGCCAGCAACCCCGGCCGGCTGATCGGCGAATCATCGGTGATGGCGCAATTGCGTTCCACCATCGACAAACTCTCGCGCAGCCAGGCGCCGGTGTACATCAGCGGCGAATCCGGCGTCGGCAAGGAACGCGTCGCCCGCCTGATTCACGAACAAGGCTCGCGAGCGAGCAGTCCGTTTGTGCCGGTCAACTGCGGCGCCATTCCCGCCGAGCTGATGGAAAGCGAGTTCTTCGGCCACCGCAAGGGCAGCTTTACCGGCGCCCACGCCGACAAGGAAGGCCTGTTCCAGGCGGCCAACGGCGGCACCCTGTTTCTCGATGAAGTCGCCGAACTGCCATTGCACATGCAGGTGAAACTGCTCCGGGTCATCCAGGAGAAGTCGGTGCGGCCCGTGGGCGCATCGGCCGAGTCGCCGGTGGATGTACGCATCCTGTCGGCCACCCACAAGGATCTTTCGCATCTGGTTACCGAGGGCAAGTTCCGCCACGACCTGTTTTATCGCATCAACGTGATCGAACTCAAAGTGCCGCCGCTGCGCGAACGCCGCGACGATATCCCGGATCTCGCCGCGGCGATACTGGCGCGCTTGGCCAACGACAACAGCGAACCCGCACGTACGCTCAGTTCAGGCGCGGTCGGCGCGCTGCAAACCTATGCTTTCCCCGGCAATGTGCGCGAGCTCGAAAACATCCTTGAGCGTGCAGTGGCCCTCGCCGAAGGCGACCGTCTCACCGCGGAAGACCTGCACCTCCCGGTGAGCACGCCCGCAGCGAGCGTCGGTGACATCCACACCGGCTCCGCCGGTGTGCAGCCAAATCCACCCGCATCGGCACAAGCCAGTGGCCTGCCCGACTATATCGAGCAACTGGAGCGCGACGCCATCGTCAAGGCGCTGGAGGAGTGCCGCTACAACAAGACCAAGGCCGCGGCGCAATTGGGCATCACCTTCCGCGCGCTGCGTTACAAGCTGAAGAAGCTCGAGATCGACTGACGCGTTGTCGCTGGTGTGGTGCGCTCCCACCAACGCCTTGAAGCACCCCTGCAGGAGCCCACCCTGTGGGTGACAGGGCGAAGGCGTACCTCGCGCAGCGAGCGCTGTCGCGAAGCGACGGCGGGACCAGTTGAGCTGGCGTCGCGACCGACCCGACGTGACGTTATCGCGATACCGTCGCCCACAGGGTGGGCTCCTACAAATGCTCGAGTTCCGCAAGATGGGTAGCGGCCGCTCTCGCACAGCCATGTGCTACGCAGCACACGGGCATCGTGGCCTTCGCACAGTGATGATACCCGCGTGCGTTGCGCCGCATCTTTCACAGGCCGCCAAACGCGCTACGCGGCCGCCTGCGCAATGTCGGCGGTGCGGCCGTGATTCAGCGCCTGATCGATATCGGCCCACACATCCTCGACGTGCTCGATCCCCACCGACAACCGCAACAGGCCCGGGGTGATACCGCAGGCTTGCTGCGCTTCGGGGGTGAGCATGCGATGGGTCAGCCCCGCCGGATGCTGGATCAGCGAATCGGTGGAGCCCAGACTCACCGCCGGCGTGATCAGATTGACCGAGCGCATCACCGTGCATGCCGCGTCACGACCGCCACCCAACTCGATGCTGATCAGCGACCCCGGCCCGCGCATTTGCGTGCCCAGCAGATGCGCGTTGCGCACGGTGCCAAGGCCCGGGTAGTGCGTTCGTGCAACCGCGGGGTGCGCGGCCAGACGCTCGGCAATCACGCTGGCGTTGTGCTGCGCACGCTCCACGCGCAAAGCAAGCGTCGGCAAACCGCGATGCAGCAAAAATGCCGCCAACGGGTGCAGCAGCCCGCCGGTCGCCGCACGCACCGTGCGCAGCATCCGCGCGTCGGCGTCGGCACAGCACACCACCCCAGCCATCACATCGCCATGGCCGCCAAGGAACTTGGTGGCACTATGCAACACATAACGCGCACCGATTGCCGCCGGGTTTTGCAGCACCGGGGTCGCGAACGTGGAATCGACCAGCACCGGCACATCCCCCGCCGCCGCAACCACCGCGCGAATATCGACCAGATCAAGGGTCGGATTCGCCGGTGTCTCGATCACGATCAACGCCGTGTCGGTGCGCCGACGTTGCGCGATTTCATGCGCCTGCACGAACTCGGTGTGCATCCCGAGCAAACCCGAATCGAGCAGATGATCGCTGGTGCCGTAAATCGGGCGAACCGCCAGCACATGGTTGCCACGCGCGCGCGCCGCCAGCACCACCGCTGTCAGTGCGGCCATGCCCGAACCGAATGCGACGCAGGCTTCGGTTCCCTCCAGGGTCGCCAGCGCCCGCTCGGTGCGCGCCACGGTTGGATTATGCAGCCGTGCGTAAATCGAATTGACGGCATGCCCCTCACCGGCAACCAGCGCATCGAAACTCGCAGTGCCCGCATCGAGATCGGCGACCGGGTAGGTGGTGGACAAATCGATCGGCGGCGCATGGATGCCCAGCGCGGTGAAGTCTTCGCGCCCCGCGTGTACCGCATGGGTTTCGAACTTGTGGGTTTTGCATGGCTGGGATTCAAATGTGCTCATCGCTGCGCTCCAATTCGTTCGGCATGCCAATTATGGAATATGATGCGCGATGAAATAGCATCGTCGAATAATATTCGGAATTAGGAGAACATCATGCGACTTGACCGAACGGACTTCGCCCTGATCCGGCTTTTGCGAAACAATGCACGCACCCCGAACAACGCGTTGGCAGAACAGGTCGGAATCGCCGCTTCCACCGCCCTGCAACGGGTGCGTCACTTGCAGGCCAGCGGTGCGATATTGGGCTACCACGCCGAAGTGGCGCCGGCCGCCGTCGGCATCGGCCTGCAGGCGATGGTGGCGGCACGCCTGACCCGGCACTCGCGCGCACTGGTCGAATCGTTTCACGACCATTTGCTGTCGCTGCCGGAGGTTTTGAGCCTGTACCACCTTGCCGGCGCCGATGATTTCCTGGCGCACGTCGGCGTGCGCGACTCCGACCACCTGCGTGACTTTGCCCTGAGCGCGTTTACCGACCGGCCCGAAGTCGCCCATATCGAAACCCGACTGATCTTCGAGTTTCGCCGCAACCCCGAATTGCCGATATACCTCGGCGACGCGACGTAACCAGAACAACGCGCGCGATACCTGCCCAGTCAGCCGCGCGGTCAACTGCCGCCAATGATGATGCCGCGTTCGCGTCGATCGCCACTGCCCAAAGCCGCGTCAGAAACCGTGTTCGAAGATCGGCTACAACGTCTAGGGATGCTCTGAACAAGCTGTCATTGCGAGGAGCGAAGCGACGCGGCAATCCAGAAATGTTCGGCAAAACAAAGAACTGGATTGCTTCGCTACGCTCGCAATGACGGCAGATGGCTGTTGTTCAGAGCTTCCCTAGCCGGCATGCGCCAATGCCGCCCGCGCTGCAACTCCGGTCGCGGGAAAATCGCAGAACAGCCCATCGGCGCCTTGCCGCATCGCGGCCTGCATCTCATCCGCGATGCGGGCAAAACCGTCGCCCAGCGCGTCGTCACGGAAGGTCCAGGCATCGACGCGCAGGCCGCGGGCATGGGCCTGGGCGACCAGCCCGCTATCGAGCAAGCGCTTGTTGACGCCAAGGCGCGACAGCCAACTGCCATGCGCGGCAATCGCGGTTCGCCAGTCGGCATCGGCATCGAGCAGCAACGCGCACGGCAAGCCGGTAGCCAGATACACGCGGTACAGCGGCTCCACCTCGAAACATTGCACCCACACCCGCACCCCATCGGGCAGCGCGGCGACCGAAGCGATGAAACGCGGCACCGGATCGACGCCCCGCGCGGCCAACTCGCTCGGGTGCTTGATCTCCGGATACAGGGTCACCGGAGTGCCGCGCTCGACCGCCGCCTGCGCCGCCCAATCGACGATCGACTGCCAGCGCGGCAGCGGGTGGCGATCATCGAATCCGCGGTCGCGGCCGGGGAACGGCTGCCGCGCGCGCAATCGATCCAGCTGCTCGGCGCGCAACGCCACGCTCCACCATTCCCCGTCGCGCTGGTACGGCGCAAATTCGGGCAGCACCGAGATATTGGTGCTGTTGCGCAGCGCCGGCTCGTGCCGCGCATACAGCACGCCATCGGCGCTTGGTACCAGATCCGGCTCGATCACATCGGCGCCTTGCCCGAGACCCAGGGCATAACCGACCAGGGTGTGTTCGGGCAACGGCCCGCTCGCACCGCGATGGGCCAGGATCAACGGCGCGCCGCCGTCCAGGGTGTTCCAGTTCATGGCAATGCCTCATCCAGGCGATAACCGGCTTCGGCGCGGATTTCACCGCGCCAGGGATCGTTGCTGCGCACTTCGATCCGATGCGCGCCCAGCGCCCGATCGGTGGGCAGCGGCGCCCGCCACAGGTGACCGGAAACGCTCGCCTGCGGCGCGCGATCAAAACCGCGCAGCACCTCGCTGGAATCGTCGGCGAGATTGCGCGCCAGCATGTCGGGGTCGGCCTCGCGTACCCGCTTCATCGCCCGCCACGGATCCTCGTCGATGCGGTATTCGACCACCGCATCGGGCATCGCCATGAACACGTTGGCGTACACGCTGACCCCAGGCCAGGCGCCACGACGCAATACCTTCGGCGCGTGCAGCGCGATCCGGGTATCGCGCGCATCGCGTGCCGGGTGCCAGCTCAGTGCATAGTTGCTGCCATCGATCCGCAGCAGCGCGTAACCATTGGGCGTGCCATCGGCCATCGTGGTATCCGGGATCCCGTCGGCATCCTTCACCCCTGACCAGAAACCGCCGCAGGTCGCTCCGACGTTGTATTCGTGCAACGGCGTCTGCCCGGTCCAGCCATCCGCCGAATCGTGCAGATAATGCAACTGGCCATGCGTGTGCGCACTCAGCACCAGGCGCTGCGGAAAGCGTGCGAGCAACGCGAATAGACGCGCGCGATCGGCATGGCGAAACGTCTCGCGCTGCGGATCGGTGTCGAACAACGGGATATGCAACGCCAGCACCAGCAGCCGATCCGTCGATACGGTGTCCAGATAGGTTTCAAGAAACGCGAACTGTTCGGGCCGCAGACCGCCCACATACGCCGGTTGCTGTCCAGGCAGATAGATCACGTCGTCCAGCCCGACGAATACCATCGCGCCCTCTTCCCAGGCGAACGTGTCGGGGCCGAAGGTGGTGGTGAAAGTCGCCAGCGAACCGGCGTCGTCCGCCGCGTCGAAATCCAGATCGTGATTGCCGGCGACATGCAGCCACGGTACGTTCAACCGCGCGGTCACGGCATTGATCGCCGGGTACAGGCCGAGATCGTCATGCACAACATCGCCCAGCGACACGCCCATGCGCGCCGCGTGCTGCCCGATCAACGGCTCGACGATATCGCGCCGGTAGTAGTCGACATCAGTCATCGATTTCGGCTGCGGATCGCCGAATACCAGCACCTCGAAGTCCGTCGCAGGATCGCCGCGGCGCAAACCAAACGCGATATCCAGCGGCTTGCCGGCGGCAGGGGCGCGACGCCAGAAGTCCGGCAAACCGTCCGCGCGCAAAGCCAACACGAAATCCGGCGGCTTGACCAACGCAATGCGATCGGCACCCTGCACCGGCAGCCGCACCGTGCCATCGGCTCCGGTCAGCACCAGGACGCGTTCGTTGAGAACAACCTTGATTCCAGCCAATCCCGGCTCGTCGCCATCGCGCCGACCGTTGCCATTGCCGTCCTCGTATACCAGCACCCGGTGCGACGCTGCCTGCGTCGGCAGCGACAGCAACACCAGCAGCAGCAAAAAAACCCTCGCCATCCTCGAAACTCCACGTCGCTGCGTCAGGCCGCCGCGTTGCTCGCCATATCTTCCGCCATCCCGCGCCATGCGGGAAGGCGATCGCGCAGGGCGATGTGTTCGAATTGGACCTCGGCGATCGGTTGCTCGGCGGCAAGCGCGACCACCGCAACTCGTTGCGAACCGGGTTCGGCGCTCAGCCGGCGATCAGGTCGGAAAGGCGATCGCGATTGCGCGGTTCGCGAAAAAACACCGAATGCCAACCGTTGCGATCCATCGGCTGCCATTCGCCTTCGGGCTGGGCGAGGCGATCGGCGATCGCCCAGAGCACCGCCGGGTTGGCGCCAAGGCCGAGATGACTGCCCTGCACCACAATGTTTTCCGAGCACGGCGTCTCCGGCGCCATGCTCAGGCGCCAATGCACCACGCCATCGGTCTTGCTGAAAATCGAGGTAAACGGTGCTTCGGGATGCGCTATGAGACGCTCATGCAGGCCCGGATCGTCGACCTTCAGGCCGCTGACCATTTCGAATACGCGCCAGGCGTTGGTTGCCTTCGGGTCGCCACCGAGCGGTGAGCCGAGGGTAATCACCGTGCGCACGTGGTCGGGCAGCCCAACCGCCAGTGCGCGCGCCATCGCGCCACCGAGCGACCAGCCGATCAGGCTGACCGTGCGACCGTCGTGACGCGCGCTGATCTGTTGCACGCGTTCGCGCAGGCGCTGTTCGGTATCGGCAACCGGGCCGCGGTTGAAACCTTGTTGCCACGGATAGACGTGGTAGCCACAATCGCCCAGAAATCGCCGCAATGGGCCGGTGCTGCGGTCGCTGGCGATCAGCCCGGGCAATACCATCACCGGATGCGCATCGCCACGCGGTGCATTGCGCACCAGCCACGATCGTGCGGCCGCAAATGCCGACCACTCGAACAAGGCACGGCCCTCCAACGCCAGCAACAACGGCGAGGGCGGGCGCATCGATGTCAACGCTGAACTCATGAGTCGATCTTGCCGAGCAAAGTCTGAACAGCATGTTCAATACCACGCACCAACATGGCGGGATTGCGAACTGCGTCACGATCGCTGACGATGCCGATGTCCAACTGGTCGGCATAACTTTGCACGGTGATGTTCAAGGCCAGCCCGTGCGTGACGATCGAGACGGGAAAACTGGCGCGCACGCGGACACCGGCCAGATACAGGGGGACCGGCGATCCGGGCACATTGGAGATCACCAGATTGGCCAACGCCGGCAGCTTCTCGGCGAGATGACCGCGCGCCCAGACCCGGCTCAAGCCACTGGCCCACAACGGCGCGGCAAGCCCCGGAAAATCGGTCGGGATGAAGCCGCGCAACAAGCCAACCTGTTGTTTGATGCGCCGCGTCGAGTCGGCGATCGCCCGCAGGCGCTCGACCGGATCGGCAATCTCGGTACACAGCGCGCATTGCGCCATCGACACCTGATTGTTGGCTTCGCCATCGCCACTGGCGCGCAGACTGAACGGCATCGCCGCCACCAGTGACGCGCGCGGTAGCGCCTTGTGGCGCAGCAGGTATTCGCGCAGAGCCGAACCGCACAGCGCCATCACCACATCGTTGCTGCTGACGCCGAACGTTTTGCCGATCCGCCGCAAATCGACCAGCGGCACACTGCCGATGGCGATTCGTCGTCCCGGCCCGACCTGCGCGTTGAACGGCGTGCGCGGTGCCAGCATCACGCTGTCGCGCAGATTGTCGATCAACTGCGGCGCAGCCGACCACGCCGCACGCAGCGTTTGCGGCAGGCCCAGCAACGCCGAGCTTGCGCGGGCGAGGGTGCTGATCTTGCCGTGCGGCGAGGCTGGATGCGCCGGGGCGGTGTGTGCGGGGATCGGCACACCGGGAGCGACATCGAGCAGCACGCGCGCCAGCGCCACGGCGCCCTGGCCGTCGAGCAAGGCATGATGCAGTCGGGCGAACACCGCCACGCCACCATCGGCCAAGCCCTCGATCACGTGCAGCGCCCACAACGGACGACTGCGATCCAGCGGCTTGGCGTGCAGGCGCGCCACCGCGGCCAGCAATTGTGCCTGCGAGCCGGGTCCCGGCAACCGCTGCGTCGACAGGTGCTGGTCGAGATCGAATTCCGTGGCATCCGCCCAATGCGGGTGGTCCAGCGCAAACGGTGCCGGCTGCAGAATGCGACGCAATGCCTTGGCCTTGGGCAAACGCTGTGCCAGATGCGCGCGCAGATGCGCAGTGAACCCCGCCCTGCCCGCTTTCGGCCGGTCGAGCAGCATCAGGCCACCGACGTGCATCGGCGTGCCCGCCGCTTCCAGATACACGAATGCGGCGTCGAGGCCGCTCAGCGGCCGTGTACTCGCGCGATTTTTGGCGCTCACCGCAGCGCAGCGTTCAGCTTGTCCAGCACCGCCGTGCCCGGACACAGTTCCGCCACGCCCAATTGGTTGAGTGGCCGCGCACAGGTATTCAGGTGCCCATGCAGGTCGGTGGCATCGGGATCGACATACAACAGGCCGGTCACGACTTCGCCCTGCGAGTGATGATGCTGGATGTAGTGCATGGCAATGATGCGGTCGCGCGGGTCATAGCCGGAAGCGAGCTTGTGCAGGCGCAAGGTCTGGCCATCGTGCTGGGTCACGTCGATGCTTTCGCCGGGAGCGTATTCCACGGTGATCTCGCTGCGCGTGGGGAACACGTCGAGCTGGTTTACCGACTCGTTGTGTTCGCGCACGTACTCATAGCTCTTGGTGCTGCCAGGGTGATTGTTGAACGCCACGCAGGGGCTGACCACATCGATGAACGCGGCGCCACGATGGGCGATGGCGGCTTCGATCAACGGCACCAGTTGTTGCTTGTCGCCGGAAAAACTGCGCGCCACGAAGGTAGCGCCGAGTTGCAACGCCATCGCCACCAGGTCGAGCGGACTGTCGGAGTTGACCACGCCGCGCTTGGAGGTGGAACCCTGATCGGCGGTAGCGGAGAACTGGCCCTTGGTGAGGCCGTACACGCCGTTGTTTTCGACGATGTAGACCATGTTCACGCCGCGGCGCATCGCATGCACGAACTGACCGATGCCGATCGACGCCGAATCGCCATCGCCGGACACGCCCAGATACAGCAGGTCGCGATTGGCCATGTTGGCGCCGGTCAGCACCGAGGGCATGCGCCCATGCACGGTGTTGAAGCCGTGCGAGTTGCCGAGAAAGTAATCGGGAGTCTTGGAGCTGCAACCAATGCCGGACAGTTTGGCGACGCGATGCGGCTCGATCGACAGCGACCAGCAGGCCTGGATGATCGCCGCCGAGATCGAGTCGTGGCCGCAGCCGGCACACAGCGTCGAGACCTTGCCCTCGTAATCGCGGCGGGTGCAACCCAGCGCATTGCGTTGCAGACTGGGGTGATGCAGCTTGGGTTTGGTGATCCAGGTCATGCGTGCAAGTCCTCCGAAACCTGTAGGAGCCCACCCTGTGGGCGACCGGAATATGGCGCGCGCGAGCGGTCGCCCACAGGGTGGGCTCCTACATTGCGTCGTACCAGCGCTGCACGCGACACCAACAAACGTCCAGCGCTCACGCCACCTGCTCCTTCGCGGCTACCCGCTTCGCGATGCGCGCGCCGATGGCCTCGATGATGAAATGCGCGGTGATCGGGGTGCCGTCGTAGTGCAGCACCGCAATCAAGTGCGCCGGATCGATGGCCAACTCGTTGATCAACATCGAGCGCATCTGGCCATCGCGATTTTGCTCGACCACGAACACATGCTCGTGCTCGGCGATGAATTTGGCTACCGCTTCCGGGAACGGAAATGCACGCAGTCGCAGGGTATCCAGCGCCACGCCGCGCGACGCGAAATTCGCCATCGCTTCGTCCATGGCGGCGCTGGTGGAACCGAAATAAATCGCGCCACAGCGCGCCGGCACGTCGCCCTGATGCAGTACCGGCGCCGGCACCAGCGCCTTGGCGGTGTCCCACTTCCGCATCAGGCGCTCCATGTTGTAGATGTAATCCGGGCCGCGCTCGGAATAACGCGCGTAGGCGTCCTTGCTGGTGCCGCGGGTGAAGAAGCCGCCGCGCTCGGGATGGGTGCCGGGCAAGGTGCGCCACGCAATGCCGTCGCCATCGACGTCGTTGTAGCGGCCGAAGTCGCGCCCCGCTTCCAACTCGGCAGCGCTCATCACCTTGCCGCGGTCGTAGTCGCGCCCCGCCTCCCATTGCAACGGCGCGCACAGACGCTGGTTCATGCCGATATCGAGATCGGTCATCACGAACACCGGCGTTTGCAGGCGGTCGGCAAGATCCAGCGCCGCCGCCGCATGATCGAAGCACTCGCTGGGGTCTTGCGGCAGCAGCAACACGTGGCGGGTATCGCCATGCGAGGCGTAGGCGCACGACAGCAGATCGGCCTGCTGGGTGCGCGTGGGCATGCCGGTCGACGGCCCACCGCGTTGCACGTTGATCAGGGTGATCGGAATCTCGGCGAAATAGGCCAGGCCGAGGAACTCGGTCATCAGCGACACACCCGGACCGGAGGTGGCGGTAAACGCACGCGCGCCGTTCCAGCCGGCGCCGACCACCATGCCGATCGAGGCGATCTCGTCTTCGGCCTGGATGATCGCGTAGCGGTGCTCGCCGGTCGCCGGATCGACACGATATTTCTGGCAGTATTTCTGGAACGCCTCGGCCAGCGAACTCGATGGCGTGATCGGGTACCACGCGCACACGGTGGCGCCGCCGTAGACGCAACCCAGTGCGGCCGAGGTGTTGCCGTCGACGAAGATGCGATCGCCCACCGCGTCTGCGCGTTGCACGCGCAGGCCCAGCGGATGCGGCAAGTTGGCGATGGCGTAGTCGCGCCCCAGATTCAGCGCGTGCTTGTTGGCATCGACCAGTTTTTCCTTGCCCTTGTACTGCTCCAGGAACAGCGCCTCGATCACCGCCGGCTCGATGTCCAGCAGCGCCGACAGTGCGCCCACGTACATGATGTTCTTGAACAACTGCCGTTGCCGCGGGTCGGCGTAGGCATCGTTGCAGATGCGGGTCAGTGGCACGCCGAGCACGGTGATGTCATCGCGCAGGCGCGCCGCCGAAAGCGGTTTGGTGTTGTCATAGAGCAGGTAACCGCCGGCAACGATTTCCTTGATGTCGGCGTCGAACGTCTGCGGATTCATCGCCACCATCAGGTCGACGCCGCCGCGCCGTCCGAGCCAACCGGCCGCACTGATGCGTGCTTCATACCAGGTCGGCAAACCCTGAATGTTGGACGGGAAGATGTTGCGCGGACTGACCGGCACGCCCATGCGCAGGATCGCCTTGGCGAACAGTTCGTTGGCCGACGCCGAGCCGGAACCATTGACGTTGGCGAACTTGACGACGAAATCGTTGACGGCGGTGATGGGGGAAGGTTTCACGGATGCCTCGATCATGGTTCATTCCAACAGCAAAGCATTCGGTCCGCAAAGTGCGCAAAGAACGCAAACAGGAGCCTCAATAAAGAAACGTCGTCGATCTCGCGTCCTTTGCATCCTTTGCGTCTTTTGCGGACCCAACCTGCATTTCACGCGGCCTTCCGCTTCGCATCGCCGCCGCAGCCCTGCCCGGCCTGCGCGGTGTGCAACAGTCGTAGGTCGGCTCAAAGCGCGTAGCGCAGGAGCCGACGCGCTTGCCGACACAGCCCGTCGGCTCCACGCCTGCGGCGCTTGAGCCGACCTACGTGTCCCACCGCTGTTCACGCGGCCTTCCGCTTCGCATCGCCGCCGCAGCCCTGCCCGGCCTGCGCGGTGTGCAACAGGAATTTCTGCATGTCCCAGGCACCGGTGGGGCAACGCTCCGCGCACAGGCCGCAGTGCAGGCACACGTCCTCGTCCTTGACCATGACCCGCCCGGTCTTGAGCGCGTCGGACACGTACAGATCCTGATCGGTGTTGAGCGCCGGTGCGGTGAGGCGTTGGCGCAACTCGGGCTCATCGGCGTTGGCGGTGAAACTGATGCAATCCATCGGACAAATGTCAACGCAGGCATCACATTCGATGCAACGATCGCGCAGGAACACGGTCTGCACGTCGCAGTTCAGGCAACGCTGGGTCTCGCGCAAGGCGGTCTGCACATCGAAGCCCAGTTCCACCTCCATCGAAATGGAGTTCAGGGTCTGCTCGGATGGCGCCCACGGCACCTTGAAGCGCTGCTCGGCGGAGATGTCGTTGTCGTAGCTCCACTCGTGGATGCCCATCTTCTGCGAGACCAGATTCAGCATCGGCTCGGGCCGCGCATGCAGCGATTCGCCGCGCGCGAACAGGTCGATGCTGATCGCCGCCGCGTGGCCGTGCGCGACGGCCCAGATGATGTTCTTCGGGCCGAATGCGCTGTCGCCGCCGAAGAACACGTTGGCCAGGCTCGACTGGAAGGTGACTTCGTCCAGCTCGGGCAAACCCCAGCGATTGAATGCCAGGCCGATGTCGCGTTCGATCCAGGGGAAGGCATTTTCCTGACCGATCGCCACCAGCACGTCGTCGCACGGATGGAACTCATCGGGCTCGCCGGTGGGCACCAGCTTGCGGCGACCATCGGCATCGTACTGCGCGCTGACTTTCTCGAACCACATGCCGGTGATCCGACCGTTGTCGTGCTCCACCGATTTGGGCACGCGGAAATCGAGGATCGGAATGCCCTCATGCTGCGCGTCCTCCTTTTCCCACGGGCTGGCCTTCATCTCGGCAAAACCCGAGCGCACGATCACCTTGACGTCGCTGCCGCCCAGACGCCGCGCCGAGCGACAGCAATCCATCGCGGTGTTGCCGCCGCCGAGCACGATCACGCGCTTGCCGATCGAGGTGATATGCCCGAACGACACCGACGACAGCCAATCGATACCGATATGAATGTGGGCGGCTGCGTCCGTGCGGCCCGGCACATCGAGGTCGCGACCGCGCGGCGCGCCGGTGCCGACGAACACCGCGTCCCAGCCTTCCGCCAGCAGCGCCTTGAGTGAATCGATGCGGCGATTGCCTTCGAAGCGGACGCCGCAATCGAATACGTAGCCGACCTCTTCGTCGATCACCGACTCGGGCAAGCGGAAGCGCGGCACCTGGGTACGCATGAAGCCGCCGGCCTTCGGGTCCTGATCGAACACCACGACCTCGTAGCCCAGCGGCGCCAGATCGCGCGCCACCGTCAGCGAAGCCGGGCCGGCACCGATGCACGCCACGCGCTTGCCGTTGCTGCGCGCGACCGGCTTGGGCATGCCGGCGCGCGGGTCGCACTTGAGATCGGCAGCCACGCGCTTGAGGCGACAGATGGCAACGGGTTCGGGGTGCTCGCCGTTGCTCTCTTCCACCCGCCCGCGCCGGCACGCCGGCTCGCAGGGGCGATCGCAGGTGCGCCCGAGAATTCCCGGAAAGACGTTGGAACGCCAGTTCACCAGGTAGGCATCGGTGTAGCGTTGCGCGGCGATCAGACGGATGTACTCGGGGACCGGCGTGTGTGCGGGACAGGCCCACTGGCAATCGACCACCTTGTGAAAGTAATCGGCCCCAGCGATGTCAGTCGGCTTCATCTTGGCTCCCACGGATGCCCGTGTGTTCCGGTGTGCCGACTATAACGCTACCCGCAGCGCTTGCGTTGTGCGCTGCGCAAGGAATTTCTGTCGAAAAAGGTGTATGGCGTCATGGCTTGACTGCCGCGAGCCTGGGTCTGGCGGTTGACTCGCCCGAGCCTGCGCGCTTTGGCTTCGTAGGTCGGCTCAAACGCCGCAGGCGTGGAGCCGACAACCTGTGCCCGTAGCGTGTCGGCTCCACGCCTGCGGCGTTTGAGCCGACCGACACGCCCTTAGTCGGTGCCACTCACTTCTGTTTCCAGTTGCCGCCGCGATCCTGATACCAACTGCCGCCCGGCGCGCTGTCCACCCACTGCCTCGCGAAGGTTTCGCGAATCTGGCTCTCCCATTCGGGGTGGCCGTTGGCAACGGCAATCTCGCGATAGACCGCATTGCGATCGCGGTTTTCCTCGGCGACAAGCCCGCTCAAGGTGGCCCGCTCGCGCAGCGGCACCGCGGCAGCGTCGCGCACCTGCACCAGACCATCGTTGCCGAAGCCCAGCGCACCGGCCGCGAACAATGGCGCCAACTTGCCCTGATAGCGTTGCGCCATCCGGTCCTGGATCGCCTGGATGGCCGGCGTGCGGATGGTGATATCGGCTGCCTGCGCGTGCGCGTCGGCAATGAAGAACGACAGCCACGCCATGCCGCCACCGGATGAATCCACCGGCGCACTGGTGCTGGGCTGCGCATCCGCACCAATCACCTTATCGACGAACTCCTTGGCCGCTTCCTGCGCCTCGGCCGCCGGAAAATAGACGTTGATGGTGACGCAGGCGCTTAGCAACAACGCCGAGATCGCACCGGAAACCAGAAACTTGCGCATGACACTCTCCTGCAGTGAAGTGGTGGTGGCGAAACACGGGAAATCTCCCGAAACCTGCTGCGGCGACCCATTATGTCGCGATGTTGCGCCACCTGTCGCCCACAGGGTGGGCTCCTACAGGGCGAGATCATCGTGCTTCTTGTAGGAGTCGCCCACAGGGTGGGCTCCTACGGGGCGAGATCATCGTGCTTCTTGTAGGAGTCGCCCACAGGGTGGGCTCCTACAATGAACGCGACCGCCTTTTTGTGGGAGCCCACCCTGTGGGCGACAGGTGCTGATCGCGACGGTTTCGAGAGGTTCCCTGCTACTTCACACTCGGCATCTGCCCCTGCGTCACTGCCTTCAAACGTGCCACCAGCACCGGCCAGTCGACGCGCCGCGCAAAGCCGACCACGTTGATACGCGGCAACCCCGAACCGTCGACGATGGTATAGCCCTGTCCGGCTGAACCGACCCCATCCATCTGACATACATTCTCGCGCAGCCTGCATTTCAAACCCAGCTTCGCATAAGAAAACGTGCTGAACATCTGCAGCGCGGTATTTTGCAAGCCCGCCGCGATCCCGCCACCGCCGACGCTGGTGAGGTCGCGTACCGCGCGCTGGCTGATCTTCTTTTTCCCCTTGTAACCCGGGCTGGAATGAAAGTCGGCATCGAATTGCACCGGAGCCCAGTCGAGCAGACGCAGATTGGTGACGTTGCCGTCGAGCCGCCCGGTGATTTCGCCGAAGCCGAAAGCCGCGGTCAGCGGTTGCAGGTCGAGTTGGTCGTAGACAATGTCGGCCGCCAGCATCGGTGCTACGCCGAACGGCCGTTCCATCGCAAGATTGTTGATCCCGACCTTGCCATCGAACATGGCAATCGTGATGCCACCGTTGAAGCTGAGCCGATTATCGGCGTACTGCGCATCGGGAAGCGTGCCACCCACGGTGCCGGTGAACGGCGGCCAACCCAGACGCTGCGAGAGTTTGCCAAGGTCGAGACCATCCAGCGACATCCCGAGGCGGATGCGCGCGCCCTGATCGCCGTGACGCGGATTGAGGGCAAAATGGGTCAACGCAAACCGGCCGCCAAGCAGTGCAACCGATATCGGTGCCAGCAACGCGATTTCGCCGTCGCTGCTTTTCAGCGATGCCGCGCCGGCGCCAAACCCCAACCCATAGATCGCCGCGGCCTGCCAGCGGATAGTGCCGGGCACACCATCGCCGTCGCGGGCCCACGCCATCTCCCCGGAAATATCGGCAAGCGCAAAACGCCCATCGACCGCGATCGCATTGACTCTGTCCAGCACCACGCTGACCGCGCGCGCACCCTGATCGCCCCAATCCAGCCTGGCGCGCAAGCCGCCGGTCAACTGCAACCCGTCCAGACCCGCCATCCCGATCGGCCCGCTCAGATAGCGGGCTGCGGCCTCCTGCAATGACGCGCTCGCGACGTCCAGCGTTGCCCGCAGCGGCTTGAATGCGGGGTCGAGTTGTACCTCACCTTCAAGGTGCAGGGCGCCCGGATCATCCCAACGCAGGTCGTGCAATCGCCAGCCCTGATTGCCGCGGCGCTCGGCGACCATCGCCACGCCGACCGGCTGCTTCGGTAACGCGACATAGAGGCTCGACGCCAGCAGCTCACCGCCGCGCAGCGAGCCCTTGACCGCAAGACGGCTGGACGCATCGCCGATCGACGCATCCAGTTGTGCCTGCGCCGACAGATTCTCGGCGGCGATCATGCCATCGGCGGTGTCGAGCGCCAGCCCGGCGAGCGCGATCGGCCCAGCGACATGCAACGGCGCTGCATCAGGGACGCTCACGGTCAAATCGGCATCGACACGGCCCTTGTTGTAACGCGCATCGGCCCACAGGGTGCGCATGAACGCCTGCACCCACGCCACCGGCACTTGCCGCAACAGCAAGCGAGTGGCATCGGGCGAGGCGGCAAGCCGGTTGACCTCGACCCGTGTCCGACCGGATGTCAGCACCGCATCGGTATGCGCCAGCGACATCGCCAGGCGCAGCGACGGCAATGCGCCCTGCGCCGACCGCACCGGCCCGGCGCAGGCGAATCCGTCGCCGTCGCGCGTGAGATCGCATTGCCAGCGCAGTTTGTCGAAGCGATAACCAAGCATCGCCGCGTCGACACGCCCGATCTCGATGCTCAGACGGCCACCTTCGGCGCCATCGGGCCAATCCAGGTTCGCCTGCAGCGCACGCACTTCGGCAATCGCGGTGCGAACCACCGCAACCTTTGCACTCACCCGGGTGGCGCTGACCGCGGTGGCATTCAACAGCCCCACGATGACCACCAGAACGAGCATGAAATCGCGCTGCGGAAAGTGCATTGGCCACCTGTCGATCATCGAATACGGCGCGTCGGCGCGTGTGGGTGCAGAGAAAGCCAGCTCTCGCCAAGCCGCCAGGAAATCCATTCGCCTCTCGAGGTGGTCTGGACAGAACAAACCGGCGTCATTGCGAGCATGATGCATGGGGCTACGTTTGTGTCAGGATAGCCACCACCACCCTTCACCGCATCTGAATGCCGATGCCACGATTCCTGCTGCTGGAAGACGATCCGCCGACTCGCCTGTTTCTGCATGACACGCTGCTGACATTGCCGGCACAGGTGCAATGCGCCAGCACCTTGGCACAGGCGCGGACGGCAATCGACACCACCGCGTTCGACCTGTACTTGTTCGACGCCAATCTACCCGATGGCCGCAGCGCCGATTTGCTGGCACACCTGCGCGAAACGGATGTGCTGGTGACGGCGATCGCACTGACAGCGGACAATGATGCCGATACGACTGCCGCACTGCTCGCCGCCGGGTTTGCCCGGGTGCTGATCAAGCCGGTCGCCACTGCCCACCTGCTGCGTGCCGTGCGTGAGCTGCTTTCGTTCACGCCGGGGTCGGCCGCTACCGATATCGTGTGGGATCGCCACCATGCGCTGGCCGCTGCCGGCGGCGTGGAGCGCACGCGTGCGGCGTTGAACGCCTTGTTTCTGGAAGAACTGCCCGACTTGCAGCGGCAGATCGTTGACGCCCTCGATCAGGATCGCAACCCGGTTGCCAACGATCTGCTGCACCGGCTCAAGGGCAGTTGCGCGCTGGTTGGCGCCGAAGCCCTGCGCGAAGCGGTATTTGCATTGGCACAGGACACCGGGCAACGCATCCTGCGCGATCGCTTCGTCGCCGCGTGCCAACGCACATTGCGCGAAAAGCCGTGACTTATTTGCGAACCATCTCTCCCAGCATGTCCCACGAGCGCAACGGCCGACCATCGAGCAAGCGTTCCAATTGATGCCGCAACACGCGCCGCAACACGCGCAAGGTAGCGGCGTCCGGCAAGTCGTCGCCCGCCAGCGCCAGCCACTGCGCACCGGTAATGGCACTGCGATCGAACGCCAATGCCCGAACCGCGCCTTGTTCAGCATCGATGCGATAGCGCGCGTCGGGATCGATCGCCTCGCCATGGGCATCGTGCTCGAATGGCAGTGCGTAACCCAGTTGGATCAGCAGATCACGCTCGAAACTACGCAGCGTCCAGGCCAGGCTTTCGCCGCTGGCGAGCGCGCCAAGCAATGCGCAATAGCGGCCAAACAATGCGCGCGGCGGATCGTTGCGCGGGGTCAGCCGCAACAGGATTTCATTGACGTAGAAACCCGCCAGCACCGCGTCACCGGCAAGCGCCAACGGCGCGGCGGTAGGCTCGACCGCACCCAGATTGGCCAGTTCGCCGCGTTGCTGGAAATCGACGCGCAGCGGCGTAAACGGCTGCAATACCGCGCGCAGCCATTGCCGCTTCGGGCCGCGCACCGAGCGCGACAAGGCGCCAATGCGACCGTGATCAGGCGTAAACAGCTCGACCAGCACACTGGTCTCGCGCCACGGCCGTACATGCAGCACCCAGGCGGGTTGCGCGCTTACCCGCATGGCAGCGTTTCCGCAGCGCTTGCGTCGGGGGTCATCATCGACCCAAGCACCGCGCCGTCGCGGGCGACAGCGGCCGATTTATTCGGAATAGCCAAAACGGCGCAACGCGGCATCATCGTCCGCCCAACCCTCGCGCACCTTGCACCAGACTTCCAGAAACACCTTGCGCCCAAACAGCTTTTCCATGTTGCCGCGGGCGACGCTGGCGACCGCCTTCATCCGCTCGCCACCCTTGCCGATCACGATGGGCTTGTGATTTTCGCGCTCCACCCAAACCACCACCGCAATGCGCAGCAAGGCGCCATCCACCTCGAATCGCTCCACCTGCACCGTCAGGGCGTAAGGCACTTCATCGCCGACGCGGCGCATCAGTTGCTCGCGCACCAGTTCCGCCGCCAGAAAACGCTCGCTGCGATCGGTGATCTCATCCTCACCAAACAACGGCTCGGACTCGGGCATCAATCGCAGCAACGTGTTGCGCAGCGCATCGAGGCCCTTGTTGCGCAGCGCCGAAATCGGATGCACCGCGGCAAAATTGCGGATCTGCACATGCTCGGCAATGAACGGCAACAACGCCGCCTTGTCCTTGAGCAGATCGATCTTGTTGATCGCCAGCACACAGGGCACGTTGGCCTGAGCCAGCGCGTCATAAGCCAGTGTATCTTCGTCATGCCAGCGGCCGGCGGCAACCACCAGCAATGCGGCGTTCACGTCGGCGACCGAGCCGCGTGCGGCCCGATTGAGGTAGCGGCTCATGGCGCTGCCCTGGCTCTGATGCAGGCCCGGCGTATCGACCAGCGCCAACTGCCCGGCCTCGCTGGTTGCGATGCCCAGTACCCGATGGCGGGTGGTTTGCGGCTTGGATGAAACGATACTGATATCGACGCCGACCAGGGCATTGACCAGCGTCGATTTGCCCACGTTGGGTCGACCGACCACCGCGACATATCCTGCGCGATAAGGCTCACTCATGTCGCTTCTCCAGTTGGGCGAGCATCGCTTCGGCCGCTTCCTGCTCGGCCCGCCGACGCGAACCGGCTTCACCGAGCGCAACAAGATCGGCATCGGCCAGCGCACAGCGCACCGAGAATACCTTGGCGTGCTCGGCGCCGCGTGTGTCGACCAGTGTGTATTCCGGCAACGGACGCGAACAGCCCTGCAGCCATTCCTGCAACCGGGTCTTGGCGTCCTTCCTTACCTTGCCGACCGGCAGCGCTGCGATGTCGGGCTCCAGCCAACGCAGCACCATATCGCGGCAGGCAACAAAACCGGCATCCAGATAAACCGCGGCGATGATTGCCTCGACCGTATCGGCCAGCACCGAATCGCGGCGGTGGCCACCGGACTTCATCTCGCCTGGGCCCATGGTCAGACGCGGCCCGAGTTCAAGGCGGCGCGCCACATCGGCCAAGGCCGACTCGCGCACCAACGCGGCACGGGCGCGTGTCAGAGCGCCCTCATCGGCACGCGGCCATCGCCGGTAAAGCGCCTCGGCAGCGATACAGTTGAGCAAGGCATCGCCGAGAAATTCCTGTCGCTCGTTATGCTGGCTACCGGCGCTGCGATGGGTCAGCGCCTGTTCGAGCAGCGACGGATCGGAGAACCGGTGACCGGTTATCGGATCAGTATCCGGCACCACGGCTCAGTTCTTGAGTATGCGAAAACACCACCACCACATCGACGTTTGAAATAAAGGGCTTTCGCACTTCGTAGGCGATGGTAACGCTTGGATTGCGATCGCGGCTGATACGGATGTCGTTGGGTCGCACCGAGGTCACGTAGCTCACATCGAAGCGCTTGATCAGCATGTTGCGAATATCGCCGGGCTGCATCTCCGCAGCACCGCGCTCTGCCGCGACCGCCTTCATCGCGCTCTTGACCGAGAAATATTCGATGTAGATCGGCACCAGCCGCATGGCGACATACGCGAAGAAGCCCACGATCGCGAGCACCATCACAAAGCCGACAAAGGTGATGCCTTTTTGCCTGTTCATCGTCCTGCTCCCCATCCAGAATGTAGTGATTCGGACTGAAACGCTACACTCTATTCGATTACCGTGCCAAGACGCGAGAAGTCAACGCCACCGGCCTGACCATCCCAGTTCATCCAGATTGCAAACGCGCGCCCAACCAGGTTCTGTTCCGGTACGAAGCCCCAGAAGCGCCCGTCTTCGCTATTATCGCGATTATCGCCCATGACGAAATAATGCCCGGGTGGGACCTGGAACTCGCCGTCGCCACGGGAGCGATGGTCGCGGTGCAAGGTGCGGTGCTCGCGGCCACCCAGCGTTTCACGCAACATCGCAAACCCGGTATGGTCGCGCCCCTGACCGACTCCGATATAGATGCCGGCCGGCTGCATCGGTACCGGCTCGCCATTCACGGTGATCTGCTTGTTGTGGTAGCCGATCTGGTCCCCCGGCAGGCCGATGACCCGCTTGATCCAGTCCTGATCGGGATGGTGCGGTGGCCGAAACACCACCACGTCACCGCGCTTGGGCTCACCCAGTTCGACGATCTTGGTGTTGAGTACCGGCAGGCGCAGGCCATAGCTGAACTTGTTGACCAGGATGAAGTCCCCGATCAACAGGGTGGGCATCATCGAACTGGACGGAATGCGGAACGGCTCACCAAGGAACGAGCGGATCAGCAGCACCGCGAAGATCACCGGAAAGAACGAACGCGCGTACTCGACGATCACCGGCTCGGAAATGGCGTTGTCGGGCGCCGCTGCGGCACGCTGTTGCCGCGCCTTGGCGAACAGCAGATGATCGATCAGCCAGATCGCACCGGTGAGGGCCGACAACAACACCAGTATCAGGGCAAAATCCACTCTCACGCGCACGTCCTCTCAGGTTGTTCAGGCTTACGTTGGGAACCTCTCGAACCCTACTGCGCGACCCGATTGCGGCGGCTGCTCCTGCGCATCCATGCGCTCGCAGCACTCGTACATCCTGTACATCGTTGCGCGGTGCTCGGAATCCTCATGTACAAGAAAGTACACTGCGGTTCCTGCGCTCCGTGCGCCTTGCACTCGGGCCGCTCGCGACGGTTTCAAGAGGTTCCCTTTTTTTATTTGTTGTCGACTTGCAAAACCGCCAGGAAGGCTTCCTGCGGAATCGATACCCGGCCAACCTGCTTCATCCGCTTCTTGCCGGCCTTCTGCTTTTCCAGCAGTTTTTTCTTGCGCGTCGCATCGCCACCGTAGCATTTCGCCAGCACGTTCTTGCGCATCGCCTTGACCGTGGTGCGCGCGATGATCTGCGAACCGACAGCGGCCTGAATGGCGACATCGAACATCTGCCGCGGGATCAGCTCGCGCATCTTTTCGGCGATCTCGCGGCCACGGCGATCGGCCTGCGCGCGGTGCACGATCAGGCTCATCGCATCCACCCGGTCGCCGTTGATCAGCGTATCCACGCGCACGAACGGGCCGGCGTCGAAGCGCAACAGATGGTAGTCGAGCGAGGCATAACCGCGACTGATCGACTTCAGGCGATCGAAGAAATCGAGCACCACCTCGGCCATCGGCAACTCGTAAGAGATCTGCACCTGGCTACCCAGGTAGTTGATACTCTGCTGCGCGCCGCGCTTCTCCTCGCACAGGGTAATGATGTTGCCCACGTAATCGGGCGGTGTGAGGATGGTGGCGAGAATGACCGGCTCACGGATTTCGACCAGTTTGTTTGCTGGCGGCAATTTGGCCGGGTTATCCAGGCTCAAGGTCGAGATCGTACTCGCGCTCAAGCCGCTCCTGCACGATTTCAAGGTGCAACATGCCGAGAAAACCGCAGCGGAAACCAAAACCCATCGCCTCCGAACTCTCCGGCTCGAAACGCAGCGCGGCATCGTTCAGGCGCAGCTTTTCCAGCGCCTCGCGCAGCGCCGGGTAATCCTCCGAATCCACCGGAAACAGGCCGGCGAACACGCGCGGCTTCATTTCCTGAAAACCGGGCAGCGGCTTGCTTGCCGGCAACGCCGCCGAGGTCAGGGTATCGCCGACCGGAGCGCCGTGAACGTCCTTGATCGACGCGTTGATCCAGCCGACCTCACCGGCGCCGAGCTTGGGCAGATCCTTGCGCTTGGGCGTGAACACGCCGACCTTGTCGACCAGATGCACGCGGCCGGTAGACATCACCAGGATCTTGTCGCCGGGCCGGATCTCGCCCTGCATCACCCGCACCAGCGACACCACACCAAGGTAGTTGTCGAACCACGAGTCGATGATCAGCGCCTGCAATCGATCGGTGTCGCGCGGCGTGGGCGGCGGAATGCGCGCGACGATGGCTTCCAGCACATCGACCACGTTCAGACCGGTCTTGGCGCTGATGGCAATGGCATCGCTGGCATCGATGCCGATCACGGCCTCGATTTCGCCTTTGACTTTTTCGACATCGGCGGTGGGCAGGTCGATCTTGTTGATCACCGG
>PGZC01000091.1 GCA_002839995.1 Gammaproteobacteria bacterium HGW-Gammaproteobacteria-4 | reverse complement strand
CTACGCCGCTGCGGTGCAGAAGTCGGATCAGGGCGGTTCACTGGTGTTGTTTTCGTCGGTAGTTGCGCGCGTAGGGGTTGCCAATCATGCCGCGATTGCGGCAGCAAAAGGTGGTGTCGAAGCGCTCGCGCGTTCGCTGGCTGCTGATTTTTCGGCGTGTGGCCTGCGCGTGAACTGCATTGCACCGGGATTGATGCGCACACCGATGACGGCACGCTTGATCGCCAGCGATGCTGGCGCGGCACAGGCATCGGCGCAATATCCGCTGGGCCGCTTCGGCGAGGCCGCCGATGCCGCTGCATTGGCGGTGTTTTTGGCCTCTGCTGCGTCGGCGTGGCTCAGCGGGCAGGTGATAGGGCTCGATGGCGGTTTTACTGCGGTTCGGCCTTACGTGAAGGCGGGTTGAGGTCGTGGCCCGTGCCATCGTCTGGTTTCGCCGCGACCTGCGCCTGAGCGACAACCCGGCATTGGCTGCGGCGCTGGCGGCGGGTCACGAGCCAATCCCGGTATATGTCCATGCGCCCGACGAGGAAGCGCCGTGGGCGCCGGGTGCGGCATCGCGGGCATGGCTTGCGCGTTCATTGCGTGCGCTGGATGCGGATTTGCGCGCGCGCGGCTCGCAATTGCTGGTGCTGCGCGGCGAGAGTGGCGCGCAACTGCAATCGCTGATCGATGCCAGCGGCGCGGTGGCGGTGTACTGGAATCGCCTGTACGAGCCTGCCTGCATTGCGCGTGACCGTGTACTCAAGGCCGCATTGCGCGCACGCGGCGTTGCCGTGTCGAGCCACAACGCCGCGTTGTTGGTCGAGCCGTGGGACGTGGCGACGCAAAAGGGCGATCCGTATCGGGTGTTCACGCCATTCTGGCGCGCGGCGCGGGCGCGCTTGCCGGCGCAGTTCGCCGTTCCCTGTGCGCCGGACGCACTGCCGCTGTCGCCGGCGATCGCCGGCCATGCCATCGATTCGCTCGGTCTGTCGGCGCGCCCGCAATGGGACGCGGGATTCTGGCCGCATTGGCAGCCGGGCGAGGAGGGCGCACAGGAAGCGCTGGGCGTATTTCTCGATGATGCAGTGCGTGGTTACAAGGCGCAGCGCGATATTCCCGGTCGGGTCGGTACCTCGCGCCTGTCGCCGCATCTGCATTTTGGCGAAATCTCGCCGCGTCAGATATGGAATGCGCTGGCCGCGGCCGGGTTGCCGGCGCATTTCGCCGCGCACGTGGCGCAATACCACAACGAACTGGGCTGGCGCGAGTTCTCGCACCATTTGCTGTTCCATTACCCGCACATTCCCGAATGCAACCTGGACTCGCGCTTCGACCGTTTCGCCTGGGCGGCGCCAGACCCGGCCCGGCTCAAGGCATGGCAATGCGGGCGCACCGGCGTGCCGCTGGTCGATGCCGGGATGCGCGAACTCTGGCACAGCGGCTGGATGCACAATCGGGTGCGCATGGTCGTCGCCAGCTTCCTGTGCAAGAACCTGCGCATCCACTGGACGCACGGCGCGCGCTGGTTCTGGGATACGCTGGTCGACGCCGATCTGGCCGCCAACACCCAGGGCTGGCAATGGAGCGCCGGCACCGGTGCGGATGCTGCGCCCTATTTCCGGATTTTCAGCCCGGCGTCGCAGGCGGCGCGATTCGATCCCGACGGGGTATACATCCGGCGCTGGTGCCCGGAACTGGCGGCCTTGCCCGAGCGTGCGCTGCACGCGCCGTGGCTGCATCGTGAGCTGGTTGCTCGCGTTGCACCGTCGTATCCGGCACCGATAGTGGACATCCCGGCAAGCCGCGACGCAGCGCTGGCAGCGTGGCAAACACTGCGCGCGTTGACGCCCACCGAAGCGGCGTGATTCACTGGCTCTCGGCAACGAGGGGCAGGGCAATGGCGAAGATCGACGAGGTTCGGCGTGAACCAATGTCGCGGGTGGATACCGCGTGGTTGCGCATGGAGCGCGCCACCAACCTGATGATGATCACCGGGGTAATGATGTTCGATGAGCCGATCACGCTGGATCGGCTCAAGCGCATCATCAAGCAACGCTTCCTGGCCTATCCACGGTTCCGGCAAAAGGCGGTCGATGCCACAACCGGCGCGATCTGGGAAGTCGACGGCGACTTCGATCTCGACTGGCATGTGCGCCTGACCGCGCTTCCCGGCCGTGGCGGCAAACGCGGCTGCTGTCGCTGACCGATACCACGCGCAAGGCCAAGCCGGGCAGCGATCTCGCCAAAAAATGGCTGAAGGCCGACGGCGCAAAGGTCGCCGAGCGGGTGGGCGGCATCAATCGCGCAGTGCAGTTCGGCGAACGCATGCTGGAAAAAAGCATGGATTTTTACCGCGACCCGAGCCTGGCGGCGGTGCTGGCGCGCGAGGGCGGCGAGATCGCACGCGAACTGGGCCACGCGCTGAGCCTGTCCGACGATCCCAAAACCGTGTTGCGTGGTCGCCTCGGTGTCAGCAAGCGCGTCGCCTGGGCCGAGCCGCTGGACCTGGAGGAAGTCAAGGCAGTCAGTCGGGCGTTCGATTGCACCGTCAACGATGTGTTGATGGCAACCGCATCGGGTGCCTTGCGTGCTTACCTGATCGAGCGTGGCGAGCGCATCGATGGCCTGACCGTGCGCGCGACGGTGCCGGTGAACCTGCGTCCGCTCGAGCATGCGCGCAAGCTCGGCAATCACTTTGGCCTGGTGTTCCTGGAATTGCCGGTCGGCGAGGCCAACCCGGCGACCCGCCTGCACCGGGTCAAGGCAAGCATGGCCGAACTCAAGACCTCGCGTCAGGCGATTGTCGCGTATGGTCTGCTGGCGGCGATGGGGCTGGCACCACCGACGGTGCAGCGCACCGCGCTGGAGCTGTTCAGCCGCAAGGCAACGGCGGTGGCGACCAATGTGCCGGGGCCGCAAATGCCGTTGTACATGGCCGGCAGCCAGATCCGCGAAATGATGTTCTGGGTGCCACAGACTGGTTCGATCGGGGTTGGCATTTCGATCCTGAGTTATCACGGCCGCGTGCATTTTGGCCTGATCGGCGATGCCCGCCTGATGCCCGACCCGGATGCGGTGATCCGGCGTTTCCGCCCCGAGTTCGAGAAGCTGCTTTATCTCGCGCTGATGGCCGATTGGGATGGCGTGGTGCAGCCGCAAGATGCGGAGTCGGTGAATGATGCCCGCGTTGTTGCCGATTGACCGGAGGTTTCCCCGAGTGCGGCGCAGCGTTGCCATGTGAGCCGTAGGTCGGCTCAAACGCCGGAGGCGTGGAGCCGACACGGTCAGGGCCGGCTCGATGCGCTGGTACGCAATGTCGGCTCCGCTGCGCTTGAGCCACCTGCGCGGCGTCAAGTAAGTGCCGGATGCCGCCAAGTCGGGCGTGTTACCGCATTAAAAAAGTGCCATTGGGCTAAAATGGTCGTTTCCGTTTTGCTATCCAGGGACCCGACGCGATGGACTTCCAGTTTACCGACGAACAATTGATGATTCAGGATGTGGCACGCCGTATCGCGCAGGAGAAAATCGCGCCGACCGCTGCCGAGTTCGATCGCAGCGGTGAGTTTCCGCTGGAGAACATCCGCCTGCTGGGCGAAAACGGCCTGATGGGCATCGAGGTGCCGCATGAATACGGCGGCGCCGGGCTGGACAGCATCGGCTACGTGTTGGCGATGATCGAGATCGCTGCGGCCGATTGCGCGCACTCCACCATCATGTCGGTCAACAACACCCTGTATTGCAATGGCCTGCTGAAGTCCGGCAGCGAGGAACAGAAGCACAAGTACGTGACCCCGATCGCCAGCGGCGCGGCCATTGGCGCTTATGCGTTGACCGAGTCGCAGTCCGGTTCGGACGCGGTCAACATGCGTACCAGGGCGGTGCTGTCGGCCGACGGCAGCCATTACCTCGTCAACGGCAAGAAGAGCTGGATCACCTCCGGCCCGGTCGCCAAGTACATCATGCTGTTTGCGGTCACCGATGCCGGCAAGGGCGCCAGGGGTATCAGCGCCTTCATCATCGATACCGAGCGCGAGGGCTTCCATCGCGGCAAGACCGAGCCCAAGCTCGGCATCCGCGCCTCGGCGACCTGCGAAATCGAGTTCACCGATTACAAGGTACCGGTCGAAGATCGCATCGGCGCCGAAGGCGAGGGCTTCCGCAACGCCATGGGTGTGCTCGATGCCGGCCGCATCGGCATCGCTTCGCAGGCGGTCGGCCTGGCCCGCGCAGCGTACGAGGCCACAGTCGCCTACGTGAAAGAGCGCAAGGCATTCGGCCAGCCGATCGGCAGCTTCCAGATGACCCAGGCCAAGATTGCCGACATGAAATGCCGGCTCGACGCGGCCTGGCTGCTGACCCTGCGCGCGGCATGGGCCAAGCAACAGGCCGACAAGACCGGCGGACGCTTCTCCACCGAAGCCTCGGTGGCCAAGCTGGTGGCCTCGGAAGCGGCGATGTTCATCACCCACCAGGCGGTGCAGATCCACGGCGGCATGGGCTATTCCAAGGAGATGCCGCTGGAGCGTTATTTCCGCGACGCCAAGATCACCGAAATCTACGAGGGTACCAGCGAGATCCAGCGCCTGGTCATCGCCCGCAACGAAACCGGCTTGCGTTGAAGCCGGGACCACGGGACCACAAGCGCGCGAAGCTCATGTAGGTCGGATCAAGCGCCGCAAGGCGCGGATCCGACAACGGTGGCATATGCTGTCACCATCAATGAAAGTATGTCGCTACGGGTGTCGGTTCCGGCGCGTTGCGCCTTGAACCGACCTACGGACTTTCCTTTGCTCTTGGCGTCCTTTGCGGATCATTGCCTTTTTTACCCCGGCTTTACAGCGCCAATACCGCCCAGATCAGCGCGACGCTGGCCAGCGTCGCGGCGCCGTAGCACAGGCGTGCGGCGAGTCGACGCGCGCCGTGGCTGCGGACGCCGATGTCCTGCAGGGTCATGCGTAGCCGGTGCGCAGCGTGCCACAGCAGCAGCGCGATCACCGCGAACAAGGCCACGCGTGCGAACGGATTGCTGGCGAATGCGAACACGCGGCCGTAGTCGAGATTGGCGGCCGGCAGCAGTTGCAGGCTATCGAGCACGAACACCAGCATCAGCGCCGGTACCAGCAGCGCAGCAAGCATGCCGCCGGCGGCGAACGGAAGCCACAATATCGGTTTGTTGGACATGCTCATGTCATGCTCCGCTCAACAGCAGGATGATTGCGCTCAACGCCGCCCACAACACGTAGTGGGCGCCGGCGATCCACCACGCCGGAACGCGGCGTGTACCCATCTGCAACGGCATGGTGCGCGGCGCCAGCGCGAACCAGGTGACGCTGTGGTAAACCGCAAACGCCAGCGCGATCAGTTGCCAGGCAATCGCCAACGGTGTCGCCAGCGCCGCGCGAAAGGCCTGCCAGGCTTCCGGGCCCTGGCCCAGTCGCAGCAGGGCGAAAATCAACAACACCGCGAATGCGCCGATCGGGATGCAGGTCAGTTCACGCAGCATGTAGCGCAGGTAGTTCGGCCGCTGGAGCCACCAGTTCGTCGGTAGCTGTGGGTAATGTACTTTGGCATTCATGACGCACCTCCAGGGACGCGGCGCGCGAGCCATTCAAGGCTGCTGGCGAGTTTCATTTGCTGGATCGCGCCGGCCGGGTCCACGTGTTTCGGGCACACTTCGGAGCATTCGCCGATGAAGGTGCATTCCCACACCCCATCGTCGCTGGCCGTGGTCTGCATGCGTTCGAACGCGCCGCCATCGCGCGAATCGAGGTTGTAGCGCTGCGCCAGCGCCAGGGCTGCCGGGCCGAGGTAGCCCTCGTTGAGTGCCACTTGCGGACAGGCGGCGTAACACAGCATGCAATTG
>PGZC01000090.1 GCA_002839995.1 Gammaproteobacteria bacterium HGW-Gammaproteobacteria-4 | reverse complement strand
CATCGCCCATCATCACACCGCCTACAACGGCTACTGGACCGAACCGCACGCCTCGGTAAACCGCGACTTCTCGCGTGTGTTCTTCACCTCCAACTGGGGTAGCGGCTCCGATACCGACGTCGATGCCTATATGGTGCGGTTGCCGAACAACCTGTTTGGCGCCAGCGCGCCGGTCGCCGACGCCATAGCGCCCAGCGTCGAGGCCTCAACCGCCGGCAGCAGCGGCACGATCACCCTGATTGCCAATGCCAGCGACAACGTCGGTGTCAGCGAGGTCGAGTTCCTGATCGATGGCGTATTGGCGGGCAGCGATGCAACCAGCCCGTACACGTTGGCGATCGACTCCACGGCGCTGGCAAACGGCGCACATACGCTGTCGGCGGTGGCATACGATGCCGCCGGCAATGCGGGAGTGTCGCCGACCGTCGGATTCTCGGTCAACAACGTGGCCGCCGACACGACCGCGCCGAGTGTTTCGGCCGCGGTAACAGGCAATAGCGGCACGATCACCTTTAGCGCCAATGCCAGCGACAACACCGGCGTTACCCGCGTCGATTTCCTCGTTGATGGCGTGGCCAAGGGTTCGGACAACAGTGGTCCGTACACGCTGTCTCTGGATTCGACCACCCTGAGCAATGCCAGCCACACACTGGTCGCCAAGGCCTACGATGCAGCCGGCAACATCGGCACCTCGGCTTCGGTGGGCTTCGCGGTGAACAACACGCCCACCACAACGGTCGTCGATAACTCGCAGCTGGTCGCACAGATGAAATCGCGACTCGACAGCATGGATGCGACGCTGGCGACCATGAGCACGCGCAACAGCAAGGTCAACAGTCTGAAAGCCGACGTTGCGACACAACGCGATCTGGTTCAGCAGATCAAGTAATCGAACACGGACATTCACCCGCAATCAAGGGGGTAATCCACGGCGACCGGTCGCGATGACCGGCCGCCGTTTTTTTGTGTCGCGCTGGCTATGCTGGCGCAGCGTATTCGCGTGCCGTGGCTACGGGATAAGATATCGGCGACGCGGCGCGGAGAATGGCAATGCAGATGTCGTCGCGATGGAGGTTGCTCGTGTGGCTCGGTGCGATTGGCGCGACGTTGATGCTGGTTGCCGCTGCACTGGCTTGGCATAACCGCGATCGCCTCCCCGAATCGGTACACGTGCCCTTGCGCGCATTGTGGTGGGGCGTGCAAATCGACGACGACGTGCGAGTTGAAGCCGCCGATGGAACCGGCTTGGCAGCTACCTTGTTTCGTCCACGCAACGCCGACGCCGCGTTGCCCACGATATTTGTGCGAATGCCCTATGACCGGCGCGCCAGTGCCGATGGCTTCGGTTACGCGCTGTTTTTCGCTCGTCACGGCTACGCCGTGCTGGTGCAGGATGTGCGCGGCACGTATGGCTCCCAGGGCAACGATTTCGTGCCGTGGCGCCACGCTACCAGCGACGGCGTGGCCAGTCTGGACTGGATCGCCGATCAGCCTTGGTCGAACGGCAAGGTCGGTACCTTCGGTTGCTCTGCGTTGGGCGAATTGCAGTTCGCACTCGCTCGCGCCAATCACCCGGCACACGCCGCGATGATCGCCAGCGGTGCCGGCGGCGGTATTGGTTCGGCAGGCGGTCGCTACGGCTATTTCGGGTTGTTCGAGGGCGGCGTATTTCAGCTGGCCAGCGGTTTTGGCTGGTTCGTCGAACACGGCAGCAAGGATCGCAATGCGCCACCGCCACCGTCATTCGATCGCGCCTCGGCATTGCGCGCGCTGCCCTTGCAGGACCTGCTGATGCGGGTACGTCCCGGTGCCAATGCGTTCGATGATTTTGTCAGTGTGCCGTTGGCCGACCCGCGCTGGAACGATCTGGACTACGTCTCCGACTCGGACCGATTGACCACACCGGCATTGATCATCAATACGTGGGGCGACCAGACCGTCGCCGACACGATCGCACTGGCGCATCTCGCGGAGACGTCGCCAGCGCCGGTTGCACCGCGACAGCAACGGGTCATCATCGCGCCCGGCGATCACTGCCACCATGAGCAGATGGGGGATGCCAACCCGATGCCCTGGGGCGACCTCAGCGTCAGCAATGCCGGCAGGCCCTACAGCGATTGGTATCTTCGTTGGTTCGATTATTGGCTTCGCGATCGCGGCGATGGCCTGAGCGCCCTGCCCGTTTACCAGTTCTTTGTCGTCGGCGAGAATCGCTGGCTCGGGTCCGAAGCATGGCCGCCAAGCGCTGCGCGCCGGCAGCGCTGGTACCTGAGCAGCTCAGGACACGCCAACGGCAGCGACGGCGATGGCGCTTTGCAGCGGCAACCAGCGCCGGCTACGTCCGTGGATAGCTACCGATACGATCCCGACAACCCGGTACCTACACGCGGCGGCCCGGTGTGCTGCACTGGCGATGATCGCACACGGTCCGGACCGGTCGATCAGCGTGAAATCGAACGCCGTGAGGATGTATTGGTATACACCTCGGACGTGTTGTCCGCACCGCTGCGCATTGCAGGCCCGGTGCGCGCGCATCTGGTGATCTCGTCGTCAGCCCGGGATACCGATTTTGTCGCGCGGTTGGTGGATGTATGGCCAGACGGCCGCGCGATCAACATCCAGGAAGGCGCGCTGCGCGCACGCTACCGCAACGGCATTGCCAATCCACAGTTGTTGACGCCGGACGCGACGACAACGTTGGTGGTGGAAATGCGCGACATTGCCTATCGCTTGCCTGAAGGCCATCGCCTGCGCCTGGACATCACCAGCAGCAGCTTCCCGCGGCTGGAACGCAATCTCAATACCGGCGGCAACAACTTCGACGAAAGCGAAGGCGTGATCGCCATCAATCGTGTCCACCATGGCGCGGAGCATCCATCGCATGTCGAACTGTTTTTGCTTGACGATGCCGCGAGCGACGATGCGCCCGCGTTATAGCGATGCAGCCATGCGTTGGCCGCACACGACTCATCCGCCTGCGCCCCTTTCGAACCACTGGCGCACTCGATAGTACGCAAGACCGACAAACTCATGCAGCGCTGCTTCCGTTTTGCGCAAGGCGCTGCTGCCGGGCAACAATGCATCGGGAAAGTCGTTTGGCATGTAACGCGGATCGGCGCGAACCGGGCACACCTCAAACCCCGAGGATTCGAATGTCAGGCGCGCACGCGGCATGTGCAGTGCGGACGTCACCAGCGCAATGCGTCGCGGCACAGCCGGAACCATCCGGGATACGGTGAGTGCGTTTTCCCAGGTACTCGTGGATTTGGTTTCCATGCGTATCGCAGCGTCAGGCACACCGAATGCGGTGGCATATGCCGCCAACAACCGGCTCTCCGCAGGAAACCCGAGCCGTGCCGGCCCACCAGTGATCACCAGCGTTGTTCCGTGGTGCTCGCGCCAATAAGCCAAACCACTGTCGAGCCGTCTCCGGCTGGCGATACCGAGGGCACTGAAGTCGCCTGCGTCTGCAGGTCGTTGATCGATGCCACCGGCAAGTATCACCGCGACAGTCGGCGCGTCGGTCCGGCACCCAGGGTCGATCGGTTCGGCGCGCTCGAGCAGCGTCAACAACTGGTTGGCGAGCAAAGGCGTCATCGCCAGTAGCGACAGCAGCGCAAGTGCCACGCAGCCGCGCCAAGGTGCGCGAAAACGGCTGCGAAAATGCCAGGCTGGAATGCCCGCAACGCCGGCCAGCAGTAGCCAGGACAATGGCGATAAAAGCCACATGATCAATCCAGCGATTTTCGCGCGGGATCGAGCCGCGCTTTGAGCAAGCGTGCCAAGGCTGGTGATTCG
>PGZC01000026.1:2566-72059 GCA_002839995.1 Gammaproteobacteria bacterium HGW-Gammaproteobacteria-4 | reverse complement strand
TCGGTGGAGCGCGCCGCAATTCATGTCGGCTCCGGCGCTTCGCGCCTTGAGCCGACCTACGGGTGCGATGCTTTTGACTCTCCCCGAGTCCCGAGTCCCGAGTCCCGAGTCCCCGCTTCATTCACCTGCGCCCACAGCGTAGAACTCATCCCATACAACTTGATGAAACCCTCGGCTTCGGCCACGCCCCAGTCGGCGCTTTGCGCGTAGGTGGCGCCCTTGGCGTTGAGGATGTGCGGCGATTGCACTGCCACCGCATCGACCCGGCCGCCGTGGGTTTGCAGTGTCACCTCGCCATTGACGCAGCGCTGGCTAGAGCGCAGGAAGGCTTCCAGGTCTGCCTTCAGCGGATCGTGGAAGAAGCCCTCGTAGACCAGTTCCACCCACTGCCGCGCGATGTTGGGCTTGAAGCGGTTTTGTTGTTTGCTGAGCACGGCTTCTTCCAGTGCGCGGTGGGCGCAGAGCAACGCGATCAAGCCGGGCGCCTCGTACACGATGCGACCCTTGAGGCCGATGGTGGTGTCGCCGGTGTAGACACCACGCCCCACGCCGTAGCGGGCGAATTGTGCGTTCAACCGCGCCAGCAATTGCGCGCCGGGCAGGCGTTCGCCATCGAGCGAAACCGCTTCGCCGTGCTCGAATCCCACGCGCACCTGCAATGCCGCGGACGGCCATTGCGCGGGCGGCGCGCACCAGCCGACCGCGCCGTCGCCCGGCGTTTGCCAATGATCGATTTCGCCGCCTGACATAGTCAGGCCGAGCAGGTTTTCGTTGATGGTGTACTGCTGCTGCTTGCTGCGCACGCCGAAACCGCGTTGTTCCAGGTATCGCTGCTCGTAGGCGCGTACCTGGGTGTGTTCCTTCTGGATCTCGCGGATCGGTGCCAGGATGGTGTAGTCGCCGCTGGCCTTCACCGCCAGATCGAAGCGCACCTGATCGTTGCCCATGCCGGTGCAGCCGTGCGCGATCGCGCGCGTGCCCAGTTCGGCGGCGCGCTTGAGCGCGGCATCGACGATCAGGTAGCGATCCGAGACCAGCAGCGGGTACTGGCCCTGATAACCTTCGCCGGCCATCACGAACGGCACCACGAAACCGTCCCAGATCGCCGGCCCGCCATCGACGGTGACGTGGCTGGCGACACCCAGTTCGGCCGCGCGTTGCTCGATGAACGCGCGCTCGGCGGCATCCACGCCACCGGTGTCGGCAAACACGGTATGCACCTCCCAGCCCTGCTCCTTGAGGTAGGGCACGCAGAAGCTGGTGTCGAGGCCGCCGGAGAAGGCGAGGACGACGGAAGAGCCGGGACTGGTAGAAGCAGATTGGGTAGACATTACAAATCTCCGAAACGTTTGAGCGATACCATAAATTCGTTTAAGCAGTGTGGGTGTTACAAACGTCTTCACCGCGGCCTGCGCTGTATCCGATCTGCCAACCCCAGAAGCTCAGAAGTTGTCCGCAAAGTGCGCAAAAGACGCAAAGTTTTTTTGGCTTTTCCTTTGCGTTCTTGGCGTCATTTGCGGACCGGATGCGCTTGCTCTGTCGTTGCCTGGCTCAACCCAGTCCCACCAACCGCGCCATCACCGCCTTCTGCACATGCAGGCGGTTTTCGGCTTCCTCGATGGCGATGCAGGCGGGCGAATCCATCACCGCATCGCTGGCCTTGACGTTGCGGCGCAGCGGCAGGCAATGGCTGAACACCGCGTTGTTGGTGAGCGCCATCTTGTCGCTATCGACCATGAAATGCTGGTGCGCGTCGCGGATCGGTTTTTCCTGTTCCCAGCGCCCGAAATACGGAATCGCGCCCCAGCTCTTGGCGTAAATCACATCGGCACCGGCGTACGCCGCCAGCGGGTCGTGGCTGACCGCCAGCGAGCCGCCACTCTCGGCCACGTTGGCGCGTGCCCAGTCCATGTAGCGCGCATCGAGTACGTATTCCGGGGTCGGGCAGAGCAGGGTCACGTCCATGCCCAGGCGCGTTGCGATGGTGAGCGCGGAATTGGCGACCGCGGTGTTGAGTGGGCGCGGGTGGTAGGTCCAGGTCAGCACGTACTTCCTGCCGCGCAGATCCTCGCTGCCGAAGTGTTCCTGCAAGGCCAGCGCGTGCGCCAGTTCCTGGCAGGGATGGGTGATCGTTTCCATGTTGATCACCGGCACCGTGGCATATCTGGCGAAACCGCGCAGCACATGGTCCTCGCGGTCCACCGACCAGTTCTGGAACTTCGGAAAGGCGCGTACCCCGATCAGATCGACATAGCGGCTCAGCACGCGCGCCACTTCCGCGATGTGTTCTTCGGTATCGCCATCCATCACCGTGCCCAGATCGAACTCGATCGGCCACGCGTCCTTGCCCGGCGCCAGCACCACGGCGTGGCCGCCGAGTTGAAAGGCGCCGATCTCGAAACTGCTGCGCGTGCGCAGCGAGGGATTGAAGAACACCAGGGCGATGGTCTTGCCCTTGAGCTGATCGCCGAGGCGATCACGCTTGAAGGCGGCGGCTTCGCGCAGTACCGCATCGATTTCCGGGCGACTCCAATCCTGGGTATTGAGAAAGTGCTTCATGACATGGCCAAGGTTCAAGGGAAAGAAAAAACGCGGGGTACAAAAACGCGAAGCCCAGCGCACAGGCTGGGCTTCGAAAGTCGGTGACGGAACCGGACGACGCTACCCAGCGTGAACTGTGGGCCACACTCGGCGCGCGCGCGAAGTCATGCCGGCCGCCATGCGGGCGGCGGTCAGGATATCGGCGTCGGCGTACGAGCGGTTCATCGGCGCTGAGTGTTGCATAGCACAACGGAGCGTGCAAGGCCTTGGCGGGTGCTCGGGACGCGGGGAAGCCAAAGTTTCGTAGCCCGGGTTGAGGCCGCAAGGCCGAAACCCGGGGGCGCGGTTCGCGCAAGCGGTTTTTTCGCGCTTTGCCGCGGCAACGGACGACCGGGCATACAATTCCCAGAGCGACCACCGCAAGGGCGATTCAGTCCAGTTCAACAACCCCGCCAAACCAGGAGAATCGCATGTCAAGCGTCGGTTATCACGAACCCATTGAAGAGCTCTCGGATGACGTGCGCGACATGCACCGAGCCATCGTTTCGCTCATGGAGGAACTGGAAGCGGTGGACTGGTACAACCAACGCGCGCATGCCTGCAAGAACCCCGAGCTTAAAAAAATCCTTGAGCACAACCGCGACGAGGAGAAAGAGCACGCAGCGATGGTGCTCGAATGGATTCGACGCCACGACGAACGCTTCTCGCATGAGCTCAAGGATTACATGTTCACTACGCGGGGTCTCGATACCGACGCCCACGGGAACTGAGCTGCGCAACCGACAAGCTTGAGAGGCCCTGATTCAGCTGTCATTGCGAGGAGCGAAGCGACGTGGCAATCCAGGGTGTTCAAAGAATCAAGACGCCGGTTTGCTTCGCCGCGTCGCACAGGAGCGTGCACGCACCGCCGCTCGCAATGACGCCTTGTTCGGAGCATCCCGTGGAAAAACCCTCAATCAGCGCGAAGTATTCTGCTCAGCGTCCGCTGCGCAAGGGTTTCCACGCCCAATCCCGGCCGCGCGAAAATGTCGATCTCGCGCAGCGGTGTCGCGATTGGCAAACGAGCGCTATCGGCGCCGCGCTCCTGATCGTGGACGGCGTGAAGACGGCTTGAGGATTCGGCCAGCGACGTTTCACGTTTGGCGTGGACCGTTTCGCGTGGGTGTCCGGGTTTCGTTGCGAACCTCGTTGGCTGGGATCGGGCGTCTAGTGCGTGGCGGGCCGTTGCCTGAGCGCGAACATCATGCCCCATTGAGCAGGAGGAGGTCGCCGTGGCCCGACTGACTGATGTTTCCTTCAAGATCGCCGGATCGAAGTACCGCCTGACGCTGGATTTCGACGATGCGGCGTTGATGCAAGACACGATCGCATTTGATGTCGTTGCGGAACGCATCGGCGGAAAGCTGCCGAGCGAAACCATCGATGCCCGCGTCGAGATAATCCCCGGGCAGGACTTGATCGTCATCCATGTCGCTGGACAGGAGGTGTTCCGCACCGACGTCTTCGATCACGCTGCCACACCGGCTGAGCAGTTCATTCAGGCCATGCCGGCATCGATGTTCGGTGGCGATCCGATTCTGGGATGCGCGGTGAAGGCCGGTCTCAGTTCGATCATCGGGCAGGCCATCGATTGCTGTCGCAGCCTCGAGGCGGGCGCTCGTTGGCGCGTGGTTGCCGAGTATCTGCGTTGCATGGCGCAGAACTTCGGGAAAATATCGAGGATCGCGATGTTCAGGGCGTTCCGATGCGTTCTCGGTGGCGATGGGGATTGACTGCCAGGATGGATCGCATGCAGCGGTTGCCGCTTGATCCTGCTGCTTTCGGTGGCGGGGCGGGCGGGGGGCATTGCAGCAGAAAGAAGGGCAGCGGAAAGCTCAAGGAATGAGCGTGCCGGATTCGTCAATCCACCGTTCCGGTGCTGTGATAGGCTGCGAGCGAATGTGTCGAAATCGCCGCTGGTCAGACAGGAGCTGCATGAAAATCTCAACGTTCCTCGGAACTGGCCTCCTGTTTGCCGCGTGTGCAAGCGCAAGCGAACAGAAGGCCTATTGCGATGTTGACCCGGTCATCTTTTGTGCTCCCTTCGAACAACTCGCCGCAGCCCTGACCGAGCAGGACAAGGAAAGGCTTTTGCGGGCTACGCCTGTGGACATCGTTTTGATGCACCACGGATTTGGCATGGGCATACGCAACAGATTTGGTCTGTGGCGGGACAACGAACTCACCCGCTTCTTCAAATCCAACGGAGTGGATCACCCCGATAGCATGTCCGGCCCGTTCATTTCGGGGTTCATCGGATACCTCGAAGGGCAACCTGTGGTGATGACTCAAGAAATCGAGAAACACCAACCACCCCCGCCACCCCCGCCACCGCTTCCGCCGCCCACACCACCGGAATCGCCACGGTAAGCGCTGAGTGGAGTAGGGATCCTTGGCCAGGAAAATATCAGCCTGATCCCACTGGCGCTTACTTTGGCGTCGTCAAGCCCGCGAAAGCCGGCATCCAGCGCCTCTTGCTTTTGCCCGATTTCTTGAAGTCACTGGATTTCCGCCTTCGCGGGAATGATGGGCCAAGGGACCTCTGGCTTAAGGAAGCGCCAGCGACGTGGCAATCCAGAAATACTTGGAGAATCAAGACGCTGGATTGCTTCGCTACGCTCGCAATGACGCCAGATGTGGCTTATTCAGAGGTTCCCCAATTGCTGGACAACACGGAATCACGTCAATGGAAACCATGATTCCCGCTGACCACACCCTGCGCGCGCGACGCGCCATCAACGCCGCGAGGGCAGTCGCGGCGCTGTATGCAGGTGTAGGGCTGGTCGCGATGTGGTTGGCACCGCGGGTTCCTTACGCCGATGCCTGGCGCTTCCTCGGGCATTTTCTTCAAGCGCCATTCCCGCGGGACATTTTCACTCCGGACAACGGCCATCACGAAGTGCTGCCAAACGCGGTGCGCGTCGTCGATCTGCATGTGTTCGCGGCGCAACAATGGTTGCAGGTCGCGGTAGGCATCGTGCTTGCGCTGTCCACCGTCGCTGTGTTCTGGCGTGGCATTGCGGCGCTAACCGATGCACGCCTGCGTGCAGCTGCGCTGCTTGCTGTCGTGCTCGGCCTGTTCTGGCTCGGCAACATCCGTGTGCTGGCACATGGCAATGAATCGGTGCACGCCTACAGCGTGACCCTGTTTCTTGTGCTCGGCATGCAGGTGCTGGCGTCGAGACGCGAAGGAAAGGGCGGGCTTCGCGACGCGGTAGTCGCAGCCGTCTGCGGCGTTGCGGCCGCGTTTTCGTTTGGCAGCGGCATCGCCTGCTTCGTGGCCTATGCAGCGGTGCTGACTGTGGGCCGCGCGCCGTGGCGGCAATGGATGGTGCTGGCCGTTGGTTTGTTGAGCACACTCGCGTTGATGCGATGGGATGGCGGTGATGGTATCGCCATCCAGTTCGCACCGCTGCAGCAGCTCGAACTGTTGTTGCGTTGGCTGGCCGGTCCGTTCGTATATGCGTTCTGGCTCTTCCTCGATCCGGCGCTGGCGGACAAGATCCCGTTGGTCGCAGCGCGCGCGCCGGTACACGCAATTGCGCAGGCCTACGAGACCACGTTCGGCCCGGTGATGTTGGCGCGTTGGCCGCACGTCTTGTTCGGTTTGGCTGGACTGATATGGTTCGGTGCCACAGGTTGGCGTGCCTGGCGGCGACGTGCATTCGCGGCGTTGCACGGCATCGGCCTTGCTTGTTTCGCAGCAGCGGTCGGCATGATGATCGTGTTGGTGCGTTTCGATTATTTTGGTCAGCATCCCAACCAGTTGCTGGCAGCGCGCTACGTGGTGTGGTCGAGCCTGTTCTGGGCGGGTCTCTCGCTTGCTGTGATCGCACAGTCGCGGGTTCCCTCACGCGCATTGGCCATGACGCTGGTAGTGGCGGTGATGCTGTTGCCGAGCCAGTTGTGGATGGCGGAACTAGGCGCCCGGATGCGTGTAGTGGCCGAACAGACGGCGCTGGCAGCAGCGGTTGGCGTAATCGAGCCGGATCTTCCGTTGGGCGAATCCGTGTTGGGCGAACTCGCTGCCGCGCTGCCGGTAGTGCGTGCGGCACGGGTAGCCGTCTTCGCGTGGTCGGAGGCGCAATGGCTGGGGCGCGCGCCCGTGCCGGGACAACTTCTGCCGATCGATGTGCAAGATGTACATGTCATGGTAGTCGCCAATAGCATCGGCGTACCGGGGCGCCGCGTACGCTTCACACATGGCGGCGTACCAAATGCGCGCGTATTACTACTCGATGGAGACGGCATCGTGCGTGGCATTGCGATGCGCGATAGGGGTGAGCAATGGATAGGCTGGATGCAGGGAACCGAGCCAGCAGGAACGGCGCCACAGATCACAATTCCCAAGCACCAGTAACCGCGCTGGATTCCTGCTTTCGCTGCCGAGTATCGGCATCAACGATGACTCTCGCAGGTCGCCCACAGGGTGCTCCTGCAAAAGCGCGGTTGCGCTCCCCTGTAGGAGCCCACCCTGTGGGCGACCGTCAATGCCCCACCCGCAGCCGCTCGAATACCCAGAGCAGCGCCAGCGACAGCAGCCAGGCCAGGGCGTAGGGGAAGGGCGATGCGCGGGTCGTTGCGCTTGCCTGCGGCGAGTGCGACGCGCCTGCGAACGTTGCCAGTTGCGCGGTGAGCTGTCGATCGCGCCAAGCCTGCATGGCGGTGAGTTCGTTGCGTTCGCGGACGTAAAACGGCCACTCGCCGCTTGCGGTTTGCAGGGTGTGCCAGCCGGCGTGATGTGGCCAGTAGCCGGCGCAGTGCTGGCCGTTGCGATCGGTCTGCGGCAGCAGGGTGACCGGTTCGGCATCGGTGCTTTGCACGCGCATGTCGGCGTCGGCACAAATCGTGATCCTGGTGCCGGTGGGCGGGTTGTCCGGGGTGATGTGTGGTGCGGGCGTCGCGCGCGGCCGGGCAAGCACCGAGAGGGCATCGCGCCAGAGGTTGGCGTGTTCGCTGGACGCGCCCGACAACACCAGGCGGAAGCTGTCGGTAAGCCACCACAGCGCGACGCGGCCGCGGCCCACGGGATGCCACAGCGCCAGCGCTTCGCCGTCGTCGGCACGCAGCAATGGTTGCGCAGCATCAGCGCTGACGCGCAGCGGGCGCCGCGACAGTTCGGGCAGGCGATTCGTCCCGGTCGGGGCGGTGGCATCGGCATTGCGGTGATCGGCCAGCCGTACCGTGCGCGACAGCTCCCCCGCCTTGACCGCGAAACCCAGTGCCGCGAGTTGTTGGCGCTGGCTGCGGTCGGGTTCGCCGCTGAGCAGCACCAGCACGCCGAGGCCGTTGCGTGCCGCGTTCAGCACGCTCGCGCGATCGTTGCGCGCAAGGCCATACCAGGCACGATCGTCGAGCAGCAGCACATCGATGCTGGCGAGGGCAGCGGCGGTGAGCTCGGACGTCTGATCGCGCAATGTCACCTCCGGGCTGAGGGACAGATCGCTACCCAGTTGCAAGCCGGCATCGCGCATCCAGCGGCGCAGGTACTTGAGCTCGGCATTGGTGCCGCCGGCACGCAGGGCGACACGCAGCGGATCGCCAGCGCGGGTGGCTACCGGTACGGCATGGACTGCGCGCACCTGGTATTCGGCATCGAGCAGACGCAACTGAAACACGGCCTGGCCGGGGCTGCGCGCCCGCGCGTTCAGCACGAAGCGGCCATTGGCGTCGATCACGGCGCGGTCGATCACGCTGTCGTCGGGCGCGAGCAGCTCCGCGTGGGTGTCGGCATTGCCATGAACGCGGCCGTGCAGTTGCCAGTCCTGGCCGGCGCGCGGCCATTGCGGCGGCTCCAGTTCGATCAGGCCGAGCGGTTCGGCGCTTGGCGTGAATTGCAGATCGAGCCCATGCGCAGCTTCGCGATCGCGCGCGGTGAGGCCTTGGCCAACGATGCGCAGGCGGCTGATGTTGCCGTGGCGACGCAGTGCGGTGGCGAGATCGGGGACGCGCTCGGCGTGAATAGCGTTTGTTGCTTCGGGCAGGGCAACGGCCGAGCCGGTTGCGATGGCATCCGCGCCTGCGGTGAACACCGTCAATTCCACGGCGGGCAGGGTTTGCGTTGGCGGGAACAGGGTCAGCCACAGCAGTGCGGCGCTGAGTGCCTGCATGGCGATCAACGTGGCAACGCGCCAGGCGCGTGGCCGGCGAAATCCGGGGATTGGTGTGCGCACGGCTTGCGCGATCAGCCGCGCACTGCTGAGCGCGAGTGCGGCGACAAGTAACCCGGCGATGAGGTTTGGCAGTTCGCTCATGGCTGCGTCCGGGCGGGATTATCTTGCTCGATGGCGTCGAGATAGGCGCGTGCCGATTCGGAAAGTTGCGGACGCAACGCCGCATTCGCCGGTGGCGTCGGCAACAGCGGCCACAGCGCCTGTTTGAGTTGGCTTCGACAGGCGATGCACGCCGGATCGCGGCGCACGCTGGCGCTGGCGGCAAGCGCATCGAGCAACACCCCGTCGGGGTCGTCCTGCGCCACGATCCAGTTGGCCAGCGCCGCGAGTTTGCTGTCGATGTCGTGCTCGGGCCGATCGAGTGCCTGCCACGCTTCGGCCACCGGCAGGCGCTGGGCATCGGCGTCGGCCAGTGGGTCGCGGCGCGAACGCAGGCTGTCGCGCTTGCCGCTGAGGCGGCGGGCAAAATCGATCGGCGGCAGTTCCAGCCCGACCCGCGCCAGATAAATCCGGCTGGCCTGCTGCACCTGCTTGATGAAATCCAGTGCGCGATACGCATGCGGCAAGGCGTCCGCGGGTTGGCCCTGGCGCAGCATGCCCTCGGATTGCCACATCGCATCCAGTGCCGATTTGAGCAGGGCACGCGTGGCCGGGTCGAACAGGGTGGTGGCTTCGGCGTGGTCGTGGCTGTGGCCGAACTGCGCCACCACCGCCACATCGTCGCCGAGCCGTGCCGGTTCGGCTTCGTGCTCGTGCCCAGGTTCGGGCTCGCGATGATCGGCGTCGGCTTCGTCGCCATCGTCATCCTCCGGCGGGCGCTCGATACCCTCGGCTTCCTCGCCGAGGAACTGACCATAGCGCAGGCGCAGGATGCGTTGATCCACGCCGATGGCATCGGAGCGATCGACGAACTCCGCTTTCGCGAGTTGCGCGCGCTCGGCGATCAGCGCTTCGGTGTCGATGATGATCTGGCGCTGGCTGCGGAAATAGGCGGGCAGGGTGGTTTGCACGATGCCTTCGAGCGCGTCGCTGGCGGCGCTTGCGGCCGGCGGCCAGCGCAGGATCAGGCTTGGATGTTTGCTGATGTTGGCCTCGGGCTGGCGGTTGTCGCGCACCGACAGGCTTACGATCAGGTCATCGCCTTCGCTATAGCCCAGGGCATCGAGATCGATGTCATGGCGATACTGGCGGCGGGTCGCGCTGCCGGTGCCGGCCAGGGTGACTGTGCTGTCGCTGAACTGCACGTTCTCGCCGCTGCCCTGGGAGTGGGTGATTGCCGCCTGCGCGCTGCCGAGGCCATAGTCGTCGCTGGCCTCGAGCAGCACGCTCCAGGTGGTTTGCCCGTCGCGATGCAGGCTGAGTGCCTGCGTCGGCGCGATCACGCGCAGTTCCGGCGGCCGGTCGGGGAGGGTTTGGACGCGGTAGATGCGCTTGCCCATTTCGACTGCCGCGGCGGCGGCCTCGATGCGATACAAGGCCGCGGCGGTGAGTTCGCGCTCGGCCTGCCATTCGCCCTCGACCAACGTCAGCGGCAATACCAACCCGTCGAGAAACACCAGGCTCGCCTGCGTCGGTTCCGGCTCGAAGCGCAGCCGCCAATGCAGACGCGCACCGTGCGCAACCTGGGCATCGAGTTCGTTGCTGGTGTATGCGTTCAGGCCGGTGTAAGTCGGCGGCGCGATGTCGATGCTTGCGCCAGCCAGATGCGGCACGCTTGTCGCCGGCTCGTCTGCCGCAACCGGTGTGGCCGTCGCTGGCAACGGCGGCGATGCGCGCGGAACGAGAGCGATGGACGCGACGCCCGCCAATCCCAGCAGCCATAACGACAGCAGCGTGTTGCGTGGCCACGCCTCGCGCAGGTCGGCGGCGGATGCGTGACGCAGGCGGCCGGCGATGCGGGCGCGCTGCAATTTCGCCAGCGGCGCCATGGTGGCCGGGTGTTGCAGCAGCAGGGCGCTGCTGTCGTCCATGTTGCGTTGCGTGGCGTCGAGCCGGCGGCACAGCCAGAGCAAATTGAGGCGACTCGCATGGGCGAGCGCCAGCAGCGCGGTGGCAAGCAGCGCACCCGCGACCAGCGCGCAGGTTCCATCGCGGCCCAACCAGCGCCAGCCGGCAGCGCCGGCCACGGCGAGCAAGGGCAGCGCGCAAACCACCACGATCAGCACGCGGCGCAGACGTGCCGTGCGCAACAATCGCGCCAGTTGCGAGCGCGTGCTCATGCCCGGCTCGCCTTGCGCCGGGCGCTGGCAAGCAGGCGTTCGATCAGCCACAGCGCGGCGATCAGCCAGATCAACAGGTCGTCCAACGGCGTGCTTGCCGCAGGCCATGCGGGAATGCCGGTGGTGGGCGCGACGTGTTGCGCCAGCGCCTGATCTGGCCCGCGCGCGGGTGCGCTCAGCCAGCCGTGCAGCAGGGCGGGGAACTCGGGTTCGAGCCGTTCCGGCAACTGCGCGCCATGCAGGATCAACAGGCGGCCCATGCCGTTGCGCTGTGCAGACAACGAGGCGCCGGTACGCGTGCTGCGCCAGACTTCGACCGCGCGATCATCCGACGCGCTCGCGGTTTCGGCGGTGCGCAGCACGGTGCCACCCTCGGCAAGCCAGCGTTCGATGGCGGGCGGCAATGCCTCAGCGGACAGCCACAGTAGCCAATCGGTGCCGGCCGACAGCGCGACATCGGCGGTGGCGGGATCAATCGCGGCTGAATCGATCGCGAAGGGCTGCTGCACGGGATCATCGCCGGGCACCTCGCTGCCGGCGTTCCAGGCATTGGCGGCGGCGCTGAAATAGCGGCTGATCGCGGCGTGGTCGGCATCGTGGCGGATCGCCACCTGTTGCGGTTCCGACGCAGCCGGTTCGGTAGTGACAGGTGCGCGGGTAGCGGCGATACGCCAATCCACGTGGCGGCTCAGGACGATGCGTTCTGCGTCGAGACCGGTCAGGTGATCGGGAACGATGACTGCGAGCGGCTGTGTCGTCGCCAGCGTGGCATCGAGTTCACGCAGCAGGCTGGCGGCTTCGGTCGGAGACCGCGGCGCGGCGTTGGCGAACGCGGGAAATCCGGGCGCCAGCCAATGCCATTCGGCATCGCGTAACGCGGGGTCGTTGGCGTGTGCAGCCGAATCGGCGCCGGGCACCACCACCACCCACGGGCGTTCGTTGCGCGCGCCGACCCACACCGGCTGCGCCAGCAACATCGCCACCGCCGCCAGCAGCAGCAGACGCAGCGCCAGCAACCGCCATTCGTCGATACGCACGCGGCGGCGCGCACGCTCCTTCGCACGCAGCCAGCGCAGGGCGGCGAACGTCATCAATTGACGCTCGCTGCGCCGGGTCAGGTGGATCAGCAGCGGCAGCGCCAGTGCGGCCAGCGCCGCCAGTGCCGCCGGAAACAGCAGGCCGATGCTCATCGATTACCGACACCGGCAACGGCGCGATCCGCGAACCACTGCTGCAACGGTGCATCGACCGGCTGATCCAGATACAGCGTCGCCAGATCGATGCCACTGGCGGCGAGGCGTGCTTGCAACCGCGCACGCGCTTCGGCGAAACGCGCCAGATAATCCGCGCGCATGGCTTCGGCGTTGCCCAGCACTTCCTCGCCGGTTTCCGGGTCGCGAAAACGAAAGTCGCCGCGGAACGGAAAATCGCGCTCGCCGACACTGAGTATCTGGATGAAGCGCAGTTCGCGTCGTGCCGCCGCCAGCCTTTCGGCCAATGCGATGCCGGCATCGTCGAACCCGTCCGACAGCAGCAGCACCAGCGCGTTGGCACCGAGATGCTGCCACAGCGGTTGCAGGGTGGCCTGGTCCGGCCACTGGGCCTGCGCCCGCAACGCGTGCAATTGGTGCAGGCAACGATCGCGCTGGCGGGTACCGCTGCCTGCAGGCACCAGCTCGATGCCGCGGTCGTTCACCGCCACCACGCCAAAGCGCTCGCCTTGCGACAGCGCCAGTTCCAGCACACAGGCGGCGACGCTGCGCGCTGCGGCGAGCCGCGTCCATGCCGGGTTGCCGGGATCGCTTTGCGCCATCGATGCCGAGGCATCGAGCAGCAGCCACACGGTGAGCGGGCTCTCGCGCTCGGCTTCGCGCACGAAGTGGCGATCGGAACGGGCGTACAGCTTCCAGTCGACGCTGCGCGGATCATCGCCCGGCTGATAGGCGCGGTACTGCGCAAACTCAAGTCCGGGGCCCTGATTGCGGCTGCTTTGCAGGCCGATGCCGGGGGTGTGGGTAGGCCTGCGCATGCGCAAGTGCAGGGCGCGCAAGCGCGCCCGCACCACTGGCGCAATCAGGTCATCGTCTGCCATCAGGTTCCCATCACTTGCCGTCGGGGTAGGGCACGCCATCGAGCAGTACCGCGATCGCATCGTCGGCACTGCGGCGCTCGGCTTCGGCGATGAACGAGAGCAGCAGGCGATGACGCATCACCGGCGCTGCCAGCGCCTTGACATCCTCGCGGGTGGCTGCGAGTCGGCCGTGCAGCAGTGCGCGGGCCTTGGCCGCCAGCACCAGTGCCTGCCCGGCGCGCGGCCCGGCGCCCCAGCGTACCCATTGCCGGATCGGTTCGAGGCTGCTGTCCTGCGGCCGGCTGGCGCGCACCAGGCGCGTGATCCACAGCGTCAGATCGTCCGACAGCGGCACCTCGCGCACCAGCTTTTGCAGGTGCAGCAACTCATCGCCGCTCATCACCGGCGTCACCCGTTCCGACTGCGAGCCGGTGGTCAGGGTGAGGATATTGCGTTCCTGCGCTTCGCTCGGATAATCCACGCGCACGTGCAGCAGGAAGCGGTCGAGCTGCGCCTCGGGCAGGGGGTAGGTGCCTGCCTGTTCCAGCGGGTTCTGCGTGGCCAGCACAAAAAACGGTGCGGGCAGGGGGTGGGTGACACCGGCGTAGCTGACAGTGTGCTCCTGCATGGCTTCGAGCAATGCCGCCTGTGTCTTGGGCGGAGTGCGGTTCAGTTCATCGGCGAGCAGCAGATGGGTGAATACCGGGCCGGGCTGGAACTTGAAATGGCGACGACCGGTGCCGTGATCCTCCTCCAGGATTTCGGTGCCGATGATGTCGCTCGGCATCAGGTCGGGGGTGAATTGCACCCGATGGAAATCCAGCGACAGGGCTTGCCCAAGGGTGCGCACCAGCAGGGTCTTGCCCAGGCCGGGCGCGCCCTCCAGCAGGCAGTGTCCGCCTGCGAGCAGAGTGATCAGCAGTTGCTCCACGACCTCGCTCTGGCCAATGACGGCGCGCTCGATGCTCGCGCGCAACTGGTCCAGACGGCCGATGTCGGCGCTGACACTGGCCTCGGTTAACGTTGTGCTCATTCAACAGGTTCCCTGGTAGTGCTGCGTTTTTGAAGAACCTTATCAATTCGTAGTCAGCTATAAAACCCGTCGATCACGAAGTCCATCGTCCCAGCAAATGCAAGAGCGGATAGTCCGCAAAGAACGCGAAGGGCGCAAAAAAAGCGAATCAAGATGTGGGTTTTCCTTTGCGGACTTCGCGTCTCTGCGAGCGTAGCGAAGCAATCCAGTTCTTTGTTTTTCCGAACATTTCTGGATTGCCGCGTCGCTTCGCTCCTCGCAATGACAGCTTGTTCAGAGCATCCTTGGTCGTGGCCCAGCGATTTCCAGGTAGCCCGATGTCGGCTCCGCTACACTTGAGCCGACCTGCGTGTCCCATGTCGGTGCCATGCCGCTTATGCGCTCAGCGCATACATGACGATGTTGACACCGAAGCGGGTGTTGTCTTCGGCCAGCCAGCGCTTGTTGCGCCAGTCGTAATCCCATTCGCAACCATAGTCCTTGTTGCTGTACAGCACGCCGAGTCGGCCGTCGATATGGATACCCTTGAGGTAATCATGCACCAGGTCGTCGCCCCAGCCATTGAGTTCGAAGCTGGTGGTCGGCGGGCCATCGAAGGCAAAGAAGCTGCGGTAGATCGGGTGTCGTTTCGGCAGCTCCTGCAAGGCATCAGCGCCGAAAATCTCGGCCATCTGCGTCTCGAATGAGCGCGCGAACAGACCGTCGATATCGTGGTTGCAGTCGTCCACGAACACGAATCCGCCGTTGCGCACATAGCGTTCGAAGTTGCGTCGCTCATCGGCGTTGAACTCGACCAGCTTGTGTCCGGCCAGGTAACACATCGGCGCATTCAGCATGCGCGGGTCGGCCAGCGCGATGATCTGTTCTTTCGGATCGACCCGCAGGTGGGTGTATTGCACCAGTGCATCGATCAGATTCGATGGCATGCGCTCGTCCACGTCCCAGTCGCCCGATTCGTACATGAGGCGGGTAAACCAGAAGTCGTATTCTGCCGGCGCGGCGTGCGCAGGTCGCGATGAAAACGGAGCTGCCAGCAGTGCGCTGGCAGCTCCGGTCATCAGTTGCAGAAATTGCTTGCGATCCATGGGTGACCTCTGGAAAAACTCTGCGACTGTCATTGTGAGCGAAGCGACGTGGCAATCAAGAGATGTTCAAGGACCCACCTGATTAACGCCGTATCTCAGCCAAGCGTGCTGTTGGTCCCTTCTCCCTCCGGGAGAAGGTGGCGCGAAGCGCCGGATGAGGGTTCGGTGACATGCGACATGCATCGATTCCCGCCGAACCCTCACCCCAACCCCACTCCCGGCGGGAGAGGGGCTTCAACCGCTGAGCTATAGCGGTAATCAGGAAGACTCAAGGCACTGGAATGCTTCGCTTCGCCGCACATGGATGTGCAAGTGCCGCGGGCGGGTGCTCCCGGCATCCATGCCGCCCGCACCACTTGTGCATCCATGCACATCGCAGGATGCGCAAGAGCGACCGCTCGCAATGACGCAGAATGGGACTTCTTCGGAGGTTTCCTGGCAATCACACCGCATCCGAGAGCGAGGTGAAGGTGAAGTCGCGCACCTTCATCGCCGGCACCATCATCGCGAGGCCAGGGCCACCGCCGACGCCGGCGCCGGAGCTGACCCGAATGGCCTTGCCCAATTCCTCGACGTTGTTGAGCATGATCACCGGCGATTCGTTGAAGCGGAAGTTCTTGACCGGGTGCTTGACCTCGCCATCCTCGATAAAGAACGTGCCGTCGCGGGTAAGGCCGGTCAGCAGCACGGTCTGCGGATCGACCATGCGGATATACCAGGTGCGGGTGACCAGGATGCCGCGTCGGGTCGAGGCGATCAGTTCTTCGGTCGATTTGTCGCCGCCTTGCATGATCACGTTGCCCGGTTGCGCGATGATCGGCTTGCCTTGCTTTTGCGCCCAGTAGCGCGAGTAGTTGAGATGCTTGACCACGCCGTTTTCGATGATGGCGTGCTTCTGGCGCGGCAGGCCGTCCTCGTCCCAGGGCAGGGTCGCCAGGCCATCGTGCGACGGATCGGCAAACGCGTTGATGCGACTGTCGAACACCTGTTCGCCGAGGCGATTGCCGCCGCCCTTTTTCGACAGGAAGCTGCGGCCCTCGTCGGCCTGACGGGCATCGAAGCCGAACAGCATGAACAGCAGCAGCCCGGCGGTTGCGGCCGGTTCGAGCACCACGGTGTACTTGCCCGGCTCCAGCGCCTTGGCGTTGGCCGAACCCTTGGCCTTGGCGATGGCGGTGCGGATTTCGCTGCCGGCGTTGAACTGTGCGGCATCGGCCAGGTTGCGCGCGACCCAGCCCGAGCCGGTGCCGTCCTCGGTGCGCACCGTGCAGGTGTAATCCAGATCGGTGGTTTTCTGGTAGCCGAAATTGCCGTTGCTGTTGGCGATCGCGGTGAAGCCCTGGCCATCTTCGAGAAAGCCGGCGGCAACGAGCTTTTCCGCCTTGCACGGTGCGATCGAGTCGCTGGCTACCTTGGCGCGGTAGGTCGGGTCGATGTCGGCGGTGCTCTGCACAAACGTCGGGGTCGCGGTGTAGGTCTGTTTGGCGACGGCCGGCACGAACTCGGGATTCTCCGGCGCCAGCCTGGCCAGTTCTTCGGCGCGGCGTACCACGCGTTCCAGCGAGGCGTCGTCGAAGGCGTTGATGGTGGCGGTGCCGACGCGCTTGCCGAACGCAACCTGCACTGCGAGGTCGGTGTTGCTGACGACACCGCTGGTGGACACGTTGTTCAGGGCAAATCGCACATTGCCGGTGGTGGAACCGGTCAGTGTGGCGATGCACTCGTCGGCCACCGACAGCGCGATGACCTTGTCCAGAATTGCCTTGGCTTGCGCCTCAGTGAACATGCTCATGTTGAATTCTCCGGTAGAGGGGCAGATCAGCCAAGGCTGCGTGCGGTGTTGATGACGTTGGCGCCGTTGAAGCGCGCCGTGCTGGCACCGTGCGACACTGCCGATACCTGGGACGGTTGGCCCTTGCCGTCGAAGAACGATCCGCCGAGACGATAATCGGACTCATCGCACACGGCGACGCAGGAGTTCCAGAACTCGGGCGTGCGCATCTGATACGCGACGTCCTCCAGCATCCGGGTGATCTTGCCGTTCTTGATTTCGTAGAACAACTGGCCGCCGAACTGGGCGTTGTAGCGCTGCTGGTCGATCGAGAACGAACCGTTGCCGACGATGAAGATGCCGTTCTCCATGTCCTTCAGCATGTCGTTCGGGCTGAGCTTTTGCTTGCCCGGCGCCAGCGACACGTTGGCCATGCGCTGGAACTGCACGCTCGACCAGGAGTCGGCGTAGCAGCAGCCGTGCGATGCCTTTTCGCCGATGATGTGCGCTTGATCGCGGATCGCCTGGTAGTTGACCAGGATGCCGTCCTTGACCAGATCCCAGCGCCGGGTCTTGACGCCTTCGTCGTCATAACCGACTGCACCGAGGCTGCCCGGCTGCACCTTGTCGGCAAACAGGGTGACCTGATCGCTGCCATAACGGAAGCCCGAGTCGCGCTTGTCGAGGGTGGCGAAGCTGGTGCCGGCGAAGTTGGCTTCGTATCCGAGCACGCGGTCGAGTTCCAGCGGGTGGCCGACCGACTCGTGGATGGTCAGCCACAGATGTCCCGGATCGAGCATCAGGTCGTATTTGCCCGGCTTGACGCTGGTTGCCTTGAGCTTTTCCTGCGCCTGTCTGGCAGCGGCAACGGCGTCTTCCATCAGGTTGTAGGAGTCGCCGTAGCCGATCACGCCGCCGGGCATCTCGATCCGGTCTTCGGCGCGGGCGTCGAGGTATTCATAGCCCATGCCGACCGGCGACGACAGCCCGGCGCGGCTGCGGAACTTGCCGCTGGCCTTGTCGATCGCGGTGGCACTGAACGGTACCCACAGCCGGTGCACGTCCTGATCAATGTACGAGCCATCGGTGGAGGCGAAGTATTTCTGCTCGTTGACCACGAACATCATCGAATTGATGAAGTTTGCGCCGGCCGCCATCGCGGCGGCGTTGACCGACAGCAGCAATTCGACTTTTTCCTTGATCGGCACTTCCATCGCGTTTTTCTTGATCGGCGTTGCCCACGACACCTCGCCGACGCCGGCGGTCGGCGCCAGTTGCACCGGCGCGGTCTGGGTCACCGAGTTGGCTTTGGCTACCGCTACCGCCTGCAACGCGGCCTTGCGCACACCGCTCGGGGTCAGGTCATCGGTGGCGGCAAAGCCCCAGGTGCCGTTGGCGATCACGCGCACGCCGGTGCCCGTGGATTCGGTATTGACCACGTTTTGTACCTTGTCCTCGCGGGTGATCACGAATTGGTTCAGATAGCGGCCAATGCGCACGTCGCAGTAGGTTGCCCCCGCCGCGGTCGCCGCTTCCAGCGCGCCGTCCGCCAGCACTTTCTTTACCGCCGGATCGAGAGTGCTGAGCAGTTGTTCGGCAGCGATCAATCGGCCGGAAATCGGGATCATCAGGCTGGCCGTGCCGAGGCCAGTGACGGTCAGAAAACTACGTCGATCCATGGTTTTGCTCCCAATGAAGGCCCGCGTGGGCCGTTTTGAACCGGTTGTGCCGCGATTGCCGGCCTGTGGTGAACGAGCGGTTGCTGGACAAAACCCGATAGTGCGTGCTCGACGCGCATCCGTCATGTGACGAATGGCATGGGTGGGCGACGATTCGGACCCGTGCAGCGCCGGATTGCAGGTTCAAGTTTGCGATCTCGCTGCCGTTACAGATCAAGCGACGTGGGCATTGCGCTGGTGCTGCATTGCGTCAGAAGTTCGCGCATCAACTCCGACAGGCTCCGAGGAAGGGTGGCAATGACCGAATCAGGCGGTGGCTCGGCAAGTGAACAGGTGCGGGCGCGCGCGTTGCGCAGTCGTCCCCAGCGCCGTGAGTGGGTAGCGGTCGTTGCGCGTCTTGGCGCGAACGCACTCGTGCGGTTGCGCGCTGTGGCGCCGCTGGCCCGGTCGCTGGCACAGCGTGGGGGTGACGGTCTGCGCGCGATCCGGCACTGGCAGGTGGGCGCGCGCCTCGGCTTGGGCTTTGCGCTGGTGCTGTTGTGGTCGATGGCGATTCTCGTCTTTGCGCTGGGGCGCATGGCACGCATGGATGCCGCAGTGAGTCAGGTTACCGGCATCGAGTGGCAGCGGATGTTGCGGGTCAGCGAGATCGAATCGCGGGCACAGACGACTACCGCAAGCGACTTGCGCAGGCTGGTCGCCATCGATGCAGATCACGTTGCGGCAGCCGATGCCGCGATCGGCGAACAGCAGGCGGCGATCGACGCGCTGATCGTCGAGTTGGAGGATCTCTATTTCCGCACTCGCGGCAAGGCGATTCTGGGCAAGATCAAGAAGTCGCGCGATGATTTCATGGCTGCGGTTCAAGAAACCGGGCGACTGGTACGCGACGGCAACGCTGCCGACGCGGCCGCGCTGATGACCCGCGAGACCGTGCCTGCAAACAAGCGTCTGCTCAGCGGAATCGGCGAGCTGATCGCCTACCAGCGCGCCGAGGTGGAATCCAGGGCCAGGCAGGTGACTGCCGATTACCAGCGCACGCGCTGGATGCTTCTGCTGGCGGGCCTTGCCGCACTGGTCTCCGGCTCGTTGTGCGCGTTGTGGATCACACGCGGTGTGACGCGGCCGCTGGGCACCGCAGTAGCGCTTGCACGGCGGGTGGCGGATGGCGACTTGAGCAGCCGCATCGAGGCGACGGGCAACGATGAAACAGCGCAACTGCTGCGTGCGCTGGCGGCGATGAACCAGGCGCTGACCGACCTGGTAACACGCGTGCGCGACAGTGCGCTCGCGATCGTCGAAGCCTCCGGCGAGGTGGCGGAAGGCGGCGAGCAGCTATCGCTGCGCGCGCGTACCCAGGCCGAACGGTTGCATCGCGTAACCGGATTGATCCAGCGCCTGACCGAGGTGGTTGCCACCAACGCCGGCAATGCCAGCAATGCCGATCGACTGGCCGAGCAAGCGGCGGATCTGGCGTTTCGTGGTGGCGAGGAAGTGCTGGCGGTGGCGCAGACGATGGTCGACATCGAGAAGGCCTCGGCACAGGTTGCCGAGATCATCCAGGTGATCGATGAAATCGCGTTCCAGACCAATCTGCTATCGCTCAATGCGGCGATCGAAGCAGCGCAGGCGGGCGAGCAAGGGCGCGGCTTTGCGGTGGTGGCGTCCGAGGTGCGGATGTTGTCGCAACGCACGAAAGCCGCATCGCGCGACGTGCGCGACTTGATCGAAAACTCACGCCAGCATGTGGATGCCGGGCGCAAGCGCGTGGATCAGGCCGGCGCTACCACGCAGGAAGTCATCGCGACGATCCGCGAAGTGGCGATGGTGGTCAGCGAAATCACCGATGGCTCGCAAGCGCAGGCGCGCGACATCGAGCAGATCAACAGCGACTTCGCCAACATGGACGAAAACACCGAACGCAACGCGGCACTGGCCGCATCGTCGGCCGCAGCGGCGCAGGAGATGCGTCGCCAGGCGAGCAGCCTGGATCAGGCCGTATCGGTATTCCGGATCGGCTGAGCGTGCGGTGGAATGACGGTGAGGGATGGATTGAGCTCGACGTGATCCGTTGCGTTCCGGGTGGACGATGCCGCTTTCAACGCGGCAAACTGGCATCGGTGCTGATCTGGGGGTCGGTGGTGGTGAGCCGTGCCAATTGCGCCTCGCGATAAGCGATATAGGCGTTCGATGCAAAAATGATCGATGCGCCGATGGCGGTCCACCAACTGATCACTTCGCCGAACAACAGGTAGCCACCGACCACCACGACCGGCAACTGCACGAAGCTGATCGGCGTCAGCAGCGACGCGTCGCCCATGCGCAGGGCGCGCGTCCAGAAGTAGTGGCCGCTGGTGCCGAGCAGCCCCGCGAGCACGATCCACAGCCAGGTGATGCCATGCGGCATCTGCCACACGAACAGTGCCGGCAGCAGCGATAGCGGTACCCAGATGCCGGTGGTGTAGATCACGATGGCGTCCGGGTTTTCGGTGCGCGACAGGAACTTGATGCTGATCGCCACCGCGGCGCTCATCGCGGCCGCGAGCAACGCCACCAGGCTCGCGCCGGTAAAGGTTTCCGCGCCTGGGCGGATAATGATCAATACCCCGACAAAACCGACGAGCACGGCGCTCCAACGACGCGCGCGCACCACTTCACCCAGCACCAGCACCGCGCCGATGGTGACGAACAACGGCGTGGAATACGACAACGAAATGGCCTGCGCCAGCGGCAGATTGACGATCGCCCAGAACCCGGCCAGCATCGACACGATACCGATCGAGCAGCGCACGAAGTACAGCGACAGCTTGTCGGTACGCAGCAGCCCCGGGCCGTGGCGCAACAGCAGCGGCAGCGCGAACAGCAGGCCGAACAGATTGCGAAAGAACGCGATCTGGAACGGATGCAACTGATGCGAGGCGAGACGAATGATGATCGCCATCGCACCGAACAGCACCGCGCTGACCACCATCATCAGTACCGCGCGCAGCAGTTCTTCGCCACGATCCACGGGCGTGTCCTGGCTCATGCCAGTACAGGTTGCCACACCGCACCGACGATGCGCGGCTCGGGCTCCAGCGCCACGCCGAAGCGCTCGACGACGCAGCGTGCGACATGTTGGGCAAGTTCCAGCACATTGCGGCCGCTGGCACGGCCGTGATTGACCAACACCAATGCATGTTGTTCGGAGACTGCCGCATCGCCGCTGCGATAGCCTTTCAGTCCGCATTGCTCGATCAACCAGGCCGCCGACACTTTGCGCAGTGCGTCGTCGCCCGCCGCGAACACCGGCAGGCCGGCCCAACGTTCGGCCAATGCCTGTGCGTCGGTGCTGGTCAGTATCGGATTCTTGAAAAAACTGCCGGCATTGCCGAGCACCACCGGGTTGGGCAGTTTGCGGCTGCGCAGGCGGGCGATCGCCTCGGCGACCTGCGCCGCACGCGGCGGATCGGCGCCCATCGCGGCCAGTTCTTCGGGCACGCCGGCATAGCCGATCATCAGTTCGCGCTGGCGCGGCAGGCGAAACTCGACCGCGGTGATGATCCAGCGATCCGGCTCGCGCTTGAACACGCTGTCGCGGTAGCCAAACCCGCAATCGCTGCGATTCAGGCGGCACGCACGATGCGCGCTACGATCGAATGCTTCCACCACCTCGATGAATTCGCCGACTTCGACGCCGTAGGCGCCGATGTTCTGGATCGGCGCTGCGCCGACTGTGCCCGGAATCAACACCAGATTCTCCAGACCGAGCAGGCGGTGGCCCAACGTCCAGTGCACCAGGTCATTCCACATCGCGCCGGCCTCGGCGCGGACGATGGCGTGGTGGTCATGATCGACCAGAATGCGAATATCGTGCATGGCGAGACTGAGCACGACCCCCGGCACTTCGTCGACAAACAGGATGTTGCTGCCGGCGCCAAGCAACAGCAGCGGCCCGTTCTGCAGGCCGGGGTAGGCCAGCAGTTCGACCAACGCGTCGGCGTGGTAGACGTCGGCCAGCAAGTTGGCGCGGGCGCCAACGCGGAAGGTGTTGCGCCCTTCCAGCGATGCGTTTTCCAGCAGCCGGTATCCGCTCATCGCGACGGATCCTCGCGCCGCCGCCGAATGGCGTCCACGGTTTCGCGGATCAGCGCGGGGCCGGAAAATACCAGCCCGGTGTAAAGCTGGATCAGGGCGGCACCGGCTGCCACCTTGCCGGCGGCATCGGCGGCGCTCATCACGCCGCCGACGCCGATCAGGGCGATGCGTTCTTCCAGGCGGGCGCGCAGGCGACGCAGCACGCGCGTCGAACGGCCATAAAGCGGCTGCCCGGACAGTCCGCCGGATTCGCTCGCAAGCGGATTGCCAGCCACCATCGTCCGGTCCAGCGTGGTATTGGTGGCGATCACGCCATCGACCTGTGCTTCGTTCAGAACCGAGGCGATCGCATCGATTTCCTGCTCATCCAGGTCCGGTGCCACCTTGACCAGCATCGGAACGCGCTTTCCGTGCATCACGCCAAGGCGCTCCTGCTGTTCGCGCAGGCTGCCGATCAGGCGACGCAGGGCGATCTCGCTCTGCAGCTCGCGCAGGCCCTGGGTATTGGGCGACGAAATGTTGACCACGAGGTAGTCGGCCAGGCCATAGACACGCTGCATGCACAACAGATAATCGTCGGCCGCGTTTTCGTTGGGCGTGTCCTTGTTCTTGCCGATGTTGATGCCAAGGATGCCGCGCCGCGCGCTGCGCTCGACGTTGCGCACCAGCGCATCGACGCCGTCGTTGTTGAAGCCCATGCGGTTGATCAGTGCATAGTCGCGGCCAAGGCGAAACAGGCGCGGCTGCGGATTGCCGGCTTGTGGGCGCGGGGTAACGGTGCCGATTTCGACAAAGCCAAAGCCCAGCGCAAACAAGGCGTCGATATGCTCGCCGTTCTTGTCCAGGCCGGCGGCAAGGCCGACCGGGTTGGGAAATTCCAGGCCGAACGCACGCGTAACCAGTGGCTTCGGCCGCGGCCATAACACCCGGCTGGCGCCGCTGCGGTAGCCAAGTTCCAGCAGGCGCATGGTCCGCTCATGGGCGCGCTCGGGTTCCAGCGCAAACAGCAGCGGCCGCGCCAGCGAATACATTGCCTCAGTGCGCCATCGACATCAGAAACGCCATGCCCCCGAAGAACAGGAAGATCGCGGCGATCGCCAATACGCTCAGGGCGATATTCAACCATCCCAAAATCAGACCGGTCAGTGCCATGCCGCCACCCTCGAATTGGTCGGGGTGGCGGTCGATCTCGGAACGCGCCAGATGGCCGGTAATCACGGCCACGAGGGCGCCGATCAGCGGCAGGCCGAGCCATGACAGCAACCCGAATATCAGGCTGACGATTGCAAGCGTGTGGGTGCGCATATTTGCTGTCCTTGTGCGGGCGTAGCGTTACAGATCGAACTTGATCCCTTGCGCCAGCGGCAAGGCTTCGGAGTAGTTGATGGTGTTGGTTTGCCGGCGCATGTATACCTTCCACGCATCCGAGCCCGATTCCCGGCCACCACCGGTTTCCTTTTCGCCGCCGAACGCGCCGCCGATTTCAGCGCCCGAGGTGCCGATGTTGACGTTGGCGATGCCGCAATCCGAGCCGGCCGCGGACAGGAAACGCTCGGCCGAGCGCAGGTTCATGGTAAAGATGGCCGAGCTCAGGCCCTGCGGCACGTCGTTTTGCAGATCGATGGCCTCGTCCAGCGTGTCGAACGGGATGAGGTAGAGGATCGGCGCGAAGGTTTCGGTCTGGATCACGGCGTGGCTGTTGGCGACGCCGCTGATCAGGGTTGGCAATACGAAATGGCCGGGGCGATCGACCAGCACGCCATCGCCGGCCAATACCTTTCCGCCGGCCTCTTTTGCGGCCGAGATCGCAGATGTGTAGCGATGCACCGAATCCGCGTCGATCAGCGGCCCCATCAAGGTGCCTTCGACCAGTGGATCGCCGATGCGGCTGGAGAGCTGCTTGTATGCAGCGGCCAGCGTCTGGCTGACCTCGTCGAACAACGAGCGATGCACGATAAGACGGCGGGTGCTGGTGCAGCGCTGGCCGGCGGTGCCGACTGCGCCGAACACGATCGCCGGGATCGCCAGTTTGAGATCGGCGCTTTCATCGAGAATGATCGCGTTGTTGCCGCCCAGCTCCAGCAGCGAGCGCCCAAAACGCTGTGCCACGCGATGACCGACATGCGAGCCGACCGCGCACGAGCCGGTGAAGCTGATCAGCGGGATGCGGCGATCATCGACGAATGCCTGCGCCAGCTCGGTGCCGGCATCGTTGAACAGGAAGAAGATGTCCGGGAATCCGGCCTCGCGCAGCGCCGCGTTGCAGATCTTCATCGAAGCGATCGCGCACAGCGGCGTCTTCGGCGACGGCTTCCAGATGGTGATGTCGCCGCACACCGCCGCCAGGAATGCATTCCAGCTCCACACCGCGACCGGAAAATTGAAGGCGCTGATGACACCGATCACACCCAGCGGATGCCATTGCTCGTACATGCGGTGTCCGGCGCGCTCGGAGTGCATGGTCAGGCCATAAAGCTGACGTGACAGGCCCACCGCGAAGTCGGCGATGTCGATCATCTCCTGCACTTCGCCGTCGCCCTCGGACTTGATCTTGCCCATTTCCAGCGCGACCAGCGAGCCCAGCGCATCCTTGTGCGCACGCAGCGCCTGTGCGCACAGGCGGATCGCTTCGCCGCGGCGTGGTGCCGGGGTGACGCGCCACGCCTTGGCCGCGACCTGGGCCCGTTCCATGATCAGTGCGTAGTCGGCAGCGCTGGAGGCGCTAACCTTGGCGAGCAGTTCGCCACTGGCGGGGCTGAAAGTTTCGATGACACCGGCATCGTTGGTGGCGGACCATTCGTTATTGCCGAGGTAGGTGCCCGATTCGAGGGCGCCGAGGCCGAGTGCGGTGAGAACAGGATGAGTCATGGAGTCTCCAGGATACGGCGCTGGCCATAGCCGGCTCAGGGCAGATGCAGTGACAGGCGGTAAGGCCTGTGGATGGTGGAATTGTATCGCGGCCGATCCGGAACGCCGGCAGTGCGGGTAGTCATGGTGGCCCCGGCGGGGTTCGAACCCACAACCTCACCCTTAGGAGGGGTGCGCGCTATCCAGTTGTGCCACGGGGCCAGGACGCGATTATCGCAATAAATGGGCGCGCGATGGTACACCCGCGTAGAGGCGGCGAAAGCGCAGGTGTTTTTGCCAGCATGCATGTTGAGGTTGATGAAGCCACGCGGTGCACAATCATGTCGCGTCATCGCGCACTGCGGCGTTCGGTCGCCCACAGGGTGGGCTCCTACAGGGTTGCCTCATCGCATGTTGTAGGAGCCCACCCTGTGGGCGACCGAGCGAAGCGAAGGCATCGCAAGTGCAGCCTGCGCTGTCGCGCAGTGACTGACCGAACTCCTACAGGGTTGTCTTATCGCATTTTGTAGGAGCCCACCCTGTGGGCGACCGAGCGAAGCGAACGCCGGGCTTTCTCTCGCTACGATCGGTCGAGTCCGGCAGGCCAGTTGGATGCTTCAGCGACGCGTGTGGCAACGTCTACCCTTCGCAGGCACGAGTCAGGGAAAATCGCTGAAGTCCGGCGAAATCCGGTAGGCCTGACACAGTTCGTCCAGGCCCTTTGGCGTGCCGATGACATGCGGGCGCGTACCTCCAACCGTGGTCCGCGCGACCAACTGTGCGATCAGGGCAACGCCGACCGTGTCCACCTCGCTGACACGCTCCAGCGAGATCGTGGTTACGCCGTGCAGGTCGAGCCGCTCGGCATGCAGATCGGCCACGCTCGCGCCGGTGACGGCACCGCTCAGCGACAACTCGGTGCCGCGAAGATCAATTGCCGCTGTCATGGGTTTCGGTATCGACTTCGATCCGGCCTTCCTGCAGATCCTGGGTGACCTGATCCAGGCCCTTGTCGCGGATCAGCGGATCGAACTGGCTGCGGAACGTTTGCACGTAGGAAATGCCCTCGACGATCAGATCGAATGCGCGCCATTCGTTGTTGACATCGCGGAACAGGTAATCGACCTTCACCGGCGCGCCGGACGAGCGAATTACATTGGTCTTGGCACGGATGATCTTGCCGCCGCGCAGTGCGGTCTCGCCGAGCACCTCGACCTTGGTGTTGCCGTCGATTTCCAGCAGCGCCTTGGCATAGCGGCGATTGAGGTTGTCCGACAATGCCTTGCCGAACGCGTCGATCTGCTCGGGGCTGGCCTTGCGCGAGTGCAGGCCGAGCACCAGTCGCGCGGTATAGCCCTGATCCAGCACCTTGTTCATCTCATCGCGAACGAAGCGTTGCAACTCCGTATCATTGGCCTTGAACTCGTCGCGGCGCGCCTTGATTTCGGCAAGAATCCGATCCGAGGTGACCTGGATCAACGACGAAGCGCTACCCTCGGGAGCGGAAAGCGCCTGCGGTGCGCACAGCACCAGCAGGGTGGCGAGCAGGGCGGTAATCAGTCTCACGGCGTGTTCTCCTCGGATGCGTCGTTCGAATCGGATTTCTTGTCGTCGGCGTTGCCGAAGATGAACTTGGAAATCATCTCCTCAAGCACCACAGCCGACTGCGTCAGCAGCATTTCATCGCCGTCGCCCAGCGGCTCCGGGTCGCCGCCCGGGGTGATGCCGACATAACGGTCGCCGAGCAGGCCGGCGGTGAATATTCCGGCTGAACTGTCGGCCGGAATCTCGCCGGCACTGCGACGCAATTCCAGCGTAACCACCGCCTCGAACGTCTGTGGGTCGAGCTGGATATCGGCAATTTCGCCGACGCGTACGCCGCCGATCTTCACCGGTGCGCGCACCCGCAATTCGCTGATGTTGTTGAACCGCGCGATCACCCGGTAACCTGCATCGTCGATTACCGGCAGGCGACCGTTGGTGGAGGAAACCGCCAATGCCATCAAAGTGGCGAACGCGAGCAGCAAAAACAGGCCCACCGCGATATCGACTCGGGTTTTTGATGCGCTCATGATCTGCCCATTACTTGAAGAGGGTTGCGGAAAGGATGAAGTTGAACACCAGGACCAGCAGCGAGCCGTTGACCACGGCGCGGGTGGTGGCGATCGAGGTGCCTTCGATGGTCGGCTCGGCGTTGAAGCCGGTGTAAGTCGCCATCAGCGCACCGATCAGCCCGAACACCGCGCACTTGATGAAGGCAACGACGAAGTCGTCCATGAAATCGACGCTGGTCTTGAGTGCCGACCAGAAATAACCCGGGTCGAGCCCCAGCACATATACGGCTTCGAGATAACCGGCGACGATGGCGAAACTGCAAAAGAAGCCGCACAGCAACGGCATGCCGATGATCGCCGCCCAGAACCGCGGCACCACGGTTTTCGCGACCGGATCGATCGCCATCAACGACAGCGCGGCGATCTGGTCGGTGGCTTTCATCAGGCCCAGTTCGGCCGACATCGACGAACCGGCGCGACCGATGAACAGCAGCGCGGTCAACACCGGGCCGAGTTCGCGATACAGCGACAATCCGAGCAGGGTGCCGACCGAGTTGGTGGCGCCGTAGGTGGACAGCGTGCGATAGCCCTGCAGCGTCATCACCATGCCGACGAAAGCGCCGCCCACGGCAATGATCGGCAGCGAGCGCACCACGACCGAATACAGTTGCCCGATCAGATCGGACAGGAAGTCGCGGCGCGGACGGCTGGCACAGAAAATGGTGAACAAAAACGTGCCGGTGTTGCCGATGGAGGCGATGGCTTCTTTCATGTCATGCCCCTGCCAGCACGGCTTGCCGTTTGGCATCGAACGGAATCGGGCCATCGGGCTCGCCGCGCAGGAACTGCTGCAACAGCGGGTCGGTCGAGGCTTTGAGTTGATCCGGTGTGCCGTGAAAGGCAATGCCGCGATTGGCGATCACCAGCACATTGTCGGCAATCGACAACGACTCGTGGATATGGTGGGTGATCACCACGCTGGTGATGCCCAGCGTCTTGTTGAGCCGACCGATCAGCGACACGATGACGCCGATGGCGATCGGATCGAGCCCGGTCAGCGGCTCGTCGTAAAGCATCAGCGGTGGATCGAGCGCCAGTGCCCGAGCGAGCGCAACACGCCGCGCCATGCCGCCGGAGAGTTCGCGCGGATACACATCGATCGCCGAGCGCAGACCCACCGCGTTGAGCTTGAGTTCGACCACGCGCCGGATCACGACATCCTTGAGTTGGGTGTGCACGCGCAGTGGCAGCGCGATGTTCTCGCCGACGGTCAGATCCGAGAGCAGGCCGTTGCCCTGCAACAACACGCCAATGCAGCGGCGCATGCCCATCAACGCGCGGGTGCTTTTGGGGATCGGTTTTTGCAGTATTTCGATGCTGCCGCGGGTAGGGCGCAGCTCGCCGGTAAGCGCGTGCAGCAGGGTCGATTTGCCGGCGCCACTCGGCCCCAGCACCGCGGTGACCGAGCCTTTGGGCAGGGAAAAGCTGATGTCATCGAGGATGACGTTGCCGCCGCGTTCGATGCGCACACCGTCGAACACGCAGTCGTTGGTTACCGCTCGTGTTTCGGCTCGCGCGTCGCCGTGGCCAGGGTCAATGGACAGCATCGATTATTCGCTCTCGTCCAGGCTGTCGTCGTCTTGCAGGTAGTCGGGCAACTCGTCGCGCGCGGTACGATCGTGAATCTGGAAATCGCGGTTTTGCAGGTAGGCGTCGCGAATCAACAAGTAATCGTCGCCGTCGCCGCCGCGCACCAGCTTTTCGCCAGCCAGGGCACCAGCGCGCAGATCGACCAGATACAGGCCGAACACGTAGTAGCGCTCCGGCGTTTCGACGTAATCGAACGGCGAAACCTGGAAATCGCCGGCAAAGCCAAAGGCGTCGCGCAGCGTGCTGGCGCCGAGAAACGGCAATTCGAAATAGCGCGAGTTGTCCCAGCCCCAAACGGCGAGCGTCTGCCCGAGGTCTTCGCGGCGCAGCGGAATGCCGGCGTCGGTGGCTGGATCGAACAGGCCGCCAATGCCGAGGGTGGCATTGAGTGCAAAACGGCCAAGTGCGGCACCGGCTGCGCCGGGGCGGCCCTGCAACAGCAGATGCACGGCGCTCAACGGCTGGAACAGATTGGTGAAAAAGTTGCTGATTCCGGTGCGGATCGGCTTTGGCGTAATGTTCCGGTAGCCCTTGGCGATCGGCTTGGCGAAGTTCTCGTCCACGGCGCGGTTGAACTTGTGCATGCCGCGGTTGTAGCCCTCCCAGGGGTCATTGACGACCACTTCGCGGACCGGTGCTTCGTAACCCTCGGGCGTCGGCGGTGCGACGGGTATCTGGGCCCAGGCCATGGGCGAGAACAGGACGAGTACAAGAACACTGCGCGGTAAGGTCATGAGGGTGCCCGTTGGAGTGTGAATGGTCGGTTGCGCTGCCGCTTGCCCCGCTGCAAACCCGACCGGTCGCAGTGTACTGACCACCGCACAGGCGACAGGTTCCGTTCACCTTGGGATATTGCCTGGATTGCGCTGCAGCCGAGCGTGGGTTGTCCGGGATGCGGCGTCGACGCCGGACGATGGTACGCCACCAAGGCAGGCCACCAAGCCAGGAAATACTTTGGTGCCGGCGGTGGGACTCGAACCCACACTGTGTCACCACAAACGGATTTTGAGTCCGTCGCGTCTACCAATTCCGCCACGCCGGCAGCGAGGCGCCATTATAGCGATGTGCGCGAGGCTGTACAGAACAATTCGGGACTCGGGCTCGGGATTCGGTCGCTGCGCGACCCCGCTCGCTTTGCTCGCTACGCCTTCGCTACGTTCGCTACGCTCACTGCGCTCGGTCGGGACTCGGGCTCGGGGCTCGGGGCTCGGGAAAAGCAAATGGTCCGCAAAGGACGCGAAAGACGCAAACAAGAAAATTTGATGTCGGTTCCGCCGCTGCGCGGCTTGAACCGACCTACACGAGCGCGATTTCGTAGGTCGGATCAAGCGCCGTCAGGCGCGGATCCGACGGGTACTTGCGACGCTGGTGCAAGCGTCCGGCATTCCCTCGAGTCGGCAAAGGACGCGAAAGACGCAAATAACAGCGTTGGATGGGTAGCGGTCGGGCTTCGCCACGCTCTATGCGTCCTTCCACTGGCACGGCTTCGTGCTTTCCTTTGCGCACTTGGCGTCCTTTGCGGACCCCTGTTTCTTCCATACTCGGCGACACACGGCGACGGGCGCTGATGGGTGAGTGATGGTGTCAATGCGCGCGGTCGAAGCCCAGCTCGCGGGTGTCGCGCCGGTACAGGTCGTCGTGCAGCGGCTGGAATACGCAGCAGCTGCGCATCTCGCCCTTGTAGACATGCAACGAAACCGCCAGCGCGTCGGTGCTGGGGTTGCGGATGGCGTGGTATTCGTAAGGCGGGATCAGGCTGCCGGCGGAGCCAAAACCGGCATTGATGGTGCCGGCAGCGCGGAACGCGCAGCCATCGGGCCGCTCGCCAAGAAATTCGTACTGGGTGATCTCCAGTTGCCCGTGCCAGACGCCTTCGACGCACCACATGCCGGCATGATCGTGGATCGGCGTGCCCTGACCGGGCCCCCAGGTCATCGCGATCACGCTGTAGCCATGTTCTTCGCTGCGATAGATTTCGCGGCGCGCGTAGTGGCCTTCGACCGGATCCAGCACGCAGGCCGGCAGGCGCACGTCGGGGTCTCGGATCAGGCTGCACATGGCTTCGCGCAGCGCGTTGGCGACGCCGGTATCCTCGCGCGCGGTCAGCGCCGCATCGATGCGTGCGATCAGGGTGCGACAACCGGGGAATTCCATGGTCAGCATGGGCGGAGCCTTGGGTTTGGCAGTTGGGTAGCGATGCTTGTCCGATTGTAACGTGGGCTCACAGGTCCGCCAAAAAGCCGGCCACCACCGGGCCGAAACGCGCAATATCGACCAGAAACGCATCATGGCCTTGCGGCGAGGGCAGGGCCACGAATTCGGCATTGCAGCCGCCTTCGACCAGTCCTTCGGCGATCTGTTCCTGTTGCTCCAGCGGGAACAGGATGTCGGTTTCCGCGCCGATCACCAATGCGCGATGGATGTGCAGCCCGGACAACCCGCGCAACACGCTGCCGCCGGCGTATTCGCCGAGGTCGAACCAGTCCATCGAACGGCTGAGGTAGAGGTAGCAGTTGGGGTCGAATTGGCGCACGAAACGCCGCGCATGGCCTTCGAGATAACTCTCGACCTGAAACTCCATGCCGAACGGGTCGTCTTCGCGCGCTTCGCTGTCCAGGCGCACGCGGCCGAACCGGCCGTGCCATTCCATCGCCGAGCGATAGGTGATGACGCCCAGTTTGCGCGCCATGCGCATGCCGTTTTCCGGGTAGCTGTCGTCGCTGTAGTTGCCGTCGTTCCAGTTCGGGTCGAGCCGGATGGCTTCGCGCTGCAAGGATCGAATGGCGATCGAAAACGGCAGCGCCTGCGCACTGCCGGAGATGTTGATGTGGTTGCGCGCACTGTTGGGGAAGCGATGGATGTAGGCGAGAGCCGCCATGCCGCCCATCGAATTGCCGATCAGACAGGCCAGGTGCTTGATGCCAAGGCCCGCGACCAGTGCGTGCGCGGCGCTGGCGCCGTCTTCGATGGAGAGCGCAGGAAAGGCCAGGCGATACGTTTCGCCGCTTTCGGGGTCGATCGATGCCGGCCCGGTCGAGCCCTTGCAACTGCCCAACGCGTTGGCGCAAATGACGAACCAGCGATCGGTATCGATCGGCTTTCCCGGGCCGAGCATGGCTTCCCACCAGCCATCGCTGCGATCGTCCGCGTTGGCGGCGGCGTGAGCGCTGGGCGACAGGCCAGTGAGGATCAGGATCGCATTGTCGGCGTTTGCATTGAGCTCACCCCAGGTTTCGTAGGCCAGCCGCGCGCCGTGCAGGGCGCCGCCGCGTTTCATCGCGAACGGCGTCGGCAAGTCGAAAAACCGGGTGGCGGGGGGCGGGAATTCGGTCATGTCATGCAAACACGGATCGGTGGCAGCCCCGAAGTGTACGCAAGTTGACGCTCTGCGTGCCGGTGCTGGCGGCGGGACTCAGCTCGCCTCGACCCGATCCACCCGCTGAAAGCCGCGCGGCAGCAGGTTGCCGCGGGTCGCGCGCTGACCCACGTACGCCTGCAGGTCGCGCCACGGCAGGATGTGCTTGCGCTGGCCGCAGTACAGGGTCAATTCGCCGCCGTCGCGCACGCTGGCAACCGCGATCACCGATTCATCGCCGCTCTTGAGTTTTGCCGGCGGTATCTGGATCAGCTTGTTGCCCTTGCCGCGATCCAGTTCGGGCAGGTCGCGGATCGGGAACGCCAGCAGATGGCCGGCGCTGGTGATCGCCACCACCAGATCGTGTTCGGCGTCGTTCACCGGCGTAGGTGCCAGCACGCCGGCAGCGCCCGGGTTCAGCAGCGCTTTGCCGGCCTTGTTGCGGCTGCAGAAGTTGTCGAAGCGGGTGATGAATCCGTAGCCGTGATCGCTGCACAACAGGTAACGGGTGTCCGCTTCCGCCGCGGCAATGCCGACCACGGTGGCGCCAGTGGGCAGGGTGAAGCGTCCGGTAACCGGCTCGCCGTTGCCGCGCGCCGACGGCAACGTGTGCGCTGGCGTGGAATAGGCGCGGCCGGTGGAGTCGAGAAACGCCGCCTGCATCGTGGTACGGGCGCGCACCGCGTGCAGCAGGGCATCGCCATCGCGGTAGCTGAGCGCAGCGGCATCGACATCATGGCCTTTGCCGGCGCGGATCCAGCCCTTTTGCGACAGCACGATGGTGATCGGTTCGCTCGGCACCAGTTCGGTGTCCGAAAGTGCCTGCGCGCTTTCGCGTTCCACCAGCACGCAACGGCGCTCGTCGCCGTATTTCCTGGCATCTGCCTGCAATTCGTCCTTGACCAGCTTCTTGAGTTTGGCTGGCGATGCCAGGATCGACTGGAGCTTGTCGCGCTCCTTGGCCAGCTCGTCCTGTTCGCCGCGGATGCGCATTTCTTCCAGGCGGGCCAACTGCTTGAGCTTGGTTTCCAGAATGTATTCGGCCTGCACGTCGTCGAGTGCGAAGCGCTCCATCAGCACCGGCTTGGGCTCGTCCTCGCTGCGGATGATGCGAATCACCTCATCGAGGTTGAGAAACGCGATCAACAGGCCATCGAGCAAGTGCAGGCGGCGCTCGACCTTGCCCAGGCGATGGGTCAGGCGGCGGCGTACGGTGTCGGTGCGAAAACGCAGCCATTCGCTCAGCAGCATCTTGAGATTCTTCACCTGTGGCCGGCCGTCGAGGCCGATCACATTCATGTTCACCCGATAGCTCTTTTCCAGATCGGTGGTGGCGAACAGATGCCCCATCAATTGCTCGACATCGACCCGGTTCGAGCGCGGTACCAGCACCAGCCGCACTGGCATGGTGTGATCGGACTCATCGCGCAGGTCTTCCAGCCACGGCAGTTTCTTGGCGCGCATCTGTTGCGCGATCTGCTCCAGCACCTTGCTCGGGCTGACCTGGTACGGCAGCGCGGTGATGACGATATTGGCGTTCTCGCGCGCGTAGGTGGCACGGGCGCGATAACTGCCGTTGCCGGATTCGTAAATCGCGAGCAGATCCCTGGCCGGGGTGATGATCTCGGCGGCACTGGGGAAATCCGGGCCGCGCACGTGCTCGCACAGGTCGCGCACGCTGGCTTCAGGGTCGTCGAGCAGACGCAGGCAGGCGCCGACCACTTCGCGCAGGTTGTGCGGCGGCACGTCGGTGGACATGCCCACGGCGATGCCCATGGTGCCGTTGAGCAGCAAGTGCGGCAGACGTGCGGGCAGCCACGAGGGTTCTTCCAGGGTGCCGTCGAAATTCGGCACCCAATCGGCGGTGCCGTGGGCCAGTTCGCCCAGCAACGCCTCGGCGATCGGAGTCAGCTTGGACTCGGTGTAACGCATCGCCGCGAAGCTCTTGGGGTCGTCGGACGAGCCGAAGTTGCCTTGGCCATCGATCAGTGGGTAGCGGTACGAAAACGGCTGCGCCATCAACACCAGCGCTTCGTAGCAGGCACTGTCGCCATGCGGGTGGAACTTGCCGATCACATCGCCGACGGTACGCGCGGACTTTTTCGGCTTGGCGCTGGCGTTGAGGCCCAGTTCGCTCATCGCGTAAATGATCCGCCGCTGCACCGGCTTGAGGCCGTCGCCGATGAATGGCAGGGCGCGATCGAGCACCACGTACATCGAATAGTCGAGATAGGCGCGTTCGGCGTATTCGCGCAGCGGAATCTGTTCGAAGCCGTGAAAAGCGGGACGTGCGGAGTCGGTCATGTGTTGCGCAGTCGATGCGTGGGAGACAGGGGCGCAATTCTACCTGCCTCGGTGCGATTCAGGGTTGGCGCGCAGCGTGTAACCCCGGGGTTGCGAAGTCCCGGGTTTCGGCCGGTGGCCTCTACCCGGGCTACACCGGTAGCGTGATTTTGTAGCCCGGGTTAGCGCGCAGCGCGTAACCCGGGATTACAACGGCGTTACCAGATCACCACGCGGCTGTCGCCATCGCGCACCATCGGGTCGCTGGCCGTGCAGGCGAATGCCTCGGCGAACGCCGGGATGTTCGACGGCGCGCCGATCGCGCGGAAATTGGCCGGTGCGTGCGGGTCGGTGGTCAGGCGCACCTTCAGCTCTTCGGGCTTGAAGTTGCGGCGCCACACCACCGCCCAGTTCAGGAAGAAGCGCTGGGTCTGGTTGTAGCCGTCGATCTCGCGATTGGCTTCGGGGTTGTCGGCGAGTGCCTTTTGCAGGGCGTCGTAGGCCACCGACAGGCCGCCGAGGTCGGCGATGTTCTCGCCCAGGGTGAGGCGGCCATTGACGTGGATGTCATCGACCGAGACGTACTGGTTGAACTGGTCGACCAGCTTGCCGGTGCGCTCGCCGAAACCCTTGCTGTCGGCGTCGGTCCACCAGTTGCTGAAGTTGCCCTTGGCGTCGAAGCGGCTGCCCTGGTCGTCGTAGCCATGGGTCATTTCATGGCCGATCACCGCGCCGATGCCGCCGTAGTTCAGCGCTTCGTCGGCATTCGGGTCGAAGAACGGCGGCTGCAGGATCGCGGCCGGGAACACGATTTCGTTGGCCAGCGGGTTGTAATACGCGTTCACCGTCTGCGGGCTCATGCCCCATTCGGTCTTGTCCACCGGCTTGCCGATCTTGTCCAGTTCAAACCGGTAATTGAAGCGGCTGGCGGCGAGCAGGTTGGCGATGTAACTGCTGCGGTCGGTATTCAGGCCCGACCAGTCGCGCCATTTGTCCGGATAGCCGATCTTGGGCGTGAAACTGGCCCACTTCTCGATCGCCTTGGCCTTGGTTTCATCGCTCATCCAGGCCAGATTCTCGATCCGGGCCTTGAGCGCTTCGCTCAGGTTGTGCACCAGATGCTGCGCCTGCGCCTTGGCTTCGGGCGAGAACGTCACATCGACATAGGCCTGGCCGAGCGCTTCGCCCATGTTCCGATTGATGGTGTTGAGTACCCGCTTCCAGCGCGGCTGCATTTCCTGCTGACCGCGCAGGGTCTTGTTGTAGAAATTGAAGTTTTCCTGCGCAAAGGCGTCGGCCAGGAACGGTGCGGCCTCATCGACGGTATGGAAGCGCAGGTAGCTCTTCCAGATGTCGATCGCGGTGTCGCCCATCATGGCGCTGAGCTCGGCGTGGAATTCGGGTTGCGCCAGCGAGAACAGCTCGGGCTGGGCGACGCCCTGCGATTCGAAGAAGCGCGACCACGGGAAGTTGGGCGTCAGCTTGTCGGCGTCGGCAACGGTGACCGGGTTGTAGAACTTGGACACATCGCGCGACATTTCCTCGCTCGACAGCGACACCTTGGCCAGCCGGGTTTCGAACGCCATGATGTCGGCGGCCTGCGCCTGCGCGGCTTCCGGGCCGGCGCCGGCGAGGGTCAGCATGTTGGCGATATGCAACACGTAGGCTTCGCGCGCCTTGATGTAATCCGCGCGGTCTTCCAGGTAATAGCCGCGATCGGGCAGACCGAGACCGCCCTGGGTGGCGTACGCCATGTTCATGTCGGAGTTCTTGAAATCGGCCTGTGGGCCGAAACCGAACAGCATGCCATTACCATCGGCGTAGCTCTTGCGCAGGTAGTCGGCGAGGTTGGCGCTGTCGGTGATGGCGTCGATCGGGTCGAGCAGCGGCTGGATCGGGGCGATGCCGGCGGCATTGATCGCGGCCTCGTCCATGCCGGTGGCCCACAGATCGCCGATTTTGGCTTCGATCGAACCGGCTTCCGGCGCATTGGCGGCCGCGTGTTCGACGATGGCGCGCTGGATTTCCAGCGAACGCTCGGCCAACAGCTCGAAGCTGCCCCAGGAGGTGCGGTCGGACGGCACCGGGTTGGCCGCCAGCCAGGTGTTGTTGGCGAAGCCGTTGAGATCGGTGCAGACCGGCGTGTTGGGGTCGAGCTCGGCCACCGTGAACTGACTGAGCGGGGTTTTCAGGTCGAGCACCAGCGGCGGTTTGGCCGGCGCATCGGCGGTGGCAGTCGATTCAGGTGTCTTGGAACAGGCGGCCAGTGCCAGCAGGATCGAAGCGGCAAGAACGGTACGAATGGCGGTGGATTGCGTCACGGGTAACTCCCTGGGCAGTGAGCCGGCCACATTGGCGGCCGCGAATGGTTAACGCGTGAGTCTGCGCGGAGTCGTGCCATTTGTCATGTGTTGGAGGTCATGGCGTGTTCGGCGCAGCCGGCGTCAGCGTCGCCCACAGGGTCGCCCACAGGGTGGGCTCCTACAGCGCACACCTGTAGGAGCCCACCCTGTGGGCGATGCTTTCCTGTGGGAGCCCACCCTGTGGGCGACTCGGTTACCCGTGAACCATCCATCATCCTCACTCTGCCCAAGTGCATCCGGCTGAGCTACCATCAAGGGCCGTTGCCGCCCTATGCGAATGGATTTTCTTTGCGTTCGAAGGCGGCACAACCCTGAAACCGAGACCTCGACATGCGCACGACCTCCAACCTTCTGACCCTGGCAATTGCAGCAGGCCTGACGTTGTCACCGTGGCAAGCATTGCCGGCGAAGTCGTCACGCGCCGCCGCACCGGTCGATGCCGAGGGGCGCAGCACATGGATCGTGGTATTCGAGGAGCCGGCAATCGCCAGCTTCCGCGGCGGCAAGCCGAGCAAGGATGCCAGTGCCAGCCTGGCTGCGACCACGCCGGCGGTCACCGGCGCCAGCAAGTTCGACATCGATGCGCCGGCTTCGCGTGCCTATGCCGCCTATCTTGCCGACAAACGCAGCGAGCGCCTGACCCGCGCTGAGGTCGAATTCGGGCGGCCGCTGCGGCCGGGTTTCGTCTACGAGGCAGCGCTCAACGGCGTGTCGCTGGAGCTGAGTGCGGATGAGGCAGCGCGCCTGGCGAAGATGCCGGGGGTCGCCAACGTCATCCCGAACTGGGTGTCGAAGCCGCTCACCGATGCCGGCCCGCGCTGGATCAAGGCCGATCAGGTGTGGAACGGAACGCCGGGATTCAATTCGCGCGGCAAGAACGTCGTCGTCGGTGTGATCGATACCGGCGTCAATGCCAGTCATCCCTCGTTTTCGCCGAACAGCTTTCCCGATGGCCCGATCACCAACCCGCGATCGGGCTTTCTCGGCCTGTGTGCCAGCGGCGGCGCCACATGCAATGCCAAGCTGATCGGCATCTACGATTTCACCACAGGAAGCGAAGACGCCGAGCAGAACAACGGGCTGGATGTGGACGGCCATGGCAGCCACACCGCCTCGACCGCGGTCGGCAATCCGCTGATTCTCGATTTCAGCGGCACGCCGGCAACGGTGTCGGGTGTGGCGCCACTGGCGAATCTGATTACCTACAAGGCGTGCGAGGTGGATGCCGATTGCCAGGGTAATTGGACACTCGCGGCGATCAATCGGGCCGTTGCCGATGGCGTGGACGTGATCAACTATTCGATCGGTGGCGGCGCCAGCAATCCCTGGCGTCAAAATGGATCCACCTTTGCTCAAGGGCCGGACGCCTGGGCCATGCTCGGCGCACGAAACGCGGGCATCGTGGTGGTGGCGGCGGCCGGCAACGACGGCCCCGGTGCCGGTACCATCAACAGCCCGGCCAATGCGCCATGGGTGCTGGCGGCGGCAGCATCGACCCACAACCGCTTGATTGCCAATCAACTCGTGCTCAGCGGCGGTACCGCGTCGGTACCGGGGGCGGGGACGTTGGTGGGCGCCAGCAATACCGGCGGCACCGCGAGCGCGCTGGAACTGGTGCTCGCGGATGTGCCGCTGTGCAGTGAGGGCAGCGATATCGATTTTCCGCCGACCGGTGCCAGCAAGCCGGTCAGTTGGGGGCCGGGCCACTTCAACAGCAACCAGATCGTGGTCTGCGAACGCGGGGTCAGTTCTCGTGTTGCCAAGAGCAACAACGTGAAGCTGGCGGGCGGCGGCGGCATGGTGCTGATCAACCAGCAGGCCGACGGCACCAGCATCGTGGCCGATGCGCACTCGATCCCCAGCACCCACCTCGAATATGCCGATGGCCAGGCGCTGAAGACGTGGATCGGGCAGGGCAACGGGCCGAAAGGGCAGTTGACCGCTTCGCGGCTGACACTGGATGACAACAAGGCCGATCGCATCGCCAGCTTCAGCAGCCGCGGCCCGAATCCTGGCGGATCGTCGGTGAATATCGAAGGCATCCTCAAACCCGACCTCAGCGCGCCGGGTGTGGACATCGTTGCTGCGGCAGGAACCGGCACCGATTTCGCGTTCCTGTCCGGCACCTCGATGGCGACCCCGCATGTGGCCGGCGCCGCGGCGCTGATCATCGGCGCACGCAACGGTACGCTGGCGGCCAAGGGCCCGCTGCGGGTGGATCAGGTGGTAACGGCGTTGACCGGCTCGGCGCGGCCTTCGGGCATCGATACCGACGGGGTGACCCCGGCAACCCCCTTCGATCAGGGTTCGGGTGTCGTCGATGTCAGCAAGGCGGTGCGCGCCGGCTTGTATTTGCCAACGGCCGCGTCTGCTGCAGATGGCATTCCCGGCTTCACCCCCAAGCCTGCCGATGTGCGCACGCTCAATCTGCCTTCGCTGGTTGATCCCGACTGCTTCGATACCTGCCGGTTCACGCGCAAGCTCACTGCCTATGGCGGCAGCGGCAGTTGGGTGGCGACGGTGGAGGGTATGCCGGCCGGTGTGAGCGTTTCTGTCACCCCTGCCAGCTTCACCCTGGCCAACGGCGCGTCGCAGGTCATTACCGTGGACGTGTCGATTACCGCTGATGCGCTGCTTGGGCACTGGGCGTTCGGCGCGGTGCGGATCGCGCGCTCGCCGGCGTCCAGCACGGTATCGGACCTGCGTCTGCCGCTGGCGGTGAAGCGCTCGATCGGAACCGTGCCTGCCGCCATCACCCGCACGGTCAGCGGCGATGCCGGTTTCTTCGATGTCTCGATCAACGGCATGAATACCCTGCCCGATGCACGCTTCGCCGGCAGCGCGCTTGCCGCGCCGGTGCCGACAACGGTCGGGCTTGCCGAAGATCCGGACAGCGATCCCTACAATGCGGGTACGGGCGTGACTTTTCGCACGATCAGTGTGCCGCCGGGTCCGGGCGGTGTGCCGGCGAACTACCGGCTAGTGGTGGACATTCCGGCATCGAGCGCTGACGACGTTGACCTCTATGTCGGTGCCGATTTCGATGGCGACGGTCAGCCATCCGAAGCCGAAGAACTGTGCGCCTCCACATCGCCCGGCGACAGCGAACATTGCGAACTCGACATCCAGCACCCCGGCGGTAGTTCCAATCTGACCTATTGGTGGTTGGCACAGAACTTCACCGCGGGCGCCAGCGGTTCGGACACGATAAGCGTCAGCAGTACGCTGGTGCCGCTGGACGCGAGCGATACCGGGCTGACCGTCACCGGCCCGGGCAGGACAGGCAAGTTCGATCCGTTCACGCTGCGGGTCGCCTGGAACGACCCCGACTTCAAGCCCGGGCAGACCCGCACCGGTTTCGCCCTGATCGCGCCGACCCCGGGCAACGTGGTGGCGCAGGTTCCGGTGACGCTCATTCGCGACAGCACGCCCAGCGTGCCGCGAGCGCTGGTCAACAAAGTGGAGTTGCCGATCGCGGTGGCTGCCGGCGAAACACTGGATCGCATTTTCTTCGACGTGCCGCCCAATGCGAGGGAAGTGACGTTTACCGCTACTGGCGCGGCCGGCGTTGATCTGTATGCGGCACCGTTGGCTGTCACGCCGTTTACCGGTGTGACAACCATTGCGCCGGCGCCAGCGCGTGCGCAGGCAGTGTCCAGCGATCTCAGCGCGAACGCCAACAAGAGCATCAGCGTTTCCGGGACGGTGCTGACCCCAGGTCGCTGGTATCTCACCCCAGTTGCGAAAGCCGGCGCCGCTACGCAGAACATCGTGCTCCGGGCGGCGATCACCCAGGCTGATCCCGCGCCAGTGTTCCACTTCGGCCATTACTGGGATTCATCGCGCGGTGGCACCGGCCTGTTCATCGACAAGGCCGATGGCACTCCGCAGCAGTGGGTGATGGTGTGGTACACCTATCTCGAGGACGGTACACCGACCTGGTACATCATCCAGGCACCGGCACCAGCCGCTGCAACCGATACCGTGCGTGGCGATATTCTGCGCGTGGTCTGGAATGGTGCGGCGACCAGTTTCACCCCGGTGGGTACCATGATCTTGAATCCGACTGAGGCTGAACGCATCACGCTCAGTTTCATGCTCGATGGCAAAGCCGGATCGCAAACCTTGCAGCGTTTGGGGGTGGCTGGTTGCCCGGTATTTTCCGGTGCCGATCTGGACGTTACCGGGCATTGGTTTTCGCCCGACAAACCGGGTTTTGGCTACAGCGCGCAACTACAGCCGGATCAGGAAATCTTTGCTGCTTACCTGTACGACCAGCAGGGTTTCCCGCGTTGGTTGTTCTGGAATGTTTCCGGCCTGAATCCGGCGGCACCAATGCCGATGCACCAGTTTATCGGTGGTGCCTGCCCGAGTTGCAGCGCTGCAACTGCAAGCAATCAAGCGGTAGGCTTGCTTACCCGCACGTATGCCGCGAATGACATCGTGCAGATTGGCCTAAATGCCGAGCTGCAGCCGCCACTGACGGGAATCTGGTCGGAAGACCTGCCGGTGGATTTGTTGTCGAGCGTTCGCAAGTTGTGCCAGTGATGCCGTTGCAATGCTGGCGCTTTGTCGCTCCGCGCACCCGTCGGCTCCAGCCCTTTGGGCTTTGAGCCGACCTACCACAGCCTCGCGTTGGACGTAGGTCGGATCAAGCGCCAACGGCGCGGATCCGACGCGCGGGCTGTGCCAGCACCCGTCGGCTCCAGCCCTTCCCGTCGGCTCCAGCCCTTCGGGCTTTGAGCCGACCTACCACAGCCTCGCGTTGGACGTAGGTCGGATCAAGCGCCAACGGCGCGGATCCGACGCTCGGGTAGCGCCCGTCCGGTCGCCGGCTTCATTTGCACAGATATGAGCTGGCCTACAATGTGCTCTGATCGTGGCGTTGGAATCCCTCATGCACACAACCAGCAAACTGCCGCGCGTCGGCACCACCATTTTCAGCGTGATGTCGCAGCTCGCCACCGAGCACGGCGCGATCAATCTGGGGCAGGGCTTTCCTGATTTTTCAGTGCCCGAGTTTCTGGTCGATGCCATGGCCCGCGCCGCGCGCGAAGGCAAGAACCAGTACGCGCCGATGAGCGGCGTTCCGGCGCTGCGCCAGGCGATCGCGGAAAAGACCAGGCGCTGCTATGGCGTCGATGTCGATCCCGATCACGAGATCACGGTAACCTCCGGCGCCAGCGAGGCGATCTACGCGGCGATCCAGGCGGTAGTGCGTGCTGGCGAGGAAGTGATCGTGCTCGACCCGTGCTACGACTGCTACGAGCCGGCGATCGATCTGGCCGGCGCCATCGCGGTGCATATTCCATTGCGGCCCGACGATTTTTCCGTCGATTGGCAACGGCTGCGCGATGCGGTGAGCCCGCGCACGCGCATGATCATGGTCAACTCGCCGCACAACCCCTCGGGCGCGGCGTTCAGCGCTACCGATCTCGATGCGCTGGCCGACATCGTGCGCGATACCGATATCGTGGTGTTGTCCGATGAAGTCTACGAACACATCATCTTCGACAGCCGCGAACACGCCACCGTGCTGCGTCATCCCGAGTTGCGGGCGCGCAGTTTCGTGATTTCGAGCTTTGGCAAGACCTATCACTGCACCGGTTGGAAGGTCGGGTACTGTGTCGCGCCGGCGGCGCTGAGCGCCGAGTTTCGCAAGGTGCATCAGTACATCACCTTCTGCACGTTCAATCCGGCGCAGTGGGCATTTGCCGAGGCAATCCGCCTGCACCCGGAACACGATCAGGCGTTGCCGGCGTTTTATCAGGCCAAGCGTGATCGCTTTCAGGCACTGCTCAAGGATTCGCGCTTTGGCTTGCGCCCGGTAGCCGGCTCGTATTTCCAATTGGTCGATTACTCGGCAATCAGCGATCTCGACGATGTTGCGTTTTGCCGCTGGCTGGTGGCGGAAAAGGGCATCGCCGCGATTCCATTGTCGCCGTTCTATCGCGAGCACCCCGGCAGCCACGTGGTGCGGCTGTGCTTTGCCAAATCCGATGACACCCTGGCGCAGGCTGCCGCCGTTTTGTGCGCCATCTGATTGCGGAGCCGCCCGATGAGCCTTCCCGACTTGCGGGTCACCCTGGTTCAGGGCGAAACCCACTGGCATGATCCTGCCGCCAACCGCGCCATGTATGGCGAGCTGGCGCGCAGCGCAGCCGGCAATACCGATCTGGTGATCCTGCCGGAAACCTTCAGCAGCGGTTTCAGCAACGAGGCGCTGGCCGACGCCGAGACCATGGACGGGCCGACGGTCGGCTGGCTGCGCGAGCTCAGCGTGGAACTGGGTGCAGCGGTCACCGGCAGTGTGCAGATCCGCGACGGCGAGGGGGTATACAACCGCCTGCTGTGGGCGACGCCGGATGGCGTGCTGGCGCACTACGACAAGCGCCATCTGTTTCGCATGGCCCATGAGCACGAGCGGTACGCCGCTGGCCGTGATCGGTTGACCGTGGAATACATGGGTTGGCGAATCTGTCCGCTGGTCTGCTACGACCTGCGCTTCCCGGTGTTCATCCGCAATCGCTTCGGCCATGAAGTGCCCGAGCGCTTCGATTACGACCTGCTGATTTTTGTCGCCAACTGGCCGGAAGCGCGACGCCACGCCTGGCGCACCTTGTTGCGTGCGCGTGCGATCGAAAACCTGGCCTGCGTGGCCGCGGTGAACCGGGTCGGCACTGATGGCAATGACATCGCCTACAGCGGCGATAGTGTGGTGCTCGATCAACTCGGTGCCGAACTGGTCGAGATCGGGCCGCATCCGCATGTCGCTACCGCTACCTTGAGCGGCAGCGCGTTGCTGGCGCATCGCGCACGCTTTCCGGCGCAACTCGATGCCGATGCGTTTGTGTTGGGTGATGGCGCACCGACGTAACGTCGCGCCGGTCGGTTGCTACGCAACACCGGTTCCGCCTTCGCTACTGTCGGCCCGCCTGTCGCGACGCGCTTGGCCTGTTTGCGTGCGGACACGCACAGGCAGATCGCCCACAGGGTGGGCAACGACAGCACATGGTTTTTGTAGCCCGGGTTATAGCCGCGAAGCGGCGCAACCCGGGACGCACGGCGTCGGCGCAACCCGGGGCGCACATCGTCGCGCGCAAATCCCGGGTCACGACAACGAGGTGCCTCAATCCTCGACCAACCCATCAAACCGCCAGCCCAACGTCTGCCCTGCGTGGAACGGCACCAGATCGTCACTGTCGGCGGCGATTCGCTCCGGCACCACTTGCGCCGTACGGCGCAGGCGCACCTTGCCGGTATTCAGCGGCAAGCCATAAAAGCGCGCGCCGTACTCGGAAGCAAAGCCTTCCAGCCGTGGCAGGGCGTTTTCCTGCTCGAATACCGTGGCGTAACTTTCCAGCGCGAACGGCGCATTGAAAATGCCGGCGCAACCGCAGGCGCTTTCCTTGCCGACGCGGGCATGCGGCGCGGTGTCGGTGCCAAGAAAGAACTTCGGGTTGCCCGAGGTGGCGGCGTGGCGAAGGCTCAGTCGATGCCGCTCGCGCTTGAGCACGGGCAGGCAATACAGGTGCGGGCGGAGGCCGCCCTCGAACAGCGCATTGCGGCTGATCGCCAGGTGGTGCGGGGTGATTGTTGCCGCTACGTTGTCCGCGGCAGCGGCGACGAACTGCACTGCGTCATCGGTGGTGATGTGTTCCAACACCACCTTGAGCGCGGGAAAGTCGCGCAACAAGGGGTTCAACACCCGTTCGATGAATACCGCTTCGCGATCGAAAATATCGACGTCGGGATCGGTTACCTCGCCGTGCACCAGCAGCGGCATGCCGATGGCCTGCATGCGCGCCAGCACGCGATGGATTTTCGCGATGGCGGTGACGCCGTGTTCGGCATTGGTGGTGGCGTTGGCTGGATACAGCTTGCAGGCGGTGAACACGCCCTGCTCGAGGCCGCGCGCGATTTCATCGGCGTCGATGTCGTCGGTGAGGTAGGCAGTCATCAGCGGCGTGAAGCCACTATCGCCGGCCGCGGCCTGAATGCGCTCGCGGTAGGCTCGCGCCGCCGCAATGGTGGTGATCGGTGGGCGCAGGTTGGGCATCACGATGGCGCGCGCGAACTGGCGTGCGGTGTGCCCGACCACCGCCCGCAGCATCTCGCCATCGCGCAGATGCGTGTGCCAGTCGTCGGGCTGGCGCAGGGTGAGCGTGTCGGTTTGCATCAGAGCGCAGCGAACGCGCCGTAACCACGCAGACGCTGATAGCGACGCTCCAGCCGGGTGTCCGGGTCGAGCGCTTCCAGCGCCGCCAGTTCGTTGAGCAGCACCGCCTTGAGCCGGATCGCCATCGACTTGGGATTGCGATGGGCGCCACCGATCGGTTCGCGGATAACCTTGTCGATCAGGCCGTGGCCGAACAGGCGACGCGCGGTAAGGCCGAGCGCTTCGGCGGCGTCCTTGGCCTTTTCGGCGGACTTCCACAAAATCGAGGCGCAGCCCTCGGGCGAGATCACCGAGTAGGTGCTGTATTCGAGCATCAGGGTGCGATCGCCGACGCCGATTGCGAGCGCGCCGCCGGAGCCGCCTTCGCCGATCACGGTGCAGATCACCGGCACCTTGAGTTCGGCCATTTCGATCAGGTTGCGGGCGATCGACTCGCTCTGACCGCGTTCCTCGGCACCGACACCGGGATAGGCGCCGGGGGTATCGATGAAGGTGAAAATCGGCAATCGGAAGCGCTCGGCCATCTTCATCAGGCGCAGTGCCTTGCGATAGCCTTCCGGGCGCGGCATGCCGAAATTGCGGCGCACCTTGCTCTTGGTGTCGCGGCCTTTTTGATGGCCGATGACCATCACCGCGCGGCCGTGGATGCGGGCAAGGCCGCCGACGATGGCGGCGTCGTCGGCATAGGCGCGATCACCGGCCAGTTCGTGAAATTCCTCGCACATCAGGCCAAGGTAATCCAGGGTGTAGGGTCGGGCCGGGTGGCGCGCAAGTTGCGCGATCTGCCAGGCACTGAGGTTGCGAAAGATCTCGGCCGAACGGATCCGCAGCTTGTTGCGCAGACCACGCACTTCGGTTTCCACATCCAGTGCCGGACCATGGCTGGCGTGGCGCAGATCCTGGATCTTGGCTTCCAGTTCAGCGATGGGCTTTTCAAAATCGAGGTAGGTGGTATTCATGCACGGGCAGTATCCAGGCGACGGGCCAGTATAACGTCACGTAACCGTAACGAACTCTTTTGCCACAGGAGCCTGCACGGATGATGCCCAGTCCGGGGCAAGCCAGGCAGCCGCTTACTCCGACTTTCCAACCGGCTGTTGCGAGGCCGCGGCGTCGAGATTTTGCACCCGGCGCTTGAGTTCCATAGCGCGCAACCGATAGCCCTGCGCCGGCGCGAATTGCGGGTCGAGCACCAGTGCCTTGTCCCATAGCGCAAGCGCTTCGTCCAGTTGTTGATTGCGGTAATGAACGATCGCGGCCTCGTGATAATCGAGTACCAGCGCGCTCTGCATCGTTTTGCGGTGCGTCGCTGCCGGTTCGAGCCCCGGCGACAGCGCCAGCGCTTTGCCGAAAGCGGCATACGCCCCCTCATGCGATTGCAGATCCGTGCCCCGCATCTGCTCGATTCCGCGCTGTTGCGACAGCATGGCATTGGCACGTCGGTCGAGCGGTTTGAGCCAAGCCCCCCATGCATCGGGAGCGGGTTGCCGCTCGCTTGCTTCGGCGACGGTATCGACCGCATCGAGATAGCGCTCGGCGGCAACCTGGCTTTCGATCCGTTCGCGATACAGCCTGGCGAGCGTCGTTGCGTCAGTGCCGGCCGGCGGTGGCCAGCCGCCCGCTTCTGCGGCGGATGCTGCGCGTGGGATCGCTGCCGTCCGACGGCTTGCCGCAGGTGGGTTCGTTGGTATTTTCAGCGTCTGGCCCACCTCAAGTTGCTTCGGTGCCGGGAGCTGGTTGTAGCGGGCAAGGATCACGAATGCCATCGCGCTGCCGAGGTGCTGGCGCGCAATGCTGCTGAGGGTTTCCCCGGGCACGACCACGTGCGTCGCATGTTCGGCACCGAGATAGGCGACCGGATCGGCGCTTGCCTGATCCAGCAGGTTTTTTGCCGCGGCATCGTCGGGATGGGCTGCCAACAGGCGCTTCAGGTGCTTGCGGGCGCTCGCGTAGTCGCCGTTTTCGAGAATCTTCACGATCTGGTCGAGCGCCAGCACCGGTTCGCGCTTGGGCTTGGGTGCGGGAGCAACGACCGGCGTGCTGACCGGCGGTTCCGGTGGCGGTGCCTTGACTACCGGTTTGGCGCAGGCAACGAGCAGCACCAGCAAAATGGGCAGGGCTTGGCGGGATAGTGAAATCATTGCAGACGCAGACCTGCACGCAAGGGCAAACATGGTGCAGTTTACCCGTGAAGTGCAGAGGTTGGCTGTACCCAGACCCACTATTTCAATGGTTACGGGTCAGACGATGGCCACCGGCCGCCGTCGCGCGTAAATCAGCCACGCCGCCAGAGTGATCAGCGCGGCCAGAATGAATGCCGCCGCGCCGCCACCGCGACTCCAGGCCAGCGCCGCGAACACCGCGCCGAGCACGCCGCCGATGCCGGAGCTGAAACCATAAAGCAGGCTTTGCCCGGAAGCGGCGCGACGCCCCGGGAAATACTCGCTCATCAGCCGCATATTGCAGGCATGGAACATGGCGAAGCCCAGTGCGTGACTGGTCTGCGCCAACATCATCAGCGCAAACGAGTCGGCAAACAGGGCGACCAGCAGCCAGCGGGTGATCGTTACCGCCAGCGACAGGCTCAATAGCCGCGGTGCGCCGAAACGGGCGATCAGTTGCGGCGCGACCCAAAACAGCGCAATTTCGGCCAGCACTCCGATCGCCCACAGGCTGCCAACCGCCAGGCCGCTGTGGCCATGCGCCTGCAAGTTCAGGGTATAGAAAACGTAGAACGGGCCGAAGCCCATCTGCATCAGCAACGCCACGATCAGAAACCGGCGCACGCCGGGCCGGCGCCACAAATGCCCGGCATCAGCGGCATGGGGAACATGTTCGGGTGCCGGGTCGCGGCGATGCAGGCTGGCTGCCCATACCGTCGCCGCCAGCAGCGGCAGGCCGAGCCAGGGAAAGCTGGCGTCGCCGAGGCGATCCATCAGAGCGCCATAGCTGCCGGCAACCAGCAAAAAGCCGATCGAGCCCCACAGCCGGATGCGGCCATATTCGTTGGCGTTGGCGCCGAGCGCGGTCAACGTCATCGCCTCGAACTGCGGCATCACCGCATTGAAGAACAGCCCGAAAATCGCCATCACCGCGATCAGACTGAACACGGTGTGGGTTACGGTAAAGCCGGCGAAGGCCAGCAACGAAATGGCACAACCCGCGACCAGCACGTAGCCGGGGCGATTGCTGCGGGCAATGGCCCAGGCCCAAAGCGGCGGCGACAGCACGCGGCTGCCGTACCACAGCGCCAGCATCGCGCCGACCACGTAGCCGCTGAAGCCCTCGCTGTCTACCCAACGGCCGATGTATGGCGTGTAGGCGCCAAGCGCGGCGTAGTAACTGAAATAGAACGCCGCGAACCGCCAGCGCTGATCGGCAGCGATGCTCACACTAACCCGCGTCGCGGAAGTCTTGCGAACGCGATGCCACCAGCCTGCGTGCGGTCCGATCGGGCAGGTGCTTGGCGATTTGCCGCAGCAGGCGATTGACCCGCCCGGTGACGATCATGACCTCGCCGCGCTCGAGCGCTTCGATGCCTTCGCGCGCGACCTGCTCGGCGTTCGACCACATCCAGCGCGGCATTCGCGATACCTGCGCGCGGGTGCCGGTGACATCGTGAAACTCGGAGTAGGTGAAGCCCGGACACAGCGCAGTGACATGGATGCCGTGCTCGCGGTGCTCCAGCGCCAGCGACTCGCTGAACTTGATCAGGAAGCTTTTCGCAGCGCCGTACAGGGTGTGTCCGGCCGAACCCGGCACCAGCCCCGCCAGCGACGCGACATTCAGGATACGGCCATGGCCTGCCGCACGCATGGCCGGCAGAAACCGCCAGCTCATCTCCGACACCGCCGAGATCATCACCTGGACGAACGCCGCGTGGGTTTCCCACGACGACGACAAGTAGGCGCCAGGCACACCGTAGCCAGCGTTGTTGACCAGGGTGTCCACATGCAGGCCGCGATCACGACAGGCATCGAACAGTGCCTGCGGCGCCGCCGGATCGGCGAGGTCGGCAGCGATGACTTCGCACGACACGGCGGCAAGACCGCGTGCGAGCGCGTGCAAGCGATCCTCGCGGCGGGCGACGAGGATCAGCGGCTTGCCGCGACGCGCGTATTCGCGGGCAATCGCCTCGCCGATGCCGGCCGATGCGCCGGTGATCAATGCGTAACCCGAAGTGTGGTCTGCCATGCAAGCTCCTGTGTGTGCATCGAGTGCGCAGTGAACATCAAAAGTGCGTTTGGCGATCACTCATCCGGTGCGGTGTAGCCGGCCGGTGCCTCGGCACCGCCGGTAAACAGGAACTTCTCCATTTCCGCTTCCAGGAAGGCGCGATGTTTGGGGTCGAGCGGTGACAGCCGGTTTTCGTTGATCAGCATGGTCTGGTGCGCAAGCCACTGCGCCCATGCGGCTTTGCCGATGTGCTCGAACACCCGCTTGCCCGTCGCGCCGGGCCACGGCACGAAGTCGAGGCCCTCGGTTTCGCATTGTTGTTTTTGGCAAAACACATTTCGGCTCATCGTCTTTTTCCTGAAGGAGGATCATGCAGCCAAGCGCGAAATCAGACGGCGCACCGGTGCCGGCAGGCCGATCTGATCGAGCGCGTCCAGGCTGCGCCATTGCATGTCCGGATTATCGCCTGCAATCGGCTTTGCCTGAACCATCGCGTAGTGCAGCGCGGTGATCTGCAAGCGGAAATGGCTGAAAGTGTGCAGCAGCGGCTCGCCGAGTTGTTGTGGGCTCTTGCCGGTTTTTATGATGCCTGCCAGCCATCGATCCGCCTCACCGGTGTCCCGCACTTGCGGCAACGACCATAGCGACGGCCATATTCCGGTCGGTGGCCTGCGGGTCAGCAACAGCCGCTGTTGTTTATCGAGCACCAGCAGCATATGCGTTTCGCGCTGCGGCAATGCCGGCTTGCTGCGGCGCGCCGGTAGCTGTGCGGTTCGCTGCTCGCGATGAGCCGCACACTGATCGCGCAGCGGGCACGCATCGCAGCGCGGTGTACTGCGGGTGCAGACGCTGGCGCCGAGATCCATTTGTGCCTGGGTGTAATCGGCCAGGCGGGTGTCCGGCAGATGCGATTGCGCCAAACCCCACAATTGCTGCTGCGTTGCCGCCGCGCCCGGCCAGTCGTCGATGCCGTGCAGGCGGCACAACACGCGGCGCACGTTGCCGTCGAGTATCGGGAATGGCAGGCCATGCGCCTGCGCCAGGATCGCACCGGCGGTGCTGCGGCCGATGCCGGGCAGGGCGCTCAGTGCGGCGAAGTCGCACGGCAACTCGCCGTTGTGGTTGTCCATGCACATGCCGGCGGTGCGATGCAGGTTGCGCGCGCGGCTGTAGTAACCCAGCCCCGACCATAGCGCCAGCACCTGATCGAGCGGAGCCTGCGCCAACGCCGACAGGCTGGGCAATGCCGCGGTGAAACGCTGGTAATACGGAATCACCGTGCGGACCTGGGTCTGTTGCAGCATGATTTCCGCCAGCCATACCCGGTACGGGCTGCGCGGATGCTGCCAGGGCAGGTCGTGGCGGCCAGCGCCGTCGAACCAGACCAGCAAGCGTTCGGCAAAATCGCTCATGGCTCGGCATCCGCGGCGGCTTCCGCTTCGGCATCCGCTTCGATCCGGATATCGACGCCTTCCAATTCGGCGCCGTCGATCGTCATGCGCTCGGCGTGCAGTTCGCCGGTGAGCGGTGGCAAAGGCGATGCCGCATCGCCATCCAGCCACGCTTGCAACCGTGCCGGGACAAGATTGAACGTGAGTCGGGTCGGAGCTTGCTCCAGGCCAACCGCCAACGCCATCGTGGCCAATTCCGGGCCAGCGCCATCGATGGTCAATGCCATCGGCAGCAACGGGTCGGTACCTGGCAGTGCCGGCCACTGCGGCGGCCATTGCTTCAACTCTCCGTCAAGCTTGAGATGCATCATCGCGCCGATAACCAGTTCTCCCTTGGCGCGCACGCTGGGCAGTGGCGATGCGGCATCGAGGGCGATCTGGAGCGGTCGGAACGAGACGGTGCTCTCGCGGCGCGCGATCACGGTGTCGACGACCAGGTGCAGCGGCCAATCGTTTTCGCCGTCGCTGTCTTCGCGCACCAGGTTGCCCGTCACGGTGAGCGTCGTCGGCTGGTCGAGCGCAAAGCGTGCAAGGGCGATGGTCGCGACCCGCAGTTGCCAGCCCTCGCCGACAAGCGTGCTGTTGCTGATCCGCAAGCCGTCATGCAGCGTCGGCCACGTGCTTGCAGGGGTCTGTTCGCGCTGATCCAGCCAGTCCTGAACCGGCGCCAGATACACTCTGGCGTTGTCCAGGTATACCGCAGTAATCGCGGCTTCGCCGCTGAACAGCGTCTGCCATGGCAGCGCGATATCGAGCAGACCGATTTCCAGCAGCGGTTCGCTGCTTCCCGGCGCGCTTGCGCGCACGCCATGCAGGCGCAGGCGCGGTTCCGGGCGCAGGGCGTAGTCGGCGGGTTCGCTGACGCTGAGTTCGAGACCAGTGGCCTCGGCGATGGCGGAAAGCAGCATCGGCGTCAGCCGTTCCGGTTGCAACAATCGCCCGACCAGCCAGATCGCCAGCAGGACAAGCGTTGCAAGGACCGCCAGCACGATCAGCCAGCTTCGACGACGCATTCAGACCTCGCCAAGGGTCTCGGGCAGCAGGCTATCGACAAACGACTCGGCGTCGAACGGGCGCAGATCTTCCATGCGCTCGCCCAGCCCGATAAAGCGCACCGGCAAACCGAACTCGCGTGCCAACGCAAATACCACGCCGCCTTTGGCGCTGCCATCGAGTTTGCTGATCACCAGACCGGTAACTCCGATCGCTTGCTGAAACTGGCGAAGCTGGCTCACTGCGTTCTGCCCGGTAGTGCCGTCGATCACCATCAGTACCTCGTGCGGCGCGCTGTCATCGAGCTTGCCGATGACCCGCCGCACCTTGCCCAATTCGGCCATCAGGCCAGCTTGCGTGTGCAGGCGACCAGCGGTGTCGGCGATCAACACATCGATATCGCGCGCTTTTGCCGCCTGCATGGCATCGTAAATCACCGCGGCCGGATCGGCGCCATGGGTTTGTGCGGTAACCGGGATCTCGTTGCGCGCCCCCCACACCTTGAGCTGTTCCACTGCGGCGGCGCGGAACGTATCGCCAGCGGCCAGCATTACCCGCCGACCGTCATCCTTGAGCCGATGCGCCAGCTTGCCGATGGTGGTGGTTTTCCCGGCGCCGTTGATGCCCACCATCAGGATGACGAACGGCCGATGGCTGCTCTCGATCGCAAGTGGCTTCGACACCGGTGCAAGCATGGCCAGAAGCTGATTGCGCAGCGTCAGACGCAGTGCCGCGACGTCGGCGTATGCGCGCGACTTCAGACCGTCACGGAGCGTGGCAATCAGGCTTTGTGTCGCCAGCACGCCGACATCGGCCAACAACAAGGCCGTTTCGATATCATCCAGCAATGCTTCATCAAGGCGCGGGTTGCGCGCAAACAAGCTCGAAAGGCCTCGCGCCATGCCGCTGTCGCGCAGCCGCTCGCGCCAGCTCGCGCCATCGGCGCTTGTCGGGTCGGCTTCGGCTGGCGACGGCTCCGCTGGTGCGGAGGGTCTGGATTTCTTGAAAATACCGAACATGAGACCAGGAATGCGGGAAAATGGGATCATGTTAGCACCGCACCCGCCTGGAACCCCATGAATCGAACGCCGGGCAAAGTTCGGATCATTGCCGGAAGTTGGCGCAATTCCCGACTCGATGTGGCCGAGCTGCCGGGCTTGCGGCCGACGCCCGAACGGGTGCGCGAAACCCTGTTCAACTGGTTGCAGCCGCGTTTGTCCGGATCGCGTTGTCTGGATCTGTTCGCCGGCTCCGGTGCACTGGGGTTCGAGGCAGCATCGCGCGGTGCCGGGAGCGTGGTGATGGTAGAGCGCGATCCCGCGTTGATACGCCGCTTGAACGAGACCAAATCGCGGCTGCGCGCGGATTCGGTGGCCGTCGTCCAGGCGGATGCGCTGTCGTGGTTGCGAGTCGCGCAAGCGCCGTTCGACATCGTGTTCGTCGATCCGCCATTCGCGCACGATCTATGGCAACAGGTGTTGCCGGCGTTGCTGCCGGTGCTGGCGAACGATGCCCGGATTCATGTCGAATCGCCGATTGCCACCCAATATCCAGTGCCTGCGCGATGGTCGCTGTTGCGCGAAGGCCGCACCCGCGAATTGCGCCACGTTTTGTATGCCGCGCCCGCTGCCGGCCCTGTTACACTTGGCCCTGGGGAAGGGGATTAGTGGAATGCGCAGATGAGCGAGGCCAATGTGCGGATAGCGGTTTACCCGGGGACATTCGACCCGATCACCAACGGTCATGTCGATCTGGTCAGCCGCGCGACGCTGCTGTTCGACCGCGTCATCATCGGTGTTGCCGACAGTTCCAGCAAAGGCCCCAGTTTTTCGCTCGACGAACGTATTGCCATGGCCAAGGCCGCCGTCGCCGGATTTGCCAATGTCGAGGTGCGTGGTTTCGACTGCCTTCTTGCCCAGTTCGTGCGCGATGTCGGCGGTGGCGTGTTGTTGCGCGGCTTGCGCGCGGTGTCGGATTTCGAATATGAGTTCCAGCTTGCCAGCATGAATCGGCATCTGATCCCGGAGGTGGAGACGATGTTTCTCACTCCAGCCGAACAGTTCAGCTTCATTTCGTCTTCGTTGGTGCGTGAGATTGCCCGCCTGGGAGGGGATGTCTCGGGCTTCGTGCACCCGGAGGTCCAGTCCGCGCTGAAAAGGAAGTGGCAGCGCAGTTGATTTCGTTCCTGAGCCCTGAGGTTATAACCATGACAACTAAAATCCGTTATTTCATGCTGGCGCTTGGATTGCTGTCCTTGACTGCCTGCAACAAAAAAGAGGAAGTGGCCGTGGTGCAGGCACCGGCACCCCTGGTCGCGCCGACCAACAGCGACTCCATGGCCTGGCGCATGTACATGACCGAAGTGGTCAAGCGCAACCTGGCCGGTGTGACCGAATCGCCATTCATGTATTTTCTGCCCGCATCCGAGGGTGAAGCCGCTGCCGGCGAATATGATCGTCAGCTGGAGAATGTGCAGAACGTGGTGGCGCGTACCGTGCTGCCCGGCAACATGCTGGCGTTCGGCTCACCGAACCCGGAAAAAATGACCGAGTTGATCGAGGCAGCCTTCGATGGCGCGCCGGCCGACAGCATGAATGGCGTGCGCATCCTGTTCATCGGTACGGCGGAGCAGGGCGAGCGGGTTCGCGCCGCGGTGGAACCGACCGGTGCGATCTTTGTCTTGCACGAGCTGAAGTAATGCCGGGAGCCTGTCGGGCTTGACCGACATTGCGAGGAGCGAAGCGACGCGGCAATCCAGAGTGTTCGGAAAGACAAAGAACTGGATTGCTTCCCGCCACGGCCTTCGGCCTCGCGGCTAAAGGCTCGATCGCTCGCAATGACGGCGGATGGCGGTTGTTCAGAGCATCCTTGGCATCGTAGGTCGGCTCAAGCGCAGCGGAGCCGACAGCGGTTTCTCGGTATAGCAACGTCGGCTCCGCTGTGCTTGAGCCGACCTGTATTTGCCGGACAGGTGCGCAAGTCCGACCGACATGGTGTGACAGTGGCGCTGAAAATCAACGAGTTGTGCATCAACTGCGACGTCTGCGAGCCGGCTTGCCCGAACAACGCAATACGTCAAGGTGAGGTGATCTACGAGATCGAACCGACGCGTTGTACCGAGTGCGTCGGTCATTTCGATGAACCGCAATGCGTGGTGGTGTGCCCGGTCGAATGTATCGATCTCGATCCCGAATGCGTGGAATCGCCAGCGCAACTGCAAGGCAAATATCGTCGCCTGAGTGGAGAAGAGCAATGAAGCAATTTGGACGCTGGCTGTTGCCGGGCTTGTTGTGGCTGGCATTTTCCGTTTTCGCTGCCGATGGCGGCTCTGCACAGCCAGTGTTGCCAAGGCAGGTGGCAGTGGCCAGCGCCAACGCTCAAGCCACCGATGCGGGCCTGGAAGTGCTGGCCGCCGGCGGCAACGCGTTCGATGCCGCGATTGCGGTCAGTGCCACACTGGGCCTGGTCGAACCGGAAAGCTCCGGGCTTGGCGGTGGCGCGTTCATGTTGTTGCATTTGGCGCGCGACGAGCGCGATGTGTTCATCGATGCCCGCGAAAAAGCGCCTGCGGCGGCAACGCGCGACATGTACCTGGATGCGCAGGGCAACCCCAACCGCGATCTGGCGGTCAACGGGCCGCTCGCCGCCGGCATACCGGGCTTGCCTGCCGGTCTGGTGCATCTGGCGACAAACTATGGCCGGCTGCCGCTTTCGCAATCGTTGGCGCCGGCCATTCGCCTGGCCCGCGATGGTTGGGTTTTCAGCAGCAAGAACGCCTCCATGCTGGGCTTTCGCAAGGACGTGCTGGCGCGCTCGCCGGCAGCAGCCAAACTGTTTCTCCCCGGCGGCGAGGTGCCGAAACCCGGCACTCGCATGCGCAATGCGGATTACGCCCGCACCCTGCAACTTCTGGCGCAACACGGTGCGGAAGGGTTTTATCGTGGCGCCTTTGCGCGCAAGTTGGCCGATGGCGTGCGCAAGGCGGGCGGCATCTGGACCGCGGACGATCTGGCGGACTACCGGGTGGTCGAGCGCGAGCCGATCCGCATCAGCCATCGTGGTTATCGACTGATTACCGTGCCACCGCCGTCTTCCGGCGGTGTGGCGCTGGCCGAAATGCTCAACATCCTGTCCGGTTACGACTACCCGGCAATGTCGCGCACGGATCGTGTTCACCTGATCGCCGAGGCGATGCGCCGCGCCTACCGCGATCGATCGATTTATCTGGGCGATCCGGACTTCTTCAAGGTGCCGCTCGACCTGCTGACCAGTGCGGACTACGCGGCCGGCCTGCGTGCCGGCATCAGCCCGACCCATGCCACACCGAGCATACTGCTGCCGGGTGTGGGCGAGGGGAGCGAGCGGGTGGAAACCACGCATTTTTCGATCGTCGATACCGAAGGCAATCTGGTCGCGATCACACAGACCGTGAATCTGCCTTATGGCAACGCGTTCGCGGTCGCTGGCACGGGTTTTCTGCTCAACAACGAGATGGATGATTTCTCGGTCAAGCCCGGCGTGCCGAATGCGTTTGGACTGGTCGGCGACGACGCCAATGCGATCGCGGCGGGCAAACGCCCGCTGTCGTCGATGACCCCCACTTTCCTGATCGGCCACAACAAGGTGACGGCAATCGGCACGCCGGGTGGCAGCCGCATCATCACCATGGTGCTGCTGGGATTGCTCGAACTGATGGACGGCGGTAGCGCGCAACAGGCGACCGATCTTCCGCGCTATCACCATCAATATCTGCCGGATACGATATCGGCTGAAGCCGGCGCCCTCGGCAGCGAGGAGGTCCAGGGCTTGCAGGCGAAAGGGCACAATGTCAGCGTCGAGACGCGCACCTGGGGCAATATGCAGATCGTGGTCTGGGATCAAGGCAGCGGCGACGTGGAGGCGGGCAGCGATGGCCGCTGGAAGGGCGTTGGCAAAGGCGCCACCCGCGATGTTCCTGCCGATGCGGCGATATTTCGTTGAGGTTGTCTGAATCATGAGTGTGCGTCTGTATTCCGTGCTCGGCAATTCGCAGCGTCTGGATGGTGGTGCGATGTTCGGCAATGTGCCCAAGGCGATGTGGTCGCAATGGTTGCCGGCCGATGCTGAAAACCGTGTCAGCCTGGCCTGTCGCGCGCTCTACGCCGCCAGCCTGGCCGGCAAGCGGGTGCTGTTCGAAACCGGCATTGGCGCGTTCTTCGAGCCCAGGTTGCGCGAGCGTTACGGCGTACTCGAAGAGCGCCACGTGCTGCTCGACAGCCTGGGCGCGATCGGCGTCGGCCACGAGGACATCGATGTCGTGGTACTCAGCCATTTGCACTTCGATCATGCCGGCGGCCTGCTTGCGCCGTGGCAGGAAGGTGCCCCGGCGCGCTTGTTGTTTCCGAATGCGCGTTTCGTGGTCGGGGCCGAGCACTGGCAACGCGCGACCAACCCGCATCCGCGCGATCGCGCCAGTTTCATCCCCGAGTTGCTGCCGTTGTTGCGCGAATCCGGCCGTCTCGAGTTGGTTGAAGGCGCGCATTGCCAGACGTTGGGTGAGTCGGTCCGCTTCCACTACAGCCAGGGGCATACGCCCGGGTTGATGTTGTCCGAAATCGTTGCTGCGCGCGGTGGCATGCTGTTCTGTGCGGATTTGATTCCGGGCATGGCCTGGATTCACGTGCCGGTTTCGATGGGTTACGACCGTTTTCCGGAGCAACTGATCGAGGAAAAGCGCACTTTGCTCGACGATCTGCGCGCGCGTGGGGTGCGCCTGTTTTTCACCCACGATCCGGATTTCGCATGTGCGTCGATAGCGCAGGATGCGAAGGGCCGTTACCACGGCGCCGACGCAATCGCGCAGTTGAACGGCCTTGAGCTGACCGCATGACGACCAAAAATCGGATGGGCCGGGTTTCGCACCGGCAACGCTTTGTATCGCGGACGGTGTTGCTGTGCCTGGCGCTGCTTGCGTCCCCAACGTTTGCGCAACCGGCCGACACGGGTGTCCGGCTCGACGTCGTGGTTGGCGAACTGGCGGCCAGCGAGCCGTTGATCGACCCGGACTTCGGCGTTGCCGCACGCGCCCTTGGCTTGCGGCGTACGGTCGAGATGTGGCAATGGCAGATGCTGCCCGACCCGGTGCCGGGCGCTGCGGGTTATCAGGCGCAATGGTCGCAACAAGCGATCGATTCCAGTGCTTTCGATCGCGCGCACCGCAACCCGACGATGCCGTTCAGTACGGCGCAATGGTGGTCGGATAGTGCGTTCTTGAACGGTCAGCCGGTCAGCCCGACGTTGCTGGCTACATTGGATGGCTGGCAGCAACAGGCGGTAAATGTCGACGCATTGCCGGAAAATCTTGCCGCGATCTTTCGCGCCGAGAAGGGACTGTTGTTCAGCGGCAGCGACAGCGCACAGCCGCAAATCGGCGACTTGCGCATTTTCTGGCAGACTCTTCCAGCCGGGCCCGTTCATGGTCTGGCCCAGGTCGATGGCACCGTGCTGGCAATGGCCGAAGGCGCCGGCCTGCTTCGCGGCATGGGCGCCGACGCCGAATTGCCGGGATTGGCACGAGGTGCGCGGCCCGGATCGGATCTGCTGTGGTGGCTTTTGGCTGCGGTGTTGCTTGCCCTGGCATTGCTCGTGGCGGTGCGCCGCCGAGCGCGCAAATAACTCGACTTCAGGAATCGTGGTGCGTTTGAATAGCGAACACCTTGCCGCATCGCGGCGCCGCTTTCTGCTGTGTGGCGGCAGCCTCGCAGCAGCGCTGGGCCTGGGCCGGATCGGCGGATTGTTGGCCAGCGCCGGCAACCCGATCGCCGACAACCGCGCCGGTTACGGCCCGCTCGCACCGGTACGCGACCTCACCACGGGGTTGCCGTTGTTGACCTTGCCGGCCGGCTTTTCCTATCGCAGCTTTGGCTGGGAGGGCGATGCCTTGGTCGGTGGCGGCGCATGCCCGGGCGCCCACGATGGCATGGGTGTGGTTGCAGCCGACGGCGGTGTCATCACCCTGATCCGCAATCACGAGGTCGTCCGCGCCAGTGGCACGTTTGCTCCTGCGGCGGCCAGTTACGATCCCGTGTGCGCTGGCGGCACCGTCACCCTTCGCTATGACCCGGATCGTGGCGAACTGCTCGGTGCCACGCCATCGCTGTCCGGCACCTTGCAAAACTGCGCTGGCGGAACAACACCGTGGGGCTCGTGGCTGAGTTGCGAGGAGTTTGTCTCCAGCGCCGGCGCGCGCTCGGTGCTGCAGGACGGACAACACGTGCTGTCGCGCGATCACGGGTTTGTATTCGAGGTGCCTGGCGAGGGTTTGTCGAATGCCGAACCGTTGGTCGCGATGGGTCAGTTCCGCCATGAAGCGGCCAGCGTGCATGCCCGCAGCGGCATCGTGTACTTGACCGAGGACCATTCCCCCGATGCCGGCTTTTATCGCTTCGTCCCGCGCGTGCCGGGACAACTGCACGCCGGCGGCCGTCTGCAGATGCTGGCGGTTGAGGATCGGGCCGATTTGCGCCGTGGCATGCGCGTGGGCGCGCTGTTGCCGGTGCATTGGGTGGACATCGAACATCCCGATCGCGGCATCGAAGGCGATGGCGACATCACCGGCGTGCTCAGCCAGGGCGTGGCGGCAGGTGGCTCACGCTTTAGCCGCCTTGAAGGCTGCATCGCGACGGATGAGGTGGTGTATTTCACATCGACCGACGGAGGCGATCTGGCGGCGGGGCAGGTGTGGGGTTATTTTCCTGACCGGCAGGTGCTGGTACTCATATTCGAGTCCACCGATCGTGCCGTGCTCGATTATCCCGATAACGTGGTCCTCAGCCCGCGCGGTGGTCTGGTGATGTGTCAGGATTCCGCGGGCGAGGCGGTCGTGGAGAAATTGCACGGGTTGACCGCGCAGGGCGAAGTTTTCGCATTTGCCGGCAACAACGTCGTCCTTGCCGGCGAGCGCGGATTCAATGGCGATTTTCGCAACAGCGAGTGGGCCGGAGCCTGCTTCTCCCCCGATGGGCGATGGCTGTTCGCCAATATCTACCGGCCCGGCTTCAGCGTGGCCATAACCGGCCCATGGCAACAGGGCCTGATCTGAGGAGAAGCACCCATGCATCTGAACGCATCGATTTACGTCGCACTTTCAGCGCTGCTGGTACTGGGCTTGGCGGTGCAGGTCATCCTTCTGCGTCGCAGCAAGCGCATCGGCCTGGGCGATGGCGGCGATACCCGGCTTGCCTGCGCGATCCGCGCCCACGCCAATGCGTTGGAGAACCTGCCGCTGGCGCTGCTGTTGCTGGTGCTGGTTGAACTGGGCGGCGCCAGTTCGACAGCGATACACGCCTACGGCGCGACGCTTTTGATCGCGCGTCTGTGGCATTGCATTGGTCTTTCCGGGTCGGCCGGCACCTCGGCGGGGCGGCTGTACGGTACGGTTCTGACCTGGCTGGTGTTGATTGGCCTGAGCGTGCAGGTGCTCCTCAGCACGGTATGAGCGCAGCGTCGCCCGCCACAATCAGCGCGGGTGGCACAGTCGTTCCGCGCGCGCAAACCAATCAGCGAACCGGATTGATCGGTGTCAGCAGATTGATGGTTCCGCGCCCGAGTTCGATGTGTCCGGCCTTTTCCATGGTCTTGAGCAACCGGCTGATCACCTCGCGGGTGCTGCCCAACTCGTGCGCAAGCTCCTGGTGGGTGACCCGGATGCTGGTCGATCCCGAGGCGCGCACCACATCCTCAAGATGCCGTTCGATACGGGTTTGCAAGCGTTCGAAGGTGACCTCTTCGACCAGGCTCAGCATCTTGATCACATAGCTGGACATCGAGCCCATCACGAAGGCGCGGAAGCCTTGCGACTGGGTCAACAGGCGTTCGAAGTGTACGGCAGGAACCCGCAGCACAAGGACATCGCCTTCGCCGGCGACATCCGCAAACAGGCGCTTGCGTGCACTCATGAATGCCAGACTGAGCATGCACATTTCCCCTGAGCGCACACGGTACATGCTGAATATGCGGCCGTCGTCGGAACGTGCGCGCACTTTCAGGCTACCCGACAGCACCAGCCCGAAATGCTCGACATCGTCGCTGCACATGGTCATCGATGCGCCATCGGGCAGACGCATCACATGAGCGGCCTCGACGGCCGCAAGCCAGGTCGGGTCGGATATCTGCGACAGGCCCGGCGTGGACCGGACGAGCTGTTTAGCGTTGAATGTCTCCACTTCGTCTCTCATCGATGACGCCCCTGTTGCGTTACGACGTGTTGCTTGGACAAACTTCCCATCGAACGGCCCCCGCCGTTCGACTTCGCTACGCCTGCACATCGCTTCAATCAACGCTGGCGACCTGTCTCCTGGACCAAGCCTGACGCCGACCAACGGGCGTCCGGACGTTGACGAAGGTAACGACAATTCTCGTTGCTGGCGGCCACGTGGCACTCCGTGAACGGCCACCGCGGATCACTCGGAACACCACGGCGCAGCAGGATCCGTGCCCGACTTGCGTGCGTACCCTTTTGCGAGCAGCGCATCGACCAGGCTTCCCTGTTCGGTGTAGGCCACGGCAACGGCGTTCTCGCTGGCGGTATCGGCCATCTCGATGTTGTGGACTTCGCTGGAGTCGGCGCCTTTGAAGAATGCCTCTGTAAACGCCTTGGCCTCGGCCGCAAGCTTCTGTTCACAGGCCGGCGCGCGTATGGCGTCGCTCGGGATGTCGATGCCCGGCTGGGTAATCACGAAATTGCGTTCAAAGCCCGGCCACACCGCGGCATTGACGTAAAACGTCTTTGCATCGCGAACCTCGATCACCGCGATCGGGTAGATGCCCGGATAAGCGACAAAGCTGGCAGCAAGCGCCGGCGCTGCGGCGGTCAGCGCGAACGTGGCGACAAGTGCACACCGTGCCGATCTGTTGCCGACGCGACGAGCCAGCGAAATGACTGACGATAATTTCAACATCGAACTCCCCCAAAGCGCGTACCTGACGAATCGGCAGGTTGGCGCGATACTTGAACGAATGTTACGCGGCACGCTACCGCAACACGTATGCGCGTACGACTTCCCCGTCGCTCACGCATGCAGACCTCCAGTGGGCAGCGTACGGATTGCTTGCATCATCCGTATGTGACCAACATCACCAAATCGCGAATGCCCCGGAATGCATCCGAAAGCCGGTTGCCGTGATGCTCTGAAACCGCACGCGATTGCGATTCGCACGCGCAAAAACCCACTCCGAGGATCGCGCAAACGTCCTGACGGATCCGTGACGAGCGAGCGTGTGCGGCTTTGCATCCAGCCGCGAATGCCAAAGGTCATGCTCGTGTCGTATGCAATGCCGACGGGGCATTCCCGAGGAAGGTCTGGACAAGCCCATCCTTGCCTTGTCGGTCGATGCCGGTCCCGGCGCCGATTCGTGCCCGGCTGCGCCGACTCAAACACGTTCGTGTCCGGTTCGCGGACGCGCCGTCCATGGCGCGCGGAAGACTCTGAGTAAAACAGATCTTCGCTATCGGTTAGGCTAGTGTAGTGCTTCGCAAGTATCGGCACATTCAGCGTTCGTCTGGCTGGTCAGATGCAAGGCGCGCGAGCGATGGCAGGGTTGCTCCCTGGTGAGCGAGCGCAACACCGCAGATGGCCGGCCAGACGAACGCCCGCAGGGAGCGTGCCGGAAGCGCCATGCCGGTGTTGCTGTGCTTGCCAAGGGGCGAGCCGGGATTCGCGCGATGCGTTGAAGCGCATCGCGCGCAGGTGAGCGCCCGGTCACGGATGACCGGGCCGGAGATGCCCGCCATGGACGGCTGCTTGCCAGAATCCATTGCACGCTTCCGGCACAGCTCTGAAAGCACCGATACTTGCGAAGCACTACACTAGAGCCCCGCATACGCTTGTTACGCACCCATGCCTGCTTCATTGCTCAGCGCACTGCGTTTGCTGATCGCCGGTACCGCATTCGTCGTCAATACCATCGCGCACACGGTCCCGTTGCTCGTGGCGGCGATGTTCAAGTTGTTGCTGCCGGTAAAGGCGTGGCGCCTGGCCTTGGGTCGGCTACTGGTGGCGCTTGCCGAGCGCTGGATCGCGGTAAACAGTATTTTGATCGCGCGACTGACCCCGACGCGCATTGTGGTGCGCGGCGACGGCGTCGACGCAGTTGCGCCGAACACCAGTTATCTGGTGCTGTGCAATCATCAAAGCTGGGTCGATATTCCGGTATTGCAGCATGTGCTCAATCGCCGGGCGCCTTTGTTGCGGTTTTTCCTCAAACGGCAGCTGATCTGGGTACCACTGCTCGGGCTGGCCTGGTGGGCGCTGGATTTCCCGTTCATGCGGCGGCATTCGCGCGAGGCCATCGCGCGCAAGCCTGAACTCGCGCTCGCCGATGTCGAGGCGACCCGACGCGCCTGCCGGCGGTTTCGCGATACGCCGGTCGCGGTGATGAATTTTGTCGAAGGCACCCGTTTCACCGTCGCCAAGCAACAGGCGCAAGCATCGCCGTACCGGCATCTGCTGCGTCCCAAGGCCGGTGGCGTGGCGCAGGTGTTTTCCGCCATGGGCGATTTGCTGAGCGGTGTGCTTGACGTGACCATCATTTATCCGCAGGGCAGCCCGAGCGTGATCGATCTATTCGCAGGGCGGGTGCAAACGATAGAGGTCGACTTGCGACTGCGCGCCATACCCTCGTGGTTGAGCGATGGCGACGAGGATGCGCAGACCAACGACGCATTGCGCGATTGGCTGAATTCGCTCTGGGGCGAAAAAGATATGCTTATCGACAGGCGATTGACGGGCGACGCAAACGCGTCCAATTGAAGCATTGCTCAGCACGGTTGCGGAGCGGGGACGAATCGGCTGAATCCGACTCGCCCCGCACCCCCTCAGCCGAACCGGCTGACCGCTGGCAGACGCCTTGGCTCTCCTGCCGTTGCCCGACCGAGACGGCGCTGCATCTCGGCGTCCAACTGGCGGAACTCATCGCAGCCGGCATCGCCGTCGGCAGCGAGTTCGAACAAGCGCCGCACCAGAACATCATCGGTGAGCGATTGGTCCGGAAAGTTCAGAACGTTGGCCATGCCCTTCAACCCCCCGGCTGCATATCGTCGTCGGTTGCCTCCAGCAGCTTCCATGCCAAGGTTGTACAGCAAGGAAATCCACGACTTGGCGCGCCTGAATCATCCAGCCGTGACCAGCTTCGGGCGCCAAGTGACGTTGAGTGTCAGTCGTTACCGTTCGTCCATACCTACGCAAAGCTAACCACAGGTAGCTTTGCTGCTGGATTCCTGCTTCACCGAGGCCGGTTTCGCCTTGGGCTTGCGCCCAAGGCCAGAGCCTTCCTCTCCACAGGCTGACACGGTGGAACTCACCGCCAGATTTCTCAAATTGATCGCCGCGTTCACGTCGCGATCGTGAACAAAGCCGCAGGCAGGACATGTCCATCCCCGCGCCGATAACGGCAGAACGCCCAGTTTGTGGTCGCAACCCGAGCACGTTTTGCTGCTCGGATACCAACGGTCGGCCACGACGATCATCCCGCCGCGCTGTGCCGCCTTGTACTCCAACTGTCGCCGGAACTCGAAGAAGCCCATGTCGGACACAGCCCGCGACAGATGCCGGTTTTTGACCATGCCGCGCACGTTCAAATCCTCGATGCCGATGGTGTGAAACCGGCGCGTGAGATCGGTCGTTAGCTGGTGCAGCGCATCCTTGCGGATGTTGCTGATACGGGCGTGCAGCCTTGCCAATTTCGCTTTGGCTTTCTTGCGGTTCTCTGAACCTTTGACTTTGCGTGACAAGCCGCGTGACAGCCGTTGCATCCTGGACAGCAAAGCCTTGTGCGCTTTTGGCCCTGCGACGACTTCCCCGGTTGAGAGCGTTGCCAGAGCCGATACGCCCAAATCCACACCCACCGCGCCTTGGTTCTCAGCGTTTGGCAGAGGCAAATCGTTCGGGGTATCGACGGTGATGCTGACAAACCAGCGGTCTGCCACGCGGGAAACCGTGGCCGACATGATCTTGCCGGTAAAGCGCAACGACTCACGCATCCGCACCCAACCCAGATTGGGGATGCGGATGCGTGAAGCATCGACGCTGAATTGGTCGTTGGTCAGGCTGAAGCGGTCGTGCAGGCCTTTCTTCCTGAACTTCGGGTATTTGGCCCGCCCGGCGAAGAAGTTCTTGAACGCTGCGCCCAACTGGATGATCGCCATTTGTGGTGCGTTCTTGGTCACATCCAGCATCCACGGGAACTGCTCGCCCTTGATGCGGTTGAGTTGGCGGCGCAGCGCCATTTGCGAGGGCTTGGGCAGACTTGCGTCGGCTTTGTGCGCTTCGTATTGCCGCTGCCACTCGGCCAGCGCCCAGTTGTAGGCGAAGCGTGCGACGCCGCACGTGCGGGCGAAGTACGTCACCTGCACGTTGTTGGGATCGAGCGTGATCTTGTGGGCGATCAGCATGACGCAGCCTCCACGGCCTGCTTCACGCCATCGAGCAACTTCTGGTTCTTGCGCGAGCGGCTGCCATACAACCGCGCCGAGAACACCGTGATGATCTCCAGCACGTCCTTGGCTAAATCCTCTTCAAACGTCGTATCCACGCCTTTGTTGATGATGAGCACCTCTACGTCTTTCGCTTCGCATATGGCAAACACCAGTTCCGCACCGAAGCGCAACAGGCGATCCTTATGGGCAATAACCAGACGACCGACGCGGCCTTCAATGATCTCGTCCAGCAGCCGCTTCAAGCCTTTCTTGTTGTAGTTCATGCCGGAACCTAAATCGGCCACAACTTCAAACGTCCAGCCTTGCTTGGCGCAATACAGTTCAAGTACTCGCTTCTGCCGTTCCAGATCGTCCTTCTGTTCGTGACTGGAGACGCGGGCGTAGGCGATGGTTTTGCGGTCTTGCGGTGCAGCGTGGAATAGCTCCGGCTTGAGCTTGGCAAGATCATACCGGCGCTGTCGCCCCGCTGTGCGCTCCGGTATCAGTTTGCCTTCGACTTCCCATCGCCGCAGCGTCGTGATCGACACGCCCAGAGCATCGGCTGCTTCGCTTATCGGCACATATCTATCCATAACGGATAACATAAGTTAGTTATGGATAGATATCAAGTAAACTGTTTAAACCCTTGGCTCGCTTGCGGCCACCACGTCTTGCCGTCGATCACCAGCGCACAATGTCCGCCGACCCACACCCGGTTGTCGGCCTCGATGCGCAGCGTCAACAACGCATCGCGACCAAGCTCGCGGCCCTGGCTCACGCGATAGCCGCGGCTGAGTGCGCCTTTTGGCTCGAGGCTGGCGATATAGGCTGCAATCAGTGCATTGGCGGCGCCGGATGCTGGATCTTCGACAATGCCCGCGCCGGCCGGGAACGCGCGAACCACCAGCTCGAATGCGGGGTCGCTGCTGCGCGCGAACAAACACAGGCCCAGGGTGTCGCTGCGCTTGGCGAGTGCGGCGATGTCGGCGACGGGAGCGTTCCACGCACGCAACTGCCGTTCATCAGCCAGCTCCGCCAACCACCAGCGTCGGCCGCCGCTGACCAGCCCTGGCGGCAATGATCCGGGAGTGAGTCCATCGAGAATGCGCGCGACCTCCAGCATGTCGGCGCCGGTTGCCTGCTCGACACGGGCTGCGGGAGCCGCGACCGACAACATCGGGCATTCCGGGCTGCCTTCGACCATGATCGGCAGCAGACCGGCATCGCACTGCTGAATCAGCCGCCCGTCGCTTGCGGCGCAAAAACCGGTGCTCAGCGCGGCAAACGCCGACCCGATGCTGGGATGGCCGGCGAAGGCAATTTCCCGGCTCGGCGTAAAAATGCGCAGACGATAACTGGCACCAGATTCGGTTGCCGGCAGTACAAACGTGGTTTCAACCAGGTTGGCCCAGCGCGCGAACCCCTGCATGCGCTGGGTGCTCCAGTCGTCGGCGCCGAACACCACGCCCAGCGGATTGCCGCAGCCGGCGCGCTGGGAAAAGACATCCAATTGCAGGTATCGGCAGGCATTCGTTGACATGGCACCATGTTCAGTCGTTACGGGGCAGGGTATTGTGAGCGCGCATCAATGATCGCACCACGGCACACAGGAGCACAGATGATCACCGTCCACCACCTCGAAAATTCGCGCTCGCAACGAGTGCTCTGGTTGCTGGAAGAGCTTGAGCTCCCCTATGCCGTGCAGCATTACGCCCGCGATCCACAGACCATGCTCGCGCCGGCATCGCTGCGCGCGGTGCATCCGCTGGGCAAATCGCCGGTGATCAGCGATGACGGGCGCGTGGTTGCCGAATCGGGCGCGATCATCGAGTATCTGGTCGCGCGCTACGGGCAGCAGCGTCTGCCGCCGCCGGCCGACGCGGACGAACGTTTGCGCTATACCTACTGGCTGCACTACGCCGAAGGTTCGGCGATGATGCCGCTGTTGCTGGGTCTGGTGTTCCGACGCCTGCCGCAAGGGCCGATGCCGTTCTTGCTGCGCCCGCTGGTTCGCCGCATCTCGGCGCAGGTGATGCAGCGCTACGTGGCACCGCAGATCGCCCTGCATCTGGATTACATGGAAGCGCAACTGGGCGCTTCACCGTGGTTTGCCGGCACCCAATTCAGCGCCGCCGACATCCAGATCAGCTTTCCCATCGAAGGCGCCGAGGCTGCCGGCGTGCTGGGGCCCAACCGACCCAGCCTGACCGGTTTTCTCGAGCGTATTCGCGCTCGTCCGGCCTACCAGCGGGCGCTGGAAAAGGGCGGCCCATTCGTGCTCGGCGACCGGATCGGCAAGGAGTGAGCACCATGAACAAGCCCACATCACTGCCGGACTGGCAGATCGCCACTGCGTTCGCACGCTTCATGCTCGGCATTCTGTTCGTGATGGCTGGCTGGTGGAAGGTGTTCGAGCTCACGCCGATGGCGCACGCCGAGCAGTTCTTCATCGGCTGGTTCGGCGATAGCTGGATTCCCGACGCGTTGCTGTGGGCGCTGGGCCTTGGCATTCCATTTGTCGAGTTGGCCGCTGGCGCGATGCTGCTGCTGGGTTTTCGCCTGCGCGAAACCCTGGCGACGCTTGCCGTGCTGTTGCTGGTGACCACCTACGGCCATGCCCTGAAAGAAGCGCTGTTCAACATCGATGGCCACACGTTTACCCGCTCGGCGCTGATCGTGTTCCTGCTGGTATCGCCAATCGGCGCCGATCGCTGGACGCTGGATCGATACTTGCATCGTCAGCAAGCAAGCAATGAGTGACATCGCCTTTGCGCTGTGCCAGCATGCGCGCCCATGCGCCTGAACAAATACATTTCCGACAGCGGCGAGTGCTCGCGCCGTGAAGCCGACGAGCGCATTGCCGCGGGCCGGGTGAGCGTCAACGGCGAAGTCGCCGCGGTCGGGGCGAACATCGTCGAAGGCGATCGGGTGTTGATGGACGGGCAACCGCTGCGCCAACGCCGGGTTTCCGGCGGCCGCCGCCATGTCTACATCGCGTTTCACAAACCGGCCGGCGTTACCTGCACCACCGATACCGAGATCAAAGGCAACATCATCGATTTCATCGGTCATCAACAACGCATATTTCCGATTGGCCGCCTCGACAAGGAGTCCGAGGGCCTGATCCTGCTGACCAGCAACGGCGACATCGTGAACGAAATCCTGCGCGCCGAGAACGCCAAGGAAAAGGAATATCTGGTGGCGGTGAATCGCGAGGTCGATGACGCGTTCCTGCGCGGCATGGCGCGCGGCGGCATCGTCATGCACGGCCAGCGCACCCGCCCGTGTCGCGCCACCCGTCTGGGCAAGCTGGGGTTTCGCATCGTCCTCACCCAGGGGCTGAACCGGCAGATCCGGTTGATGGCGACCCACTTTGGCTATCGCGTGAAACGGCTGGTGCGTACGCGCATCGTCAATATTTCGCTGGGTCGGCTCAAGACCGGGCAGTGGCGCAATCTCACCGATGCCGAATTACGCGGTTTGTTGCCGATGCGCAGTGAATGGTGACGGGCTTTGATGGTAGGGGTCGCCGCGTGCCAGCCATCCTGCTTGCTCGGAACTCGGGAGAAGCAACAAATGGTCCGCAAAGGGCGCAAAAAACGCAAATAACAGCGTTGGGTAGGTAACAGTCTGGTTTTGCCGCGCTCTACCCATCCTTGCTGCTGGCTCGGCGTCGTGTTTTCCTTTGCGCCCTTCGCGTTCTTTGCGGACTATCCGCTCTTGCTCTCGCTGGGACGGGGCTTTGTGACTAGTGGGTCATCCTGCGGATAGTCACGCCAATGCCAGCACTTGGTGCCAGTGACTTCGCGCGGCATCAACGTCGGCACGATGGGCTTGCGGTGTAAAACTGCGTTCCGGCACGTAGGCCCGACGCAATTCGTCCAACCCCGACCACATGCCAACGCCGAGGCCGGCCAGCATCGCGGCGCCGAGGGCGGTTGTCTCCAGCATGCGCGGCCGGTGCAGGGTGACACCGGCAAGATCCGCCTGCATTTGCAGCA
>PGZC01000026.1:0-2552 GCA_002839995.1 Gammaproteobacteria bacterium HGW-Gammaproteobacteria-4 | reverse complement strand
CTGTGGGCGATGGCTTCCAGCGCCGCGCGTGCCAGATGCGCGCGCGTGCTGCCGCCGCTGAGCCCGTGGATCAGGCCGCGCGCCTGCGGCCGCCAGTGCGGCGCACCCAGCCCGGCATGGGCCGGAATGATGGTGACGCCGCCGCTGTCGGGCACGCTGGCGGCGAGCGCTTCGATCTGCCCGGCATGTTCGATGATGCCCAGGCCATCGCGCAACCACGCGACCAGCGCTCCGGCGATATAGGCGCCGCCTTCCAGCGCGTAGGTGGTGCGCTGGTCGATCTGCCAGGCGATGGTGCTGAGCATGCCGTGGCGGCTGGGCACCGGCGTATTGCCGGTATTGAGCAAGATGAAACTGCCGGTGCCGTAGGTGATCTTGCTCTGTCCGGCATCGAAGCAGCCCTGGCCGAACAAGGCCGCCTGCTGATCGCCGGCGATACCGGCAATCGGCAGACCATCCGGCAATTCCGGCACATCATGCACCCGCGCGCAAACACCCGAACTGGACGCGAGGCGGGGCAGTTGGATGTCGGCAACGCCGAAGCGACGCGTCAGTTCATCGCACCATTGCGCGCTGCAGCCAGGCCAGCTTGCTGGCCGAAAAGTAGGGGTCGATCGGCAGGCCGGTGCGCGCTCTGGTATCGGCTTCAAGCGCCTTGTGTTGTTCGCACCAATCGCTGGTGCGGCGGTCCTGCCAGACGATGGCGTTGCCGAGCGATTCGCCGCTGTCGGAATCCCACACGAATGTCGTTTCGCGCTGGTTGGTAATGCCGAGCGCCGCCAACCGGGTCGGGTCGATACCGTCCAGCGCCAGACGCAACGCTGCACGCAGCGAAGCCCAGATTTCGTCGGGCGCATGCTCGACCCAGCCCGGCTGCGGGTAATGCTGGGTGAAGCCGACCGTAGCGTGGGCGATCACGGCCAGGTCACGATCGATGACGAGCACCGTGTTGCCTGAAGTTCCCTGGTCGATTCCGAGCAGAAGATCGGGTTTGGCGGGTGATTTCGCAGGCATGGAGAGGATGATTCCGTGGTATGTATGCGCAGACAGCATCGTGCGCTCGCCGGCTACACTGCGCATATCGGTAGCTGACGCCGATCCCAATCATGCCCGATAAATCGCGACGGACGCATGCTCGACTGGCGGTTCAGTCGCTGTGAGATGTTGCGCTTGCAAGCCATCGGCTTGCGCAACATCGAACGCCCGGGCGCTAGCGCCCGGGCCGGGGCGCGTAGCGAGGTGGCGCGCAGCGCCGTATGAGGGTACGGCGAAGCGGCGCAAGTCCGAACCATCGCGACTTCGGCGTACCCTCACCCCAACCCCGCTCCCGGCGGGAGAGGGGCTTGAAGCCGACCGCCGCAAAGGTCAAACCCCGTGAGTCCCCCGGCAGAGCCGGGGGTTTCCCTATCGGAAATGAAATATCAGCGTTCGGCCGCGCCGTCGGCGGTCTGCAACGCCAGCGTGCTGGATGGCGACGCCTTGGCGCTCGACTCGCCCACCGACAACGTGAAAAACGACATCCGGTAGAGCAACTGTTCGGCAGACTTTCTCAGCATTTCCGCGCGTTCCATTGTTTGCGACGACAAATCGGCGCCGTCCTCGGCAAGACGCGTCAATTTCAGCAATTCCGCGTCCACCAGTGCCGCACTGTCGGCATGCGCATGCGCATTTTCGATGTTCGACGCCATCAAATGCGCGACCTCGTTCGCATGCACGCCGATGGTGTCGAGCCGTTCCCGACATGTCCGCAATGATGTTGCGCAGCGGTCTAGCGTGTTCGCGATCTCCGACATCATGCGGCGGGCGCCGCTGGAGGCCGAGCGCGAGCGTTTCGCCAGGCTGCGGACTTCATCGACCACCAACTCGAGTGCACGTCGCGGGTCGCTGCTGCGCGCATTCTCGGCGGCATTGAGTGCGATCAGATCGGTTTCGCTGGCGATCGATGCCATCACCGCAACGATGTCGCCAATGCGATTGGTGGCCTGCTGAACGGTGTCGATCGACTGGATGACTTGTTGCAGCGCCATCCGACTGCTGGCCGAGAGCATCACGTTGTCGCCCGCCAGCTCGTGCGCCGCGATAGCGTGTTCCAGTTGGCTTTCCATGGTCTTGCGCAATTCGCGAGTCTGGCTGGCGATGCGTGCGACTGCCTGCTTTTGCTCGATCACGTGCAGCCCGATATCGCGCGCATCGTCGGCGATCCGGAACGCGGCGTCGGTGGTGGTGTCGCTGGCGATCACTGCGTCGCGCGTCAGGCCGCGCAAGTTCCCTGAGATATTCAGGATCGCTTGCACGATGTCGCCGATTTCGTCGTCATGGCGGTCGATAACGGCGGCGCTGAGGTTGCCGGAACCGATTGCGCTGGCCAACGCACGCGCGTCGCGCAGCGGACGCATGATGGCATCGACAAGTGCGAAGCCAAGCCATGCAGCCGTTGCCACCGAGATCAGCATCAAAGCAATCGCAAACGCTATGTGCCTGGCGTAACTGGTCTGTGCGCGACGAAACTCCGCGCTATCCGTATCCAGATGCCGTTGCAGCATCGCCGACGC
>PGZC01000025.1 GCA_002839995.1 Gammaproteobacteria bacterium HGW-Gammaproteobacteria-4 | reverse complement strand
TACGCCCGTTGGGCTTCGGCGTTCGCCGGGGCGAAGCGATGCTTCGCCTGATCCGTCTCACCCATCACGGCCCACCACCCCTCGAATCAGCGGTCTCGCCGGTCACCCACAGGGTGGGCTCCTACAGGGGTGCTTCAAGGTGTTCGTGGGAGCCGGCCTGCCCGCGAACAACCGTGCAACAGCTTCGTGCGCAAGGCGCGATCCCACAGGCAACGCGACTGCCAAACTTTGCGCTGCGGGCCATAGCCTTCTAACATGGGCCGATTGAACTCCCGGAGGCGCCCATGCTTGCTTCGATTCGTACGGTTGTGATGATGCTGGTGTTGCCTGCAACCGCCTTCGCCCAGGGCAGTCGCGGCATGGATGTGCGTGATCTGGTCAATTTCGATCGCCTCTCATCGCCGGTACTGTCTGCCGATGGGCAACGCGTGGTGTACGTGGTGCGAAAGACGGATTTTGAAGCCAACCGCGGCTTCAGCCACCTGGTCTACAAGGATCTGCGCACGCGCGATCTGGCGCCGCCGACGCGGTTGACGCCGGAAGGTTTCAACGTCAATTCGCCGAGTTTTTCCGCCGACGGCAATACCGTGTATTTTCTTGCCGACAAGTCCGGTTCGATGCAACTGTGGGCGCAGCCGATGGCTGGCCAGCCGGTCCAGGTGACGGATTACCCGCTGGATATCGGCAGCTACAAGCTTGCGCCCGACGGCAGCAAGGTGGCGCTCACGTTCGACGTGTTCCCGTATTGCGCCGATCTCACCTGCACCAAGGCGGCGCTGGACGCGGCGGCGGCAAAAACAGCGAGCGGCCAGTTGTACGAAAAGTTGTTCGCCCGGCATTGGGATGCCTGGGCCGATGGTCGGCGCAGCCAGTTGTTTGTTGCGCGCCTCGCTGCCGGCAAAAGCGCTGGCGAACCGGTCAAGTTGAGCACCGGCATCGATGGCGATATTCCGGCAAAGCCGTTCGGCGACAGCAGCGACTACGCGTGGAGCCCCGACGGCACGCAACTGGCGTTTTCCGTGCGTATTGCCGGCACGACCGAAGCGTGGTCGACCAACTTCGATATCTATCGAGTCCCGGCCGATGGTTCGGCAGCGCCGGTCAATCTGACCGCCAAGAACCTCGCCTGGGATGCCGGTCCGGTATTTTCGGGCGACGGCAAAACGCTGTATTACCGCGCGATGGCACGTCCGGGATTCGAAGCGGATCGTTTCCAATTGATTGCAATGGATCTGGACGACGGCGATACCCGGCGGATTGCCAGGCGTTGGGATCGTTCTGCCGACGGCATAACCCTATCGGCCGATGGCGGCACGATTTACACGACCGCTCAGGACCTGGGCGAGCACCCCTTGTTCGCGGTCGATATCGAAAGTGGCGATGCGCGCCGTATCGCGGCCAATGGCTCGGTTTCGGGCTTTGATCTGGCCGGCGACACGCTGGTGTTCGCGCGCGACAGCCTGGTTTCTCCGGCGCAGATTTTCGTGGCGCGCGCCGATGGCTCCGCGGTGCGCGATCTGAGTCAGGCCAATGCCGAGCGGCTGGCGCAAGTGGCGATGGGCGCGTTCGAGCAGTTCAGTTTCGAGGGCTACGACGACGACACCGTTTACGGCTACGTGGTGAAGCCGTGGAATTACCGGGCCGGCGAGAAATATCCAGTTGCGTTCCTGATTCATGGTGGCCCGCAGGGCTCTTTCGGCAATGGCTGGAGCACCCGCTGGAATCCGCAGACCTATGCCGGGCAGGGCTTCGCCGTCGTGTTCATCGACTTCCATGGCTCTACCGGCTATGGCCAGGATTTCACCGATTCCATCTCCGGCGACTGGGGCGGTAAGCCGCTCAAGGATTTGCAAAAAGGCTGGAGTCATGCGCTGGATCGCTACGACTTTCTCGATGGCGACCGCGCCTGCGCCTTGGGTGCCAGCTACGGCGGATTCATGGTCAACTGGATCGCCGGCAACTGGAATGCGCCGTGGAAGTGTCTGGTCAATCATGATGGCATTTTCGATAACCGCTCTTGGGGCTACGCCACCGAAGAGTTGTGGTTCAGCGAATGGGAGAACGGCGGGACGCCGTTTGCCGAGCCCAAGGCTTATGAGAAATTCAATCCCGCGCGGTTTGTCGACCAGTGGCGGGTGCCGATGCTGGTGGTTCAGGGACAACTGGACTATCGGGTGCCGTTCGATCAGGGGATGGCTGCGTTCACGGCGTTGCAGCGGCGCGGTATCGAGAGCCGCTTCCTGTATTTCCCGGACGAGAATCACTGGGTGCTCAAACCGCAAAACAGCGTACAGTGGCACGATACCGTGAACGACTGGTTGCGCCGTTGGACCGCGGTAAAATAGCCGCTGCTGTTGTTCCGGAGCCGATCGAACATGGATGCACAAGCTCAAGTTATCGACATCGCGCGGTTGCGCCGTGGCTGCGCCAGTTGCTCGTTGCAGCAACTGTGCCTCCCGGCCGGTATCGGGGTCGCCGATCTGGATCGGCTTGATGATCTGGTGCGGCGTCGTCGTCCGCTGACGCGTGGCGATTTCCTGTTTCGATCCGGCGCACCGCTGGCGTCGTTGTACGTCGCACGCGATGGCGCGTTCAAGACGCTGGCGCTCAGCGAGGAAGGCGATCTGCAGGTGATCGGCTTTCATCTGCCCGGCGAGTTGATCGGTCTCGATGCGCTGGGCACAGGCATCCATCGCTGCGACGCGGTGGCGCTTGCGCCGGCCAGCGTTTGCGAGGTGCCGTTCAACGAACTTGGCCTCATCGCCGCGCAGGTGCCCGGCTTGCAGCGACAGTTGCTGCGGGTAATGGGGCAACGCATGGATCGCAACCAGCAACACGTGGAAATGATGGGCCGGCGCCATGCCAGCGAGCGCCTGGCGATGTTTCTGCACAGCCTGTCCGAGCGTTTCCGCGAACTGGGCAAATCGGCAGATGAGTTCAGTCTGCCGATGTCGCGCGAGGATATCGCCAGTTACCTGGGCATGGTGATCGAAACCGTCAGCCGCACGTTTTCGCGCTTTCAGGACGACGGCATCATCAGCGTGCGTGGGCGGCAGCTGAGCATTCTGGATCACAAGCGTCTGTCGCAACTGGTGCATGAGCCCGAAGAGCGTCGCGCGCGCTCGTAGCGAGTTCGGCTCGTCAGCAAAATTCATGAGAGCAGCGAAGGGCATCTCTCGCCAAGAGCGCCAAGAGCGCCAAGAACGCCAAGGAATCAATCAGCCTCTTCGCAGGCGCAATTGACGGTAACACCAACGACCAACCTGCCGATTTCGTCTTCGGTCATCCTTTTTCCCTCTTGGCGCTCTTGGCGTCTTGGCGAGATCACTTGCGGTTGTACCGAAAAAACGGATTGGGGTGGGTCCCCACTATCATCAATAGCCCACGGACATCATTCCTACTGGCGCGGTGGGGCCAGGCATCCAGCGTCGCCCACTACAACGTGCGGCAGCCCAGTGCCGAGAGTGCGGCATGCAGCGCCGGCACTTGCGCCAGCCATGGCGCGCTCAAGGTCAGTAAACCGGCGGCGGCAATCAGCGCGGCGGCGCTGCGACGCATGGCGGGGTCGGCAAGGCGGCGAGTGAGCCGCGCACCGCTCCAGGTCAATGGCAGCATCACCAGCCAAGTACCCAAACCGAACCCAGTCATGATCAGCCCGCCTTGCAGCGCGTCGGCGCTGAGCCACGCCGCGGCCAGCAGCGTGGCGCTAAGGCCGCATGGCAACCAACCCCAGAGCATGCCGGCGGCGAGCTGTCGCAACGGCGTGTTGGCCGGCAGCAGACGCCGATGCAACGGCGCCAGCCAGTGCCACAGCGCAACGCCGGGGCGGTTGACGAAGGCCAGGCGTCCGCGTTGATCGAGCAAGCGCAACGCCACCAGCAGCAACACCGCGCCGACTGCCATGCGCATCGCCAATGCCAGGTGCGGCAGCCGCCACAATCCAAGCAGACCGGCTCCAAGGGCGCCAACCACGGTGCCGGCGAGGGCGTAGCCGAGCACCCGCCCGAGGTTGGTCAGCACGGCGGTGCGCAGCGGCGGCGATGGTGCGGCACCGGCGGCGATTCCGGTGGCGATGCCGCCGCACATCAGTGCGCAATGCAGGCCACCGAACACGCCACTGAGCGTTGCGGCGAGCAATGCCAGCCAGTCAATCGGCATGGCGATCGTGCGGGCTTTCGCTGACGTTGCGCGGACTGGAATCATCGGCAAGGATGTCGATGGCCGGGGTTTCCAGATCGTCGAACTGGCCGCGTCGCACTGCCCAGATGAACGCGGCGATCGCCACGCCCAGCAGCACCAGGCTGAGCGGAATCAGGACGGCGAGAATGCTCATTGCACCTCCGGCGGCAACGGTGTGGGCGCGCGGGCGAGACGCAGGGCATTGGCCGTCACCAGCAACGACGAGGCGGCCATGCCCAGCGCGGCCAGCCACGGCGTAACCCAGCCCAGTGCAGCCAGCGGCAGCGCGAGCGCATTGTAGCCCAGCGCCCAGACCAGGTTCTGGCGCACGACGCGGCGTGTGCGCCGCGCCAGCACGATGGCTTCAGGCACACGGCGCAGCGAATCGCCGGTGAGAATCAGGTCGGCGCTGCGATGCGCCAGCGGCGCGCCGCCGCCCATCGCCAGCGAGACATCTGCGCCGGCCAGTACCGGCGCGTCGTTGATGCCGTCGCCGACCATCGCCACGACACGGCCTTGCGCCTGCAAGGCGTGCAGGTAGGCCAGTTTGTCCTCGGGGCTATGCCGTGCGTGTGCGTGGGTGATGCCGAGCTCGGTGGCGAGCGCGACAACAGCCGCTTCGGCATCGCCGCTCAGCAATTCGCCGCGCAGGCGCAGCGTGCGCAAATCCGCCAGCGCCGCCGCGGCATCGCTGCGGGTGGCATCGCGTAGCGTGAAACGCGCCAGCGCGCGGCCCGCGCTGGCGAGCCAGATCGTCCCGTCGTCGTTGCTGGCGTGGCTGAAGTCGGCGCGGCCCAGTCGGTAGCGCACACCGTCCACGCTGCCGCTGACACCCGCACCCGCCTGCACTTGCACATGCTGTGCAGATAGCGCCGATGCGCCGCGAAACGCGTGTGCCAACGGATGCCCGGCGTCACGTTCGAGCGCGGCGGCGATCGCCAACGCCTGCGCGGGGTCGAACCCATCGAAGGTCTGGGTGGAGTCGATCCGCGGCTGGCCGCAGGTGAGGGTGCCGGTCTTGTCGAACACCACGGTATCGGCGCGCGCCAATGTCTCCAGCGCATCGGCGTGCAGGCTGAGTACGCCGATCCGCGCCAGCGCGCCCTGCGCCGCCGACAGCGCAGCGGGAATCGCCAGCGACAGCGCGCACGGGCAACTCACCACCAGCACCGCCAGCGTCACCTCGAACGCGCGCTCCGGTGCAAGCTGCCACCACACCAGCGCAGTGATCGTGGCGGTACCGAACAATGCCACGACAAAGCGACCGGCGATGGCGTCGGCCAGCCGCGCCAGTCGCGGCCGTTGCGCCTGCGCCTGTTCGACCAACCGCACCAGATGCGACAGCCGGGTGTCCTGGCCGGTGCGCAGCACGCGCACGCGCGCCGGGACACCGCGACACACGCTGCCGGCGAATACGGTATCGCCGGGCTCGTGCGTGCGCGGCAGCGGTTCTCCGGTCAGCAGGGCTTCGTCGAATTGCGCCGGCGCATCCAGCAATTCGCCGTCGGCGGCGAGCGATTCGCCCGCACCGACGATGACGGAATCGCCAACCCGCACGCTGGCCAGCGGTACCTGCTCGCGCGCGCCGTCCGCAGTCAGCCGCCACGCCAACGCCGGCCGCGCCCTGGCCAGCGCATCGACGCCGGCGTTGGCGCGTTGTCGCGCCAGCCGTTCGATCACGCGCGCGCTCAACAGCAACAGCACGAACATCACGGCTGCGTCGAACCACACATGCGGGCCGCCACGAATTGTTTCGATCAGGCTGGCGACGTAGGCAAGCAGCACCGAGGTCGCCACCAGCGTGTCCATGCCGAAACGGCGTTGGCGCAGTTCGCGGGCCATGCCGGCAAGAAACGGCCATCCCGAATAAAACACCACCGGTGCCGACACCGCGAAGGTGATCCAGCGGAAAAAGTCGCGGGTGGCGGCCGGCATCTGGTTGTCGAAATCCAGATACAGCGCTTCGGCAAACATCATTGCCTGCAACGTGCCCAGGCCGGCCACACCGAGCCGGATCAGCAACGTATTGCGCTCGTGCCGGCGCGCGCGCTCCAAGGCTTCGTCGGGCGCCAGATGCGGGGTGTAACCCAGCGCGGACAGGCGCGTCAGGATCGCGCTCAGCCGTGTTTTCCCGGTGTCCCAGCGCACGATCACGCGGCCGGTGATGGCGTTGGCCTGCACCTCGCGCACGCCCGGTTCGCGGTGCAGCGCGCGGTCGATCAGCCAGGCACAGGCAGCGCAGTGCATGCCTTCGATCAGCACCGTGATCTCGCGATCGCCATCAATGTCGCGCGCGTGTTGCGCCTGAATGTCGTCGCGATCCCAGGCCGAAAAATCGGTCGCTTCGGTGGCGACCCGGCTGCCATCGCGTTGGCGCAGGCGATAGTAATCATCGAGGCCGGCATCGCGAATCCACGCCGCCGCGCCGGCGCAGCCACTGCAACACATGGCGCGTTCGGCGCCATCCAGCGTCACGGTCAGGAAAGCCGCAGGCAGCGCCTCGCCGCAGTGATAGCAGCAGCCCGCTGCAGTGCTCATGGGATCTGCGGCGGTCGGCTCACGCACGTTCACGGTGCCGGCGTTTCGCTGCTGTTGTTGGTCCCGAGCCCTGAGCATGGAAAAAGCAGGCGTCCGCAAAGGACGCCAAGTGCGCAAAGAAAAGCACGGAGCGGAGCCAGTAGAAGGATGGATAGAGGCCGCTCTCGCACGTCCCTGTGCTTTGCGGCACTCGGGCATGCGTCCCATCGCGCGTCGAAACCCGATGATCGACCACCCAACGCTGCTATTTGCGGCTTTCGCGTCCTTTGCGGACCCGAGTGCTTTACGCTTTTCCCGGTACCCGTGGTTGAGCCGAGTCCCCAGTCCCTGCTTCTCATGGTGTTGGCTGGCTCACGTGCGCTCACGGTCATTCGCCGGCGATCGCTGGCTCCAGCGCGATGCTGTCTTGCCCGATCGGCAAGCTACCCTGCAATCGCCATGCGCCATCCGCTGCTGTCAGGAGCAGAGCCCACGGCCGATCGAGCGGCGCGTCGATGCGACCCAGCCAGACATCGCCGGAGCGCACCAGCACCGCCGTCGCGTCCAGTGCACCATCGGTGGCGTGGATGAAATGCAGTTCGATGCGATCGTCGTTCGGCGTGTCTCCGGGTATCGACACCCGTACTGCGCCGGTGCTTCGCGTGACCTGCATCAGCGCGCGCAGCTTGCGCTGCGCGGCCTGTCGATCGGCGGCGAGATCGGCGACCTGCATCTGTGCAGTACGACGAACCGACTCGGGCACGGCATCATCGCCGCTGGCGCGCACTGCGATCGCCACCGTGGTCAGCCCGGCGATAACCGCTGCTGCCGGCAACGCCAGCATCAACCACACCATCGGCTCGCGGTACCACGGGCGTTTGTGTTCGATCTCGGGCGTCATGGCAGCGGCCCGAAAAAGCGGGTGTCGTGCTGCACATGCACGTCCGGGCGATCGATGCCGGTAATCACGAAGCGTACGTTGCGGCGGCCGTGGGCATGCTCGGGATTGGCTGTGAGCGTGACGGTGAGACTCAACACTTCTTCCGGCCCTGCCGAAACGTCGCGCGCGCCGCCGACGATGTCCAGGCCGTCGATTGGATGGCCGTGTTCATCCACGACATCGACGCGGTAGCGTTGTGCCTGTGGCGTCTTGTTGATCAGCTTGAGCGTGTAGGCATTTTCGATCGAGCCGTCGGCAGCGATTCGGTACAGCGCGTTGCGATCGCGCAGCACATCCACGATCAACTCGCTGCGGTGGCCGACGCCCCAGGCCCAACCGCCGAAGATGGCGGTCAGCAGCAGTGCGTAGAAAATCACCCGCGGCCGCAGGATATGACTGCGCTTGCCGTCGATGGCGTTCTGCGTGGTGTAGCGGATCAGCCCACGCGGGTAGTTCATCTTGTCCATCACCGTATCGCAGGCGTCGATACAGGCACCGCAGGCGATACACTCGTATTGCAGACCGTTGCGGATGTCGATGCCGGTGGGGCAGACCTGCACGCAGATTGTGCAATCGATGCAATCGCCCAAGCGCAGGTTTGTGGCGGTAGTCTCGGTCACGCCATCCGAAGCGACGGCAGTCCGCAAAGGACGCGAAGCACGCAAATGTGTGTCTTGAGATTGGGCTGCTGCTTGCTCATTGTCTTGTGCTTTATTTGCGCCCTTTGCGTGTTTTGCGGACAACATGCTTTCGACCTGTTGCAGCAAAACGCTCGGCACAGATCCACGCTTGCGCGATCCGCGCGGCTCGCCGCGCAGCGGGTCATAGGCAATGATCAACGTATTGCGGTCGAACATCGCGCTCTGGAAGCGCGCGTAGGGGCACATGTACTTGCACACCTGCTCGCGCAGGAAGCCGGCATTGCCCCAGGTCGCCAGCGAGTAGAACCCGATCCAGAAGGTTTCCCAGCCACCCAGATCGAAGGCCAGCACGCGCAGGCCGAGATCGCGGATCGGGCTGAAGAAGCCGACAAAGGTGAACCCGGTCCATAACGCGAATGCCAGCCACAGTACGTGCTTGCTGCCTTTGCGCAGCACCTTCTCGCGGGTCCACGGGCCGGCATCGAGCTTCATGCGGCGGTTGCGGTCGCCTTCGGTCCAGCGCTCCATGTCGAGGAACACTTCGGTCCACACCGTCTGCGGGCAGGCATAACCGCACCACAGGCGGCCGGCCAACGCGGTGAAGAAGAACAGCGACAACCCGGCCATGATCAGCAGCAGGGCAAGGAAGAAGAAATCCTGCGGCCAGAAATTCAGGCCGAAGATGTAGAACTTGCGCGCCGGCAGATCGAACAACACCGCCTGGCGTTCGCCCCACGACAGCCACGGGATCAGGTAGAAGATGCCGAGCAGAACCCACACCGCCAGTTTGCGCAGCCGCGCGAAGCGGCCTTGGACGTCGCGCGGATAGATCTTGCGCTCGGATTGGTACATGGCGCCGTCGTCGATGACGGTAGCCGGAATGGTCTTGTTCACGTGTTAACGCTCAACGTTCGGGCGGCAGTGGGGCGTTGAAGCGGCTGGCTGGGCGCAGCAATATCCAGGTAAACAGGCTGGAGCTGGCGGTTGCCAGCCAGAACATGAAGAAGCCGATGGTGTAACCGGCTTCGCGGCTCAGTTCGATGTCGGGAAACGTCCAGTCGCGCAGCAGCAGCGGATCGACGAAAGCGAAAAACACCATCGTGGCGACACCTGCTGCAAAGAACGAAGGCCAGAGTATGGCCCCGAGCCGCTGTGCCAGCGGTCGGGGCGGATGATCGAAACGCGGTTCGGGTGTGGTCACGGCGCCTTGGCGGATTGGTCGGAAGGATGGGTTTGAGCGTACACCCAAGCGGCCGACAGGCGCACCCGGGTATCGCCGAGCAGTGGCAGGTGCGCCGGCATCTGCCCGTTGTGGCCGGTGACGATGCCATCGCGGATGGTGTCGAAATCGCTGCCGTACAGCCATGTCGTATCGGTCAGATTCGGCGCGCCCAGCAGCGGATTGCCGGTGCCGGCCGGCGTGTGGCAGGCAGCGCAGAGCAGTTCGAATCGCGGCTTGCCTGCGGCGGCCATACCCGGATCGACCTTTTGTCCGGACAGGCTTTGCACGTACACGGCAACCTGGGTGACTGCCTCGTCGCTACCCAATGCCGCGGCCATTGGCGGCATGGCGGCCTGGCGGCCATACAGGATCGTGGCCAGGATCGATTCCGGATCGCCGCCCCATTGCCAGTCGGCATCGACCAGGTTCGGGAAGCCCTTGGCGCCGCGCGCGTCGGAGCCGTGACATGCCGCGCAGTTGTTGGCGAAGATCGACTTGCCCAAGGCCACGCCTTCGGGATCGGCAGCGATGCGATCGATCGGCTGGCCTTCGAAGCGGGCAAACAACGGCGCCAGCTTCTCTTGTGCCCGAGCCACCGCGGTGTCGTGTTCCTTGGCGGAGGTCCAGCCGCTGGTGCCGGTGAAGTTGCCGAAGCCGGGATACCAGATCAAATAAGCGATGGCGAACACGATGGTGAGGTAGAACCAGATGATCCACCAGCGCGGCATCGGCTTGGTGTATTCGCGAAGATCGCCATCCCACACGTGACCGGTGGTGCCGGCGGTGCCGGAGACATTCTCATCGCTGCTGCGACGACGCGACGTCCACCACAGCAGCAGCACGCAACCGCCGATGTTGAGGACGACCAGAATCATTACATACCAGGACCAGGCGCTGCTCATGAGTTGTTCTCGCTCTGCTCGTCCAGCGGCAGACGCGCTGCCGCATCGAATTCAGGTTTGCGCTTGTCGCCCCACGCCCATGCCCAACCGGCGATGAAAGCGACGAACGCGATGGCGGTGACGATGCCCGAGGCGGTGCCGGCGTCCATGGCTCAGCCCCCCTTCGGTGCGTGCGTGCCGAGCGCCTGCAAATAGGCGATCACCGCGTCGAGCTCGGTCTTGCCGGTCACCGCTGCCGCAGCGCCCTCGATGTCGGCATCGCTGTATGGATCGCCCAGACGTTTGAGCGCCTGCATGTGCGCGACAATCTCGTCGGCGTGGAGCGGATGCTCGGCCAGCCACGGGTAGGACGGCATGTTCGACTCGGGCACCACGTCGCGCGGGTTGGTCATGTGCGCGCGATGCCAATCGTCCGAATAACGGCCACCGACGCGGGCCAGATCCGGCCCGGTACGTTTGGAACCCCACTGGAACGGACGGTCGTACACCGACTCGCCGGCCAGCGAGTAATGGCCATAGCGGGCAGTCTCGAAGCGCAGCGTGCGCACCATCTGCGAATGGCAGTTGTAGCAGCCTTCGCGCACATACACATCGCGGCCGGCCAGTTGCAGCGCCGGGTACGGCGTCACTCCCGGCAGCGGCTGGATCGCCTCGGCCTGGAACATCAGCGGAACGATCTGCGCCAGGCCGCCGAACGAGATCGCCACCGCGATCAGGATCATCATCAGGCCGACGTTCTTTTCGATTTTTTCGTGATTCATGACAGGCTGATTCATAACGGGCAATCCTCAGGCGTGTGCCGCATCGGCGACGGGGGCCAGCACCGGGCTGTCTTTCACCTCGCGCGCCATCTGGAAGGTCTTGAAAACGTTCCAGGCCATGACCAGCATGCCGGCAAACACCAGCAGACCGCCGCCCAGACGCACCATGTAGTAGGGGTAGGTCATGTTGAGCGACTCGACGAAGGTGTAGGTGAGCGTGCCGTCATCGTTGCTGGCGCGCCACATCAGGCCTTGCATCACGCCGGCGATCCACATCGCGGCGATGTAGAACACCACGCCGATGGTGTGTACCCAGAAGTGGGTGTCGATCAATTTGGTCGAATACATCTGCTTGAGCCCAAGCAGGCGCGGATACAGCATGTACATCGCGCCCAGCGAGATCATCGCCACCCAGCCCAGTGCGCCGGAATGCACGTGGCCGATGGTCCAGTCGGTGTAATGGCTGAGCGAGTTGACCGTCTTGATCGACATCATCGGTCCCTCGAAGGTGCTCATGCCGTAGAACGACAGCGACACGATCAGGAACTTCAGAATCGGATCGGTGCGCAATTTATGCCACGCGCCCGAGAGCGTCATCATGCCGTTGATCATGCCGCCCCAGCTTGGCGCCAGCAGGATCAGCGAAAACACCATGCCCAGGCCCTGCGCCCAGTCCGGCAAAGCGGTGTACAGCAGATGGTGCGGGCCGGCCCACATGTAGATCGCGATCAACGCCCAGAAGTGGACGATCGAAAGACGGTACGAGTAAATCGGCCGCTCGGCCTGCTTGGGCACGAAGTAATACATCATGCCGAGGAAGCCGGCGGTCAGGAAAAAGCCCACCGCGTTGTGGCCGTACCACCACTGCACCATCGCATCCACCGCGCCGCTGTAGGCGCTGTAGGATTTGATCATGCTCGCCGGCATTGCCAGGCTGTTGACGATGTGCAGTACCGCCACGGCAATGATGTACGAGCCGTAGAACCAGTTGGCGACGTAGATGTGTTTGATCCGGCGTTTGGCGATGGTGCCGAAGAACAAAACCGCGTAGGCCACCCAGACCACGGCGATCAGCAGATCGATCGGCCATTCCAGTTCGGCGTATTCCTTGCCCTGGCTGAGGCCAAGCGGTAGTGAAATCGCCGCCAGCACGATCACCAGTTGCCAGCCCCAGAATACGAAGGCGGCCAGACCGTCCGAGAGCAACCGCACATGGCAGGTGCGCTGCACCACATGCAGGCTGGTGGCAAACAGCGCGCAGCCGCCGAAGGCGAAGATCACCGCATTGGTGTGCAGCGGCCGCAGCCGGCCGTAGCTCAACCACGGAATATCGAAGGTCAGCGACGGCCAGATCAGCTGGGCGGCGATGATCAGGCCGACCAGCATGCCGACGATGCCCCAGATCAGGGTCATCACCGCAAACTGACGAACGACCTTGTCGTTGTAACTTTCATTGCTGTTTTGGGACGACATACACCCTCCGGGGACTTAGGCGGAGCCATTGTGCGGTTTTTGTGCGGCGCGTCATTTGATCATGATCAACTTCCTCGCGTTGCCGGGTCAGGCTACCTGCGAGCCGCCATTGCGAAGCACTACACCATGCATGGCATACCGCACTACGATCACTCCAGTCCGACCGGTGCCTGGACCTGTGCAAATGCATCGCGGGTCAGGTTTTCCGGGGCGGCATCGGTGCAAATCACGTCATCTTCGATACGAATACCGCCATAGGGACGCAATTGCTCGACGCGCTCCCAGTTGACCGCTGCCGCATGCGGGCCTTGACGCAGCTTGGCCAGCAGCGAATCGATGAAATAGATACCGGGTTCGATCGTGAGCACCATGCCCGGGCGCACGACGCGGGTGAGCCGCAGGTGAGGATGGCCTTCGGGTTTGTCGATCGAGCCACCGGCGGCGCTGGCGGCAAATCCGGCAACATCGTGGACTTGCAAACCGAGCAAATGCCCCAGGCCATGCGGGAAAAACGTGGCACTGACGCCGGTTTCGACTTGGCTTTCGGGGCTCATGCGCACGATGTCCTCCGCTTGCAGGATGCTGGCCAGACGATGATGCGCGTTCAGGTGCAGATCGCGGTAATCGGTGCCACTGCGCACGCCGTCGACCAGCGCAAGCTGGGCCTGATCGACGGCGGCGATCAGGCTGGCAAACGCGCCATCGTCGCTCGCCCAGGTACGGGTGATGTCGGCAGCATAACCCTGCTCATCGGCACCGGCATCGATCAGCAACGAGCGCGCGCGCGCGGGCCGTTCGGCCTGTTGGTACTGGTAATGCAGGGTGGCGCCGTGGGCATTGAGTGCCACGATATTGCCGTAAGGCAACTCGAAATCGGTTTGGCCGGTTGCGGCAAGGTAGGCACGATGAATTTCCAGCTCGGACAGGCCGTGCAGAAAACCCTCGCGCGCGGCGACGTGGCCGCGTACCGCGCGTTGCGAGGCGCGTCGTAGCAATGCCTGCTCGTACGGGGTTTTGAACGCGCGCTGATAGTGCAGGTAATCGATGACCGGCTGCGGGTTGTTGGGCACAAGCCCGGGCAAGGCGGCGTCCGGCTCGCCAATGATCGCGCATCGACCAGTACGGGGCAGCGCCGCGATTGCCTGTGCGGGGTCGGTAATCACCTGGATATCGAAGTGCTCGGTCCAGTAACCGGCCGGCGCTTCCGGCGGCAGATGCCAGTAATCGTCGGGCAGGTAGTAGGCCAGAGTGGGTCGCTTGCCCGGAGTGAACGCGATCCAGCAATGTGGGTGGCGGGTCAGTGGCAGCCACGCCTTGAAATGCGGGTTGCAGCGGAAAGGGTACGGCCGATCGTCGAGAAAGGCGTATTTTTCGACGCCGGCGGCAATCAACAGATGATCGAAACCGCCGGTAGCCAGCGCCTTTTCGGCGCAACCCTTGACGTAGTGCAGATGATTCGCGTATAGCAGTTCGGCATGGGGGGGCATATGCGGGTCCATATGAATTCAGGCCTGTCTGAGTGTGGCGGAGCCGGTAGCGTGCTCCCGCTAGCGCTGCGGCATTCGCTCTGCCCATCCTACCGCGACGCGCATTAAATGCCGAGAATCGATGAGCCCTAACCATCAAAATTTGCCGGGTAAAACGCGCTCGCGGCGTCCGGCGGTGGGGGTCAGCGTCATTCTGTTCGTATTGGGCACGCTATTGTCTGCGAGCCTGGCGCGCATTCATCACGGCATCAGCAGCAGGGAGCAGGCGCAGTACCTCGAGCGCTCGGGCGAGCGCATCGTCGCCGGACTGAAACAGCAGTTTGCGCTGAGTGCGACGCTCGTTCGCGCATTTCAGGCTTTGTTTCTGGCGTCCGAGGATGTCACCGAAGCCGAATTCGCCCAGGCATATCAAGCCATTGATCCGGAGCAGTCGTTCCCGGCAATGGTCGCGGTGGCGTACGCGCGACGCGAACAGGTCGGTGCGGAGGAGCGGTACATCACCCGCTATATCGAACCACGCGCCGGCAACGAGGCGTTGGTGGGGCTCGACGTGGCCTCGCAGCCGGAAAATCTGCGCGCACTTCAAACTGCGCGCGACCGCGACGCGCCGGTGCTTTCGGCGCCGTTCATCCTGATCCAGTCGCGCGGTGTGCACATGCCGGACGGCATCGTGGTGCGCATGCCCACGTACTCGGCGGGCAATGTGCCGGAGGGTCAGGATCAGCGCCGGCGACGCGATATCGGCAGCCTGGCGATGTCGGTGCGCATATCGAGCCTGCTCGATAAAGTGATAGTCGATGAACCCGATTCGCGGCTGCATGTGCGGATCGATGACGTTACCGACGGCCACCAACTGCCGCTTTTTTCGTCGCGCGATGGCGACTTGCGCACCGGCTCGATATTCGACCGGGAACTCGATTTCGGTGGGCGAGTATGGCGGACCCGCGTTGCCGTGCGCGACGACTCGGGCATGCTGTTGGCGTGGCCGTGGCTGACCTTCGCGGTCGGCATGCTGATCACCGCGATGCTGACCCTGCTGATTTGGGTCACGCTCACCACGCGTTATCGCGCCGAGTCGCTGGCGCATGGCCTTTCCCGGCAGGCACGCGAGAGCGAATACCGCTTTCGCGCGCTCAACGAGCTGTTGCCGGCACTGGTAGCGCTGGTTCGCGCCGCGGATGGTGGCATCGTGTATATCAATCGCGCGGCACGCTCGCTGTTGGGCGCGGAGTCGATCGATTCGTACCGGCTCGACAACATGATTTCAGACGCGCGTGTGCGGGCCTCGCTGGTTCGGGTCGCTGCCGGCGGCGCGCCGATCGTGAACGAGGTGGTGCAGTTGCAGGGCGTCTCCGGACGCCGGTTCTGGGTGACCTTGTCGGTGTCGCTTATCGAAATCGACCAACAGCCGCATCTGATCGCCGTCGCCAACGATATCACCGAGCTGCGGGAGCTGAATGACCGCCTGAGCTACCAGGCCAGTCACGATGAACTGACCGATCTGTACAACCGGCGCGAATTCGAGCGCCGGCTGGCGCTGGCGATCACCCAGGTCGATCGCGGCGGCCCGCCGGCGGCATTGATGTACGCCGATCTGGACCAGTTCAAGCTGATCAACGACACCTCCGGACACGCCGCAGGCGATCGTCTGCTGGCGGATCTGGCAACGGTATTGCGCGGCCAGATCAGGCCCAATGACACACTCGCGCGGCTCGGCGGCGATGAGTTTGGCATGCTGATGGTCAACGCCACACCCGACGACGCGCGCGATTCGGCCGAGCGCTTGCGCCGCAGCATCGACGGTTTTGTGTTCAGCGTGGATGGCAAGAGCTTCACCATTACCAGCAGCATCGGCGTGGTGATGATCGAGCAACCCGTGCACTCGCTGCGCGAGCTGCTGGCGCTGGCCGACACCGCCTGTTACATGGCCAAGGAACGGGGCCGGAACCGGGTTCACCTGCATTCGGATCTGGATGTCGAGACCGCGCAGCGGCGCACCGAAATGCAATGGGTAGGGCGGTTGCGCCGGGCGCTGAGCGACAATCGGCTGCGGCTGTATTGTCAAATGCTGAAACCGGCGCGCGCAGCGCATCGCGATGAAGGCGCCCATTTTGAATTGCTGCTGCGACTGCTCGACGACGATGGCACGTTGGTGCAACCCGGTGCATTTATCCCGTCCGCCGAGCGGTTTGGGCTGATGCCGCTGATCGATCGTTGGGTGGTCGAACAGGCGATCACCCACTTTGGGCATCTGCTGCCGAAATCGGAGGCGATTGCGCTGTGTGCGATCAACCTGTCCGGGCACACGGTGGATGACGAGTCGTTTGCCGATTTCGTCATCGAACTGCTGCGGCTTCATCAGGTACCGGCAAACACGTTGTGTTTCGAAATCACCGAGACCGCCGCGATCAGCAACATGTCGCGGGTGGTTCGGTTCATGGAAAAGCTGCGCGCAGTCGGCTGCCGTTTTGCGCTCGACGATTTCGGCGCTGGCATGGCGTCGTTCGGCTATCTCAAGAACCTGCCGGTGGACGTGCTCAAGATCGACGGCAGCTTCATCCAGAACCTGGAAACCGATGCATTGAGTCAACGCATCGTGCGTGCAGTGACCGAGATCGGCCACGAGTTGGGCTTGATCGTGATTGCCGAGTGGGTTTCCGATAAACGGCTTGAGCAATTGCTGTGCGATATCGGTGTCGATTACCTGCAAGGTTTTGCAGTGCATCGACCGGAGCCGATCGGTTGGAGTCCGGCGGCGCCCGGCGACTCGTGATAGGTTGCGCATCCATGCGCTATGTGCATGCTTCTCCGTTTTATCCCGCCGCATCATGGCAACGTCGGATCCGCGCCTTCGGCGCTTGATCCGACCTACGCGCACGCTATGGCAACGTCGGATCCGCGCCTTCGGCGTTTGATCCGACCTACGCGCACGCTATGGCAACTACGCGCACGCTTGTGTAGGTCGGTTCAAGCCGCGCAGCGGCGGAACCGACATCGATGCCTGTGTGTCTCTCTGCTTCCTTTGCGTTGTTTGCGTTCTTTGCGGACCGACGCTTTACGCTTATCCCGTGGTCCCGTGCACTTGCCTGGAGGGTTCGCGCTCGCCGCACGAACCGCCGAGATCCAGCGCCGGCGCCTGCTGCGCGGGTTGCCGCAGCAATTCGATCCGGGCACGCATGGCGCGCGTGATGTACAGCGTGTCGTCATCGCTCAACAGCATGGCGCAGCGGATGCCAAGTGCGCGCAGCGTGGACTCGAATCCTTGGTGCCCGACCACCATCAAGGTGGTGGCCGCGACGTCGGCCACGACCGGGTCGTGGTGCAACACCGCGGTGCTCGCGGTTCCGCGTGTCGGGCGACCGGTCAACGGGTTGATGATGTGCGCCAGGCGCGTGCCGTGCTCGAGGTCGCTGCGGTATTTGTTGTAGTCGCCGGAGCTGAACAACGCATCGCCGTCCGACAGCGAAATGCCGGCAAAGATGCCGCCGCGCGGGTCGATGATGCCAACCCGCCAGGCTGCGCCGTGTTTGCTTCCCGTTGCCAGGACATCGCCGCCCATGGTGATCAGGGCATTGTGAATGCCGTGTTCGGCCAGGATGATCCGGATCTCCTGCGCGGCGGCACCCTCGGCAATGGCGCCAAAATCGAGTTGAACGGCGCGATTGCGGCTGCTTACGCTGCCATCGGGATGGACTGTTACATCACCTATCGTGGGCTTTTCGCGCAGCCACTGTTCGATCTCCACCGCTGCGGGTGGCGCGCTGCGGATCGGGTAATCGCTGCTGTGGAATCCCCAGGCGGCAATGATGCCGCCGATCGCCGGATCGAACGCGCCGTTGACCTTTGCCGACAGCACTTGCGAGCGCTGGATCAAGGTGCGTATCGACGCGGGTGCTGGCGCCGGCTGGCCGGCGGCGAACGCGGCATTGATCCGGGTCAGGTCGGACGGCTTCCAGGCGTGCCATTCGCCATTGCGCAGGTTCATGCGTCGGGCAATCTCGGCACTGCTCACGGCGACGGCATCCGCCGGCGCATCGGCGATGGTGAGTTGGGTCGAGGAACCGAATACCAGCAATTCCTGGTGCCAGACCTGCGGTGCGGGCGAGCAGGCGGCCAGCACCATCGACAACACGCAACCGGCACGAATGTCGCGCAGCAGGTTACGAGCGGTTCCCATCAGTGCCGGTTGCGATCCGGGTGCTCTACCCAGAGTCGCAAAAAGTCGGCATCGGGCCCGGAAATATCGATGAAACGAAAGCCCAGCCAGACTTGTCCGGGTGCGGAACCGTCGTCGGTCCAGAGATGTTGAATGCCGGCGTCGAGGTTGCGTTGGCGCCCGTTGTCGTCGACCAGGCCCAGGCGGATCTGAAACAGGGCGTCGTCCGGAACCTGAACATTCCCGATCACCATCATCCCGGTTTGCGAAATATTGCCGATGCGCCCGAGCGATGATTCGGTCATGGTGTCGATCACTTCGATTGCGTGATTTACGTCCCGTCGTTTGGCGCGTCGCGACTCGTTCATGCTGCACTCCCTTCAGGCGCCGCCTTGCCCGAGAACGATTTCAGCGCCGACATGATCGAGTTCCAGGCGCGATCGATCAGCGTCGTGCGTTCAGCCATCACGACACTCGCGGTGCCGGCAGCCATGGCGCGGCCGACGGATTCGATGGTCTGCTCACCGACCCGCTGACCGCGGTGATTGACGAACAGGATATGGCCGGTCACGGTGCTGAACCATGACATGCGCCGGCGCACATGCGCGCCGCCCGGGCCGTCGCTGAACTCGAACCAGGTCCCGAACGGCAATTGTTTGATCCGATCCATCGCTGCCTTTTCGGCGTCGCTGAGCGGCTTGGCCTTTTTCCCGGTTTTTTTGTCTTCGACGTCGGCGCCGAGGCGCGAGCGCGCTTTCAGGCGCAGTGCCAGTTCGGTCTGGGACACCGGGCCATCGCCGGATTCGGGTTCGCTGGCGTGCGCAAGTCGCGCAGCGATCGCCTGCGCGTCTTCGGCGTGATAACCAACCTGCGCCAGCGAATGCTCGATTTCCTCGCGCAGGGTCTCGGACTCCGCAGCGATCTGCTTCGCGTCACTGGATTGTCCGTCGCTGGCGCTGGCGATCAACTTTTCCGCGATGGCCAGCTGTTGCTGAAATGCCGGAGATTGTTCGCCTTGGCGCAGCAGGCTCAACGCGAGCACATCGGCCCAGGCTTCGCTGAGCAGGGTTTTGACAAAGCGTGGGACCTTTTTCCCACTGAGGCGGTTGCTGATTTCGTCCGATGCGCGCAGGCGTGCCATCACCAGCTTTTCCTTGCCGCGCGCCGCGTCGACATGACGGCGCTCGCTGACCTCGGCTTTGCGCGCAACGGTCTGCATGTGACCGCCCAGATCGTTCAGCAAGTTGTCGAAAATGGTCACATCGCCATCGAACTCGCCGACCACGCGATCGACCAGTATCTGCATTTTTTCGACGGTGCCGCGATCGGCGTCTTCGTCGTTGGCCCAGAACGCACCCGTTTCGGCGACGGCATTGAGCATTTTCCGGGCCGGATGCCTTTGCTGCGTGAAGAAAGCCTTGTCGCGCAGCGCAACGCGCAACAGCGGAACCTGAAGCTTTGCCAGCAAAGCGGCCGCTGGCGATCGCGGGGTGACATCGCGCATCAACACGTCGAACAACATGCCGACCAGATCGATGGTGTCGGTGTCTTCCTCGGCCAATGCCGGCGACTTGCCGTCGGTTGCGAGCGAACGCAATTGACTGAGCAGATCCTGTTTGACATGGGTGACCGAACGCGGGGTTGGCTTGCCGTCCACCAGCACCGCGTGATTGGCTTTTTGTTGAAGGATGCCGAGTACCGACTGCACATCCTCGCCGCTGGCGACTTGGGTGTTTTCACGTGGGCGGTTGCTCGCCGGATTTTGTCCGAGCTTGCCGAGCAGGGCGCGGCGATTGGACAGCAAATCGCGCATCGCATGGAACGCGTCTTCACCCGATTCGGCGTTGACATAGGCGCCGTCGGTTTCCATGCCGGGCTCGGGAATGCCCGGCCAGGACGTCAACGGCATCGGCGCCGGGTGTTCCGCGGCTGGTCTGGCCTGGCCGCGCGCAGGCTTGGTGCCGGCGTGTGGCGCGGCGGCGGCGCGTTGCGGCGGGGCGGCGTCCTGCGTGTCCTGACCAACATCAGGTTCGGCCTTGCGCGGGCCACGTTTTGTGGTGCCGGGGCGGCTGCGCACGGGCACGAAATTCAGATGCGGCAGCACGCCCTCGCGGATGAGGAACGTGTTGATCGCTTCCACAAACCCGGCGAATACCGGGGATAGGCGTTTATCGAATTGATTCAGCACGACCAACCGGTTGGTTTCGCTGAGGTCGAGACAACGGCTGGCGTTTGCCATGATCCGGGTCAGCCCGTGCGGGCCGATCGGCAGTTGTTCGGGATCGAAGGCGGCCTGCCCGACCAACACGCCAAAACGTTGTCCAAGCAGATACAGCGGCAGGCTGTTGCGGATCTCCAGGCGGCTGGCAATCTCGCGCAGCGCGGTCGCTTCGTTGGCGTCGCCATGCTCGACCAGCGCCAGCCGTTCAAATGACGGGTCCGCGCTGTCGCCGACACTCTGGCCCTTGCGCGCCTCGCGCAGGCTTGCCAGTTCCGCCTCCAGCCCCACCATGAACTGGGGCGTCAGGTCGGAGCGGCTGCGCTTGACCGTGCGCAAGGCTTCAAAACAATGTTGCTGCACCTCGTTGCTGCGCGCCTGCTCGGCGAGCTTGAACAACTGCTGTTCGGCGTCGTTGAGGGTTGCGGCGAGAATACGCTCCATTTCATCGGACGCGTATTCGAGAATACCCTCAAGCAAACGCCGCACACGGCGCGGGAAAGCGGCGGCGGCAAGTGTCGCGGGCGGTTTGCTTCCTGCGCTGCCGGGCGGTGTGGCCGATGCGGACATGCGGCGCTCCTGGACGATGATCCCCAAGGCGCAGTCTAAGCACGTTCGCGGCTGCGGCCAAGCGTTTCCGGCGCTGGCCGCGCCCTTTTTCGGGCGCGGCCAGCGGCTTGTCCGGTTTAACGGTCAGAACGCGTTTATGCGCTTCTCCGGGTTCCACACCAAACTCACGCTCAGGCTGCGGCCCGGGGTGTTGAACCCGCGCGCCAAGGCGTAATCGCGAGCGAGCAGGTTTTCCAATCGTGCTTCGATCTGCCAGTGCGCAGCGATGGGAGCGCTGCCGCGCAGATCGAAGCGACTGTAGCCGCCCAGATCGCCACCGAAGTCGGCGCGCGAGGATACGGCGCTGCTGTCGATGCCAAGCAACCAGCCATTGCCGAACACGTGGCTTGCTTGCGCAGCCATTTTGCGCGGTGCGCGGCGCAGCAAATCGGTATTCGCATTGGTGTCCTGTGCGCGCTGCCAGCCGGCATTGAGGTCGATCCGCCAGGCGCCGTGTTCGATGTGGTATTCCAGTTCCGCCCCGTCCAGGCGCGCCTGCTTGATGTTGATCGCAGCGAAGCCGGGGCCGTCGAACGCGACCAGATCGCCAACGCGGGTGCGATACAGCGACAGCGACAGGCGCTGGTTGCTGGCCGGGGTGAAATCGAGCGCGCCCTCGATGGTGCGCGAGCGTTCCGGGTTCAGTGCCGGATTGCCGGCGAACAGTCCACCGAAGCCTGGCGAGTACAGTTCGTTGAAGTTCGGTGCGCGAAAACCCTGGCCCCAGCCCAGCCGGGTACGCCAGCGCGGCGAAAACTGCCAGGCCCAGGCGGCGCTGGCGGTGGATTCGTTGCCGAACTGGCTGTTGTCGTCGTAACGCAGCGCTGCTTCAAATGCGTGCGCGCCAAAACGTCCGGTCCATGCCGCGAAGCCGGCCTGGGTGTTGCGCTCGCGGTCGAATGCCAAGGCGCCAAAATCCAGCGAGCGCCCCTCCTCATGCTCGCTGCTGATGCCCACGCTGAGGGTGCCGATGCTGGCCAGGTCGCGCGTCAGCACCCAATCGGCGGTTTGCCGACGGCTGTCGAACACGCTGCCGAACGCCGGTGTATTCAGGTCTTCGTTGGCAATGCCCAGGCTCAGGCGATGGCTCCATGCGCCCGCCAGCATGCCGTCCAGGCTCAGGCCGGACGACACATTGCGCACCGACGATGCGCCCTGATCGAACTCGACATCGGCATCGGTGACGAGCGCCGTCAGCGCCAGTTGTTGGCTGCCGATCGCAGTGTGGCCACGCAGACTGAGGTTGCGATTGTTGCCGCCGTCGTTGTCGGGGTCGAAACCGAACGCATCGGCATTGCTCGCCGACAAGCCATCGAAGTGACGAAACCCCGCGCTCAGCGCCAAGCCGCTGTCGTCGCCCTGCCAGCCGATGCTGGAGCTGATCTCGGCGCGGCCGTAGCGGCCGGCGGTGAGTCGCCCCGACGGCCGCTCGGGCCTGCGCGTGAAAATGTGGATGACGCCGCCGATTGCATCCGAGCCCCACAACGCCGCACGCGGGCCGCGCACGATTTCGATGCGTTCGATCTGTTCTGGCGGCAGATGCGCCAGATCGAACAGTCCCGAGCCGGTGGCGGCGACGCGCACGCCATCGATCAGGATCAGGGTCTGGTTGGAATTGGCGCCGCGCAGGAAGAGCGTCGATGCCTGGCCCGGGCCGCCGGTACGCGAGACATCGATGCCGGCTTGCTGCCCGAGAACGGTGATCAGATCCGGTGCCTGGCTGCGTTCGAGGTCGGCACGGGTGATGACCGTGATCGAGGCCAGTGCGGTGTCGGCGTTTTGTGGCCGGCGCAACGCGCTGACCACGACGGTGGGCTGGCGGATGGCCTCGTCGCTCTCGGCGGCGATGGCGCCGGGTACGGCAAGGGTGAATGCGGCAATGGCCGCGCAGGCAATGCGAAAAACGAGGGGTTTTGTGTTCATGATGAGCCTCCTGTGCTCTCCCGCTGCAGGAAGCGCGCAGTGCAGACACGACACGAACACGGGGCGCACGGAAGCGCCAAGCGCCGCACCGTTGCCCACCGCAACGCGCCAGTCGATGACGGCATGGCGCGCACGCCATGCCGTCCGTGCTTCAGGCCGGTCTCCGGACTTGCAGGGCGAGTGTTCGACTCGATGCCCGCCGCCTTCCCGGGCGATGCCCAGTGGCGTGTGGCGGACTACACCTGCTTACCGTTGCGGGGGCAGTGCCGGATTCTCACCGGCTTCCCGAGCACCTGTAGCGAGGCACAGTGTAGGCGATCGGGGGGCGTGGGGGAAAGCGTGTTGGGGGCTCGGGAAAAGCAAATGGTCCGCAAAACACGCAAAGTTCGCAAAGGAAAGCCCATGTCTCGATTTGCTTTCTTTGCGTCCTTCGCGTCCTTTGCGGACATCCGCTCTTGCTTCTGCGTTGTTGCTCTTGCTTTTCCGGGTCCCGACCGAGCGTAGCGAAGGCATAGGCCGCGCAGCGGCCGCTGCTGCGAAGCAGCTGAATCCCGAGTCCCGCCTTCATTGGCGTCCTTTGCGAACCCAATCGAGCTGTCCCGCGCCTCAATCCTTGAGAAACAACAAGATCACGTCGTTGGTGAAGCGCCGTCCGAGCGCGGTGGGTGTGACCTGATCGCCGACGATGGCGATCCAGTCGCGGGCTTGCGCCTCGGCCAGTTCGTCGGCGATCGCGTGGCGCGCAAGGCCGGTGCGTTGTTCGAACAGATGCAGGCTGAAACCTTCGACCAGACGCAGCGCATTGAGCATGAACTCGAACGCGCGTTGTGCCGGCTCGATCACGCTGTCGCCGCCGACGCGCTCGGCGCTGCCGGCATGGCGCAGGTAATCGCTGGGGTGCTTGCGCTTGAACCGGCGCAACATCGTCTGTTCGACACCGCGGGTGATCTTGCCGTGCGCGCCGGCACCGATGCCGAGGTAATCGCCGAAGCGCCAGTAATTGAGGTTGTGGGCGCAGGTGTTGCCGGCGCGCGCATAGGCCGACACTTCGTATTGCGCATAGCCGTGTTCGGCGAGCAGTGCCTGGCAATGTTCCTGGATGTCGTACGCGGCATCGTCGTCGGGGATGCCGGCAGGCACACGCGCGGCGAACAGGGTGTTGGGTTCGATGGTGAGCTGGTAATGGCTGATGTGGGTCGGCGCGAGCGCGAACGCGCGGTGCAGGTCGGATTCCGCCATCGCCAGCGTTTGCCCGGGCAGCGCGTACATCAGGTCGAGGTTGATATTGGCAAAACCGGCATCCTGCGCCTGACGCACTGCACGCTCGGCCTGCGCGCTGTCGTGGATGCGCCCGAGCCGCGTCAGGCAGCCATCGTCGAAACTCTGAACGCCGAAACTGAGCCGGTTGACGCCGGCCTCGGCATAGGCCGGGAACGCGCCGTGCTCGGCGGTGCCGGGATTGGTTTCCAGGGTGACCTCCAGTCCCGGCGCAAAGCGCAGCCGCGCTGAGGCTTCACCCAGGATACGTGCGATCGCCGCCGGCGGAAACAGCGAAGGCGTGCCGCCGCCGAAAAACACGCTGTTGATGGTGCGCCCCCAGACCAGGGGCAGGTCCTGTTCCAGATCAGCGATCAGCGCATCGACATAGGCATCGATCGGCAACTCGCCCTTGGCCGCATGCGAGTTGAAATCGCAGTACGGGCATTTGCGCACACACCACGGCAGGTGCACGTACAGCGCCAGTGGCGGTGGGGTCAGGGTCAGCGCCATGCATCACGCAGACGATCGCGCAAGCTGGCCAACGCCAGGCCGCGATGGCTGATGCGGTTTTTCAGCTCCGGCGCCATCTCGGCGGCACCGAGTTGCTGCGCCGGATCGAAGAACAGCGGGTCGTAACCGAAACCGCGTTCGCCGCGCGGAGCTTCGAGGATGAAGCCGGGCCAGATGCCCTCGGCGATGATCGGTTGCGGATCGCTTGGCGAACGCAGCAGGGCCAGCACGCAGTAGAAATGGGCGCGGCGTTCGGGCGCGGGCACGCCGGCCATGCGTTGCAACAGCAGGGCGTTATTGGCCGGCACATCGCCGTGATCGCCGGCATAACGTGCCGAATACAGGCCCGGCGCGCCGTCCAAGGCATCGACCAGCAGGCCCGAATCGTCGCCCAGTGCCGGCAGACCGGTGGCGGCGCTGGCATGGCGCGCCTTGATCAGCGCGTTTTCGATGAAGCTGGCGCCGGATTCGACCGCATCGCCGACCCCGAACGCTGACTGCGCCTGCACGTCGAGGCCAGTGTTGGCGAGCAATTCGCGCAATTCGGCGAGCTTGCCGGCATTGCTGCTGGCGAGTACCAGCTTCACGATTTGGGCTCCATCAGCAACCGCCACCGTCCAACGCAGCGCGTTGCAGTGCGATCAACTGCGCAATGCCGGATTCCGCCAAGCCAAGCAGGGCGTCGAGTTCATCGCGACGAAACGCATGACCCTCGGCCGTGCCCTGCAACTCGATGAAGGCGCCGGCATCGTTCATCACCACATTCATGTCGGTATCGCAGTCCACGTCTTCGGCATAGTCCAGATCGAGCACCGGCTGGCCGCGCCACACGCCGACCGAAACCGCCGCCACCGCACCATGCACCGGATCGCGGGCGATCAGCTTGCGCTTGAGCAGGTCGCGGGTGGCATCCATCAATGCGACATAGGCGCCGGTGATGGCGGCGGTGCGGGTGCCGCCATCGGCCTGCAACACATCGCAATCCAGCGTGATGGTGCGCTCGCCGAGCGCGGCGCGATCCACACAGGCGCGCAGGCTGCGCCCGATCAGGCGCTGGATCTCCAGGGTGCGGCCGCCCTGTTTGCCGCTGGCCGCTTCGCGCTGGCTGCGGCTGTGGGTGGCGCGCGGCAGCATGCCGTATTCGGCAGTGACCCAACCCTCACCCTTGCCACGCAAAAAACCCGGTACGCGGTTTTCGACACTGGCGGTACACAGCACACGGGTGTCGCCAAAACTCACCAGTACCGAGCCTTCGGCATGGCGGGTGAAACCGCGTTCGATCTGCACCGGGCGCAGGGCATCGGTGGCACGACCACTCGGGCGGGGGGCATTACTCATCAGGTATTTCCTATCGGGCAACGCAAAAGTTTACCATTCACCCTTGGCAACACCGGGGAACATCATGATTCGCAGCATGACGGCTTTTGCCGCCGCCGAGCAGGTAACGCCGTGGGGGACGCTGACCTGCGAGCTGCGCGCGGTCAATCATCGCTTTCTCGAACTGGGTGTGCGCCTGCCCGAAGAATTGCGCCTGATCGAGCCGGCGTTGCGCGAGCAGGTGTCGGCGCGGTTGGCGCGCGGCAAGGTCGATGTGAGTTTTCGCCTCAACGGCGGTGGCGCACGCGGCGGCGAGTTGCGGCTCAACCCGGTGATGCTGGAGCGCCTGGGGCACATTGCCCGTGAGTTGACGGTGCAGTTGCCGGCGCTGCGTATCGAGATGACCGAATTGCTGCGCTTTCCCGGCCTGCTCGACGAATCGCGGCCCGACCAGGGCGCGTTGTGCGAGGCGGCGCTGGCTTTGCTCGATCAATGTCTCGATCAATTCGTGCAGGCACGCGAGCGCGAGGGCGAAAAGCTGGCACAGGGCATGCTGGAGCGGATCGACGCGATCGGCGGCAATGTGGCGAAAGTGCGCGAATGGATGCCGCGGATCCGCGACGCCCTGAATCAGCGTTTGCGTGCGCGGCTGGCCGAGTTTTCCGATGCGCCCGATTCTGGCCGATTGGAGCAGGAGTTGGTGTTGGGCCTGCAAAAACTCGATGTCGATGAAGAACTCGACCGGCTCGACAGCCACCTCGACGAAGCGCGGCGGATACTGGGCCTGCGCGAGGCGGTTGGCCGCCGGCTCGATTTCCTGTTGCAGGAGTTCAACCGCGAGGCCAACACCCTGGGCTCCAAATCGGTAGATGCACGCACGTCGCAGATTGCGGTGGATCTCAAGGTGCTGATCGAACAACTGCGCGAACAGGTACAAAACATTGAATAGGGCAGCCATGCGCGGCAATGTGCTGATCGTCGCCGCCCCTTCGGGCGCGGGCAAGTCGAGCCTGGTCAATGCCGTGCTGGCGCTGGAGCCGCGGATTCGCCTGTCGATTTCATCGACCACCCGGCCGCCGCGGCCCGGCGAAAGCGAGGGCGAGCACTACCACTTCGTTTCGCTGGCCGAGTTCGACCGGCAATTGGCCGAGGATGCGTTTCTTGAGCATGCCAAGGTGCATGGCAATTGCTATGGCACCGCCCGCGCTGCGGTAGAACCCTTGCTTGAGCAGGGCATCGACGTGTTGCTGGAAATCGACTGGCAAGGCGCGCGTCAGGTGCGCTCGCGTCTGCCCGACGCGCTCAGCGTGTTCATTTTTCCGCCGTCGCGGGCCGAACTGGAACGCCGCCTGCGTTCGCGCGGCCAGGACAGCGACGAGGTGATCGCCCGTCGCCTTGCCGCCGCACACGAGGAAATGTCGCACCATCGCGAGTTCGACTACCTGCTGGTCAACGACGACTTCGACACCGCAGTGCAGGAGTTGCGCGCGATCTTCGTCGCCCGCCGCCTGTGCCGCACCGTGCAGGCCGAACGCCACGCCGACCTGATTGCGGCGTTGCTTGGCGAACGCTGATTCGCCGTCATTGTGAGCTGCTTGTTCCTGTGCGCCCGCAACGGCACACCGGCCAACCGCAGCCGGCCGATCGGAACCAATCTGCGTACAGGCAATCCAAGACCTCACGTTGACACTGACGGAGGTCGAGTATGCAAGGTACTTCTGCCCATGGCCCGCAGCACGATGGCCACTCGCGACCACTCAACCGGACGCCTCCCCGCACCCCCGCACGCAGCCTGATGCGCTATGTCGTCGATGTTTACGGGCGCCGCATCCGCGATGCGGTCAACCGCATCGTGGCGCGCTACTCCGAGATCGAGGACAGCGACGTGTTCGATCCGTCGATGTTTGCCTGGACGGAGCCGTTGCAGGCCAACTGGCGTGCCATCCACGACGAGGCACTGGCAATTCTGGGCTTGCGCGAAGACATCCCGCCGCTTGGCGACATCTCGCCGGATCATCAGCGTCTGGATCGGCGCCGTTCGTGGCGTACCTTTTTTCTGTGGGGATACGGTTATCGGATCGACGCCAATTGCGAATTCGCACCGGCCACGGCGGCGTTGGTGGATCGGGTGCCGGGTTTGATCTCGGCGATGTTTTCGCTGCACGAACCCGGCACCCACCTGCCGCGCCACCACGGCGTGACCAAAGGCATGATCACCTGCCACCTCGGGCTGAAGATTCCCGCCGACACCGACAACTGCGTCATCGCGGTCAACGACACACACCATCATTGGGCGCCCGGCCGGTTCTTCATTTTCGACGACACCTGTCATCACGAGGTGTGGAATCGCACCGCCGAGGATCGCATCATCCTGCTGCTGCACATCCGGCGGCCGTTGCGCGCGCCCGGCTCGTGGTTGCAGACCGGCAGCCCGTTCGTCCAGGACGCCAAACGCAATATGGAAAGCTGGACCGAGCGCTTTGCCCGCAATGCCAATGTGCGGGGTTGGAGGGGCGCCGAATAGCTGGCGATGATCCACGTGCGAGCATCGCCGCGAGTGCGGCGGTGTGCGTTTGTGCATCGACAGCTCGTCGTCCCGTTCGCGCTTCGCGCGCAACCCGGGCCGGTGCCGCGGTATAGCCGCGCAGCGGCGAAACCCGGGACCACCGCAACACCCATCCGTGGGTTCACGCCCCAAAAGTGACGGATGGCGGTTGGGTGCGGGTCATGTCGCCGCGTTCGGGAGGGGTTGTGCTGCGCGCTACGCCCAGAAGTCCTCGTAGCGGAGGCTGAAGCGACAGCGACGGCGACCACGAACGGGTTCGCCTCGGTGTGCGCCTTGCACGGACAGGCAAAGTCGATGATGTGTTCGGCTTGGTGTTCACGGTTGCTGTCGGAGAATGACGGCGGGGCGGTAAAGACGCTGATCCGGTTCTGACGCGATCACGGCTCGCTCAAGATCGGCGATCATCGCGTCGCTCAAGCCTCGCCGACTGCTTGCGCAGTACCGTTCAAAGCCGATTCGATCGCAACCGCATCGGTAACGCGCAACGCCAATGCTTTACTGCGGGCAGCGCAATAGCGTTCCATCGCTGCGCTGATTGCCGCGGGTGCTGCCCCGCGATCATCGCGCAGTGCCATGTACTCTTGCAACGCTTTACCCGCGCGGGCCAGTAACGCATCGCGCGCCACTTCAAAATCAACGCCGTAATTCACATCGCGATCGTGCAGCACAGTCGCATTCGTGTTCATCGCATCTCCGACGGGTCAGTGCATGGCACGCGTCCTATTGTGCGCCAAGCGCTGACCAAATCACAGATCCTGCGCTGTCGTGTGTTCCTTGCGACGCCCCGGATTGCGCACTGCTCGCATGCTTGCTGTTGGCAACGCCTTGCCTTGCGATGGATTGGCTGGTCTGGAGTTGGACTGGTCTGGAGTTGGACAGCCACTCGACGTGGCCGAGGCCCAACAGTGGCTGGGTTTGCGGAGCATTTCGCGCTCAGGTTTTGCGCCCGTCGAATGCGTTGGTACGCATCTGTTGCGAGGCGGTTTACGAGTGGGCGACTGACCGATCGGCTAACCAAGTGGCGTTGGCCGTTCGGGTGGGCTACAATGTAGCCCATCGATCAAAAGGGTCAGGCCATGTCCGCAAATGCCGTTGTTCGTGCTCGAATCGACGAGCACATCAAGGAAGAAGCTGCTGTCGTCCTGGCCACGATGGGGTTGACGGTATCGGACGCATTCCGCCTCTTGTTGACCCGTGTCGCTCGTGAGGGGGCATTGCCGTTTGAGCCGCTGATTCCCAACGCCACCACCATCGCGGCCATGAAGGAAGCGCGGGCTGGTAATTTGCCAAGTGTCGAAACCGTGGACGAGTTGCTGGACGCGCTCAATGCGGGCGATTGAGTGGACCAGTCGGTTCAAAAAGGACTATCGGCGCGAACAGAAGGGCCAGCTACGAATGGCACTTACGTAGGGATGCTCTGAACAGGCTGTCATTGCGAGGAGCGAAGCGACGCGGCATACGATTCCCGCATGGCCTTCAGGCCATAAACAAAGAACTGGATTGCTTCCCGCCACGGCCTTCGGCCTCGCGGCTAAAGGCTTGAACGCTCGCAATGACGCCAGATGTGGCTTATTCAGAGGTTCCTTGGCGCCGTCATGCCAGCGAAAGCTGGCATCCAGCGCCTTTCGCACTTGCCCAAGCTCCTGAAGTCACTGGATTCCAGCTTTCGCTGGAATGATGAGCCGAGGAAGGTGTGGCTTAAAGTAAGTGCCATTCGGGTCAGCCACGACTTCGCAGCCGGCAACCGATCAGCCGACCTTGTGCCCAAAACGCGTGGCAGGCTATAATCACCAGTCCCCAGTTCGACGATACGTAGCGATCCCTGCCGGGGTCGCACGGGAGACCCCATGGCCCGCATCACCGTTGAAGATTGCCTCGCTGTTGTCGATAACCGTTTTGATCTGGTGCTGATGGCATCCAAGCGCGCCCGCCAGTTGGCCGGTGGCGCCGATCCGCAGGTCGATAATCCTGTTGACGACAAGCCGACCGTGCTGGCGTTGCGTGAGATCGCCGCGCGCAAGGTCGATTCGAACCTGATCGAAACCGTCGAGAAAGCCGAGCGCGAGCGTGCCGAGCGTGAAGCGCTGGAATGGGCGGCGGCGGAAGTGGTCGACGACGATTTCAAATCCGGCGACGATCTGTAAGGCCGTGCCGCGCGCGTCGATCGATCCAAGGTGGGCCGTATAGCCGCCTGTTTTGCCGGCGTTTTGTGAAGGGCGACCCGTTGCTACAGCGTTTCAGGCCGCGTAGTCTGCGCTTATGCCTGCAACCGAGCCCGCCTGTAGCGTCGAGAACCCGTCAGCCATCCATGGTTTCGACGCGCTGGCTGCGCGCCTGTCCGAATACCTGAGTGCGGAGCAGATCGGCAAGGTCGCCCGCGCCTACGCCATCGCTGCCAGCGCCCACAGCGGGCAGACGCGCAAGAGTGGCGAGGACTACATCACCCACCCGGTCGCGGTAGCCAGCATTCTGGCCGAGTTGCGTCTGGATCAGGAAACGCTGTGTGCGGCGATACTGCACGATGCGCTGGAAGACACGCCGCTGTCGCGCGCTGAAATTGCCGACGCGTTCGGCGAAAGCGTGGCGGAGCTGGTCGATGGCGTGACCAAGCTCGACCAATTGCGTTTTTCCAGCCGTCAGGAAGCGGCTGCGGAAAGTTTCCGCAAGATGCTGTTGGCGATGGCGCGCGATCTGCGTGTGATTCTGATCAAGCTTGCCGACCGCTTGCACAACATGCGCACGCTCGATGCGATGAGCACCGAGGCGCGCTGGCGGATCGCGCGCGAGACTCTGGAAATCTACGCGCCGGTGGCGCAACGCCTGGGCATGAACCGGATCAAGGGCGAGTTGCAGGATCTGGGGTTCCGCAATCTGTATCCGCGCCGGCATGCGGTGATTCTAAAGCGCATCCGCGCCGAGCCGGTCGTGCGGCGCGAGGCGCTGGCGCTGATCGAAGCGCGGCTGGCGCAGAAGCTCAGCAGCGAGGGGCTGGAACACCGTCTGGTCGGGCGGATCAAAGGCCCGTGGAGCGTCTACAACAAGATGCGTCAGGAGCAGAAAAGCTTCGACCAGGTGATGGATGTGTTCGGCTTCCGGGTGGTGGTGCAGAACGTGGCGCAGTGTTACCACGCGCTCGGTGCAGTGCATTCGGTGTACAAGCCGGTTGATGGCCGGTTCCGCGATTTCATCGCGATTCCCAAGGCCAACGGTTACGAATCGCTGCATACGGTGCTGTTCGGGCCGTACGGCTCGCCGATCGAGGTGCAGATCCGCACCGAGGAAATGGATCTGATCGCCGAACGCGGCATCGCCGCGCACTGGTCGTACAAGACCGGCGAGAGTTCGGGCAACAGCGCGCAGTCGCGCGCCCATGATTGGGTGCGCAACCTGCTCGAATCGCAAAAATACGCCGGTTCGTCGCTGGAGTTTCTCGACAACGTCAAGGTCGATCTGTTTCCCGACGAGGTCTATCTGTTTTCGCCGCGTGGCGACATCCTGTCGTTGCCGCGCAACGCCACCGCGCTGGATTTTGCGTTCACCGTGCATACCGACGTTGGCGCGCATGCAGTCGCCGCGCGCGTGGATCGCAAGCTCAAACCGCTGCATACGCGCCTCAGCTCGGGGCAGACCGTCGAGATCATCACCGCGCCGTCGGCCACACCCAGTCCGCAATGGCTGGAGTTCGTGGTATCGAGCAAGGCGCGCACCGCGATCCGCCATTTTCTCAAGCGGCTGGAACACGAGGATGCGGTGGAGTTGGGGCACCGCATGCTCGATCGCGCGCTGGAAACGTTCTCCAGTTCGCTCGAACGGGTCGGTCAGGCGCGGTTGGATCAGTATCTGGCCGAGCAGCGTTATCGCCGGCTGGAGGAACTCCTGGCCGACATCGCGCTGGGCAACAAGATGCCCGCACAGGTGGCGCAGACCTTGCTGCGCGACAAGGACGATGGCGCGTTGCCGGCATCGGCATTCAACGGCAGTTACAGCGAGAAGATTCTGGTCAGCGGCAACGAGCGCGGCGTCATCACATTCGCCGCCTGTTGCCGGCCTATACCCGGTGACGAGATCATGGGTTACCTGTCGTCGGGCAAGGGCGTGGTGGTGCATCGTCTGGAATGCCGCAACGTTGCCGAGTTCCGCAAAACGCCGGACCGGTTGATCGCGATCGACTGGGATCGCCATGTCGAAGGCGATTACCACACCGCGCTGCGCTGCGACGTCGACAACAAGCCGGGTGTGCTGGCGCGGGTGGCGGCAGCGATCGCCGAGCGCGATGCCAATATCGACAGCGTCGAGTACCGCGAGCGCGACGACAATGTTTCGGTCATGGATTTCGTGATCGAAGTGCGCGATCGCCGCCATCTGGCCGATGTGATCCGCCGCGTGCGGCGGCTGAGCGTGGTCAACAGCGTGCAGCGCGTCTGATTGCGCTGTAACCCTAATGCAAGACTGCGTGTTCTGGAACTTGTCTTTCGATACAACCGTATCGCTGCATCCACTCTGGCCAGTCCAACCTCGCGTGCGGACCCGGTGTTCGCGAAGAAACCCAGAGTCCGCAAAGGACGCAAAAAGGCAAAGGACGCAAATGATGTTTGTGGCGACGTTGGGTTCGCTTGGTACGCTACGACCAACTGAGTGCATTCCGGCTGGAGCGGTGCGATTTCATCAAGACCGTAGTTCCTTTGCGACCTTTGCGTTATTTGCGGACCCCTCTGGCCTGTGCTCAATCCAACACCGCGCACGAATCGAGATTTAGGGCCGTGCAAGAGCGCAGCGCTACACTAGGCGCTCTGCCCAACTTCGGAACCGCCATGCCTCGCCAAGCCATTGCCACCGCACTCGCACCTGCTGCCATCGGCCCGTATTCGCAGGCGGTGCGCTGCGGCAACACCGTGTATCTGTCCGGCCAGATTCCACTGGACCCGGCGACGGGCGAGCTGGTGCAGGGCGACATCAGCGCGCAGGCGCGGCGGGTGTTCGAAAACCTGCGCGCGGTGATCGCCGCGGCCGGCGGCAGTTTCGATGACGTCGCGCGGGTCGGCATCTATCTCACCGATCTGGGCGATTTCGCCGCGGTCAATGCGGTGATGGCCGACTACTTCGTGGCGCCGTATCCGGCGCGCTCCACCATCGAGGTGTCGGCGCTGCCGCGCGCGGCGCGGGTGGAAGTGGATGCGATCGTGGTGCTCGGCTGAGCGATGCGCCGGCCCGCGGCCAAGGCGCCGTTGGCGTCGGGCGGCCCGCAGGCCGGGCTTGCCAACCTTCCCGGCATCGGCCCACGGGTGGCTGAAAAACTGGCCGCGCGCGGTTTGTTGAGCGTGCCCGACCTGTGGCTGCACCTGCCGCTGCGTTACGAGGACCGGACCCGGCTGACCCCGATCCGCGAGCTGGTTGCCGGCCAGAGCGCGCAGGTCGAGGGCGTGGTGGACGCGGTCGAACGCGGTTTTCGTTACCGGCCGATGCTGCGTGTGGCCATCGCCGACGACTCCCATGAAACGCTGGTGCTGCGCTTCATCCATTTTCGCAATACCCAGGTCCAGCAATTCCAGCCCGGCACACGGGTGCGCGCGTTCGGCCAGGTGCGTTTTGGCAACAACGGGCCGGAAATGGTGCATCCGAGTTATCGGGTGTTGCCGGCGCAAGCCGAGCCAACGTTGTCGGACCGCCTCGATCCGGTGTACCCCGCGGTCGAGGGCATTGGCGCCACTGCGCTGGCGCGCTGGATTGCCGATGCGCTGCGTTTGTTGCCGCCAGCGGAAAAGCTCGAACTGCTGCCAGCGGACGTGCTGACCCGGCTCAAGCTGCCGAGCCTGCGCGATGCGCTGCTGCTGGTGCATCGGCCGCCGCCCGATGCCGATACCGCAGCGCTGGCGCAGGGCCGGCATCCGGCGCAGCGGCGTCTGGCGCTCGAAGAATTGCTGGCCCATCACCTGAGCCTGCGCCGGCAGCGCGTGGCCTTGCAACGGCTCGGCGCGCAGCCGGTCGCGCCGGCCAAGCGGCTGCCGGGCGCATTGCGTCAGAGTCTGCCGTTCGCCCTGACCCGCGCCCAGCAACGCGTGCTCGCTGAAGTGGTGGCCGATCTTCGCAAGTCGCAGCCGATGCTGCGCCTGGTACAGGGCGATGTCGGCAGCGGCAAGACCGTGGTCGCTGCACTCGCTGCATTGCACGCGCTGGAAGCCGGCCGCCAGGTGGCGCTGATGGCGCCGACCGAACTGCTCGCCGAGCAGCATCTGAATACGTTGCGTGGCTGGCTGGAACCGCTCGGTGTGCGCGTGGCGTGGCTGGCCGGCAAGGTCACCGGCAAGGCGCGGCAGCAGGTGGTGACCGCCATTGCCGATGGCAGCGCGCAACTGGTGGTCGGCACCCATGCGCTGATGCAGGAACACGTCGCTTTCGCCGATCTGGCCTTGTGCATTATCGACGAGCAGCACCGCTTCGGCGTGCATCAACGCCTGGCGTTGCGCGACAAGGGCCGCGAGGGTAGCCGCGTGCCGCATCAACTGGTGATGACCGCAACCCCGATTCCGCGCACGCTGGCGATGACCGCCTATGCCGATCTGGATATTTCGGTGATCGACGAACTGCCGCCCGGCCGCAGCCCGGTGCAGACCGTGGCGATCAGCGGCGAGCGCCGTGTCGAGGTGATCGAGCGCATCCGCGTGGCCTGCGCCCAGGGCCGGCAAGCGTATTGGGTGTGTACCCTGATCGACGACAGCGATGAGGTGATTGCGCAGGCCGCGCAGAGCACCTACGAGCAGTTGTGTCTGCAATTGCCCGAGCTGCGCATCGGGCTGGTACACGGGCGGCTGAAGGCGACGCAAAAGCAGGCGCTGATGGCGGCGTTCAAGGCCGGCGAGTTGAACCTGCTGGTGGCGACGACGGTGATCGAGGTCGGCGTCGATGTGCCCAACGCGTCGTTGATGTTGATCGACAATGCCGAACGCCTCGGGCTGGCGCAGCTGCACCAGTTGCGCGGGCGGGTGGGGCGCGGCGCCGCCGCGTCGAGCTGTGTGCTGCTGTATCAACCGCCGTTGTCGGCACTCGCGCGCGAGCGCATCGCGGTGATGCGCGCCACCACCGACGGCTTTGCCATCGCCGAGAAGGATCTCGAACTGCGCGGCCCGGGCGAATTGCTCGGTACCCGGCAGACCGGCCTCGCCCAGTTTCGCCTCGCCGATCTCGCCCGCGACGCCGACCTGCTGCCGGAAGTGCATCGCCTCGCCGATGCCTTGCTCGCCGACTCGCCGGCCGTGGCGGATCGCCTGGTGGCGCGCTGGGTGGGTAGCGCCGAACGGTTTGCCGGCGCATGAGCCTGCGCTCGCGATTGCTGGCCGGCTGGCACCTGCTGCGCTGGCGCGAGTTCGCCGCGCGGCCGGGCCACTGCCCGTTCTGCGGCGCAACGCTGTTGCTGCGATTGCAACGCGAGGGGACCAGTCTTCGCTGCATCCGCTGTGCCGCGAGCGCGGTGCATATGTCGATTGGCTGAGAACTACGCGCACACGTGCCGAACCTCGGCGCGCTCGACGTCTACGAACTTTCCTCGCGCGGCCCACTGGTGGCGCATCTGGTAAGGCATGCGCGCAGCCTGGTGTTGTCGGAGTATTTCGATGGTGTCGCCGCCGGCAGCCGGCATCGCGGCGTGCACTGCGAAGACGTGCAGGCCTTGAGTTTTGCCGACGCCAGTTTCGATCTGATCACACATACCGAAGTGCTGGAGCACGTGCCGGACGATGCACGAGCGTTTGCCGAGCTGTATCGTGTGCTGCGGCCGGGCGGGCTGATGCTGTTCACCGTGCCGTATTGGCCCGGTTGGCCGCAGACGCTGGAGCGCGCGCGCCTCACCAGCGATGGCGGCATCGAACACCTGCAACCACCGGCCTACCACGATGATTTGCTGCGCGGGCAGGGGCGGGTGCTGGCCTGGCGCGATTACGGTGCCGATCTGCCGGATCGATTGACGGCGGCCGGCTTCAACGCCGAGGTGTTGTTGCCGTCGCCACACATTCCCTGGCAACTGGGCCGCTGCGTGTTGCTGGCGAAGCGGCCGAAGGCGCCGGCTTGATCGCGGTGGTGTTGCGGGCGAAAGCGGCTTTGGGCAGCCGAGCTTGCCTTTGCCCAGCCGAAACCGCTACAATGCCCGTCTTAACCGTTGTGCCGGACATGCCAGAATGAAGCCCGATATCCATCCGCAGTACAAGGAAGTGGTGTTCCAGGACGTGTCCTGCGATTTCGCCTTCCTCACCCGTTCCACCTTGTCCAGCAAGGAAACGATCAAGTGGGAAGACGGCAACGAGTATCCGCTGATCAAGGTGGAAGTCTCGTCGCATTCGCATCCGTTCTACACCGGCAAGCAGAAGATGCTCGACACCAGTGGTCGCGTCGATCGCTTCCGCAAGCGTTACCAGAAATAAGCGCTCGCCTGCGTGATGCAGGAGCGAATAAAAAGGCCCCGACGTGTTGTTGGGGCTTTTTTTGTGCCTTGAATTCCGTCGCCCTGTGTTGGTGGCGCAATTGCCGCGTTTGGTCGGTTGCTTCGCAAAGCCAGCTTCGCCAGTTCCGCCTTCGCTTCGCTCGGTCGCCCACAGGGTGGGCTCCTACAGGTGAGCACAGCCGTTTTTTTTGTAGGAGCCCACCCTGTGGGCGACCTGCCGGAGTACCGTTGATGCGGATACTCGCACCAGCCGCACGCTCAAACCAGCTATTGCCGAAACGTGCGCGAGCGAAAGCGTGCATGGAAGGTCGGCTCCGATGTGCGTGAGCCGACCTGCTTCAAGATGCCGCTGAATGGGGTGCGCTACCGCATAAAAACGTGCGATTGGACTCAGCGCCCCAGTTGCGTCGGCAACGGCGGCGGCTGCCGCGGCACGTCGTCGCGGTAGCTCTCCAGCATTTTCAGGATTTCCGCGCTGGCGCGTTCGAGCTGGCTGTCGCGGCCGGCATTGCTCGCCAGCGGATCGAGTTCCACTGCGATGTCCGGCGCCACGCCTTCGTTCTCCACGCTCCAGCGGCCCTTGCTGTCGTAGAACCGAAAGAACGGCACGGTGAGCGTGCCGCCATCGACCAGCAACGGATTGGTGAAAATGCCGATCAATCCGCCCCAGGTGCGGGTGCCCAGCAGCGGGCCGATGCCGAGTTCGCGAAAGGCATACGGCAGGTAGTCGCCGCCGGAACCGGCGTCCTGGTCGATCAGCATCAGCTTGGGCCCGTGCACGGCGCCGGCTGGGGTGTTGTAGGGCAGGCCGTCGCGATCTTTCCAGCCCGAAAGGTGGCGGCGGCTGAGCATTTCGACGATGTAGTTGGCGGCCTGGCCGCCGCCGTTGCCGCGCTCGTCGATGATCAGCGCCTGCTTGTCGATCTGGTTGAAGAACATGCGATTGAAGAAGGTGTAGCCGGCGCCGGCGGTGTTGGGCAGGTAGATGTAGCCGACCGTTCCGCCGCTGGCTTGATCGACCCGGCGGCGATTGCCCTCCACCCAGCTCCACAGCCGCAGTTCGGCCTCCGAGGCGATGGGTCGCACCACGATGTCGCGGGCATCGCGGCCATCGGTGTGCGGCCCGACGCGCAGGCTGATTTGCTGATCGACACTGTTTTGCAGGCGCGCGAACAGGTTGTCGTTGGCACTCAGCGGCTGGCCGGCAATGGCGAGCAGGTATTCGCCTTCCTTCGCGGCATTGCCCGGTGTTGCCAGTGGCCCGCGCAGGAACGGATTCCAGCGCTCACCGTCGTAGATGCGGGCGATGCGATAGCGCCCGTTCTCAATGCTGAAGTTGGCGCCGAGCAGGCCGACCTTGGGGCCGTTGCCCTTGTACACATCGCCGCCGCCGACGCGGTTATGCCCCACCTGCAGCTCGGCAATCATCTCCACCAGCAACTGATTCAGGTCTTCGCGTCGACCGACGTGCGCCAGCAGCGGACGGTAGCGCGCATACACGGCATCCCAGTCCAGGCCGTGCAGGTTGTCGGCGTAGAAGTATTCCTTCTCCATGCGCCATACATCGTCGAAGATCTGCGCCCATTCGCGGCGCGGATCGATGCGCAGGCGCAGGCCGCCGAGATCCACCGGTTCGGGCTTGAGTTCCTTGTCCTTGCCCAGTTCGGCGATCGCCAGCTTGTCGGCAGCGAGGCGCAGGATCGCCTTCTTGCCGTCGGTGCTGATCCGGAAATCGCTGAGGTCCTTGTGCACCGTGGTCAGTTCGCTGGTCTTGAACTCAAAGCGGCGCAACTGGCTGCCTTTCTCCGGTGCGGTCTCGGGTGGCGCTACCGTGGCGCCCGGTTGTGGCTGCTCGAGGAAATACAGATTGTCGTCATGGCCGATCTGCAGCAGGCTGTAATTGCCTTCGGGCAGCGGCAGGCCGACGATGCGCTGGGCGATGCCATCGAGGGCGATACGTACCAGTGTTGGCTTGTCGGTTTTGGCGTCGTCCTTGTCCTTGTCGGCATCGGCGTTATCGTCGGCTGCGTTCTCGTCGCCGCTGCGCGGCGCCACCGGCGAACGGCCATCGGCGGTGAGCACCGCAGCGTAAATCCCGGCACGGTACGGCCGCTCCTGGCTGCTCATGTTCAGCCCGACCTGGATCGGGCCGGCGTTGGTGGAGGCGGCGAAGTACAACACCTTGCCATCGCGGCTGAAGGCCGGCGCGGCGACGTCGGCCATGCCGTCGCTGATGCGCCGCGATTTGCCGCTGGCGAATTCGTACAACAGCAAATCGCGGTTGAAGTTCGCTTGCTCGTGGGTGTAGGCCAGCCACTGGCCGTCCGGCGAGAAGGTCGCTTCGACGTTGTCGCGGCGCGCCCCCGTCGCAATGTCGGTAATCTTGCCGCTACCCAGATCGATGCTGTGCAGGCCGAGGTGATTGTCGGTGAACGCGATCCGCTTTTTCTCCGCATGCCAGGCCAGCAACGTGTAGAAATGCGGCCCCAACGGATAGCGCCGCGCCGCCGGCTTGCCGTGCTGATCGGCGAGCACCAGGCTCTGGCCGTCGTGACCATCGACGATCCACGCGATCTGGTTGCCGTCCGGCGACCACAACGCGGTGTACTCGCGCACACCTTCGCTGGCGCTGAGGTTGCGCGGCGATCCGTCTTTCGCCGGCAGGCTGAATACTTCGCCGCGCGCGGTGATCAGGGCGCGCTTGCCGCTGGGCGACAGGCCGATGGTCTCGATGTTGGCTGCCACCGGTTTCCACGCCGGCTGCGACTGCGGCAGATCGGGTGCGATCTGCACCGGCAGCGCACGGATATCGCCGCTGTCGAGGTCGAGCTGCTTGAGTGCGCCGCCGGCTTCGAACACCACGCTGCGGCCGTGCCCCGATGCGCTGTGGATGTCCCATTGCGTTTCGTGGGTGAGGCGGGTGATGGCGGTGCTGGCCGGATCGTAGCGGTACAGATTGAACGTGGTGTCCTCGCGATCGGACAGGAAATACACTTGCCCATTGAGCCAGAACGGATTGAAATCGGTGACGCGCTCGCCGGGAATCGCGGTGACGCGGTTGTTGGGCAGATCGAGTATACGGATCGATGGCGTGGTGCCGCCGCGGTACCCGCGCCAGCCGGCGGTGCCGCCGAACAGGCCGTTGTAGCCGGCACCGAACGCGATCCAGGCAAGCCGCTTGCCGTCGCCGTCGTAGGCGCCGCGATAGATGCGCGCCTGCATCTGCTTTTGCGGCAGGCCGCCGGCGAGCGAGGCGTGATAAAGCTGGCCGGAACGCCCTTGATCGGTTTCGCGGTTCGATACCAGCGCCACCGCAGTGCCATCGGGTGTCCAGTCCACTGGGATATCTGCTGCCGGATGCCAGGTCAGGCGCAGCGGCTGGCCGCCATCGATGCCGATCACGTAGACGTCGGTGTTGTCTTCGTAACTGGCGGCGTAGGCCAGTTGCTTGCCATCGGGCGAGAAGATCGGCGAGTTTTCCTCGGCGACATGGCTGGTCAGACGGCGTGGCGCACTGCCGTCGCGCTGGGCGATCCACAGGTCGCCGGCATAGACGAAGGCCAGGTGCTCGGCCGACAGCGCTGGCTGGCGCAGCAGCAAGGTTCCCTGCGCCGGCGCCTGGCCCGAAGCCAGTGCCGCCAGCGCCCACAATATCCATCCCGGCATGGTGTTTTTCATGGTTTGCCCGTCCGCAGTCATCGACCGGGGGAGCATACGTCAATCGATGTCGCGAGACAGGTGCCGGATTTCATATGCGACTGCAACATGCCGCCATCGCCGTGTTGCCATACACTCGGCCGGCGCCAAAACGGCGCATGCGCGGGGAGAGCGTGCTCATGAAACTCAAGACGATACTGGTTGGGGGACTGGTGTATTACGTGGTGATGTTCGTCGTCAGCATGGCGTCGGCCATGATTACCCACGAAGGGATGCTGGAAGAGATATACAAGGCCACGGCGGCGTTTTGGCGGCCGGAACTGCGCAGCGAGCCACCCGATATGGGGGCGTTGATGCCACTGTGGATTACCACCGGCCTGATCAGCAGCTTCATCACCGCGGGTGTCTACAGCGTGTTCCACTCGGCGCTCAGCGGCCCGGGTTGGCGACGTGGACTGGTGTTCGGTTTCGCCATCAGCCTGTTGTATTTCGGCATGTACGGCGGCCTGTACGGCGTGTTCGACCTGCCGGCGTTCATCTGGGAGGTGTGGGCGGTGGAAGGCCTGGTGCTGACCATGATCGCCAGTGCCGCGCTGGGTGCGGTGGTGCAAAAAATCGATTGAGGCAGGCCGGGTCGGTGCTGCGGGGTAGCCAAACCGACTACCCCGCAGCGTGCGAGTAGAGAGTCAAAACCGTTGGTCTGCTCCGCTGCGCTTGAGCCGATCGGTTCACGTCTTCGCTTGTGCGCGTCACGGTGATGGGTTTGAGTGTGCAGCTGGCGCGGGTATCCGCATCCACGATCACTCCGGCAGGTCGCCCACAGGGTGGGCTCCTACAGGTGAGCGCAACCGTTTTTTTGTAGGAGCCCACCCTGTGGGCGACCGAGCGAGCGGCGAAGCGAAGGCGGGACTGGCGCAGCCAGTGTCGCGAAGCGACCGACCGAGCGCGCGAATTGTCCACTACCGCCGTTACTCAGCGTCGCTCAGTAATAGCGATAGCGGCTGTAACCGTAGCCGAACCCGTAACCAAAGCCGTACGGGACGGCCCGGTAATCGTTGCGTTCCACCGGCCACAGGTAGATCACGTCGGCCGCGACGCGCGGATGCGCGTAGTCGTATTCGCCGACCTTGCGCGTTTCGACCTTGTCGATGCGGCCGACCACCGTGATCTCACGCCCCTCGGCAAAAATCCTGGGATCGTAGAACCCTTCGCGGCAGGCCAAAAAGCGGCCATCGGTCTGGTCGTCATCGGTGGGTCGCGCCGACCGCCCGAGTGGTTTGCCGACGACCTGGAAGCAGGTGCTGTCGCTCAAGGGTTCGGTGGCGGCAATGATGCCGCCCCAACGCACGGTTTCGCCCGCGCCTTGACCCTCGCTGGCAGCACGCGGCGTGATCGCACTGAAGGTGCCGCGCAACGGGCCCGGGCCGGCGGCACAGGCTGCCAACGACAACAACACAGCGGTAAGCGCGATAGGACGGATCATGGGGCATCTCCTGATGGGGGTGGTACGCGGTTCGGCGGCCGCATGCGGTCAAGATCACGCGCCAGGGCGTTCATCTCTTCCAGCTCCAGCGTACGTTCAGCATAGCGCCAGTTGGCGAAACGCTGGCTGAGCGAACGGATCCGGGGGCCGATCACGGGCCATTGCCGGGCGGCGCGTTCGCCATAATGCAGTGCCGGCTCATGCCGGGCGTGGGCCAGGCCGGCGCGTTCGAAGCGCAGCACCAGGCGGCGCCAGGCGCGCAGCACCGGCGGGACCGGCTGCGTCTGCCGGCGCGCCAGCCACAACAGGGTCAGCGCCAGCATCAGCAGCGCGACCACCACGAACACCGCGAGGCCCTGCCAGCTTTGCTCGGGGCGGACACCCAACGCGCGCAGCAGCAATTGCTGACGCGCCGCGTCGTAGCTCAGCACCAGATCGTTCCAGCCGCGCCGCAGCCAGTCCGACACGTTCAGCATCGGTGCCAGCGCGCCGCCAAACGAGGCCATGCCAGCGCCACGCCCATAGCGCTCGAATACCCGTTCCGGGGCGACCGCAGCGGTGGGATCGACGCGAACCCAGCCGCGTTGCGCCAGCCACACCTCGGCCCAGGCGTGGGCATCGGATTGCTGGATCACCCAGTACTCGCCAACCGGGTTGCGGTAGCCGCCGACGTAGCCGGTGACGACGCGCGCCGGGATGCCGGCGGCGCGCATCAGGAACACGAACGAGGAACTGAAATGCTCGCAAAAACCGATGCGGGTGTCGTACAGAAACTCATCGACGCTGTTGCGGCCCAGCGGCGGCGCCGCCAGATCGTAGCTGAAGTCGCGTCCGATCCAGGTCAGCGCGCGCTGGATCACGTCGGTGTCGGTTGCGCCTTCGCGCCGCCATTGCGCGGCCAGTGCCCGGGTGCGCGGGTTGAATCCCGGCGGCAGCGCCAGCGCCAGTCGGCGGTGGTAGGCCGACAGGTCGGGTTCGACCTGCGCATCGCTCGACGCGCTGAGGGTATAGCGGCTCAGGCTGCGCAACGGCGCGTTGGCATACGGGCTCAGGTCGGCGGCCATGTGGCCGTTGTCCGGTGCCTGCAACGGCCAGTCCAGGGCGAACAGGAACCGTTTTTCGGTCGGCTCCATGGTCAGTTCGTAGCGGTAGCGCTGATCGCCCGCAAGCAGTTGCGCCGGGTCTGCGCTGCGCAGGCGGCGCTCCGGCAGCCAGGTGCGGCCATCGAAGTTCCACAGCACCGGGCCGCGCCAGTACAGTTGTTGGCGCGGTGGTTCGCGGCCATCAAAACGCACCCGAAACGCGGGGCTGTCGTCGCTCAGCACGTCCAGCCAGTCGCCGGGCGACATGCGCCCGCTGATGCCGGTTTTGGACACGGCATTTTCCGGTACGCCCCAGATCGGCGTGCCCATGCGCGGGAATAGCCAGAATCCGGCCAGCGCCAGCGGCAACGCCAGCGCCAGGCGCCCTCCGGCGCTGCGCAAGCGCGATTGCCATGGCGCGTTGCCCGCGGTGTTGCCGGCGGTGTCGGCTTGCGCCCCGGCCAGTTGCGCGAACGCATCGAGCGTGAATGCCAGCGCCGGCAGCGCCAGCGCGAGTGTGATCGGACCTTGATCTTGCAAGAACGCGGCGAAGGTGGCGAACAGGGCAAAGCCGGCCAGGCTGCGCGCATCGCGCAGGCTGCGCGCCTCGGCAACCTTCAAGGCCAGCATCGCCAGCAGCAGGGCACAGGCGGTATCGCGGCCAAAGCGGAAATCGCTGGCGATCACCACCAGCGCGCTCAGGGCAACGGTCAGCAGCAGGCGCAGCAACATCGGCCAGGGTCGCGTGCGGCTGGTCAGCGCGGCGATCGCGCCGGTCGCAACCAGCAGTGCCGCCAGCCACAGAGGGGTCAGGCGCAGCAGCGGCAATGCCGCCAATGCCGCCGCCAGCAGGCAGGCATTGCGGACATCGCCGGGTAAACGGATTTCAGCCATCGCCCATCTCCGCCAGCGCGCGCAGGCAGGCATGGCGATGGGCCGGGCCACGACCCGCCGCGATCGCTTGCTGTGGCAGGCCGTGAGTAGCCGGCCACGCCAGACACTGTTCATTGGCGATCGGTTGCTCGTATTCGCGCACCAGCAACTGGCCGGCACGCGCCGAGGATTTCCAGGCAACGTCGCGCATCGGATCGCCGCTGCGGTAATCGCGCAGGTGATGCAGTTCGTCGCCGCGGCCGCGATGCGCCTGCGCGTTGCCGAGCCCCGCCGCGCTGGGCAGCGGCGGCGGGTTCGGTTCGGCGCGCGGATAGACCAGTACCTGCGTGCGTGGCCAGAAGTAGCACCAGGCCACGGCCAGTCCCAGCGGAAACCGCGTCTGTACCCGAATCCGCGGCGGTTGCTGCCAGCCGCGGTGGGCGGGCGTCCAGTCGACACTGACGCGTTGCGCCTCGTCGCCACGCAGCGACACGCCGACCGTGCCTTCCTCGCAGTCGAACAGCAGCGCCGGACGATCGCGGCGGCCATCGCCCTGCACCAGACAGCGCAGGCGCATCACGTCGCCGGCAGCCACCGGCTCGGCCTGCAGCGCCAGCAGGTGCAGGCCGCTGAGGTTCAGATGCGCGCGCACGAAGCTGTTGTGAACCGCAGCCGCGAGCAGGAAACCGAGCATCAGCGCCGGGTTGTTGTTGTAGTTCAGGGCGCCGAGCAGCATGGTGGCCAGCAGGGCGCCGATAAACCCGCCAAACGGAGTCGGCAGCACATAAACGCGCTTGCGATCGATCGCCGCCGGCAAGGCCTCCGGTGCGCGCGGCCGCGCCCAACCGAGAAAGCGCTGGCGCAGCGCCGCCATTCAGTCCACGGCCACTTCGGCCAGAATCGCACGCGCCGCCGTGGCGCGCGCGTCGCCGTGGCCTTCGCTTGCGAGGCGATGCGCGCTGACCTCGACAAACACGCTCTGCACGTCGTCGGGCAGCACATGCGTGCGTGCGTTGAGCAGGGCATGCGCCTTGGCGGCGCGCAGCAAGGCCAGCCCCGCGCGCGGCGACAGGCCCACCCGCACGCCGGGGTAGCGGCGGCTGTGCGCCAGCAACGCCTGGATGTAATCGACCAGCGCCGCACTGACGTGGATCCCGGTGACCGCCCGGCGCAGGGCGAGCAACTGTTCGCTATCCAGCAGCGGTTGCGCCTGCTCGATCAGGTGCCGGCGATCGGCGCCAATCAGCATCGCGCGCTCGGCGGCCGGATCGGGATAACCCAGCTCGATGCGCATCAGAAACCGGTCGAGCTGCGAATCGGGTAGCGGAAAGGTGCCGACCAGATCGACCGGGTTCTGGGTGGCGATCACGAAGAACGGTTGTTGCAGGCGGTGGCAGATGCCATCGACCGTGATCTGGTGCTCGGCCATGGCTTCAAGCAGGGCGCTCTGCGTGCGCGGCGGCGCGCGATTGATTTCGTCGGCGAGCAATAGCTGGGTGAACACCGGGCCGGAGTGGAACACGAAGCGTTGCTGCCCCTGATCGAACACGCTGACGCCGAGGATGTCCGAGGGCAGCAGGTCGGAGGTGAATTGCAGGCGGTGAAAATCCAGACCGAGGCTTGCCGCCATCGCCCGCGCCAGCGTGGTTTTACCGAGGCCGGGCAGGTCTTCGATCAGCAGATGGCCTTCGGCCAGCAGGCAGACGAAGGCCAGGCTGATTTCGTGGCGTTTGCCAAGCACGGTGGCATTGACCTGCGCGATCGCGTCGTTGAGCGCCGCGCGCGCCGGCTCCACCGTAGAATGATCCGCCTGTTGCTGCCTGAGCATGTTGTGATCGACCATGGCCCGACCCAAGTGAATGACCGCGCCAGTGTAGCCCGCAGCGCCGACCGTGCCATGGCCGACCGCGATGCCCGCGTGAAGTTCCTGGCGTTGTGGGCGTCGCTGCTGGCCGTCCGGCTCGCGCTCAGTGTGTGCCTGCCGCTGTTTGGCGATGAAGCGTTCTACTGGCTGGAAGGCCAGCATCTGGATTGGGCCTATTCCGATCTGCCGGCGGCAACGGCTGTGTTGGCGCGGTTCGGAGTCGAACTGGGCGGCAATCAAGCGTGGGCGCTGCGTCTGCCATTCGCCGTGCTGGCGGCGCTGATGCCGTGGCTGGTGATCGCCATCGCCCACCATCTGGGGGTGCGCGGCGCGCATGCGTGGCAGGCGGGCTCGCTGGCGGTGTTGCTGCCGCCGCTGGCCGGGTTGGGGGTGATGGCAATGCCCGATGTGCCGCTGACGCTGGCGGTTTTGCTGTGCGTCGAGGCAGTGCTGGCGCTGCTGACGCGGTTTTCGGCGGCGGCGGTGCTGCGTCTGGTGCTTGGCCTGGTGCTTGGCGGATTCAGCCACTATCGCTTTGCGTTGCCGCTGCTCGCGGCCGGCGTTGCCTTGCTCGCCATGCCGGGCGGGCGGGTGTTGCTGCGCCGACCGGCGCTGTGGCTGGCCGCCGCCGTCGGCGCGCTGGCATGGTTGCCGTTGCTGCTCTGGAATCTGCGCCATCACGGCGCCGGTCTCGCATTCCAGTTGCACGAGCGCCACCCGTGGCAATTCGATGCCGATGGCGCGCTGTTCGTGCCGATCCAGTTGCTGTTGCTGACGCCGTTGCTGGCGGTTGCAATGGCGATGGCGGTGCAGCGTGGCTGGCGCGCGTGGCGCGTGCAGCATGACGTGCGGCTCGGCTTCGTGCTGATTGCTTCGCTGCTGTTGCTGGCCGCGTATTTCGTACTCGGATTCTTCGCCGACCGACAGCGGGTCAGTTTTCACTGGCCGCTGCCGGCGTACCTGCCGCTGCTGGCCTTGCTGCCGGCGGTACTGACCGATTGGCGGCCGCTCTGGCGACGCGCCACCTGGCTGTTGCTCGCGCTCGGCACGACGCTCGGCGTCGGCTACCTGGCCGCGATCAGCGTGCCCGCGGTGCGCGCGCATCTGGCATCGGGCAGCGCTTATCCGGAGAACTTCGCCGGCTGGTCGGAGGTGACCACGCGCACACGGGACGCGCTGCGCAGCATGCCGCGCGATACCCGCCTGATTGCCGACAATTTCATGCTCGCGGCGCAATTGGGCTTCGCGCTGGACGGCAAACCGGTGGCAGTGCTCGATCACCCGCGCAACCACAAGCATGGCCGCGCCGCGCAACTGGCGTTATGGGGCATGGTGCCGCCGCCCGGCCCGCTGCCGCAGCCGAGCCTGCTGCTGGTCGAAGACACAGCGGTGGCGCTCAAGGATCGCCTGCGCGCCTATGCGCAAGGCTGCGAGCGCCACGGCGCATTGCCGGTGCCCGAGGTGCTCAACGTCGATCATGGCCACAAGCGCTTTTTGCTGTACCGCCTGTTGCCGGCGCGCGACTCCAGCGCGTGTGTGTTGCCGGCATTGGCCTGGATCGATCAGCCACCGGCTTCGTCCACCGTTGCCGGCACGGTCGCGGTGCGTGGCTGGGCGTTCAAGGATGGCGCCAGCGTCGCGCGGGTCGAGATCATCGTCGATGGCGCGGTGGTCGCGCAGGCGCAATACGGTTTGCCGGCACCGCATGTCGCCGCCTATTGGCAGGTGTCCCGCGATCGCGCGCATCCGAACGTGGGTTTCAGCGCCACGTTCGACAGCACCGGCCTGACGCCGGGACGGCATTGGCTGGGCCTGATCGTGCATGGCCGCGATGGCAGCATCGAGCCATGGCAGGAACAGGTGTTTATGGTGGACTGATTGCAAAGGCGCAACAGCGCGACAGCGCAATAGCAGTCCGCAAAGGACGCAAAGGGCGCAAAGAAGGCAAAAGACGAAAAGAAGAAATGAAGCCAGTGGCGGTCTGAATGCGTGGCTGTTCGTCATTCCCCCGACCAAGCGCGCAGCTCCCGAACGCCGAAGGCAGCCCGAAGGGCGAGCACGCAGTGCGAGTCAAGCCGGAATCGATTGCAGCCAACAGACTGGGCCCGGCTTGTTCCGTGCTTTCCCGCAGAAACGGAGTGTTCTTTGCATTCTTTGCGTCTTTTGCGGACCCGATGTTTTTCAGGTTTTCCCCGCTACCCGGTCAAACCCGTAACAGGGTCGGCTCTTGCAACAGCGCCAGTTGTTCCTGCAATTGCCCGATCACCTGTTCCCAATGCCGCGGCTCGGCGAACCAGGGGAATGCCGCCGGAAACGCCGGGTCGTGCCAGCGGCGTGCAATCCAGGCGTTGAAATGCAGCAGGCGCAGGCTGCGCAAGGCTTCGATCAAGCCCAGTTCGCGCGTGTCGAATCGCTGGAACATCTCGTAACCTTCCAGCAGCCAGCGCAGTTGCTGGCTTTGCTCTTCGACCGTTCCCGACAGCAGCATCCACAGGTCCTGGATTGCCGGCCCGTTCATGCAGTCGTCGAGATCGACGAAATGCGCCTGCTCGCCGCGCCACAGGATGTTGCCGGGATGGCAATCGCCGTGCAGGCGGATCGTGGCGATCGGTTCGACGCGCTCGAACGCCGTTTGCACCAGATCGAGCACGGCTTCGGCAAGAATCTCGAAATTGGCTTCCAGCTCGGGCGGCAGCCAGTCGCCGTCGAGCAGGGTATCGACCGGTTCATCGCCAAGGCGTTCGATGCTCAGAGCGGGGCGGTGGACGAACGGGATGCGCGCGCCCAACGCGTGCATCCGGCCAAGGCTCAGGCCGAGCGTGCGCAGGGTATCGGCACGGCCCAGCTCCGGCGCGTGCCCGCCCTGCAACGCGAACAGCGCGAAACGCAGGTCGCCATCGTGGTGCAGGGTTCGTCCCTGATGCACCTCGGGCGGTACCACCGAGACCCCGTGCCCGGCCAACTCGCACCCAAAGGCGTGTTCCTCGATGATCGCGGCATCGCTCCAGCGCGCCGGGCGGTAGAACTTGACCACGCGCGCAGGCGCATCCTCGATGCCGACCCGGAACACCCGGTTTTCGTAACTGTTCAACGCCAGCACCCGGCCATCGCAATGCAAGCCGAGAGTTTCGATTGCCTGGATCACCCGCTGCGGGTCGAGGCCCACGTAGGGCTGCTGTGCGGATATTTTCATGCCGCGATGCTAAGCCACTGCGCCGCTGCTGTCGCCCGCGACGCAACTGTGCCATTAGTTCAGTTGACTATAGCGAGATAGATAATAGTATTGATTGCACCATACGGACCGCAGCGAAGGCTGCGGCCGAAGCGCAGCAACCGACGAGCCGAGAGCATGACCGAGGCGCACGACAACGCGATCCGCAAGTTCCAGAAGGAACTGGCCACCGGCACCATGGCGCTGGTGCTGCTGGCGGTGCTGGCGCAGGCCGTGGAGCCGCTGTACGGCTACCAGATCGCCAAGCGCCTCGAGGCCGGCGGCGGGGCTCTGGGCGGCAAACTCAGCGCGCTGTATCCGGTATTGCGCAATCTGGCCGAGGCCGGTTTGCTGGACAGCCATGTGGAACCCTCGGTCGCCGGCCCGCCGCGCCGTTATTACCGCATCACTGGCCCGGGCCGCGAGGTGCTGGCGCACTGGCGGCAAATCTGGAGCGCCACCCGCGATGCGGTCGATGCCGTGCTTGCCGAACACAACTGAACCCCGACGACTCCGCTACCAAGGACTTTGCAATGAACGCCAAAACGCCCGCCACCAGCATCGAGAGTTACCTGGCGCAACTGCGCGCGGCATTGGCCGATGCCGACCCGGCGCTGGTGCAGGACGCGCTGTACGACGCCGAAGAGTACCTGCGCAGCGAGCTTGCCGCGCAGCGCGGGCGCGATCCGGCCGCGGTGATTGCCGAGGTTGCCAGCAGCTACGGCGCGCCCGACGAGGTCGCTGAGATTTACCGCCAGACCGAAGTGAAGGTGGCGCGCGCGTTGAAGCCGCCGCCGCCACGGCAGCGGCAATCGCTGTTCGGCCAGTTCGTTGCGGTGGCCGCCGATCCGCGCACCTACGCGGCGCTGTTCTACATGCTGCTGTCGCTGGCCACCGGCATTTTCTACTTCACCTGGGTGGTCGCCGGCTGGAGCCTGTCGCTCGGGCTGCTGGTGTTGATCATCGGCATTCCGTTCATCGTGCTGTTCTTTGCCTCTACCCGCCTGCTGTCGCTGGTGGAAGGGCGGATCGTGGAAACCATGCTGGGTGAGCGGATGCCGCGCCGGCCGCTGTATTCCACGCGCGGACAGCCCTTGCTCACGCGCATCGGCGGCATGTTCTCCGATCCGCGCACCTGGTCGACGTGCCTGTACATGCTGCTGATGCTGCCGTTGGGCATCATCTACTTCACGGTGACGATCTCGGGCTTCAGCGTTGCGCTTGCCTTGATTGCTGCACCGGTAGCGCAGTTGTTGAGCGGTGTCGGCTGGATTCACCTTGGCGGCGAGGTCGATTTCACGCCGTCGTTGTGGCTGGCACCGTTGATCGCGACCGTGGGCATGGCGCTGCTGTTCGGCATGCTGCATCTGGTGCGCGGCGTCGGCCGCCTGCACGGCAAACTGGCCAAGCACCTGCTGGTGAAAGTAGCGCAGTACGATTGAACGCGGCGTCGCGGTGAAGGCGCGCGGGCGCTCAGGCCCGCTCCAGCGCCATCGCCTCGGCGGCCACGGCGGGTGCCAGCCAGATTTGCGCGCCGGCATCGGTGAAGCCTGCTGCGTTCAGCGCGCGTCGGTAGAAGCTCGCCGGACGCGCGATATAGCCATCGAGATCGCCCTCGATGTCGTCGCCACGGCAGAATGCCTCGATGAAGGCGACGCCATGGCACATTTCGGCGAAGCCGCGCACGCCGCGTTTGAGTTCGGCGCTGGGCAGATAGTGAAGCACGTCCGAGCACACCAGCAGATCGGCGGAAGGGCCAAAACGCAGGCTGTCGAGTTGCGCAAATCGTGCCAGCCGCAGGTTGCGGCTGCGTCCGTAGCGCCGCACCGCGTAGTCGCTGCTGTCGATGCCGAGGTAATCGATACCGGGCCGGATCGCGTGCAGGGCCGCTCGCCATCGGCCTTCGCCGCAGCCGACATCGATCACGCTGCGCAACGGGCGGCCGAGGTAGTACTCGGCCGTTGCCACCGCCAGCGCCGCCTTGCGTGCAAGCACGCCGGGCGCCTGGATCGCGCGTCGCCGATACCAGCGATCGAAATAGTCGCGGTCGTAGGTTTTTTGCGTCGGCACTTAAACGATCAACGCCACGGCGATGCCCCAGGCGCCGAACCCGAGCAGCCCGACCAGTGCGAGAAACGAAATGATGAAACCCATGCCGCGCTTTTCGGCTGCCTTGAGGTAGCCGGTGATGTACAGCACCCGGCCCAACAACCACACCGCACCGAGCACGGCCGCGATTTTGCTGGAGCTGTAGCTGCCGGCGATCCACAGTGCCGGCAGAAACGCCAGCGCCGATTCCAGGGTGTTGGCCTGCACCCGGAACGCGCGATCGAAATCGGGGTGGCCGGTGGTTGCGGGTGCTTTCACGCCATGCGTGCTGCGCGCCTTGCCGACCAGCATGGCGGTGACGATCATCAGCACCACGGTCAGCAACGTGATCAATGCGATATACGGGTTCATCGGTTTTTCCTGGGTGATGTGCGCGGGCTAGTGTAGTGCAGCAGCGCGCCGTCGGGGAACACGCGACGGGTAGCCCGGGTTGAGCCGCGCAGCGGCGAAACCCGGGATTGCGCAATACCACCAAAGCCACGCTGTAGGAGCCCACCCTGTGGGCGACACATACGATGAAGCCGACGCCGGCAACCATTGACCCGGTACACTGCGCTGGCCGAACGATAACGGAGTGTGGTGGATGGCCGACAACCAGTTTTCCCTGCTTTCGCAGCGTCGCTTCCTGCCGTTCTTTCTCACCCAGGCGTTGGGTGCGTTCAACGACAACGTATTCAAGAACGCGCTGGTGATCCTGATCGCGTTCAAGGTAGTCGGGCTGAGCAGCGACGACATCAACTTCTGGTCGAACCTGGCTGCCGGTCTGTTCATCCTGCCGTTCTTCCTGTTTTCCGCCAGCGCCGGGCAATGGGCCGAGAAGAACGAAAAGTCGGGCCTGATCCGCAAGATCAAGTTGCTGGAAGTGTTCATCATGCTTCTGGCAGCGCTCGGCTTCTGGCTCAACAGCCTGCCGTTCCTGCTCGGCGTGTTGTTCCTGATGGGTTTGCAAAGCACCTTGTTCGGTCCGGTGAAATACTCGGTATTGCCGCAATTGCTCAAGCCCGGCGAATTGCTCGGCGGCAACGCGTTGGTCGAAGCCGGTACGTTTCTGGCGATCCTGCTCGGCACGCTTGCCGGCGGCGCACTGATGGCGTTGTTCGTCAGCGGCACGGTCTGGGTTTCGGTCGCGGTGATCGGTATCGCGCTGGCCGGTTACGCCATGAGCCGCGCCATCCCGGCGATTCCGGCCAGCGCACCGGAGCTGCGCATCAACCGCAACCCATTCACGCAGACGCTGCGCACGCTGGCCTGCCTGCGCGGTAACCGGGCGGTGCTGTATGCGGTGCTCGGGGTCAGTTGGTTCTGGTTTTTCGGCGCCACCTTTCTCGCCCAGATACCCAACTACACGCGCGAGTTTCTCGGCGGCAACGAAGAGGTTGCGCCACTGGTGTTGACCCTGTTCTCGCTCGGGATCGGCATCGGTTCGCTGCTGTGCGAGCGGCTTTCCGGGCGGCGTGTGGAAATCGGCCTGGTGCCGCTGGGCGCGCTCGGTCTCACCGTGTTCGCGCTGGATTTGTACTTTGCGCGTCCGGTCGGCAGCGTGCAGACCGGGCTGAGTGCGATGCAGTTTCTGGCGGCGCCGGGCAACGTGCGGGTGATGATCGATCTGCTCGGAATCGGCTTGTTCGGCGGCTTTTACATCGTGCCGCTGTATGCGCTGATCCAGAGCCGTGCCGCGCCGGAGCGATTGAGCCGCATCATAGCCGCCAACAACATTCTCAACGCCCTGTTCATGGTGACCGCCGCGCTGCTGGCAATGGTGGCGTTCCGCGCCGGCCTGAACATCCCGCAGGTGTTCTTGCTCAACGCGATCCTCAACGTGCTGGTGGCGGTCTATATTTTCAGCCTGGTGCCCGAGTTCACCATGCGCTTCATGAGCTGGCTGATCGTGGGCGTGCTGTACCGGTTGCGTACGCGCGGCACCGACCGGGTTCCCGATGACGGGCCGGCGCTGGTGGTGTGCAACCACGTCAGCTTCGTCGATGCGCTGATCGTGATGGGTGCGGTGCGGCGCCCGATCCGCTTTGTGATGTACCACAAGATCTTCCGCATTCCGGTGTTGCGCTGGATTTTCCGCATTGCCCGCGCGATTCCGATTGCGCCGGCGAAAGAGGATGCCGCGTTGATGGAACGGGCGTTCGCCGAAATCGACGCGGCATTGGCGGCGGGCGAGGTGGTGGGCATATTCCCGGAAGGTCAGCTCACGCTCGACGGCGAGATCGGCGGTTTTCGCAATGGCGTCGAACGCATTCTCGCGGCGCGGCCGGTTCCGGTGGTGCCGATGGCGCTCAAGGGGATGTGGCGCAGCATGTGGAGCCGGCGCAACCAGCGCATGTATCGCGCGCGGGTGCCGCGCCGGTTTCGCGCGCACGTGGAACTGGTCGCCGACGGCCCGGTCGCCGCGGATCGGGCCAGCGCCGGCGCGCTGGAAGCGATGGTGCGCGAACTGCGCGGCGATGCCGCGTAGCTCAGGTTCCCCTCAGTTGGCCCAGCCAGCGAGCACAAACAGCGCCAACACCGCCAGCCACACCAGCAGCACGCGCCAGACCAGGCTCATCGCATCGCGCAGCGCGAGCAGTGCCGGCGCCTCGCCGATCGGTTCGTCGCTGTCGGCCGCCTCGGCAGCGAGTTCGCAACTCACGCTGGCGCGCGCGGCGGCATACAGGAAGTCCATGTTCAGCCGCCAGCCGTCGCGTTGCCAGTCACGCCAGGCAGCAAGCACGTTGTCGAAGTTGGCCACCAGCGCCAGCGCGAAGGTCATCAGCTGCGCTGCGGGCCACTCGAGGATCGCGCGTGTGCGTCGCACGACTTCGCGATGCCGTTCGGGCAATTGCGTGTCGCGGCTGGCGAGGGTCAGCAGACGGTAGCCGATGGCGCCCATCGGCCCCAGCAACAGGAACCAGAGCAACACCGCAAACCAGCGTTGCAATGCGCCGGCGAACACGGCGCCGACCATGCCGGCGGGTTCCATCGCCACGTCAGCGTCGGGGTTGAGTTGCGCCGCCAGCGCGCGTGCCGTGTCGGGGTCGTCGGCGTGCAGCAGGTGATCGACATCCTGATCGAGATCGCGCGGACCCCAGGCATAAAACAGGCTCGCCAGCGAAAACGCGAACAGCGGCAACCCGTAAAACCGGTCATCCAGTGCGGCGGTGAGCAGACCGGCAAGAACCGTCGGCGCGCCGACGCTGAAAACCATGCCCCATCGTCCTTGCCAGACATTGCGCAACCCCGCCTGCTGGTTCAACCAGTGCAGCCAGTGCTCGAACCAGTGGAACTGGCGCAAGCGGGCCAGCGGCTGGACCATGTGGCCAAGCACCAAGGCAATCACAACGGCGATGAGTGTGGCGGACATGGTATTCGCGTTGCTCGTGGGTGGCTGAATGATAGCCCGGATTCGGTTGCGGCCCGCGTCATCAACCACATCGCACGAATGACCGGCTCTCCGCTGCTAGCGCAGCAGGTTTCAATAGGCTCTCTACGGCTTGCGCCGGTCAATCCGGCCATTGTGCGAGCCAGCCATCGAGCAACAGCCGCGAGATCGACAACCGCGGCGGCGGCAGCAAGCGGCGATCCGCGATGGCGACGCGCAGTTCCGATGCGGTTATCCAGAGCGCGTCTTCAAGCTCGCTGCCGATGCGCGGCGCTTGCAGCGGCGCTTCGGCGCTGAAGCCCAGCATCAGCGAGGCCGGAAACGGCCACGGCTGCGAGGCAATGTATCGGCAGTCGGTCAGCGGCAATCCGACTTCCTCCATGGCCTCGCGCAGCACTGCATCTTCCAGGCTTTCGCCGGGCTCGACAAAGCCGGCGATCAGCGAATAGCGGCGCTCGGGCCAACTGGCCTGACGTGCCAGCAGGATGCTGTCGCCGTTGCTGATCACCACGATCACCGCCGGGTCGGTGCGCGGAAAATGCTCGGTATTGCAGTGCGGGCAATGGGCGACATGGCCAGCGCGGGCGAGCACCAGTGCGCCTGCGCAGACGCTGCAAAAACGGGTGCGTTGCTGCCACAGGGCCAGTGCGCGGGCATAGGCGCCAACGCCGGCGTGAAAGCCGTCAAACCGCGCAGCGGCGGTGCGCAGGTCGAGCCATTGCGGCACGTCGGTCGCCGGCTCGTCGCTGACGATCGAAAACCACGCCTGCTGCTGGTGCAGGCCGAGAAAGCTGGCCTGCTGCCACATGCTGCTGAACTGCGCGGATAGCTCTACGTGCAGGCAATCGCCAGCGGCATTGGCGCCCAGGCGCCCCTCGCGATCGACCCGAACCACGCGGCAACTGGTGCTGAGGCTTTCCAGCGCCTGCGGCTGGGAGCGCAGGTGATCGGCGCGATCGAGCGCCAGGCCGGAGAACAGGGGCGTAAGTCGCGCGATCACACCGTGAACGAACTACCGCAGCCGCAGGTGGTCTTGGCATTGGGGTTGCGAATGACGAACTGCGCGCCGGTCAGCGATTCGCTGTAATCGACCTCGGCGCCCATCAGGTATTGCAGGCTGAGCGGATCGACCAGCAAATCGACATCGTCGGTGCGCACGCTGACGTCGTCCTCGGCTTGTTGCTCATCGAAGGTGAACCCGTACTGGAAGCCCGAGCAACCGCCGCCGGTGATATAGACGCGCAACTTCAGGGCATCGTTGCCCTCTTCCTTGATCAGCTCGCGCACCTTGCTGGCGGCAGCGTGGCTGAAGATCAGCGGCGAATCGATTTGCTGGTAGGTCGGCGCGCTCATGGCATCAGCATGGGGGTATTGCGCCGCGTAATCAAGGGTTCCCTCAAGCCTCGTCAGCCGGTTCGGCGGTCGGGCCGCTGAGTTGTTTGGGCGGCATTTCATCGTGGATCAGGCGGCCGGTGACCATCGCGCCGGCTGCCATTTCCACCATGCGGTAGTGGATGTTGCCTTGAACCCTGGCGTGTGCGCCGAGCTCGATCCGGTCGCTCGCGTACAAATCGCCGGTGAGCTGGCCGTTGACGATCACCACCGGCACCCGCACCTCGCCTTCGATGAACCCGTGATCGGACAGGGTGAGTACCGCCTTGGCTCCGTCTTCGGCGCACACCGCGCCGTGGATCCGGCCCTCGACGTACAGACCGCCGGAGAAAGTGACATCGCCGCGAATCGATACCTGCGGCCCGATCAGGGTGTCCACCTGTCCGCTGCCGCTGGTACTGCTGCTCTTGTTACGGCCAAGCATGGGTTCGCTCCAGGCAATTGGGTTACGTGGGTTGTCGCGCATTGTCGCAGGCTGAGCGCAGGTTTTCAGCCATCGCCCGGCAGCACACTCGATTGCCACGGGAACACCTGCTCGCGGGTGCTGCCGTCCGAGCGCAGGACGACCCGGATCTGGCTGGGCGCGAAGTCTGCGGGCAGCATCAGGATGCCCCCCAACTGCTGAAAGTAGCGAAAGGCAAAGCCCTGTGCCGCAGCATCCTTGTCCTGCACCAACGCCGGCCATTCCAGCGTCTGCAGGCGCCCACCCTGGGTGCCATCCACGTGCAGCCGCAAATCGCCCTTGCTGACCTTGCCGCGGTTGAGGTTCTGGGTGAGCGTGATCGAATAGCGCCATGCCCCGTTTTCCTGACTGCTGATCTGCACACTGTGCACGTTGAGGCCCTTGCGGCGCTCGCTGTTGCCGACCAGGCGCTCGTAAAACGCCACGTCGGCGCGCAACTGGGCAATCTCTTCCTCGCGCTCGGTGAGGGTCTGTTGCAGGCTCTGGTTGGCTGAACGGCTGATCTCGTCGGAGCGTTTGAGGGTGCTGGTGTTCTGGCGCAGCAACTCGATCTGCGACTGGGCTTCCCGCGATACCTGATGCAGGCGCGCCACCTCGCGCTGTGCCAGCGGCAGTTCCGCCGCCGCATGTCGGGCGGAAACGAACCAGGCCGCGAATAGCGAGCCCAACCACAGCGCAGCGACCGCCAGCAGCAACAGGCGTTGCCGCGGGCGTGAGGGTACGATGATGAATTGGCGTGGGAGTCTTGGCGGCGTCATGATGAGCACTAAGGTATAGCGGTGCCGGAAGCGTACGTCAATTGCGTTTGCTGTAGCAGGGCGTCAAACAGGCCGTGATCGAGGACTCAGGCAGAATGTGTTCAACCGGCGTTGGCTGCTGTGTTGCAATATGAGCGGCGCGGGTACTGTATCTGAAGCAACAGGGGGTTGCATGCTGCACGATTCATCCGCACCGGTGGCGTTCGCGCCGCTTCGACCGACACGTGTCGGCGGCTACGGGAGCATCCTCGCCGCACGCGTGCTGGCCATGTGGAATGGCGGCTGGGACATCAACGTGCTGGTGCTGTTGCAAGCCGATTTGCATGCGCTGGGCGCCGCCGCCTGCGAACCGCGCCATGCGCGTCTGGGTCAGGTGACGGCCGCGATCGCCGCGTTGTTGCAAACGGCCTTGACCCAGCCACGGCTGCCCAACGAACACGAAGCGCGGCATCTGGCCAGCTATGCTGCGGCATTGCGTGAAGTGTGCGCCGAACTGGCCGAAAGCGAGCCGGTGGAACGGATGCAGCGCGGCAACGTGGCGCGGGCCGAGCGGCCACCCACCGGCTACTGGCAACGCTGGCATGATGCCGCTCCGGTTGCCGGCAACGCCAATGCCGGCAAACCGTACCTCGTTAGTGTGTTTCCCCCGAAGCCACATAAAGGACTCGCCGTGACTGTGCCAGAGAACCAGGAACCGCCCAACCGGGGCAACGTCAGCAAGGAATCGTCAACCGTGTTGGCGAAGCGTGCTTATCACCTCACCGAGGGTGGTCCCATCTTTTGCGAACTGGGTCCGCGCATGGAGGCGGAAGGCGCGGAGATGGAGATTCTGGATTCGGCCGACGAACTGATCGAGCTTCTGGGCGCGCTGCCGCCGGAGCTGGTGATCGTCGATTCCGCATTCATCGAGGACATCGAGCGGATCGGACACGCGGCGCAGAAGGTGCGCGACCACGTCGGCAGTCATTTGTGCCTCGCAATGATTCTTGAGCGCGACGAATTGGCCCTGCGGCTCAGGGCGCGGCGCGCGGGCGCCGACGCGTTGGTGGTGGCACCGGCGAGCGTAGACGACATCCTTCGGGTATTGCGGGCGGTGGCGGTTCCGCCAGCCGGCGACCCCTACCGTATCCTGATCGTTGAAGACGACCGGGCCCAGGGCGTTTTTGCCGAAAGCGTGCTGCGCAACGCCGGCATGGATGCGCGTGTGGTCGAAGATCCGCTGGTCGTGCTCGACACCTTGCGCACGTTCAAGCCGGATCTGATCTTGATGGATCTGTACATGCCGCGTTGCAATGGCATGGAGCTGACCACGCTGATTCGCGAGCAGCCCGAGTTTTTGCACACGCCCATCGTGTTCCTCAGCGGCGAGTCGGATCAGGAAGTGCAGTTCGAAGTGATCGATGCGGGTGCCGACGACTTCCTGGCCAAGCCGGTGCGGCCGCGGCATTTGATCGCCGCAGTGCAAAACCGGGTACAACGTGCGCGCGTGCTGGCCAATCGCGGCCATGCCCCGGGCGACGATCGCGACGCGCGCACCGGGCTGCATCATCGCGACATCCTGATGCTGCATTTGCAGGACATGATCGCGGCCAAAAAAGGTTCGGCAACAGGCGGCGCTGCAACGGGAGCTCCGCCAAAGCCCGGCGGGCTGTTGTTCCTCGAAGTCGAGGCGGCGGTGCAAATCCGTGAGCGTCTCGGCCTGGCGACGCTGGAACAGGTGCTTGCCGACGTGGGACACGTGCTGGCCGACAAAGCGCCCGCCGATGGTTATGCCGCGCGCCTTGGCGACGCCAGCTTTCTGGTGGTCGATGGCGCGGCGAGTTTGTCCACGCTCGAGGCCGGTGCCGCCCGTTTGCGCGCGGAACTCATGCAGCATGCATTCACGGTGGATGGCAAACCGTTGCGGCTGCGCATTTCGGTGGGCATCTGTCCGTTCGCCGCCGTGCCGGCCGACGTCGGCGCCGTGCTCAATGCGTCCGAACGGGCGTGTCGCACGGCGCGCAATACCGATCGCGGCATTGCCTGCTACGAGCCGCCCAAGGACGCCGAGCGCGAAGCACAGGCGGGTCTGGAGCACAGCATCCGCAGCGCGATCGACGAAGCCGGTTTCGAGTTTGTCTATCAGCCGATCGTGGCGGTGCAAGGCGGTGAGGAGGCCCAGTTCCAGTGTCTGCTGCGTCTGCGCGACAGCGATGGCAAGGTGCATCAGGCCGGTGCGATCGTGCCCGTCGCGGAGCGTCGCGGCTGGATCGCCGAAGTGGACCGCTGGGCCGTTGCCGAAGCGATCGCGGTTATCGCGCGCAAGCAGGCCGATAACAGCAAATTGCGCCTGTTTCTCACCCAGTCGCCGCTAAGCCTGGCGTCGCCGCAGTACGCCGACTGGCTGCGCGACCAACTGGTTGCCGCGCAGATTGCGGCCGAGTCGCTGGTTATCGAAATTCGCATGGACGAAGCCATCGTGCATTCCGCCACCATTGGCGAATTTTGCCGCAGCCTCGTCCATCACGGCGTCAGTTTCTGTCTGAGTCAGTTCGAAGCCGGGCTCGATGCCGCCAGCTTGCTGGAGCACCTGCCGCTCAGCTTCATCAAGCTCGGCCCGCGTTACCTGAAGGCTGCCAGCGCCGGCGCGATCAAGGACGAATTGCACAACGTCGTCGCCAAGGCGCATCAGCTCGGCATCAAGGTGATCGGGCACCGCGTCGAAGACCCGCAAGCTGCGGCGACCTTGTGGATGATCGGTATCGATTTTCTGCAAGGCAATCTGGTGCAGCAGGCGGGCGATGCCCTGAGTTTCGACTTCAAGTCCGCCGTACTGTGAGGCAGCGCGCAATGACCGACATCCGGCTAGCGGCAATCACGACGCGTTGCTGGAGGTGCTGAGGTGCTTTTACTCGCGTTGCGTGCACTCGCCTTGCTGGCTTTGGCCGGCAGTATCGCCGTTGCGCAGCTGTTGCCAAAACCGCTGTCCGCCGAATGGTCGTACCTCGCGCTTGCGTTGGCAGTGCTGGCGCTGCTTGCGATCCTGGGCGACTGGTATCTGGGCCATCGGCGGATGCGCGCGTGCATTGCCGGCCAGCAACTGGCGTTGGCGCACGAGCAACAACGGACCGCCGATCTGACCGCGCAAGTACAACAGCACGAGCGCACGCAGAGCGATCTGGTACTGGCAAAACGCACCGCGGAAGCGGCGGTGATGGCCAAGGGCGAGTTCCTCGCCACCATGAGCCACGAGATCCGCACGCCGCTCAACGGCATCATTCCGATGCTCGATCTGTTGCAGGGCTCGGGTTTGCGTCCGGATCAAACCGATCTGGTCGCCACCGCCTTCGGATCCGCCCGGCAGTTGCTGCGCATCGTCGATGACATCCTGGATTACTCCAAGCTGGAGGCCAGCAAGCTCGAGCTGGAAACCGTTGGCGTCAACCTGCGCGAGTTGCTTTCGCTGGTGATTCGACTGATGGAAAAATCGGCCGAGAGCAAACGTCTGCGCCTGAGCCTGAATATCGACCCGAGCTTGCGTCTGGCGGTGCGTGGCGACCCGACCCGTTTGCGGCAGGTGTTGTCGAACCTGCTCAGCAATGCGATCAAGTTTACCGAGCGTGGCGCGGTGACCCTCAGCGCGATACGCAAGGGCGAAACCCGCAGCCATCATCTGATCCGGTTCGAAGTCCGCGACACCGGTATCGGCATTCCTGCCGAAGCCGCAGACCGGCTGTTTCAGGCGTTTACCCAGGCCGACACCTCAACGACTCGGCTGTACGGCGGCACCGGCCTTGGCCTGGCGATCAGCCAGCGTATCGTGCGCTTGATGGGCGGCACCATCGGCTTCGAATCGACGCAAGGCAAGGGCACCTTGTTCTGGGTCGAGGTGCCGCTGCTGAAGGCGGTGGGCGACATGGTCAGTGCCCGGGTCGAGCTGAGCGACGCCCACATGCTGGTGTTGAGCAACGAACCCAGATTGCAGCAACGCCTCAAGTTCGCGCTCAAGAATTGGGGGGTGAACGCGGCGTTTGCCGACACCACGCAGGACGCGCTGGTCGCCTTGCGCGACGGTGTCGGCAAGGCCAGCAAAAAGCCGTTCGCGCTGTTGCTGGCCGATCTGGCGAGCATTCGCACCACCGTGGTCGCGCTGCATCGCAATGTGCGGCGCAGTACCGACCTGGACAATCTGCGCATCGTATACCTGCGCGGCAACGAGTCGCCGCCGGATGAAGTCGTCGAGGCGGGGCGGGTGCTGGTGCTGCCGCGCGACACCAGCGATGCCGAATTGCGCATGGCGTTGAGCGCGTTTCTTGCCGATGAAGCGCGTGTGCTCGGGGCGAGCGACGATGCCATCGTGGAAGCCACGGAACTGGTGCTGTCGGCACCTGAATCGGCGGTGGCGAGCAAGCTGCGCGGACGCGTGCTGCTGGTCGAGGACAACCCGGTCAACCGCATGGTGGCGCAACGCTTGCTCGATTTGATGGGGCTTACCTGCGATGCGGTCGAAAATGGCAAGCTCGCGATCGAGCGCCTGGTCGATCATCGTTACGATGCAGTGCTGATGGATTGCCAGATGCCGATCATGGATGGCTATGGCGCAACCCGGTTGTGGCGGGAGCACGAGGAGCAGTTGGGCGCAAGCCGGCTGCCGATCATCGCCATGACCGCCAACGCCATGGCCGGTGATCGGCAGAAGTGCCTGGATGCCGGTATGGACGACTACCTGCCGAAGCCGGTAACGCGCGAGCAGATGCGGGTCACACTGGCGCGCTGGATAACCCAGCCTGCGGCGCCGGCAATCGCGCCCGCGATCGTCTCGCCACCGGCACATTCGGTGGCGGTGCAATCGGCACGCCAGCCGGTGGTCAACGCACCCCCCGGCAAGCCGCGAACCAGCGAAGCGCCCGGTGCGATGCAGCCGCTGTCGAACCAGTTCATTCGCGGACCGGCGATCGATCGCGAAGTCACCGAGGAGTTGCGCGACGTGATGGGCGACGATTTTCGCTCATTGGTGAAGGTGTTTCTGGAAGATGCCCCAGGTCACCTCGCGCAGCTCGAAGCCGCTGCGCTGGGCGCCGATCTCGCGGCGATGACCGGGCCTGCGCATTCGTTGAAATCGGCAAGCGCCAATCTCGGTGCCACCATGCTTTCGGATCTGGCGCGCACCATCGAAAGCGGCGCGCGCAAAGGCCAATTGGCGGCGCCGGAATTGCGGGTCGCGCGCCTCGCGCAAGAACTGTATCGCGCCAGCGACGAGCTGCGGCGGTTTTTGTAGGCTAACGCTCACGCGCACCACATTACCCGTGAGAACGCGCCGCACGCGCAGGTTTTTCCGGGTTGATTCGCCTGCAGGCCGACTCCCACAGAAGCGCTGGCTTTCACCGGCGAGCGACACAGTCGCTCACAGGGTGAGCTCCTACAGATGCGCCCGGAGGCATCGCTGTAGGGGTCGCTCACAGGGTGAGCTCCTACAGATGCGCCCTGAGGCATCGCCGTAGGGGTCGCTCACAGGGTGAGCTCCTACAGATG